>NZ_JBNHGA010000005.1:0-720494 GCF_059090765.1 Arthrobacter sp. Cza30 | reverse complement strand
CCCCCGAACCCCCCAAACCCCCCCCCCCCCCCCCCCCCCACCCACCCCCACCCCCCCCCCCCCCCCCCCCCCCCCCCCCAACCCCCCCCGGCACTGTTTCCGGCACTGTTTCCGGCACTGTTTCCGGCACCGTTTCCGGCACCGTTTCCGGCGGTTACTTGGCCTTCGCCAGGAAATCCTGCAGCCGGCCGACGCCGACGGCGAGGTCCTCGTCGCCGAGGGCGTAGGACAGCCGCACGAAGCCCGACGGCCCGAAGGCCTCGCCGGGCACGACGGCGACCTCGACCTCGTCGAGGATCAGCGAGGCGAGCTCGGCGGAGGTCGCCGGACGGACGGTGCCGCCCGCCGTCGGGAATTCCTTGCCGAGCAGCCCGCGGACGTCGGCGTAGGCGTAGAACGCGCCCTCCGGCGTGGGGCATTCGACGCCGGCGATGGCGTTCAGACCCTCGACCATGGCCTTGCGGCGGCGGTCGAAGGCAACCTTCATCTCGTCCACCGCGGTCAGCGGTCCGGACACGGCGGCCAGCGCCGCCATCTGGGACACGTTGGCCACGTTGGAGGTGGCGTGGGACTGCATATTGGTGGCGGCCTTGACCACGTCCTTCGGGCCGATCATCCAGCCCACCCGCCAGCCGGTCATGGCGTAGGTCTTGGCCACGCCGTTGAGGATGACGACCTTGTCGCCCAGCTCCGGGGCGGCCGTGGCGATGGAGGTGAAGGGCACGCCGTCGTAGGTGAGGTGCTCGTAGATCTCGTCGGTAATGACCCACAGGCCCTTCGAGGCGGCCCACTGGCCGATCTCGGCAACCTGTTCCGGCTGGTAGACGGCACCGGTCGGGTTGGACGGGGAGACGAAGAGCAGCACCTTGGTTTTGTCGGTCAGCGCGCCCTCGAGCTGGTCGACGGTGACCAGGTAGCCCTGCTCCGGCCCGGCGAAGACCTCCACAGGGACGCCGCCGGCCAGCCGGATCGCCTCGGGGTAGGTGGTCCAGAACGGCGTGGGGACCAGGACCTCGTCGCCCGGATCCAACAAGGTGGCGAAGGATTCGTACACCGCCTGCTTGCCGCCGTTGGTCACCAGCACCTGGGCCGGGTCCACCCGGTAGCCGGAATCGCGCAGCGTCTTGTCCGCGATGGCCTGCTTCAGTTCGGGCAGGCCGCCGGCGGGGGAGTAGCGGTGGAAGCGCGGCTGGCGCGCGGCCTCGATGGCGGCCTCCACGATGTAGTCCGGGGTCGGGAAGTCCGGTTCGCCCGCCCCGAAGCCAATCACCGGGCGCCCGGCAGCCTTCAGCGCTTTTGCCTTGGCATCGACGGCGAGGGTGGCGGATTCGGCGATGGACGCAATGCGCCGGGAGACGCGGGCGTTGGCAGGCATGGGGTTCCCGTCTTCAGTAGCGTGTAGGACTGTTCCATAGTCTAGGTGCAGCCCGAGTCCGGGTGCAGCCCGTCGGGCGTACGGCACGTTGCCCGGTGTCCGCCGGCCCCCTTGGTCAGCGGGCCGGCGGAAATGTTGCATAATGGATCAGTCGCCTTTTGGGTGGCAAACGGGGTTCGGTTCGACGTCGGCGCATCGCTGGCGTAAACTGGATCTTCGGTGTTGAAAACGCCATGATGTTCCATGCCCGCGCGGCGGGGGCATCCGGCAGTATTCGGCTCCATAGGGTAGTGGCGCAATTGGTAGCGCAGCGGTCTCCAAAACCGCAGGTTGCAGGTTCGAGTCCTGTCTGCCCTGCGCAGAACCGCCGCAGGCATAAACTGCAGCAGTTCAGCATCCCAGCACGAAGCAGCGGTCCAGGCCGGCCGAGGCCGTCCGGGGGCCGGACACCGGACAGAATGAGTGAGGCCAGGTTGACCGATACGTCTTCCAGCAGTCCCCAGGGACGCCCCACCGGACGAAAGACCGAGAAGCGCGGTCTCTTCGCCCGGATCATTTTGTTTGTCCGCCAGGTCGTTGCCGAACTCAAAAAGGTCGTCACGCCGACCCGCAAGGAACTGCTGAACTACACGCTTGTGGTGATCGCCTTTGTGGCCATCATGATGTTGATCGTCACGGCACTGGATCTGGTTTTCGGCCAGGGCGCGTTCTTCGTCTTCGGAGACGGCATACCCGAACAGTAACGTCCGCGTTGCGGCAGCCGTACGGATGGATACGACGACGGCGCAAAGCCGCCGCGAGTCAAGTGAGCTGAAGAAGAAAGCAGGAAGCTAAGTGTCCGACCAGGAACTCGAAGCCCAGAACTCCGAAGAGAACGCGGAGCTGGAAGCCGACGAGCAGGTTACCGTGACCGGCACCGACGAGGTGCCGGCTTCTGGCGTTGACGCCGCAGAAGAGGCTGCCGGTACCGATCTGGCGAGCGAGCTTGACCAGGCCGCCGACGACGCCCCCGTCCTCGACGAGGCCGCCGAAGCCGCCGCCGAGGCGGACGTGACCGAAGCCGTGGCCGCCGACGGTGCCCCGGAGGAGACCGGGCCGGCCGAAGAGGCCGAAGAGGTTGAGCAGACGGAAGAGGAAGCCCTCGAAGCATTCCGCGCCAAGCTGCGCCGCCAGCCCGGTGACTGGTACGTCATCCACTCCTACGCCGGCTACGAAAACCGTGTGAAGGTCAACCTGGAGACCCGTATCCAGACCCTGAACATGGAAGACTTCATTTACGAGATCCAGGTCCCGATGGAAGAAGTCGTGGAGATCAAGAACACCACGCGCAAGCTGGTCAAGCGCGTGCGCATCCCGGGTTACGTGCTGGTCCGGATGGACCTGACCGACGCCTCATGGGGCGCCGTCCGCCACACTCCCGGCGTGACCGGGTTCGTCGGCAACGCGCACAACCCGGTGCCGCTGAGCCTGAAGGAAGTTGCTTCCATGCTGGAGCACACCATCACGGGCACCAAGACGGAAGCCGGCGGCAAGGCTGCGGGCAAGGCGACGGCAGCGAGCACACCGATCACCGTCAACTTCGAGGTCGGCGAGTCCGTCACCGTCAACGACGGGCCGTTCGAGACGCTGCCGGCAACGATTTCCGAAATCAAGCCGGAATCCCAGCAGCTCGTGGTGCTGGTGACCATCTTCGAGCGCGAAACCCCGGTGACGCTCTCGTTCAGCCAGGTCACCAAGATCCACTAACCAAGACTTCGTGCGGATACGGACCCGCTTTGTCCGAATCCGCACGGCCGGCCGCCAAGCCATGGTGGCCAACCACCGCCGGCACGCTCCTGTGCCGCCGGTACGTAATGTGAGAGAAGGACCCGATATGGCCCCCAAGAAAAAGGTCACCGGCCTCATCAAGCTCCAGATCCAGGCAGGCGCCGCCAACCCGGCCCCGCCGATCGGTCCGGCGCTTGGTCAGCACGGTGTCAACATCATGGAATTCTGCAAGGCGTACAACGCCGCCACGGAATCCCAGCGCGGAAACGTGATCCCGGTTGAAATCACGGTCTACGAAGACCGTTCCTTCACCTTCATCACCAAGACCCCGCCGGCCGCCGAGCTGATCAAGAAGGCCGCAGGCGTGCAGAAGGGTTCGGCTACCCCGCACACCAACAAGGTTGCGAAGCTGACCCAGGCACAGGTCGATGAGATCGCCGGCACCAAGATGGCCGACCTCAACGCCAACGACATCAAGGCTGCCGCCAAGATCATCGCCGGCACCGCCCGTTCCATGGGCATCGAGGTCGAGTAGCGAGGAGCTCGCGTACGGTGAGGGCCGAGGAACGAGGCACTCGCCGGAAGCAAGCACCGCAGCTGCTCGACAATCGGCACTGTCGAGGGCTAAGCACCTCAACCCCGGTGGTCGTGCCAGGACACAAGTCCTGCAGGACCCCACCAAGACAAATCAAAAAACGACGGCGACACAGCTCGCCACAGGTGGGAACACCGCCGTCGTTGTGGCAGGGCCGGGCGCGGTCCGCAGACCACAACTGCACAAGGAGAAAAAGCAGATGGCAAAGCGCAGCAAAGCATATGAGGCAGCTGTAGCCAAGATCGAGGCGGACAAGGTTTACGCCCCGGTCGAGGCAATCACTCTCGCCAAGGAGACCAACCCGTCCAAGTTCGACGCGACCGTTGAGGTGGCCTTCCGCCTCAGCGTCGACCCGCGCAAGGCCGACCAGATGGTCCGCGGCACGGTGAACCTGCCGCACGGCACCGGCAAGACCGCCCGCGTGCTGGTCTTCGCCACCGGCGACAAGGCCGAGGCCGCTATCGCCGCGGGCGCCGACTTCGTTGGCTCCGACGACCTGATCGAAAAGATCCAGGGCGGCTGGACCGACTTCGACGCCGCCGTGGCGACCCCGGAACTGATGGGCAAGGTCGGCCGCTTGGGCAAGGTCCTCGGTCCCCGCAACCTGATGCCGAACCCGAAGACCGGAACGGTGACCCCGGACGTCACCAAGGCCGTCAACGACATCAAGGGCGGCAAGATCGACTTCCGCGTCGACAAGCACGCCAACCTCCACTTCATCATCGGCAAGGTGTCCTTCGACGCCAACAAGCTGGTGGAGAACTACGCCGCCGCCCTGGAAGAAGTGCTGCGCCTGAAGCCGTCGGCTTCCAAGGGCCGGTACATCGCGAAGGCGACCATCACCACCACCTTCGGCCCGGGCATCTCCGTGGACCCGAACGTCACCAAGGTGGCCGTGGAGGCCTAACCGGGACTTCAGGTTCGCCGGCGACGGCGAACACTTAGGCTATGGCCGCAGCAGATGCTGCGGCCATAGCCCGTTTAAGCGGGAGATAGTGCGGCGCGGCGGGATGCAGTACTGTGATTGGTACTACTCAATCACTGCCTCAGCGCCGAGGAGCCCGCATGCCCACGACCTCGATCACGATCGCGCCGCTGCCCATCCCGCCCGCCCTTCAGAGCCCGGGCGGTGCGGAGTTTGCCGCATCCGCCGAGCTGGCCAATCTGGTCAACGGGCTGATCTGGGGCAACAACGATTTTTGGGTGAGCCCGGCGGTCAGGCTCGAGGGGGCGCGGCCGAACGACTACTCGGTGACGTATCTCTGGGCGGCCAGAGACGGGGACCGGCACGTCGGGCGTGCCCTGCTCGAGCTGTCGCTGCGGGACAACCCGCGGAACGGGTACGTCTTTGTGGCCGTCCATCCCGACTACCGGCGGCGGGGCGTGGGAAGCAGGCTGCTGGCCGAAGCCGAGGCCTGCGCCGCCCGCCGCGGCCGGACCACCCTTCAGGCCTGGAGCGAACATCCCGCCGGATTCGATCCAGCGGGCCCGGACATGCTCCGGCCGACGACCGGGGCCGGGGCCCTGCCGGGGTCCGCGCCGGCGGTGCGCTTCGCGCTGGCCGGCGGCTTCCGGCTCGAACAGGTGGAGCGGTGCAGCAGGATGCCGCTCCCCGCCGACCAGGACAGGCTGCAAGCCCACGCGGCAGCAGCTGCCCGCAAGGCCGGAGCGGACTACCGGCTGGTGGAGTGGGCCGACAGCTGCCCGCCGGACTGCGTGGACCAGTACGCGGCCCTGCGGCAGCGGATGAGCACGGACGTCCCGCTGGGTGAACTCGACTACGAGGAAGAAGCGTGGGACGCGGCCCGGGTCCGCCACCAGGAGGAAGAGCTGCGGCGCAAGGGCGGCCGCTGCCTGGTGGTCGCGGCCCGGCATGTGCCCAGCGGCCGGCTGGTGGGCCATACCGTGCTGGAATTCTTCCCGGAGCAGCCCGAGGTGGTCTTCCAGGAGGACACGCTGGTGCTGCGGGCCCACCGTGGCCACAGCCTGGGCCTGTGGATCAAGGCCCGCAATCTGCAGCGGGTGGCGGAAGCGTGGCCGCAGGGGCGCCGGCTCTACACCTGGAACGCCGACGAAAACAGCCACATGCTGGACATCAACATCGCCCTCGGCTTCGCTCCGGCGGGGTACGAGGCCGCCTGGCAGAAGAAGCTGGGTCCGGGGCCGCAGGCCGGGGGGACCGGCACGGGCGGCGCCGTGTGACGGCCGTGGGTCGGGGCGTGTCGCCGGCGCGTCATGCTACGCGCCGGTAACCGGCAGCGGCGGTTACGATGTCAGCGCGCCGGCATGCTGCCGGGTGTGGCGGGAGGGCCGATGGAACGCAGGACGCTGGTTGACATGATGGCGGAAGACCTGCTGGAGCAGATCATCGCCGGCCGCATGGCGCCCGGCGACGCGCTGCCGACCGAGGCCGAAATCGCCGCCCGGTCGCAGGTCAGCCGGCTGACCGTCCGGGAGGCCCTCACCATGCTGCGGGCGATGAACGTGATCAGCATCCAGCGGGGCCGCGGCACGTTCATCAATCCGCCCGGGAAGTGGACCTCGGTCGAAGCCATCGTCCGCGCCGCGGCGCACAGCATGAGCGACTCCGCCGCCTCGCGGCAACTGCTCGAAGTGCGGCGCCTGGTCGAATCCGGGGCCGCCGCGCTGGCTGCCCTCCGCCGCACCGCTGCGGACCTGGAGCTGCTGCGCGGGCACCTGGAGTCGATGGCCGCGGCGGACGCCGCCGGTGACGCGGACGCCTTCGTCGAAGCCGACCGGTTGTTCCACACGGTGGTCCTCAAGGCGTCCGGCAACGTCCTCTTTCCGGCGGTCTTCGTGCCGATGGGCCGGGTGCTGGCCGACGCGCGGCGGAAAGCGTTTGGGGCGCGGGCCGTCCGCACGCGCACCCTCGCCATGCACCGCAGGGTGCTCGCCGCCGTCGAAAGCGGGGACTCCCAAGGAGCGCGCCAGGCGATGGAGGACCACGTGGACCAGGTCCAGGACGACCTCGACGGCAGTGCCGCCGGCCCGGCGAAGGCGCCCGCGGTGCGGTCGGCCGCCGGCTGACCCGTCCGGGGTGCGGACGCGGACCGCGGTGCGGGCCGCCGATTTGGCGTCCGACGGCAGGATCCCGTACCCTTGAAGAACCAAAGACCGTCGGTCGTTGAAATCCTCCTCGTTTTCAACCGAAAGTCCCATGCCTGGGACGGCCTGCGCAGGTGAACGAAGCATTGCCCCGCCACCGGAACGCCGGAGCGGGAACGAAGCCCCGTGCGCCTGCATGGGGCGTTTTTTATGCGTGCGACCCGAACCACCGGCACTATTTCCCCGGAAGGAGGGTTATGGCAACGCCAACCAAGGTGGCAGCCGTTGAAGAAATCACCAGCGATTTCAAGGAATCCAGCGCTGCAGTCCTAACCGAATACCGCGGGCTTACCGTTGCACAGCTCAAGGAGCTGCGTGTTTCTCTCGGCCAGGACACCAAGTTCTCGGTCGTCAAGAACACCCTGACTGGCATTGCAGCCAAGGAAGCCGGCATCGACGCGTTCGAAGGCCAGCTTTCCGGACCCACTGCTATCGCCTTCATCAAGGGTGACGCCGTTGCAGCCGCCAAGTCCCTGACGGATTTCGCAAAGTCCAACCCGCAGCTCATCATCAAGACCGGTATCTTCGAGGGCAAGGCCCTGGATGCAACCGCCGTTGCTGCGCTGGCCGCTCTCGAATCCCGCGAGCACCAGCTGGCCCGCGTCGCCGGTGTCCTCAAGGCGCCGATGTCCGCACTGGCCCGCACCCTCGATGCGCTGCGCATCAAGCAGGAGGAGAACGGCGGCGCCGCTGCCGAAGCTCCGGCCGAAGCTGCCGAAGCCGAAGCTCCCGCTGCCGAAGCAACCGAGGCCCCGGCCGAGGCTGCCGCCGAAGAGCAGTAACACTCTTCACCAACCAACTCTTGGTGCGGACACACCAGCCGCATCACCTATCAGGAAGGACGCCAACCATGGCGAAGCTCACCAACGAAGAGCTCATTGAAGCTTTCAAGGAACTGACCATCATCGAGCTCTCCGAGTTCGTCAAGCTGTTCGAGGAGACCTTCGACGTCACCGCTGCTGCCGTTGCCGTTGCAGGCCCGGCAGCCGGCGCCGGCGAAGCCGCTGCCGAGGAGCAGACCGAGTTCGACGTCGTCCTCGAAGCCGCCGGCGAGAAGAAGATCGCAGTGATCAAGGAAGTCCGCGCGCTGACCTCCCTGGGCCTCAAGGAAGCCAAGGACCTGGTCGACAGTGCTCCGAAGGCCGTCCTCGAAGGCGCCACCAAGGAAGCTGCCGACAAGGCCAAGGAAGTTCTCGAGGCTGCCGGCGCGACCGTCACCCTCAAGTAAGCTCTCTTTAGCTTCTGCAAAGCCCCGCCGCCCCACCGGGCGGCGGGGCTTTGTGCTGCATGCGCCGGGAACAGGCAGCCGCGGGTCCCGGCGGGCTCAGGCCGGGTCGGAAATGTCGGCGACGGTGGCGCCGAGCGCGGACGTCAGCGCATCGGCGTCGACGAAGGCGGAGTAGCCGTGTTCCCCGGCGCCCAGCGAGATCCGACGGCCGCGGATGGACTCGTCGGCGTACACCGGCCAGGCCGTGCTGCTGCCCAGCGGGGTGATGGTGCCGCGCCGGTAGCCCGTCGCCGCGTAGGCAACATCGGCGTGCGGCAGCGAAAGTTTGTTGACCCCCAGCAGCGAGCGGAGCTTGGGCCAGGAGATCTGCCGGTCGCCGGGGACGAGGGCGAACAGGAACGAGCCGTCCTTGTGCTTGATGACCAGGGTCTTGACGATGTCGGCCTCGGCGATGCCCAGCAGCTGCGCGGCCTCCGCGAGGCTGCGGGCGCCGGCGCGTTCGGCGACGTCGACCTTCAGCGAGTGGGCTTCGGCGCCGGCCAGGAAACGCTGCAGCCCGGCCGGCAGGGCAGGGGCACCGGAGTCGTTGCTCATGTCCGGTTCAAGCCCCGGCGGCCGCCCGGTATTCCCGGCCGCGCCGCCGGGGCCGCCCGGAACTCCTAGTCACGGTAGAGCAGCAGCGCCTCGCCCTGGCCGCCGCCGCCGCACAGGGAGACCGCGGCCTTGCCGGTGCCGCGCCGGCGCAGTTCCAAGGCGGCCGTCAGCGCCAGCCGGGTGCCGGAGGCGCCGATCGGATGGCCCAAGGCGATGGCCCCGCCGTGGATGTTGCACTTCTCCAGCGGGTAGTCCAGGTCCTGGAGCGACTGCACCGCCACGGCGCCGAAGGCTTCGTTGATCTCGATGAAGTCCAGGTCGGCCGTGGTCCAGCCCGCACGCTTGAGCGCCTGGGTGATCGCGTTGGACGGCTGCGACTGCAACGAGGTGTCCGGTCCGGCCACCTGCCCCGGACGGCCGACGACGGCGAGCCAGTCCAGGCCGTTGTCCTCGGCAAAGCCGCGGGTCGCGACCACGACGGCGGCCGCGCCGTCGGACAGCGGGGAGGAGTTGCCGGCGGTGATGGTGCCGTCCTTGGCAAACGCCGGCCGCAGCGGGGCCAGGCTTTCCACGCTGGTCTGCGGGCGGACACCCTCGTCGCTGTCGACCACCAGGTCCTCGCCCTTGCGCTGCGGCACCGCGACCGGGACGATCTCGTCGTCGAAGACCCCGTTCTTGGCGGCGGCGGCGGCGCGCTGGTGGGAAGCGGCGGCCACTTCGTCCTGCGCTTCGCGGGGAATGCCCAGCTCGGCGTTCCGGCGCTCGGTGGAGACGCCCATCGACTCGTGGTCGAAGGCATCGGTGAGGCCGTCGTGGGCGGTGGCATCGAGGGCGGTCAGGCTGCCGTAGGTCCAGCCCTGGCGGGAACCCGGCAGCAGGTGCGGGCCGTTGGTCATCGACTCCTGCCCGCCGGCCACCACCACCTGCGCCTCGCCGCAGCGGATCAGCCGGGCGGCGTCGATGACGGCGGCCAGCCCGGAGAGGCAGACCTTGTTGATCGTCACGGTCGGCACGTTCCAGCCCAGTCCGGCCGCGATGGCCGCCTGCCGGGCGGGGTTCTGGCCGGCGCCGGCCTGGATAACGTGCCCCATGATGACCGCGTCCACCTGTTCGAGGGCGACGCCGGAGCGCTCCAGCGCCGCCGCGATCGCCTTGCCGCCGAGCTGGACGGCGGTGAAGGATGCGAGCTGGCCGTTGAGTCGGCCCGTGGGCGTGCGTGCGCCGTTCAGGATGACGACGTCGTCGCGGCTGTTGTTCTCGGCCATGGTCTTCGTGCCTCTTTCCGCGCCTTGTGGCCTGCGCAAGCAGGGGCCACCGGGCTGCTGCCGTTGGTATGATCTGCTTCACAGATTACCCGTGTTAGGCAACTCGCCTGAAGCGCGGGCCGGAAAGTGGCGGCGGCGCGGTATATGCTGGTGGCGTTGTCCCGGGGAAGACAACCGCGAAGACGCCCCTTTCGCACCGCGTTTCGCACCGCGTGCCGCTCATATCCCGATGGCGGGGGAGCGGTGACTGGTGCCTGCCCGGCATGTTGGACATCCCGCCGCGCGGTGCCGTACACTAAGTATTTGCGTCTTCCCTCAAAACCTTTGGCCTTCATATAGCGGTGGGCTTCGCCACGCCCTATCTGTGTTTAACTGCAGATCGTGCGGCGGGCAAGGATCATATAGCGGATCCAGGTGATGTCCGGACCCCATTCGGGGTGCCGGCGGTGCGGAAGCGCAGGACAAGCCTGAAGGTCTGTGGAAGGATCCCTCTTGGTCGCCTCGAGCACCTCTAATACCGATACCGCTAACAGCCTGCTGGACGCCTCGTCGAACGACGGAGCAACCCGGCGGCTCTCATTCGCCAAGATTCACGAACCTCTTGACGTTCCCAATCTGCTCGCCCTTCAGACCGACAGCTTCGACTGGCTGGTCGGCAACGAACGCTGGAAGGCGCGCGTAGCCAAGGCCCAGGAAGAAGGCCGCCAGGGTGTGGCCGGCACCTCCGGGCTGTCCGACATCTTCGAGGAGATCTCTCCGATCGAGGACTTCCAGGGCACCATGTCCCTGAGCTTCTCCGAGCCTGAGTTCGCCGACCCGAAGTACACCATGGCCGAGTGCAAGGACCGCGACGCGACCTACTCGGCCCCGCTGTACGTCAAGGCCGAGTTCATGAACAACAACACGGGCGAGATCAAGCAGCAGACCGTGTTCATGGGCGACTTCCCGCTGATGACCGACAAGGGCACCTTCGTCATCAACGGCACCGAGCGCGTCGTCGTCTCCCAGCTGGTCCGCTCGCCGGGCGCCTACTTCGAGAAGACCGCCGACAAGACCAGCGACAAGGACATCTTCACCGCGAAGATCATCCCGTCCCGCGGCGCCTGGTTCGAGCTGGAAATCGACAAGCGCGACCAGGTCGGCGTCCGCCTCGACCGCAAGCGCAAGCAGTCCGTGACCGTGCTGCTCAAGGCCCTGGGCTGGACCGAGGGCCAGATCCTGGAGACCTTCGGCGAGTACGACTCCATCCGCGCCACGCTGGAGAAGGACGCCACGCAGACCCAGGAAGAAGCCCTCCTGGACATCTACCGCAAGCTGCGTCCGGGCGAGCCGCCGACAGTCGAGGCTGCCCAGTCCCTGCTGGACAACCTGTACTTCAACCCCAAGCGCTACGACCTGGCCAAGGTCGGCCGCTACAAGATCAACCGCAAGCTGGGCATCGACAAGCCGCTGACGGATCCGGACGCCTCGGTCCTGAACAATGACGACATCGTCGCCATGATCAAGTTCCTGGTCGCCCTGCACGCCGGCGAGACCACCATCCCGGGCAAGCGCGACGGCGCCGACCACGACATCCGCGTCGAGATCGACGACATCGACCACTTCGGCAACCGCCGCATCCGCGCGGTCGGCGAGCTGATCGAGAACCAGGTCCGCACGGGCCTCTCCCGCATGGAGCGCGTGGTCCGCGAACGCATGACCACCCAGGACGTCGAGGCGATCACGCCGCAGACCCTGATCAACATCCGCCCCGTGGTGGCGGCGATCAAGGAATTCTTCGGCACGTCGCAGCTGTCCCAGTTCATGGACCAGAACAACCCGCTGGCCGGCCTGACGCACAAGCGCCGCCTGTCCGCGCTGGGCCCGGGCGGCCTGTCCCGTGACCGCGCCGGCATGGAAGTCCGTGACGTGCACCCCTCGCACTACGGCCGCATGTGCCCGATCGAGACCCCTGAAGGCCCGAACATCGGCCTGATCGGCTCGCTGGCCTCCTACGGGCGGATCAACGCGTTCGGTTTCATCGAGACCCCCTACCGCAAGGTCATCGACGGCCAGGTCACCGACCAGGTCGACTACCTGACGGCCGACGACGAGATCGAGTGCGTGATCGCCCAGGCGAACGCCCCGCTCACCGAAGACCTGCACTTCGAAGAGGACCTGGTCCTCAGCCGGGAGCGCGGCGGCGGCGGCGAGCCGGTGCTCGTGCCGGCCAACGAGGTCGACTACATGGACGTCTCCCCGCGCCAGATGGTGTCGGTGGCGACCGCCCTGATTCCGTTCCTGGAGCACGACGACGCCAACCGCGCGCTGATGGGTGCGAACATGCAGCGCCAGGCCGTGCCGCTGCTGCGTTCGGAAGCCCCGTTGGTCGGCACCGGCATGGAGCGCTACGCGGCTGTCGATGCCGGCGACTCCGTGGTTGCCGCCAAGCCGGGCGTGGTCACCGAGGTCTCCGCGGACCTGGTCACCGCCCTGAACGACGACGGCACCGAGACCCGGTACCCGATCATGAAGTTCGCCCGCTCCAACCAGGGCAACGCGTACAACCAGCGCGTCCTCGTCTCCGAGGGCCAGCGGCTGGAAACCGGCAGCATCATCGCCGACGGTCCGTCCACCGACCAGGGCGAACTGGCGCTGGGCAAGAACCTGCTCGTGGCGTTCATGTCCTGGGAGGGCCACAACTTCGAGGACGCGATCATCCTGTCGCAGCGCGTGGTCTCCGACGACGTGCTGACCTCCATCCATATCGAGGAGCATGAGGTTGATGCCCGCGACACCAAGCTCGGTGCCGAGGAAATCACCCGCGACATCCCGAACGTGTCGGAGGAAGTGCTCTCCCAGCTGGACGAGCGCGGCATCATCCACATCGGCGCCGAGGTCGACGCCGGCGACATCCTCGTCGGCCGCGTGACCCCCAAGGGCGAGACCGAGCTGACCCCGGAAGAGCGCCTGCTGCGTGCGATCTTCGGCGAGAAGTCCCGCGAAGTGCGCGACACCTCCCTGAAGGTCCCGCACGGCGAGTCCGGCACCGTGATCGGCGTGCGTATCTTCGACCGCGACAACGACGACGAGCTGCCCCCGGGCGTGAACCAGCTGGTGCGCGTGTACGTGGCGCAGAAGCGCAAGATCACGGACGGCGACAAGCTCGCCGGACGCCACGGCAACAAGGGCGTCATCTCCAAGATCCTGCCGGTCGAGGACATGCCGTTCCTGGAAGACGGCACCCCGGTCGACGTCGTGCTGAACCCGCTGGGTGTTCCCGGCCGCATGAACGTGGGCCAGGTGCTGGAAATCCACCTCGGCTGGGCCGCGAAGCAGGGCTGGAACATCGAGGGCAACCCGGACTGGGCCAAGGACCTGCCGAACCTGCCCCGCCAGTCGGGTCCGACGACGGTGGCCACGCCGGTGTTCGACGGTGCCAGCGAGTTCGAGATCACCGGGCTGCTGGATGCCACGAACCCGACCCGCGACGGTGAGCGCCTGATCGGCGCTTCCGGCAAGGCCCGTCTGTTCGACGGCCGCTCGGGCCAGCCGTTCCCGGATCCGGTGTCCGTGGGCTACATGTACATCCTGAAGCTGCACCACCTGGTGGACGACAAGATCCACGCGCGTTCCACCGGCCCGTACTCGATGATCACCCAGCAGCCGCTGGGCGGTAAGGCGCAGTTCGGCGGCCAGCGCTTCGGCGAAATGGAAGTGTGGGCCCTGGAGGCCTACGGCGCCGCGTACACCCTGCAGGAACTGCTCACCATCAAGTCCGACGACATCCACGGCCGCGTCAAGGTCTACGAGGCGATCGTCAAGGGCGAGAACATCCCGGAGCCGGGTGTTCCCGAATCCTTCAAGGTGTTGATCAAGGAAATGCAGTCGCTCTGCCTGAACGTGGAAGTACTCTCCACCGACGGCACCGCGATCGAAATGCGTGACTCGGATGAAGAAGTCTTCCGGGCCGCGGAAGAACTGGGCATCGACCTTTCCCGGGCCGAGCCGAGTTCCGTCGAAGAGGTCTAGCCGCGCCGGCCGGCCGCAGGTGCCTTGGAGCACCGCGGCCGGTACGCGCACGGCGCCCCTCTTTCCGTAACCCGACAGACTTTCAGATTTAGAGAACAAGAGAGAACAGGGACCATATGTCCAGCGAATCCTCCTTCGGCCTCATGCGCATCGGCCTTGCCACCGCGGACGACATCCGCGACTGGAGCTACGGCGAGGTCAAGAAGCCGGAAACCATCAACTACCGCACCCTGAAGCCCGAGAAGGACGGCCTCTTCTGCGAGAAGATCTTCGGACCTTCCCGCGACTGGGAGTGCTACTGCGGCAAGTACAAGCGCGTGCGCTTCAAGGGCATCATCTGTGAGCGCTGCGGCGTCGAGGTCACCCGTGCCAAGGTCCGCCGCGAGCGGATGGGCCACATCGAGCTGGCCGCCCCGGTCACCCACATCTGGTACTTCAAGGGTGTCCCCTCCCGCCTGGGCTACCTGCTCGACCTGGCGCCGAAGGACCTGGAGAAGGTCATCTACTTCGCCGCCTACATGATCACCAGTGTGGACGAAGAGCGCCGCCACGAGGAACTGCCGAACCTGCAGGCCGAGCACGACCTGGAGAAGAAGCAGTTGGCCGATACCCGCGACTCCGACATCGCGGCGATCGCCAAGGACCTCGAGGACGAGCTGACCCGCCTGGAGGGCGAGGGCGCCAAGGCCGCCGAGAAGAAGAAGGCCCGCGACTCCGCCGACCGCCAGATGGCCAACGTGCGCAAGCGCGCCGACGCCGAGATCGAGCGCCTCGACATGGTCTGGGACCGCTTCAAGAACCTCAAGGTCGCCGACCTCGAGGGCGACGAGGGGCTCTACCGCGAGCTGCGCGACCGCTACGGCCTCTACTTCGAAGGCGCCATGGGTGCCGAAGCCATCAAGAACCGTCTTGAGAACTTCGACATGGCCGCCGAGGCCGAGTCCCTGCGCGACATCATCAAGAACGGCAAGGGCCAGCGCAAGACCCGCGCCCTGAAGCGGTTGAAGGTGGTCAACGCTTTCCTGACCACCACCAACTCGCCGCTGGGCATGGTGCTGGACGCCGTTCCGGTGATCCCGCCGGAGCTTCGCCCGATGGTGCAGCTGGACGGCGGCCGCTTTGCGACCTCCGACCTGAACGACCTGTACCGCCGCGTGATCAACCGCAACAACCGCCTGAAGCGCCTGCTGGACCTGGGCGCGCCGGAGATCATCGTCAACAACGAAAAGCGGATGCTCCAGGAAGCCGTGGACTCGCTGTTCGACAACGGCCGCCGCGGCCGTCCGGTCACCGGACCGGGCAACCGTCCGCTGAAGTCGCTGTCCGACATGCTCAAGGGCAAGCAGGGCCGCTTCCGGCAGAACCTGCTGGGCAAGCGAGTTGACTACTCCGGCCGTTCCGTGATCGTGGTCGGCCCGCAGCTGAAGCTGCACCAGTGCGGCCTGCCCAAGCAGATGGCGCTGGAGCTGTTCAAGCCGTTCGTCATGAAGCGGCTGGTGGACCTGAACCACGCGCAGAACATCAAGAGCGCCAAGCGGATGGTGGAGCGCTTCCGCCCGCAGGTGTGGGACGTGCTCGAAGAGATCATCACCGAACACCCGGTGCTGCTCAACCGTGCACCAACCCTGCACCGGCTGGGCATCCAGGCGTTCGAGCCGCAGCTGGTCGAAGGCAAGGCGCTGCAGCTGCACCCGCTGGTGTGCGCCGCGTTCAACGCCGACTTCGACGGCGACCAGATGGCCGTGCACCTGCCGCTGAGCCCCGAGGCCCAGGCCGAGGCGCGCATCCTGATGCTCTCCTCGAACAACATCCTGAAGCCGTCGGACGGCCGTCCGGTGACCCTGCCCTCCCAGGACATGATCATCGGCCTGCACCACCTGACCACCAAGCGCGAAGGCGGAACCGGCGAAGGCCGCGTCTTCTCCAGCCCGGCGGAGGCCATCATGGCCCACGACGCCGGCGAGCTGCACCTGAACTCCGTCGTCAAGATCCGCGTGCCCGGCTTCGTGCCCAGCGCGGACCAGCCGGCACCGGAGGGCTGGGAAGAGGGCCAGGAAGCGCTGATCGAAACCTCGCTCGGCCAGGTCATCTTCAACGACACGCTGCCCGATGATTACCCCTGGGTGGCGCGCGTGGCGGACAAGGGCCAGCTCTCGGCGATCGTGAACGATCTGGCCGAGCGCTACCCGAAGGTCGTCACCGCGGCGACGCTGGACAACCTCAAGGACGCCGGGTTCTACTGGGCGACCCGTTCCGGCGTGACCGTGGCGATCTCCGACATCGCGGCTCCGGCCGAAAAGGCCGCCATCATGGAGGGCTACGAGACCCAGGCCGCCCGCGTCGAGTCCCAGTACAACAAGGGCCTGATCGCCGACGACGAGCGGCGCCAGGAACTGATCGACATCTGGAACAAGGCGACCAATGAGGTTGCCGACGCGATGCGGAAGAACCTGACCAAGGAGAACACCATCAACCGCATGGTGTCCTCCGGTGCCCGCGGCAACTGGCTGCAGGTCCGCCAGATCGCCGGTATCCGTGGTCTGGTGGCCAACCCGAAGGGCGAGATCATCCCGCGCCCGATCAAGTCCTCCTACCGCGAGGGCCTGTCGGTGCTGGAGTACTTCATCGCCACGCACGGTGCCCGCAAGGGCCTGGCCGACACCGCGCTGCGTACCGCCAACTCGGGTTACCTGACCCGCCGCCTGGTGGACGTGTCGCAGGACGTGATCGTGCGCGAGATGGACTGCGGCACCGAGCGCGGCCTGACCACGGTCATCGCCGAAGCCGACCACAACGGTGAACTGCGCCGGGCCGAGGAAGTGGAGAACTCCGCTTACGCCCGCACGCTGGCCACCGACGTGGTGAACTCCGAGGGCACCGTGGTGGCGCCGGCCGGATCCGACGTTGGCGATGTGCTGATCCAGGAACTGATCGACGCCGGCATCACCGAGATCAAGGTGCGCTCCGTGCTCACCTGTGAGTCCGCCGTCGGTACCTGCGCGCTCTGCTACGGCCGTTCGCTGGCCACCGGCAAGACCGTGGACATCGGCGAGGCGGTCGGCATCATCGCCGCACAGTCGATCGGTGAGCCCGGTACCCAGCTGACCATGCGTACCTTCCACACCGGTGGCGTGGCCTCCGCGGAAGACATCACCCAGGGTCTGCCGCGTATCCAGGAGCTCTTCGAAGCCCGTACCCCCAAGGGTGTCGCGCCGATGGCCGAAGTGGCCGGACGCGTGTCTATCGAGGACGGCGAGCGCCAGATGCGCGTCATCGTCACCCCCGATGACGGCTCGGAAGAGATCGCCTACCCGGTGCTGCGCCGTGCACGCCTGCTGGTCGAAGACGGCCAGCACGTGGACGTCGGCCAGCAGCTGGTCACCGGCGCCAAGGATCCGAAGCAGGTGCTGCGTATCCTCGGCCCGCGCCAGGCGCAGAAGTTCCTGGTGGACGAGGTCCAGACCGTGTACCGCAGCCAGGGCGTCGGCATCCACGACAAGCACGTGGAGGTCATCGTCCGCCAGATGCTGCGCCGCATCACCGTGATCGAGTCCGGCGAGACCGACCTGCTGCCGGGCGAGCTGGCCGAGCGGAGCCGCTTCCAGGCGGAGAACCGCAAGGCCGTCTCCGAGGGCAAGCAGCCGGCCAACGGCCGTGACGAGCTGATGGGCATCACCAAGGCCTCGCTCGCCACCGAGTCGTGGCTGTCGGCCGCGTCCTTCCAGGAGACCACCCGCGTCCTGACGCAGGCGGCCATGGAGGGCAAGTCCGACCCGCTGCTGGGCCTGAAGGAGAACGTCATCATCGGTAAGCTGATCCCGGCCGGCACCGGCCTGGACCGGTACACCCAGGTGTCGGTGGAGCCGACGGAAGAAGCGAAGGCCAACCTGTTTACCGGCCCGAGCGCCTTCGGCGACTTCGACTACGCCGGCGCCGACGGTTCGCTGACGCCCGAGTTCCACGCCATCCCGCTGGATGACTACGACCTGGGCAGCGACTACCGCTAACCGCAAGCACGGAACCGCCTCCTGCTCCCCGATACGGGGCAGCGGGGGGCGGTTTCCGCGTTTAATGGCCCCGGCGGCCGCGGCGCACGTGAGATTCTGGGAACATGGCCAATTCCCCGTCCGGTGACTCGATGCTGGACCGGCTGGTGCGCATCCTGTCTGCGTTCGAGCCGGACAAGCCGGCGATGACCGTCGCCACGCTCTCCCGCCGGGCGGAGGTGCCGCTGGCAACGACCTACCGGCTGGTGGAGGCGTTGTCCCGCCACGGGCTGCTGACGAAGGAGGGCCCCGGCGAGATCCGGCTCGGGCTCCGGCTGTGGGAGCTGGCCAACCGGAGCTCGCCGGCCGTGGACCTGCGGCAGGCCGCCATGCCGTTCATGGAGGACATCCAGTCCGTGGTGCGCCAGCACACCCAGCTGGCGGTGCTCCGCGAGGACGAAGTCCTGGTGATCGAGCGGCTCTCCAGCCGCGGCTCCGTGGTGAACCAGGCCCAGATAGCCGGCCGGATGCCGGTGCACCGGACCTCGATGGGCATGGTGCTGCTGGCCTACTCGCCCAACCACGTCCAGGAGTCCTACCTGACCCGGCACCCGGAGGCCGTGGCGTCGGCCGACCCAATCTCCTTCGACCTGCGCCGGCACCTGGCCGACATCCGCAAGCGGGGCTATGCGGCGTTCGACGGGCGGATCGATGTGGACACCACCGGCATCGCCGTCCCCGTGCTCGGCCCGGCCGGCCGGCCGCTGGCGGCCCTCGGCGTGGTGGTGCCGCTGGGATTTGAGAACTTCCACGCCGTGGTCCCCGCGCTGATGACGGCCGCGCGCGGCATCTCCCGGGCCATGGGCGTGGCGCTGTGACGGCGGCGGCAACCACCGCCGTCGTAATTCTCATTCAATGAGAACGCCGGGGCGGAGCGTGTGTCGCCGGGCTCACACTGGTGAAGAGACGGCTTCCTCTTTGACCCAGGAGACTTACCCATGGCGCAACCGCAGATCATCAAAACCAAGGTTGGAATCGTCGGCGGGGGACCGGCCGGCCTGATGCTCAGCCACCTGCTGGCCCGGCACGACATCGAGAACCTCGTGGTGGAATCCCGTGACCACGACACCATCCACAACACTCACCGGGCCGGCATCCTGGAGGCAGGCTCGGTCAAGATGCTCACGGACACCGGCGTCGACGGCCGGGTGCTGACCGAGGGCGACGAGCACGCCGGCATCGACCTGCGCTTCAACGGAGAATCGCATCCGCTGGACTTCAAGGACCTCGTGGACGCCACCGTGACCCTGTACGCGCAGAACGAGGTCTTCCTGGACCTGGCCGCTGCCCGCAGGCGCGATGGCGGCGACGTGCGCTACGAGGCCGAGGTCACCGAGGTGCTGGACCTGGAGACCACCACGCCCAAGTTCAGGTTCACGGACAAGGACGGCGCGGCCTTCGAGGTGCACTGCGACATCCTGGTGGGTGCCGACGGCTCCCGCAGCTTCTGCCGCCGCGCGGTGATGGGGGAGCAGGACTACAAGATCGAGTATCCGTTCGCCTGGTTCGGCATCCTGACCGAGGCCCCGAAGAGCGCCCCGGAACTGATCTACGCGAACTCGCCGCACGGCTTCGCGCTGATCTCCCAGCGCAGCGAGACCGTCCAGCGCATGTACTTCCAGTGCGATCCGGGCGAGAACGTGGACGACTGGAGCGACGACCGCATTTGGGCGGAACTGCAGAAACGGGTCGACGGGCCGGACGGCTTCCAGCTGAAGCAGGGGCCGATCTTCGACAAGACCGTGCTGGCCTTCCGCTCCTTCGTGCGGGAACCGCTGTCCCACGGGCGCATGTTCCTGGCCGGCGACGCCGGGCACACGGTGCCGCCCACCGGGGCCAAGGGCCTGAACCTGGCCTTCGCGGACGTCAAGGTGCTCTTCGAGGCCATCGACTCGTTCTACTCCACCGGCAGCGACGCCCTGCTGGAGGGCTACTCCGACCTGGCCCTGCAGCGGGTCTGGAAGGCGCAGAACTTCTCCTACTGGATGACCAGCATGCTGCACACCCGCACGGATGCCTCGCCGTTCGAGACCAAGCGTGCCCTCGGCGAACTGGCCACCGTGACCGGTTCCCGCTTCGGGCAGCAGTACCTGGCCGAGTCCTACACCGGCTGGCCGCACAAGTAACCACTCCGCCCGCACCATGCCGGGCGCGCAAACCCCGAACCATCCACAGCCACAACGGAAAGGAGTCCCGATGAGCGACGCAAAAGCTCCGGACGAGGCTTTCGAGGACGAGACGTTTGACGACAGCCACCTGCTGGACCCTGCCGCCACCGCGGATTCACAGGAAAAGATCAGCCGGGAAATCGCCGACAGCCACGAGGCGTACCGCAAGAGCGTGGAGGCCGGCGGCGCCGAAGAGACGCAGCCGCGCATCGACTTTGCGCCCTACCGCTCCTCGCTGCTGCGCCACCCCACCAAGGACCTGCACCACGCGGACCCGGAGACCATCGAGCTGTGGAGCCCGGCCTTCGGCGAACGTGACGTGCACCTCCTGGAGTCGGACCTGACCATCCAGCACAACGGCGAGCCGATCGGCGAGCGGATCATCGTGCAGGGCCGCGTCCTGGACGGCGACGGCCGCCCGGTGCGCAACCAACTGGTGGAGGTCTGGCAGGCCAACGCCGCCGGCCGCTACGTGCACAAGCGCGACCAGCACCCGGCCCCGATCGACCCGAACTTCACCGGCGTGGGCCGCTGCATCACCGGGCCCAACGGCGAGTACAAGTTCACCACCATCAAGCCGGCCCCCTACCCGTGGAAGAACCACCACAACGCCTGGCGCCCGGCACACATCCACTTCTCGCTGTTCGGCACGGACTTCACCCAGCGCATGATCACCCAGATGTACTTCCCGGGCGACCCGCTGTTCCCGCTGGATCCGATCTACCAGTCGATCACCGACCCGGCGGCCCGCGACCGCCTGGTCGCCACCTACGACCACTCGGTCACCAGCCACGAGTGGAACACCGGCTACCGCTGGGACATCGTCCTTTCCGGCAGCAACCGCACATGGATGGAAGAAGGCGAGGAGCACTGATGAGCGAGTCCACCACCAAACTGGTGCCCACCCCGGGCCAGACCATCGGCCCGTTCTACGGCTTCGCGCTGCCCTACGAGAAGGACAGCCAGCTGGTCCACCGCGCGCACGCCGGGGCCATCCGGCTGCACGGCGTGGTCTACGACGGCAACGGCACCGTGATCCCCGACGCCATGCTGGAGATCTGGCAGGCCGACGAGCACGGCAAGATCTCCCGCGAAACCGGTTCCCTGGTCCGCGACAACCACACCTTCACCGGCTTCGGCCGCGTGGCCGTGGACAACGTGGGCCACTACACCTTCACCACGGTCAACCCGGGTGCCACCGAGCCGGGCAAGGCCCCGTTCATCTCCCTGGTGGTCTTTGCCCGCGGCCTGCTGAACCGGCTGTTCACCCGCATCTACCTGCCGGAGGACACCGAGGCGCTGGCGAACGACCCGCTGCTGTCCTCGCTGCCGGAAGAGCGGCGGAACACGCTGATCGCGGAGCGCGAACCGAACGGCGACCTTCGCTTCGACATCCGGCTGCAGGGCGACGGCGAGACCGTCTTCCTGACCTACCCGGGGATTTAGGCCTAGATGAATCCAGCGGACCACGCTGATTTCGGGCTGCTGTCTCCGGCCTCGGCCGGGACGGCAGCGTCCCGTTTAACCAGCGACTACCAATTCATCCAGGCCATGCTCGACGTGGAGCTCGAATGGACCCGCGTGCTGGCCGACGCCGGCCGGGTGGCCGCGGACGCGGTCCCGGCCGTCGAGCGGGCCTCGCGCGCCGACCTCTACGACGCCGCGGGGCTGGCCGATCGGGCCCAGGGCGGCGGCAACCCGGTCATCCCGCTGCTGGCCGACCTGCGGGCGGAGATCAAGAAGCATGACCCCGCCGCCGTCCCGGCAATCCACCGCGGCGCCACCAGCCAGGACATCCTGGACAGCGCCCTGATGCTGATGGCCCGCCGCGCGCTGGCCGGGATCGTCACCGACCTCAAGTCCGCCGCCGCGGCCCTGGGCCGGATGGCGGACGAACACCGCGCCACCGTCACGGTGGCCCGCACCCTGACCCAGCATTCGCTGCCGTCGACGTTCGGGCTCAAGGCCGCCAACTGGCTCTCCGGCGTGGCGCAGGCCGGCGTCCGGCTGGAGCGCGTGGCCGGCGAACTGCCGCTGCAGTGGGGCGGCGCCGCCGGCACCATGGCGGCGCTCACCGACCTGGCCGACCCGCCCGCCCGCCCGGCGGCGGAGGGCACCGGGCAGGACGACGACGGCGGTGCGCTGGCCCTGGCGGCCCGCCTCGCCGGGCGGCTGGGGCTCGCCGATCCGGTGGCGCCCTGGCAGACCAACCGGCTGCCGGTCACGGCGCTGGCCGCCGCGCTGGCCGACGTGCTGGCGGCCGCCGGCAAGGTCGCCAACGACGTGCTGCTGCTCAGCCGGCCCGAAGTGGGCGAGGTCTCCGAGCCCGCCGCCGACGGCCGCGGCGGTTCCTCGGCCATGCCGCAGAAGCAGAATCCGGTGCTGTCCGTGCTGATCCGCAGCGCCGCCCTCGCCGCCCCCGGGCACCTGGCCCAGGTCCAGGCCGCGGCGGCCGGGGCCGTGGACGAGCGGCCGGACGGCTCCTGGCACGTCGAGTGGCAGGCGCTGCGCCAGCTGCTCCGGCTCGCCGGCGGGGCAGCCGCCAAGCTGGCCGAACTCTCCGACGGCCTGGTGGTGCGCCCGGAGAAAATGCGCCGGAACCTGGAGATCACCGGCGAGCTGGTGGTCAGCGAACGCGTCATGGCCACGGTGGCGCCGATGCTGGACGGAGGCACCCCCGGCGCCGGCAAGGCCAAGGTCCAGAGCCTGGTCAACCAGTCGCTCGCCGGCCAGGGCAGCCTGGCGCAGCTGCTGCGCGAAGCCGTGCCCGGCGA
This sequence comes from Arthrobacter sp. Cza30, assembly GCF_059090765.1. Lineage (NCBI taxonomy): Bacteria > Bacillati > Actinomycetota > Actinomycetes > Micrococcales > Micrococcaceae > Arthrobacter > Arthrobacter sp. Cza30. The sequence goes on along the minus strand of NZ_JBNHGA010000005.1, from coordinate 697,545 downwards.
CGTCCTCTCCGACACGGCGCTGGCCGAACTGCTGGACCCGGCCGGGTATACCGGCCAAAGCAGCGGCCTGATCGACCGGATCACGTCCCACTACGCAGAATGGAGCCATTCGTGACCGTTCCCGACATCACCCCCACCCTCCTGTCCGAGGGCAAAGGCAGGCCGGTGCTCCTGGCCGGCGCCGGACTCGGTACCGGCGCCAAGGCGCTCTGGGCCGACGCCGTGGAGCACCTGCAGGACTTCCAGGTGGTGGGCGTGGACCTGCCCGGCCACGGGGCCAGCCCCGCCTCGACCGAACCGTACACGATGGCCGAACTCGGCCAGGGGGTCGTGGCGATGCTGGACAAGCTGCGCGAAGCCGGCGACATCGACGCCGGCGCCAAGGTGTACTTCGCCGGCGTCTCGATGGCCGGTGAACTGGCGCTGCAGCTGGGCCTGGACCACCCGGACCGCTTCGCCGGCCTGGGCGTGGTCTGCTCCGGTGCCACGATCGGCGAGCCGGCCGCGTGGCTGGAACGCGCGGACATCGTGCGCCAGGCGGGCACACCCACGATGGTCACCGGCTCCGCGCAGCGCTGGTTCGCGCCGGGCTTCATCGAGAAGCACTCCGAGCGCACCACCCGGCTGCTGCACACCCTGCAGAACGCGGACCGCTTCGCCTACGCCCACGCCTGCGAGGCCCTGGCCGGCTTCGACGTCCGCGGGCGGCTCGGCGACATCACCACTCCGGTGATCGCCGTCGCCGGGGCGCTCGACCAGGTGTGCCCGCCGGAGTTCGCCGAAGCGGTGGCCGCCGGCGTGCAGAAGGGCAGCTCCGCCGTCGTCGACGGCGTGGCCCACCAGGCACCCGCCGAGGCGCCCGCAGAAACCGCCGCGCTGCTGCGCGATTTCTTCCTGGCCGCCTGAAGCCGCAGCCGGACCCATGACTGACCAAACCAAGGAGTACACGCCGTGAGCGAAAACCGCACCTTCGATCCTGCCAAGACCCAGCAGGAGGTTTACGACGAGGGCATGGCCGTGCGCCGGCAGGTCCTCGGCGATGCCCACGTGGACCGCGCGAACAGCTCGATCGATGAGTTCACCCAGGACTTCCAGGAACTGATCACCCGCTACGCCTGGGGGACCATCTGGACCCGGGAGGGGCTGCCGCGCACCACGCGCAGCGCCATCACGCTCACCGCCATGATCGCCAAGGGCCACTGGGAGGAATTCGCCATGCATGTCCGGGCGGCGCTGACCAACGGCATGACCCGCGACGAGATCAAGGAAGTCGTGCTGCAGTCGGCCATCTACTGCGGCGTCCCGGACGCCAACGTCGCGTTCAAGGTGGCCAAGGGCGTCTTTGCCAGCCTTGACGAGGATCACAAGGGCTCGATATAGTTCATATAACGTACATGCGTTCGTAAAGCGAACACTTTCGACAGGAACGGAAGCGCCCGCGGCGGTTCCCGCCGAAACGGTATGTTCCGCGCGGACCCCCGTGTCGACGGAGCGGTCCGGTCCGGCCTGAGCGCCGGACCGGGCCGTTCGCTGTAACCGAAAGGCGCGCCCCGGAAGTGCGCCGCGAAGGAGCCTCGAATGAACCAGGCATATTTGTATGACGCCGTCCGCACCCCCTTCGGCAAGTTCGGCGGTGCGCTGGCCGGTGTCCGCCCGGACGACCTGGCGGCCGAAGTCGTCAAGGCGGAAGTTTCCCGGGCCCCCGGCCTGGATCCGGAGCGCATCGACGAGGTGATCTTCGGCAACGCCAACGGCGCCGGCGAGGAGAACCGGAACGTGGCGCGCATGGCAACGCTGCTGGCCGGCCTGCCCACCTCCATCCCGGGGACCACCGTGAACCGGCTGTGCGGCTCCAGCCTGGACGCCGCCATCATCGCCTCCCGGCAGATCAACGCCGGCGAAGGCGACCTGGTGCTGATCGGCGGCGTCGAGTCGATGAGCCGGGCGCCGTGGGTGCTGCCGAAGACCGAGAAGCCCTACCCGGCCGGCGACATGACCCTGGCGTCCACCACCTTGGGCTGGCGCCTGGTGAACAAGAAGATGCCGCGGGAATGGACCGTCTCCCTGGGCGAGGCCACCGAGCAGCTGCGCGAGCGCCACGGCATCAGCCGCGAACGGCAGGACGAGTTCGCCGCCGCCTCGCACCGCCTCGCCGACGAGGCCTGGAACGCGGGCAAGTACGACTCGATGGTGGTGAAGGTTCCGGGCACCGACCTGATCCGCGACGAGTCCATCCGCCCCACCAGCACCGTTGACGTCCTGGCCGGGCTGAAGACCGTCTTCCGGCCGGCGGGCGAGGGCCCCGAGGGCGGCACGGTCACGGCCGGCAACGCCTCGCCGCTGAACGACGGCGCCTCCGCGGCGTGGCTGGGCAGCGAGGCCGCCGCCGGGCTGCTGGGGACCGGGCCGCTGGCCCGGATCGCCGGCCGCGGCGCCTCCGCCCTGGAGCCGCAGTACTTCGGGTTCGCGCCGGTGGAGGCCGCCAACCAGGCCGTCCGGCGGGCCGGCATCGGCTGGTCCGATGTCGCCGCCGTCGAGCTCAACGAGGCATTCGCCGCGCAGTCGCTGGCGTGCATCGACAACTGGGACATCGACCCGTCGATCGTGAACGCCTGGGGCGGGGCCGTGGCCATCGGCCACCCGCTGGGTGCCTCGGGCATCCGCATCCTCGGCACGCTGGCCCGCCGGCTGCAGGAATCGGGCGATCGCTGGGGCGTGGCCGCCATCTGCATCGGCGTGGGCCAGGGCCTCGCCGTCGTGCTGGAAAACGTCAACTCAACCAAGAACTAAGGAGGTAAGCGGGTGCCTACATTCGCTGCTACTGCCCGGGACGCCGTGGCCGGTATCCAGGACGGCGCCACGGTGCTGATCGGCGGCTTCGGCAACGCCGGCCAGCCGATGGAGCTGATCGACGCGCTCATGGACTGCGGCGCCACCGACCTGACCGTGGTGAACAACAACGCCGGGCAGGCGGACGCCGGCCTGGCGCTGCTGATCAAGGAGCGCAGGGTCAAGAAGATCATCTGCTCCTTCCCGCGCCAGTCCGACTCCTGGCACTTCGACACGGCCTACCGCGCCGGCGAGATCGAACTGGAACTGGTGCCGCAGGGCAACCTGGCCGAGCGCATCCGCGCCGCCGGCGCCGGGATCGGCGGCTTCTTCACGCCCACCGGCTACGGCACCATGCTGGCCGAGGGCAAGGAAACCCGGATGATCGACGGCCGGGGCTATGTGCTCGAGACCCCGATCCACGGCGACGTCGCGCTGATCAAGGCGCTGACCTCCGACCGGAAGGGCAACCTGGTCTACCGCAAGACCGCCCGCAACTTCGGACCGATCATGGCCGCCGCCGCCAAGAAGAGCATCGTCCAGGTCTCCGGCATCGTGGAGACCGGCGAACTGGATCCCGAGGTCATCGTGACTCCGGGCATCTACGTGGACACCGTCGTCAAAATTGCGCCGCAGGCCGCAGAGGGAGAGGCAAACCAGTGAGCGAGAAACTCAGCCGCGAAGACCTGGCCAGGCTGGTGGCCCGGGACATCCAGCCCGGTTCCTTCGTCAACCTCGGCATCGGCCAGCCGACGTCGGTCTCCAACTACCTGACCGCCGAGCAGGACATCACCCTGCACACCGAAAACGGCATGCTGGGCATGGGCCCGGAGGCGCAGGGCGACCAGATCGACCAGGACCTGATCAACGCGGGCAAGGTCCCGGTCACCGAGGTGCCGGGCGCGTCCTACTTCCACCACGCCGACTCCTTCGCCATGATGCGCGGCGGCCACCTGGACGTCTGCGTGCTCGGCGCGTTCCAGGTCTCCGCCACCGGCGACCTGGCGAACTGGCACACCGGCGCACCCGACGCCATTCCCGCCGTCGGCGGCGCGATGGACCTGGCCACCGGGGCCAAGGACGTCTACGTGATGATGTCCCTGTTCACCAAGGACGGCAAGCCGAAGCTGGTGCCGGAATGCACCTACCCGCTCACCGGGGTGGGCTGCGTCACCCGCGTATACACTAATGACGCGGTCTTCCTGATTACCGAGGAAGGCGTGCGCGTGCGCGAGACGTTCGGGACCACGCTTGAGGAACTGCAGTCCAAGATGGACGTCAAGCTGCTTCCGCCCACCGAGTAAAAGGAACCATGACCGAGACCAAGACGCCGGGCGACCAGTTCGTCCAGTCGCTGGCCCGCGGATTGACCGTGATCAGGGCCTTCGACGCCGACAACGTCACCATGACGCTCAGCGAGGTCTCCAAGAGGACCGGCCTGACCCGTGCCACGGCGCGGAGGTTCCTGCACACCCTGGTCGACCTGGGCTATGTGCGCACGGACGGCCGCGTCTTCGAACTCACCGCTCTGGTGCTCCAGCTGGGGTATTCCTACCTCGCCGGGCAGAGTCTGCCCCAGCTGGTGCAGCCATTGCTGGAAGAGCTTTCCGCGGAGCTGCATGAATCCACCTCCGCGTCGATTCTCGACGGCGATGAGATCGTCTACATCGCCCGCATCCACACCCGGCGGATCATGACCGTGGGCATCATGGTGGGCACGCGCTTCCCCGCCTACGCCACGTCCATGGGCCGCGTGCTGCTCGCCGGCCTGCCCGCCGGCCGGCTGGAGGACTATCTGGCCTCGGCCGAGCTGAAGCCGTTGACGTCACGGACCATCTCCGACCCGGACAGGCTTCGGGCGGAGCTGGACAAGGTGCGGAGCCAGGGATGGGCCCTGGTGGACCAGGAACTGGAGATCGGGCTGCGCTCGGTGGCCGTTCCGGTCCTGCATCCGGACGGGTCCGTGGCCGCCGCGTTGAACATGTCCATGCAGGCATCGCTGGCGGACGGCACCCGGGACGTCGACGCCGTCGTCGCGGAGGCCCTGCCGAAGCTGCGGGCCGCCGCCGCCAAGGTCACCGACGCGCTGCGCGCCCAGCAGTAGGTTCCGAAGGCGGGCGCGCCAGCCCCGCCGCCGGCAGGAATCCAGTTCCCCAGGGAGCGAGCCCGGACCGGAGGCACCGGCCAAGGAACCTGCGGCAGTTATCATCCCGGCCTCGCAGCCCCAGCCGGCAGCGCCGTCGAACGTGCTTCCGGCGGCCGTCCCGGCCGGCGCGCTGGCAGACACCGGGGCCGCCGGCACCGCCTGGCTCGCCTCGGGTGGAGCGGGCCTGTTGATGCTTGGCTCCGCCCTCCTCTGGTGGCGGCGCCGAGCGGCCTGAGGTAGCCGGCCCGGTCCTGCACCCGGGCGTTCACCCCGCCGCCAACTGTCGTTGACCTTGGCATGGCTGAATGTCCTGCGATGGATCCTGACACGACGCCGCGGCGGAAATTCCTGCCCGAAATCCAAGCCCTGCGCGCCCTTGCGGTGCTGCTGGTGGTGGCCTACCACCTGGAGCCGCGCTGGCTGCCCGGCGGCTACGTCGGAGTGGACGTCTTCTTCGTCATCTCCGGCTTCCTGATCACCGGCCACATGCTCCGGGAGGCGGCGGCCACCGGCACGCTGTCCCTGCGGTCATTCTGGGCGGCCCGCATCCGGCGCATCCTGCCGGCGGCGCTGCTGACCATCGCCGTCGTCCTGGCGGCCACGCTGGCGCTGCTGCCCATGAGCCAGTGGGAGCGCATCGGCGGCCAGGCCCTGGCCTCCACCCTCTACGTCCAAAACTGGGTCCTGGCCGCCGACTCCGTCGATTACCTGGCCGCGAGCGAGACGCCGACGCCGCTTCAGCACTTCTGGTCCCTGGCCGTCGAGGAACAGTTCTACCTGCTGTGGCCGCTGCTGGTCCTGCTGGCCGTCTTCGCGGCGCGCCGGACGAGGCGGGGCCGCCGGGGCTTGGTGCGCCGCTCCGGGGAAGAGCGGGTGGCCCGGGTCGCAGCAGTGATCTTCGCCGCCGTCGTCGCGGCGTCGCTGGCCTATGGCATCTGGGCCACCGCCGGCGGCAGTCCGGCCGCCTATTTCATCACGCCCACCCGGATCTGGGAACTCGGGCTGGGCGGGCTGCTGGCCGCCCTGCACCGGGACCCGCGCCGCTGGCCGTACCTGCGCAGCCTCCTGGCGGCAGCGGGCCTGGCCGCGATCACGGCCTCGGCGTTCCTCTTCAACGCCAGCACGCCGTTCCCCGGGGCGGCGGCCCTGCTCCCGGTGCTGGGCACCGTCGCCGTCATCGCTGCCGGACGGACCAGCGGGCCCCTGTCCCTGCACCGCCTGGTGGACTGGCGGCCCATCCAATGGACGGGGAATGTCTCCTACTCGCTCTACCTCTGGCACTGGCCCCTGATCGTGTTCTTCACGATCCTGGCCGATCGGGAACCCGGGCCGGCCACCAGTCCGCTACTGCTGGCCTGTTCCTTTGGCCTGGCCGCCCTGAGCTACTACTTCGTGGAAACACCGGTGCGCCGCTTTGGCTGGTTCAGTGCCAACGCCTGGCGGCCGCTCGCCGCAGGCGCCGCGGCCACCGCGCTGGTCGGCACGCTGGCGTTCGTGCCGGCCAATCAGCAGGAACGTATCCTGGCCCAACGCGCCGAGGCGACGTCCGCGCTGCTGGCCGCCCCGCCGCCGGGCTTCGGGGTTGCCTCGATCACGGAGGACGGCCACCGCGCCTTCGCCACCGAGACCCCGTTGGTGGTCCCGGATCCCGCCGAGGCCGGAGCCGACCAGTCCGGCCTTGGCGATTGCGCCGTCAAGTCGATGGCGACCGAAACCAAGGAATGCACCTACGGGGACCCGGAGGGAGACTTCACCCTGGCGCTGGTGGGGGACTCGCACGCCGGGCAGTGGTTCAAGGCCTTGGAGCCTGTTGCCCGCGAGCGGGGATGGCGCCTGCTGACGTACATCCATCATTCCTGCCCGTTCAACGCGGAGCAGCGCAAGCTGGAAGCCAAGGGGGAGTCCGTCTGCCGGGGGCCCAACGAACAGACCATGGAACGGCTGACCCGCGGCGGCGTGGACGCGGTCCTCACCTCGTACTACGCGGAGTCTTCCTTCGTGGACTCGGACACCGGCCAGCGGCCCGGCGCGGCGGGCTTCGCCGAGTATTGGAACGAACTCGCCGACGCCGGCATCGACGTGTACGCGCTCAAGGACACGCCCCGCCCGCGTGAAGGCGCGATCGCCCGGGACTGCGTGGCGGTGAACTACGAGGACCCGGCCGAATGCGGCCAGCCGCGCAGCGCCGGCCTCGACGGCAAGGACCTCACCGAGGATGCCGCCAAACTGGCTCCGCGGACGCGGGTCATCGACCTGTCGGCGCACTTCTGTGACCGGGAGACCTGCCCGGCGGTGATCGGCAACGTCCTGGTCTACCGGGACCTCAACCACGTCTCCGGCACCTACATGAAGACGCTGGCCCAGCCGCTGGAAAAGGCCTTGCTGCTGGCGATGGAACGGCCGTGACGCCGCGGGCGGGCGGCCGTGCAGCAACCGCCGGGCAGCCGCCGGGACACCGCGTCGTTCGCGACCCGCATACTCTGCTAGACTTATGTTCGATTGTTTTTGTGTGGCAGTGGATGAAGGCCGTTCCGGATGAAACCGCAACGGGGCCTGTTTCCGGTCCGCGGGGTTCTTGCGCGGAGAATGCCACACTTTTGCACGCCTACGGTCGCTTCGATTCCGCAGCGGGTGCGAAGACGACCGACAGTGCCTGGCCCTGCATGACAGACGGGGCAAAGCCCAAGAAAAACGGAGAACACGAAAGTGCCTACGATTAACCAGCTGGTCCGCAAGGGCCGCTCACCTAAGGTGAACAAGACCAAGGCGCCTGCCCTCAAGGGCAGCCCGATGAAGCGCGGCGTTTGCACCCGCGTTTACACCACCACCCCGAAGAAGCCGAACTCCGCGCTCCGTAAGGTAGCCCGCGTCAAGCTCGCCGGCGGCATCGAAGTGACTGCCTACATCCCCGGTGTGGGCCACAACCTGCAGGAACACTCCATCGTGCTGGTGCGCGGCGGCCGTGTGAAGGACCTGCCCGGTGTCCGCTACAAGATTGTCCGCGGCGCCCTCGACACCCAGGGTGTCAAGAACCGCCAGCAGGCCCGCAGCCGCTACGGCGCGAAGAAGGAGAAGAAGTAATGCCCCGTAAGGGTCCGGCCCCCAAGCGGCCGCTCGTAGTTGATCCGGTACACGGCTCGCCGCTGGTTACCCAGCTGATCAACAAGGTTCTCGTTGATGGCAAGAAGTCCACCGCAGAGCGCATCGTGTACGGTGCCCTCGACGGTGTGAAGGCCAAGTCCGGCGGCGATCCCGTTGCCGCCCTCAAGAAGGCCATGGACAACGTCCGCCCGACCCTGGAGGTCCGGTCCCGCCGCGTCGGCGGCGCCACCTACCAGGTTCCGGTTGAGGTCAAGCCGGGCCGCGCCACGGCCCTGGCCCTGCGCTGGCTGGTCGGCTACTCGAAGGCCCGCCGCGAGAAGACGATGACCGAGCGTCTCATGAACGAAATTCTGGATGCGTCGAACGGTCTCGGTGCCGCTGTGAAGCGTCGCGAAGACACCCACAAGATGGCCGAGTCCAACAAGGCCTTCGCCCACTACCGCTGGTAAAAGAGCCGGTACGACGACGGCGCTAACCGCCGTCGTCGTACCCCTCACCTACAAAGGGAGACATTGTGGCACTGGACGTGCTAACCGACCTCACGAAGGTCCGCAATATCGGCATCATGGCCCACATCGATGCCGGCAAGACCACCACTACGGAACGCATCCTGTTTTACACGGGTGTGAACCACAAGCTCGGCGAAACTCACGACGGTGCGTCGACGACCGACTGGATGGAACAGGAAAAGGAACGCGGCATCACCATCACCTCCGCCGCGGTGACCTGCTTCTGGAACCAGAACCAGATCAACATCATCGACACCCCGGGCCACGTGGACTTCACGGTGGAGGTCGAGCGTTCGTTGCGCGTCCTCGACGGTGCTGTCGCTGTCTTCGACGGTAAGGAAGGCGTGGAGCCGCAGTCCGAGACTGTGTGGCGCCAGGCCGACAAGTACGAAGTTCCGCGCATCTGCTTCGTCAACAAGATGGACAAGCTCGGCGCCGACTTCTACTTCACGGTGGACACCATCATCAAGCGCCTCGGCGCCAAGCCGCTGGTCATGCAGCTGCCGATCGGTTCCGAGAACGACTTCATCGGTGTCGTCGACCTGCTGACCATGAAGGCCATGGTCTGGGAGGGTGACGCCAAGGGCGATGTGTCCATGGGTGCCGCCTACGAGACCCGGGAGATCCCCGCGGACATGCAGGCCAAGGCCGAGGAATACCGCGCGCAGCTGGTTGAATCCGTTGCCGAGGCTTCCGAGGAACTCATGGAGAAGTACCTCGAAGGCGAAGAGATTTCCATCGACGAGCTGAAGGCCGGCATCCGCAAGATGGTCGTCAACTCGGAGATCTACCCGGTCTTCTGTGGTTCTGCCTTCAAGAACCGCGGTGTGCAGCCGATGCTCGACGCAGTCATCGACTACCTGCCGTCCCCGGTCGACGTTCCCTCGATGGTCGGTCACGACCCGAAGAACGAGGAAATCGAGCTGACCCGCAAGCCGAACGAGGAGGAGCCGTTCTCGGCCCTGGCGTTCAAGGTTGCGGCGCACCCGTTCTTCGGCCAGCTGACCTTCATCCGGGTTTACTCGGGCAAGGCCACCTCCGGAACCCAGCTGCTGAACTCCACCAAGGGCAAGAAGGAGCGCATCGGCAAGCTGTTCCAGATGCACGCCAACAAGGAGAACCCGGTGGAGGAGGTGCACGCAGGCCACATCTACGCGGTGATCGGCCTGAAGGACACCACCACCGGCGACACCCTGTGTGCCGTCGACGCTCCGATCGTCCTCGAGTCGATGTCGTTCCCGGAGCCGGTGATCTTCGTGGCGATCGAGCCGAAGACGAAGGGCGACCAGGAGAAGCTCTCCACGGCTATCCAGAAGCTCTCCGCCGAGGACCCGACGTTCACCGTTTCGCTGAACGAAGAGACCGGACAGACCGAAATCGGCGGCATGGGCGAGCTGCACCTGGACATCCTGGTGGACCGCATGCGCCGCGAGTTCAAGGTCGAGGCCAACGTGGGCAAGCCCCAGGTTGCCTACCGTGAAACCATCAAGAAGGCTGTCGAGAAGGTCGACTTCACCCACAAGAAGCAGACGGGTGGATCCGGCCAGTTCGCGAAGGTCCAGGTCTCCTTCGAGCCGCTGGACACTACCGACGGCACCTTCTACGAGTTCGAGAACAAGGTCACCGGTGGCCGTATTCCGCGCGAATACATTCCCTCGGTCGACGCTGGCATCCAGGATGCCATGCAGCTCGGCATCCTGGCCGGCTACCCGCTGGTCGGTGTCAAGGCCATCCTGCTCGACGGCGCATACCACGACGTCGACTCTTCGGAAATGGCCTTCAAGATCGCTGGTTCCCAGGTCTTCAAGGAAGGCGCACGCCGCGCCAACCCGGTCCTGCTCGAGCCGCTGATGGCCGTCGAGGTACGTACCCCTGAGGAATACATGGGCGACGTGATCGGCGACCTGAACTCCCGCCGTGGACAGATCCAGTCCATGGAGGACGCTAGTGGCGTGAAGGTTGTGCGCGCTAACGTTCCGCTTTCCGAGATGTTCGGCTACATCGGCGATCTGCGTTCCAAGACGCAGGGCCGCGCGGTGTACTCGATGCAGTTCGAAAGCTACGCTGAGGTCCCGAAGGCTGTTGCCGACGAGATCATCCAGAAGACGCGCGGCGAGTAAAACCCCAGGGTGGCGGGTCCTTATCCGTAAGGATCCGGCACGCCGTGCAGGCGGCCGGTCGGCTCACGCAGCCGGCCGCCGGCACAACCCACGAACGGAACCGCGCAAGTTTTTGCCGGTACCTGACGGAACCAGTAATTTCACCAAATACAAAAGCCCGAAGTAGACTTGTTCAAGTTTCGGCCGTGACAATCGCGTCCGAAGAGCAAATCTTCTCAACACGTTCTAGGAGGAACCCGTGGCGAAGGCAAAGTTCGAGCGGACTAAGCCGCACGTCAACATTGGCACCATCGGTCACGTTGACCACGGTAAGACCACGTTGACCGCTGCCATTTCCAAGGTGCTTGCTGACAAGTACCCCGATCTCAACGAGCAGCGTGACTTCGCAGCTATCGACTCTGCCCCGGAAGAGCGCCAGCGCGGCATCACCATCAACATCTCGCACGTCGAGTACCAGACCGAGAAGCGCCACTACGCACACGTGGACGCCCCCGGCCACGCCGACTACATCAAGAACATGATCACCGGTGCCGCCCAGATGGACGGCGCAATCCTGGTGGTTGCTGCGACTGACGGCCCGATGGCCCAGACCCGCGAGCACGTTCTGCTGGCCCGCCAGGTTGGCGTTCCGACGCTGCTGGTGGCCCTGAACAAGTCGGACATGGTTGAGGACGAGGAACTGCTCGACCTGGTCGAAATGGAAGTCCGTGAGCTGCTCAGCTCGCAGGAGTTCGATGGCGACAACGCACCGGTCATCCGCACTTCCGGCCTGAAGGCCCTGGAAGGCGACGCCCAGTGGGTCAAGTCCGTCGAGGACCTGATGGACGCCGTTGACGAGTACATCCCGGACCCGGTCCGCGACAAGGACAAGCCGTTCCTGATGCCGGTTGAAGACGTCTTCACCATCACCGGCCGCGGCACTGTGGTGACCGGCCGCGCCGAGCGCGGTACCCTCGCCATCAACTCCGAGGTCGAGATCGTCGGCATCCGCCCGGTCCAGAAGACCACCGTTACCGGTATCGAGATGTTCCACAAGCAGCTCGACGAAGCATGGGCAGGCGAGAACTGTGGCCTGCTGCTGCGCGGTATCAAGCGCGAAGACGTGGAGCGCGGCCAGGTTATCGTGAAGCCGGGTTCGATCACCCCGCACACCGATTTCGAGGCCAACGTCTACATCCTGTCCAAGGATGAAGGCGGCCGCCACAACCCGTTCTACTCGAACTACCGTCCGCAGTTCTACTTCCGCACCACCGACGTGACCGGCGTTATCACCCTGCCGGAAGGCACCGAAATGGTCATGCCGGGCGATAACACTGAGATGACCGTTGAGCTCATCCAGCCGATCGCCATGGAAGAGGGCCTCGGCTTCGCTATCCGTGAAGGCGGCCGCACCGTTGGTTCGGGCCGCGTCACCAAGATCACCAAGTAACTTCGTGATCTGCTGACCGGAGGTTTCCGGTCGGAGGCAGAGAGAACCCCCGCCGTCTCAGGACGGCGGGGGTTCTCTCGTTTAATGGTGCGCCCGGTGGAATGCTGCGCGGACGCTCCGGCCGCGCCCTCGGTCGTGTTCCTCCCGTTTCAGATGTTCTGGTGCAGGCAGAGAATGTTGCCCTCCGTGTCCGGGAACCAGGCGCAGCGCTGGTGGCCGGTCACCGCGATGTGGTTCACGGTCTTGAGGCCCGGCAGGTCGTAGTCCGCGAAGTCGACGCCGCGGCCGGCCAGTTCGGACATCTCGGTTTCCAAATCGGCCACCTCGAAGCTGATCGAGGTGTGGTCCGACGTGTCGGCGTCCGGTCGGACGATGAGTTCTACCGCGGTGGAACCGTCGCTGGAGAAAAGGAACGTATCCTCTCCGAGCGGGCCGGCCGGCTGCAGGCCGAGGGAATCCTGGTAGAACGCGCGCGCCCGGTCCATGTCCTTCACGGGCAGGACCGTCGTCATGGTTTTGGTGCTGAGCATGGTTGTCCGGCTTCCTGGGAGCATCTGCGGTGGACACTCCCAGAATAGTCGCGGCCGTGGCCCCGGGAACTGGAGGACGGGCACGAATTTCGACCGCCAACCAGTAGGATCGGAACCATGGAATGGCTGATCGTGTGGATCGTCCTGGGCCTGGCCGCCGCGGTGGTCGGGGCGGTGTCCTGGGGCAGGCGGTACTTTCGCCATGAACTGGACCGGGCCCGCCGCATCCGGCGCGCCAACGGCGGGCCGTAGCCGAAGCGCCGGGGACCGGCGAACGCGCCGGCGGGCCGTCAGGCCTGACCCGGTGCTGCCACCGCCGCCTCGGTCTGCCCGGCCGCCTCGCCGGCACCGGCACGACGGCGGCGCGCGGCCACATCCTTCAGCCAGTGGAAGGACGCCTTGCGGATCCGCTGCTGGGTGGCGAAGTCCACGTACACCAGGCCGAAGCGCTGGCTGTACCCCGCCGCCCATTCGAAGTTGTCCATCAGCGTCCACACGTAGTAGCCGCGCAGGTCGATGCCGGCTGCGGGCCCGTCCGGCGCCGTCGCGGTGAGCGCGGCCTCCAGGTGCGAGGCCAGGTAGTCGATCCGCCGCACGTCCGCGACCGACGGCTCCTTGGTCAGCGCATCGCGGACCACCACATCCTTGAAGCTGGCGCCCCCCTCGGTGATGTAGACCGGCGGCAGGTTGGGGTAGCGCTCGGCCATCTGGGCGAGGGCGACCTGCAGGTAGTCGGGTGCCACGGGCCAGCCGAACTCTGTCCGGTCGTACCCCGGCCACGCGGCCAGGTGGAACGGCAGCTCGCCGCCCTGCTCCCAGAGCAGCTCGGGCAGGCCGTCGGGGATCGCCTCCGGTCCGGTCAGCGGCCCCGGGCCGATGCCGATCCTGGTGGGGAAGTAGTAGTTCAGCCCGTAGAAATCCAGCGGCTGGCTCATCACCGCCAGGTCTTCGTCCGGAATCTCGCGCAGGTACTGGAGTGCGGGCTTAAGCACCGGGTTGAACTCCGGGTAGCGGCCCAGCAGCACCGGGTCCGAAAACATGCCGTTGTGCAGCACGTCGAACAGTTCCACCAGCACATCGTGGGCCAGCCCGTCCTTGGCGCCCACCACGGGGGAGTAGACGTTCGTGATGCCCGCCTCGCCCGAGATTCCGCCGGCCCGCAGTGCCGAGAGGCTGAGCCCGTGCGCGAGGATGAGATGGTGCGCGGCCGGCAGGGCGTCGAACAGCCCGGCCTGCCCGGGAGCATGGACGCCGAGGCCGTAGCCGTTGAGGGTGACGGTGGTCGGCTCGTTGATCGTGACCCAACGGTCCACCCGGTCGCCGAACTTGTCCGCGGCGATGGCCGCGAAGTCGGCCAGCCGGTACGCGGTATCCCGGTTGAGCCAGCCGCCGGCGTGCTCCAGCGGAAGCGGCGTGTCCCAGTGGTAGAGCGTGCACATCGGGGAGATGCCCCGGGCCAGCAGTTCATCCAGCAGCCGGTCGTAGAAGTCGATGCCGCGCTGGTTGACCGGCCCCTGTCCGCCGGGTTGGATCCGCGGCCAGGACAGCGAGAACCGGTACGAGTCCACGCCGAGATCGGCCATCAGCGCGACGTCCTCCGGCATCCGGTGGTAGTGGTCGCAGGCCGCGTCCGCCGTCGCCCCGCCGGCAATCCGCCCCGGCTCGTGCGAAAACGCATCCCAGCCGGAGGGTCCGCGGCCCTCTTCGGCCACGGCGCCCTCGATCTGGAATGCCGCCGTGGCCACGCCCAGGGTAAAGTCGGACGGGATCATTGCCGCCAGGCGCCCGCTGTCCATTGCCATTCGCTGTTGTCCTCCTGAAACCTGGTCTCCCGTATGCGGTGCCCGCCGGAGCGGGCTGGCACCAGCATCGCACTGCCGGCGGGTCCGCGCCATAGCGGGGCGGTGGGGGTGACCCGCTTCCTGGGCCGGAGGCCGATTCGCAATCAGGGCCAAAGTCTGCCACACTAGATGAGTTGTTCAAGCGCTTTTGCATGTCTTCGTGCGAAGCTGGGTCCCGCCCGGGATAATGCCCGGGGCAGGGTCAGGCTCCACAGAGTTCAAAGAAGCCCAAATATAACCCACCCTCCATTTTGAGCGGGCGGAGTGCGCAGAATGTTCGCGACACGCCCGACCGCGGGGGTCGGAGCCTCAGCAGGGTGAGGAACCCGGATTCATCCGGATTCAGTCTGCCGGAGGAGCGCCAGGCCAGGAGCGATCCAGCCGTCGGGGCGCATCAGGAGAAAGTCAACAGAGCAGCACTGAGAAAGAGAGCGGAGACGCCATGGCGGGACAGAAAATCCGCATCCGTCTGAAGTCATATGACCACGAGGTCATTGATGTTTCAGCACGGAAGATCGTCGAGACGGTCACGCGTGCAGGCGCAACGGTAGTGGGCCCCGTGCCGCTGCCCACCGAGAAGAACGTGTACTGCGTTATCCGGTCGCCGCACAAGTACAAGGACAGCCGGGAGCACTTTGAGATGCGCACCCACAAGCGGCTGATCGACATTATCGATCCCACGCCCAAGGCCGTCGATTCGCTGATGCGGCTCGACCTGCCGGCGGACGTGAACATCGAAATCAAGCTGTAGGGGAGTGAGTAATTTGTCTACCACTACACGCCAAGTAAAGGGACTGCTGGGCACCAAGCTCGGCATGACCCAGGTCTGGGACGAGAACAACCGGCTCATCCCGGTCACCGTCGTCAAGGCCGACTCCAACGTCATCACCCAGCTGCGCTCTGCGGACGTCGACGGCTACACCGCCGTCCAGATCGGCTACGGCCAGATCGACCCGCGCAAGGTGACCAAGCCGCTGGCCGGCCACTTCGAGAAGGCCGGGGTTACCCCGCGCCGCCACGTGGTCGAGCTGCGCACCGCCGATGCCGGCTCCTACGAGCTGGGCCAGGAACTCTCCGTGGAACTGTTCGAGACCGGCCAGAAGGTCGACGTCGTCGGAACCACCAAGGGCAAGGGCTTCGCCGGTGTCATGAAGCGTCACGGCTTTGCCGGTGTGGGTGCCTCGCACGGCGCGCACAAGAACCACCGCAAGCCCGGTTCCATCGGCGGCGCGTCCACTCCGGGCCGCGTTTTCAAGGGCATGCGCATGTCCGGCCGCATGGGTGCCGTCCGCCAGACCACGCTGAACCTGACCGTTCACGCTGTGGACACCGAGAACTCGCTGCTCTTGATCAAGGGTGCCGTTCCCGGTGCCCGCGGCTCGGTCGTTCTCGTCCGTTCCGCTGTGAAGGGAGCCTAGTTCAATGGCCAACACGCTCAAGGTTGACCTGCCTGCAGAGATCTTCGACGTCCAGACCAACGTGCCGCTGCTGCACCAGGTCGTCGTCGCACAGCTCGCTGCTGCCCGGCAGGGAACCCACAAGACCAAGACCCGCGCCGAGGTTTCCGGTGCCGGCCGCAAGCCGTTCAAGCAGAAGGGCACCGGCCGCGCCCGCCAGGGTTCGATCCGCGCCCCGCACATGACCGGCGGCGGCGTCGTGCACGGCCCGACCCCGCGCGACTACAGCCAGCGCACTCCCAAGAAGATGAAGGCCGCTGCCCTGCGCGGCGCCCTCTCCGACCGGGCACGCAACGGCCGCATCCACGTCGTGGAGGCACTGGTTGCCGGCGACAAGCCGTCCACCAAGGCCGCTACCGACGCCCTGCGCGCCATCACCGACCGCAAGAACCTGCTCGTAGTCATCGAGCGCGCCAACGATGTGGCGGCCCTGAGCCTGCGCAACATCGAGGCTGTTCACACCATTTACGTGGATCAGTTGAACACCTACGACGTGCTCGTTTCCGACGACGTGGTCTTCACCCAGGCCGCCTACGAGGCATTCATCGCAGCTAAGGCAACTGCCAAGGAGGACGCCAAGTGAGCGCGACCACCACAAAAGATCCCCGCGACGTGATCCTTGCTCCCGTCGTTTCGGAGAAGAGCTACGGCCTGATCGACGAAGGTAAGTACACCTTCCTGGTCGACCCCCGCTCGAACAAGACCGAGATCAAGCTGGCCGTGGAGAAGATTTTCTCCGTCAAGGTCGACTCGATCAACACCATCAACCGTGCCGGTAAGCGCAAGCGGACCAAGTTCGGATGGGGACAGCGCAAGGACACCAAGCGCGCAATTGTCACCCTGAAGGAAGGCACAATCGACATCTTCGGCGGTCCGCTTTCTTAAGCGGAGACCACTTTAACGAGGAATTGAACTATGGGAATCCGTAAATACAAGCCGACTACACCGGGCCGTCGCGGCTCGAGCGTAGCCGACTTCGCTGAAATCACGCGATCGACGCCGGAAAAGTCGTTGCTGCGCCCGCTGACCAAGTCAGGTGGACGTAACAACTCCGGCAAGATCACTACCCGCCACAAGGGCGGCGGACACAAGCGCCAGTACCGTCTGATCGACTTCCGTCGCCACGACAAGGACGGCGTGCCCGCCAAGGTCGCTCACATCGAGTACGACCCGAACCGCACCGCGCGGATCGCCCTGCTGCACTACGTTGATGGCACCAAGCGCTACATCCTGGCTCCGGCCAAGCTGAAGCAGGGGGACACGGTCGAGGCCGGCGCCAGCGCCGACATCAAGCCGGGCAACAACCTGCCGCTGCGCAACATCCCCGTCGGTACGGTCATCCACGCTGTGGAGCTGCGTCCGGGCGGCGGTGCCAAGATGGCCCGCTCCGCCGGTGCCTCCGTGCAGCTGGTGGCCAAGGAAGGCAAGTACGGCCAGCTCCGCCTGCCGTCCGGTGAAATCCGCAACGTTGATGTGCGCTGCCGCGCAACCATCGGCGAGGTGGGCAATGCCGAGCAGTCCAACATCAGCTGGGGCAAGGCCGGCCGCATGCGCTGGAAGGGCGTCCGCCCGACCGTCCGCGGTGTGGCCATGAACCCGATCGACCACCCGCACGGTGGTGGCGAGGGCAAGACCTCCGGTGGCCGCCACCCGGTCAACCCGAACGGCAAGCCCGAGGGCCGCACCCGCCGCCCGAACAAGGAAAGCGACCGCCTGATTGTGCGTCGCCGTCGTACTGGCAAGAACAAGCGATAGGAGCCTGGGAACATGCCACGCAGCCTGAAGAAAGGCCCCTTCGTCGATCAGCACCTCTTCGTGAAGGTAGCTGCAGAGAACGAAAAGGGCACCAAGAACGTCATCAAGACGTGGTCCCGCCGTTCGATGATCGTGCCCGACATGCTCGGACACACGATCGCCGTACACGACGGACGCAAGCACATCCCGGTGTTTGTCACTGAGTCGATGGTCGGGCACAAGCTCGGCGAATTCGCCCCGACGCGGACTTTCCGCGGCCATGTGAAGGACGACCGCAAGGGCAAGCGCCGCTAGGCGCTGCTCTGACGGCAGAAGACGAGAGAAGGAAAGCAATGGAAGCCAAGGCTATTGCGCGCCATATTCGCGTGACGCCTATGAAGGCCCGGCGCGTCGTCAACCTTGTTCGTGGCAAGCAGGCGAATGAGGCTCTGGCAATTCTGAAGTTTGCCCCCCAGGCAGCTTCGGAGCCGGTCAGCAAGGTACTCGCGTCGGCAGTCGCCAACGCCCGCGTTATCGCGGACCGCGACGGCGTCGCCTTTGACGAGAGCGACCTGTACATCAGCGAAGCATTCGTAGATGAAGGCCCCACCATGAAGCGGTTCCAGCCGCGCGCCCAGGGGCGTGCCTACCGCATCAAGAAGCGGACCAGCCACATCACGCTTGTTGTCGCTACCCCGGAGAAAGAGGAGGACCAGTAAGTGGGACAGAAAGTAAACCCGCACGGATTCCGACTCGGTATCACCACCGACCATGTCTCCCACTGGTTCGCTGACAGCAACAAGGCCGGCCAGCGCTACAAGGACTTTGTCCGCGAGGACGTGAAGATCCGCCAGCTGATGTCCACGGGCATGGACCGCGCGGGCATCGCGAAGGTTGAGATCGAGCGTACCCGTGACCGCGTGCGTGTGGACATCCACACCGCCCGCCCCGGCATCGTGATCGGCCGCCGCGGCGCCGAAGCGGACCGCATCCGCGGCGAGCTGGAGAAGCTCACGGGCAAGCAGGTGCAGCTGAACATCCTCGAGGTCAAGAACCCGGAGATCGAAGCGCAGCTGGTAGCCCAGGGCATCGCCGAGCAGCTGACCTCCCGCGTGGCCTTCCGCCGCGCCATGAAGAAGGCCATGCAGTCCGCCACCCGCGCCGGCGCCAAGGGCATCCGTGTCCAGTGCTCCGGTCGCCTCGGCGGCGCCGAAATGAGCCGTTCGGAGTTCTACCGCGAAGGCCGTGTGCCCCTGCACACCCTGCGGGCGAACATCGACTACGGCTTCTTCGAGGCCAAGACCACGTTCGGCCGCATCGGCGTCAAGGTCTGGATCTACAAGGGCGACGTGACCGCGAAGGAACTGGCTGCCCAGCAGGCTGCCGCTCCGTCCTCGCGCGGCCGTGGCGACCGTCCGGGCCGCCCCGCTGCCGGTGGCGAGCGCCGTCGTCGTAATGACCGTGCTGCCGCTCCCGCCGCAGGCGAGGGCGCAGCCAAGGCCGAGGCACCTGCCGCTGAGGCAGCAGCGCCGGCGGCAGAAGGAGGAGAAGCTTAAATGCTTATCCCACGTCGAGTTAAGTTCCGTAAGCAGCACCACCCGGGTCGTTCCGGCGCTGCTTCCGGCGGCACCGAGGTCAGCTTCGGCGAGTGGGGTATCCAGGCTCTGACGCCGGCATACGTCACCAACCGCCAGATCGAAGCGGCCCGTATTGCGATGACCCGCCACATCAAGCGTGGCGGCAAGGTTTGGATCAACATTTATCCGGACCGCCCGCTGACCAAGAAGCCGGCCGAAACCCGCATGGGTTCCGGTAAGGGTTCGCCGGAATGGTGGGTCGCAAACGTCAAGCCGGGACGGGTTCTGTTCGAACTGTCCGGTGTCAATGAAGAGGTAGCTCGCGAGGCCCTGCGCCTGGCGATCCACAAGCTGCCGTTGAAGGCACGCATTGTGCGTCGCGAAGGTGGTGAATAGAAATGGCAGTTGGTTCAAAGGAACTGGCAACCGATCAGCTCGAGACTTTCGATAAGGACCGTCTCGCAGAGGAGCTGCGCAAGGCCAAGGAGGAGCTGTTCAACCTCCGTTTCCAGTCCGCCACCGGTCAGCTGGAAAACCACGGCCGCCTGAAGGCCGTCAAGCGGGACATCGCGCGCATCTACACCGTGCTGCGTGAGCGCGAGCTGGGCATTCGTCCCGAGGTCGTTGCTTCTGCGGAGGCTCCGGTTGAGGAGAAGAAGGCCAAGAAGGCTAAGAAGTCTGACAAGGCCGAAGCCGAAACCGCCGGGACCGAAACCCCCGCTTCGGAGGATGAGGCCAAGTGAGCGAAAACACGAACAAGGATGCAACTGTGGAAGAAGCCACTCAGGCTCGCGGTTACCGTAAGACCGCCCGCGGCTACGTCGTCTCGGACAAGATGGAAAAGACCATCGTGGTCGAGGTTGAGGACCGCGTGAAGCACGCGCTGTACGGCAAGGTGATCCGCCGGACCGAGAAGCGCAAGGCCCACGACGAGCAGAACTCCGCCGGCATCGGCGACCTGGTTCTGATCGCCGAGACCCGGCCGCTGTCCGCCACCAAGCGGTGGCGCCTGGTCGAGATCATCGAAAAGGCCAAGTAGGACTTACGTCCTGCGCGGGGCCCGCCTGCCGAGCGGGCGGGCCCCGCACCCTTTAAGTTTCCCTTCCGGCACCATGGATCCCGGTCCGCCGGAGCAGCCGGAAGGGTTTGGAAGGGACCGTGGTTTCGGCCGCGGACCCTTTGAAAAGCACAAGCCCCTGGCCGTGATTTCACGTCCGGGGTGTCTTGGTCATAAACTAGTAATCTTGCCTGTGCCGTTTGGAAAGACCATCCATCCTTCCGCATGGACAGAATAGGCAAATTCCCGCAACCGCCTTCGGACCGCACACGCGTGCGGCCAGGGGGAGTTACGGTGCGGGCTACCCATATCCGTTCCGCAAGGCTCAGCAATGAGAACCGGCGCGACGACAGGAGTAATAAGTGATTCAGCAGGAGTCGCGACTGAAGGTCGCCGACAACACGGGTGCCAAGGAAATCTTGACCATCCGCGTTCTCGGTGGATCCGGCCGTCGCTACGCAGGCATTGGCGACACCATTGTTGCCACCGTCAAGGATGCAATTCCCGGCGGCAACGTCAAGAAGGGTGACATCGTCAAGGCTGTCATCGTTCGCACCAAGAAGGAACGCCGCCGTGCGGACGGTTCCTACATCAAGTTCGATGAGAACGCAGCCGTGATCCTCAAGAACGACGGCGACCCCCGCGGTACCCGTATCTTCGGCCCGGTCGGCCGTGAGCTTCGCGACAAGAAGTTCATGAAGATCATCTCGTTGGCTCCGGAGGTGCTGTAGTCCATGGCTAAGTACAAGATCAAGAAGGGTGACCTGGTTCAGGTCATCACCGGTGCCAAGGCTGAGCGCGGCGGCGACCGCGGCAAGCAGGGCAAGGTCCTGAAGGTGTTCACGGAGTCCAACCGGGTGCTGGTCGAAGGCGTTAACCGCGTCACCAAGCACACCAAGGCCGGGCAGTCGGAACGCGGCACGAAGACCGGTGGCATCGAGACCGTTGAGGCCCCGATCCACATCTCGAACGTGGCGATCGTCGATCCCGAGACCAAGAAGCCGACCCGCGTTGGCTACCGCACCGAAACCGTCGAGCGTGATGGCCGTGAGCGCACTGTGCGCATCCGCGTGTCCAAGGCCTCCGGGAAGGACCTCTAATGACTGAGACTGTCACCAAGATCGTCCCCCGCCTGAAGACTCGCTACGCCGGCGAGATCAAGCAGGCTCTGCGGGACGAGTTCAAGTACGAGAACGTGAACCAGGTTCCCCGCCTGGTCAAGGTCGTAGTCAACATGGGTGTTGGAGATGCCGCCAAGGACTCCAAGCTCATCGACGGCGCCGTGCGCGACCTGACCCAGATCACGGGTCAGAAGCCGCAGATCACCAAGGCCCGCAAGTCCATCGCCCAGTTCAAGCTGCGCGAAGGCATGCCGATCGGCGCCCACGCGACGCTGCGCGGCGACCGCATGTGGGAATTCGTGGACCGCCTGGTCACCCTGGCCCTGCCCCGTATCCGCGACTTCCGCGGCCTCAACGGCAAGCAGTTCGACGGCAACGGCAACTACACCTTCGGTCTGACCGAACAGTCCATGTTCCACGAGATCGATCAGGACAAGATCGACCGCGTGCGCGGTATGGATATCACCGTAGTAACCACTGCAAAGACCGATGACGAGGGCCGCGCGCTGCTGAAGGCGCTGGGCTTCCCGTTCAAGACCGAAGATTAATTAGCTACGTGAAAGGTCCCGCCCCGGCGCCCAGCGCTGACCGGAGCGAGGAAACCGTTACGAGGAAGGGCAAGAGCCCACAATGACTATGACAGATCCTGTCGCAGACATGCTCACGCGTCTGCGCAACGCCAACTCGGCATACCACGACTCAGTGTCGATGCCGTACAGCAAGCTCAAGGCTCGCGTCGCCGACATCCTGAAGGCCGAAGGCTACATCGCCGGCTGGAAGGAAGAAGAGGCCGAGGTTGGCAAGAAGCTGACCCTGGAACTCAAGTTCGGTCCGAACCGCGAGCGTTCCATCGCCGGCATCCGCCGCATCTCCAAGCCCGGTCTGCGCGTTTACGCGAAGTCCACCAACCTGCCGCACGTACTCGGTGGCCTGGGCATCGCAATCCTGTCCACCTCTTCCGGGCTGATGACTGATCGTCAGGCCGGCAAGAAGGGCGTGGGCGGCGAAGTCCTCGCTTACGTCTGGTAACGGAAAGGAAGAGATTAAATGTCACGTATTGGACGTCTCCCCATCACCGTTCCCGCAGGCGTTGAGGTCAAGGTCGACGGCAACGTCGTCTCCGTCAAGGGCGCCAAGGGCGAGCTGAGCCACACTCTGGCTTCGCCCATCACGGCTTCCCTGGACGAGAACACCATCACCGTCTCCCGCCCGAACGACGAGCGCGAATCCCGGTCCCTGCACGGCCTGACCCGCACGCTGATCAACAACATGATCGTCGGCGTCACCGAAGGCTACAAGAAGGACCTCGAGATCGTCGGCACCGGTTACCGTGTGCAGGCCAAGGGCTCGGACCTCGAGTTCGCCCTGGGCTTCAGCCACCCGGTGATCGTCAACGCACCCGAGGGAATCACCTTCGCCGTGGAGGGCGCCACCAAGCTCTCCGTCTCCGGTATCAACAAGCAGCAGGTCGGCGAAGTTGCTGCCAACATCCGCAAGCTGCGCAAGCCTGACCCCTACAAGGGCAAGGGCGTTCGCTACGCCGGCGAGCAAATCCGCCGCAAGGTCGGAAAGGCTGGTAAGTAAACCATGGCGATCAGCATTAATAAGAAGCGGACCTCGAAGTCCAAGTCCGCAGCACGCGGCCGCCGCCACCTGCGCGTCCGCAAGCGCATCACCGGTACCGCGGTCCGTCCGCGCCTGGTGGTCAACCGCTCCGCACGCCACATCTTTGTCCAGGTTGTCGATGACAGCAAGGGCATCACCGTGGCTTCGGCTTCCACCATGGAAGCCGACCTGCGGGCGCTCGACGGCGACAAGTCCGCCAAGGCAAAGCGCGTCGGTGAGCTCGTTGCCGAGCGTGCCAAGGCTGCCGGTGTTGAGGCCGTGGTCTTTGACCGCGGCGGCAACCGGTACCACGGCCGTATCGCAGCGGTTGCCGACGGCGCACGTGAAGGTGGGCTGGCACTGTGACCGCTGAGAACAATGAAAAGGAAACTCAGGTGACTGAAGCAACTGAGACCGCTGCCGCGGGATCCGCTGAAACCACCGCTGCTTCCGGCCAGGAGGACCGCCGCGGCGGCCGTCGTGGCGAACGCGGTGGCAGCGACCGTGGTGGCAACGACCGTGGCGGCCGCGGCCGTGGCCGCGACAACGCCCGCGACGCCGAGAAGGACAAGTTCCTCGAGCGCGTCGTCACCATCAACCGCGTGTCCAAGGTCGTCAAGGGCGGCCGCCGCTTTAGCTTCACGGCCCTGGTAGTTGTCGGCGACGGCAACGGCATGGTCGGCGTGGGCTACGGCAAGGCCAAGGAAGTTCCGGCGGCGATCGCCAAGGGCGTGGAAGAGGCCAAGAAGTCCTTCTTCCGCGTGCCGATCATCGCCGGCACCGTCCCGCACCAGGTGCAGGGCGAAGCCGCTGCAGGCGTTGTCATGCTGCGTCCGGCTGCTGCCGGTACCGGTGTGATCGCCGGTGGTCCGGTCCGCGCCGTACTTGAGTGCGCCGGTATCCACGACGTGCTCTCCAAGTCGCTCGGCTCGGCCAACGCGATCAACATTGTGCACGCTACAGTCGATGCGCTGCGTCGCCTGGAGGAGCCCCGCTCCGTGGCTGCCCGCCGTGGCCTGCCCCTGGACGAGGTTGCTCCGGCTATCCTGCTGCGCAACATGCAGAAGGCAGGTGCGTAATGACCACACCCAAGAATCTGACTCCGTCGGATGCACAGTTGGAAATCACGCAGATCAAGTCCGTCATTGGCGGCAAGCAGAACCAGCGCGACACGCTGCGTTCACTGGGCCTGAAGCGCATCGGACACACCGTTGTCCGCAGCGCCGATGCAGTGACCGTCGGCATGGTCAACACTGTTTCTCACCTGGTGAAGGTTGAGGAGGCGAAGTAAAGATGGCAGAAGAGAACAAAACTCTGAAGGTCCACCACCTGCGTCCTGCCCCCGGTGCCAAGACCGCCAAGACCCGTGTCGGTCGTGGTGAAGGCTCCAAGGGCAAGACCGCCGGTCGCGGTACCAAGGGTACGAAGGCCCGTTACCAAGTCAAGGCTGGCTTTGCCGGCGGCCAGCTGCCGCTGCACATGCGCCTGCCGAAGCTGCGCGGCTTCAAGAACCCGTTCAAGGTGGAATTCCAGGTCGTAAACCTGGACAAGCTCAATGAGCTGTTCCCCGAGGGCGGCGAAGTGACCGTGGACGCCCTGGTGGCCAAGGGTGCGGTTCGCAAGAACCAGCCCGTGAAGGTCCTGGGCACCGGCGACATCACCGTCAAGGTCGATGTGAAGGTTGACGCCTTCTCCGCCAGTGCCGCTGAAAAGATCGCCGCCGCCGGCGGCACCGTGACGGCGCTCTAGCAGCCCGTGACTGGTGGGGTCTTTTAGCAGCCTCTGACTGAACTCGTGGTGGCCGGTTTACGCCGGCCGCCACGAGTTCAGCCGCTTTAAGGCACACCACGTATTCTTAACCCGTTTAATGCGAACGGGCCGAGCCGATAGACTCGGATCTTGTGACTTGCCGCGCAGCGGCATCAGAAACTTCTTGGGAGGACGCTTGCTTAGCGCAATTGGCCGGGCATTCCGGACGCCGGACCTGCGGCGCAAGTTGCTGTTCACGCTCGGCATCATGACGGTCTACCGCATGGGCGTCTTCATTCCGGCCCCCGGCGTGGACTACGGCAACGTGCAGCAGTGTCTGGCGCTGGGCAACACCAGCGGCGGGCTGTACCAGTTCGTCAACCTCTTCAGCGGCGGTGCGCTGCTGCAGGTGTCCATCTTCGCCCTCGGCATCATGCCGTACATCACCGCCAGCATCATCGTGCAGTTGCTGCGCGTCGTCATCCCCCGGTTCCAGGAGCTGCACCAGGAAGGCCCGCAGGGCCAGTCCAAGCTCACGCAGTACACCCGGTACCTGACCATCGCGCTGGGCCTGCTCAACGCCACGACGCTGGTGTCGCTGGCGCGGACCGGCGCCCTCCTGGGGGACTGCCCGGTTCCGATCATCCCCGAGGACAACCTGGTCACGATCTCGCTGATCATCCTGACCCTGACCGCAGGCACCGGCCTGATCATGTGGATGGGCGAACTGATCACCGAGAAGGGCGTCGGCAACGGCATGTCCCTGCTGATCTTCATCTCGATCGCCGCCGGTTTCCCGAGCTCGCTGGGCGAGATCTGGAACACCCAGGGCGTGAACGTTTTCCTGGGCGTGCTGATCGTCGGCCTGCTGACCGTCGCCGCGGTGGTCTTCGTGGAACAGTCGCAGCGCCGCATCCCCGTGCAGTACGCCAAGCGCATGGTGGGACGCCGCACCGTCGGCGGCACCAGCACGTACATCCCGATCAAGGTGAACATGGCCGGTGTCATCCCGGTAATCTTCGCGTCGTCGATGCTGTACCTGCCGTCGCTGATCGCCCAGTTCAACACGCCGGCCGACGGCACCACCGCGCCGCCGGAGTGGGTCAACTGGATCAACACCTACCTGGTCAGCGGGGACTCGCCGGTCTACATGGCGGTCTACTTCGCCCTGATCGTCTTCTTCACCTACTTCTACGTGGCCATCACGTTCAACCCCGAGGAAGTCGCGGAGAACATGAAGAAGTACGGCGGTTTCATCCCGGGCATCCGGGCCGGCCGCCCCACGGCCGAGTACCTGCAGTACGTGCTCGCCAGGATCACGCTGCCCGGCGCGCTCTACCTGGGCATCGTCTCGCTCATCCCGCTGATCGCCCTGGTACTGATCAACGCCAACCAGAACTTCCCGTTCGGCGGAGTCTCCATCCTCATCATGGTTGGTGTGGGCCTGGAGACCGTCAAACAAATCAACGCTCAACTACAGCAACGTCACTACGAAGGACTTCTGCGATGACACAAATGCTCATTATCGGCCCGCCCGGATCGGGCAAAGGCACCCAGGCCTCCCGCATCTCCGACCGGCTGGGCATCGTCGCGATCTCCACCGGAGACATCTTCCGCGCCAACGTGAAGGAAGAGACGCCGCTCGGCGTCGAGGCCAAGAAGTACATCGACAAGGGCGAGTTCGTGCCGGACAGCGTCACCAACAACATGGTGCGCGACCGGTTGAAGCAGCCCGACGCCGCCGACGGCTTCCTGCTGGACGGCTACCCCCGCACCAGCGGCCAGGTCGACGAGTTGGACAGCATCCTGGCCGAGGCCGGCTCGCAGCTGGACATCGTGCTGCAGCTGACCGCCGACGACGAGGAGCTGGTCAAGCGCCTGCTCGGCCGCGCCGCGCAGGAAGGCCGCAGCGATGACAACGAAACGGTGATCCGGCGCCGGCTGGCCCTGTACCACGAGCAGACGGAGGCCGTGGTGAGCCGTTACGCCGACCGCGGGATCGTCGCGACCGTTGACGGCATCGGCGACATCGACGAGGTCACCGAGCGCATCATGTCCGCGCTCAAGTCCGTCACGGCCTGACACCCGCCAGACAGTTAGAAGAGGCAGCCCATGGCCTTCGGCCAGCCCAGCATCGAATACAAGACCAAGGACCAGATCCGGAAAATGCGGACCGCCGGCCTGGTGGTTAGCCGCGCCCTGGACGCTGCGGTTGCGGCCGCCGTCCCCGGCGCGACGACGGCGGATGTGGACGCGGCCTTCGAAGCGGTGCTGGACGAGGCCGGGGCCAAGAGCAACTTCAAGGGCTACCACGGCTTTCCCGCAACGGTCTGCGTGTCCGTGAACGAGGAAGTGGTCCACGGAATCCCGGGCGGCAAGGTGCTCGGCGACGGGGACATCATCTCGATCGACGGGGGCTGCAGCATTGACGGCTGGCACGGTGACTCCGCCCGCGGGGTGATCGTAGGCACCGCCGATCCGGAAGACCAGCGGCTGTCCGACGTCACGGAGGAGGCCATGTGGCACGGCATTGCCGCCCTCGCCACCGGCCACCGCGTGGGCGACATCGGCAACGCCATCGACGACTACGTTTCCTCCGTGCCGGGCAAGCCGTTGGGCATCCTGGAGGACTACGTGGGCCACGGCATCGGCACCGCCATGCATCAGGCCCCGGACGTGCTGAACTACCGGACGAACCACCGCGGCCCGAAGATCCGTCCCGGGCTCTGCCTGGCGATCGAACCCATGCTGGTGCGCGGGGACATCGAGACCAAGGTGCTGGACGACGACTGGACCGTGGTGACCACGGACGGCTCCCGGTCCTGCCAGTGGGAGCACACCGTGGCCGTACACGACGGCGGCATCTGGGTTTTGACGGCCGAAGACGGGGGAGCGGCGAGGCTGGCTCCGCTGGGGGTTACCCCGGTGCCGCTGGACTAACCGCCCGCTGCCACTCCCTAGGCCTGACGTCATCGAAAGGCCGGACCCGCTGGATCCATCGTCCAGCCGGCCCGGCCTTTCGAGGTTAATCCGCCAGCCTGCGCACCGACACCGCACTCCCGAAAGGACCTTGCCCATCATGATGGGAGCCCACCACGCCCTCTCCGGCGCCGCCGCCTGGATCGCGGTCACCAGCCAAGTCCACGTGCCGCTGGATGTCCTGACAACGCCGATGGGCTGGGGCGCGCAGAGCCTCACCCTCGGCTGGGGGCTGCTGGACGTGGGGCCGCTCGGCCTGATCACCGGTGCCATGGTGACCGCCGGCGCGGCACTCGTTCCAGATGCCGACCACCGCCACGCCACCATCGCCCGCTCGCTGCCGCCGCTCTCCAATGTGGTCTGCGCGGGCATCGGCGCTGTGGCCGGCGGGCACCGCAGGGGCACCCATTCGCTGATCGGCTTGGCGGCGTTCGTAGCGATCGCGTGGGTCGCCGGGCTCTGGACGGCCGAGACCGAGCGGTTCGGCACGGTCTACCCGGGCGCCGGTCTCCTGTGCGTGTTGCTGGTGGCCTTTGCCGCCAAGGCCCTGAAGTTCCTGCCCGACGGGCTGCAGAAAATTCCGTGGGTCGTCGGCCTGTCGGTGGCGGTCTTCATCGCCCTGTACGCCCCGGAACAGCACAACTGGTTCCCGCTGGCCATGGGCATCGGCGTCATCATGCATGTGCTCGGCGACATGCTGACCACCGGGGGAGTGAACCTGCTGTGGCCGCTGCGGATCAAACCCCCGAAGGTGTGGCGCAGGATCCCGCTGCTCAACGCCATCTGGCGGCGGAACGGCTACTTCGCCCTGCCGCTGCTGGGCAATGCCGGTTCGGCACGCGAATGGGCGCTGCTGGTCCCGGTCAGCGCCTACGTGGTGGTCCTGCTCCTCGGGGCATGCCTCGACGTCGGGCAGCAGAGCCTGGTGGCCATCGGTGCCGGTTAGCTGCTAAACGCCGGACTTGGGATGAGTCTGAGGGCTGCACCGAGCCGCCAACGGGCTGGCCGCTTACGCCGCTTTCGTTCCGGGTGGAGGGGTGCCCGGCGGTGGCGGCGCGGTGTTGGTGTAGGTGTGCCCGGTGGGGGTCGTGGTTTCGACTTGGTGCGGGGGCCCGCCGACTGTCCGGTTAGACCAGTTTTCGGCTTCTTTGTCCTGGTTACAGCGTTCGCACAGGCCCTGTCCGTTGGTGATGGTGGTTTCCCCGCCGTCGGACCAGGCGACGATGTGGTCGATGTGCCGGATCGGGGCGTCGCACCAAGGGCCGGAGCAGACCTGGTCGCGGGCGATAACCATCCGGCGTAGTCCGGCCGGGAACCTGCGGGCTTTCGAATCCATGCCGAGCAGTTGCCCGGTGCCGGGGGCGGTGTAGAGGCGGCGGATCCAGACGTCCGCCACGCCGCCGGGTTTCAGCTCTTTGCTGCGTCGGGTGGTCTGCCGTGCGGTCTTCCAACCAGGTTCGGTGCCTGCCGGCGGCGCATTCTGCCGGTGCGCTTCGCCCGGCGGCTCCTGGTCGGTCAGCGTTCCTGCCGGTGCGCTGTGGTCGGGCGGCCTCTTGCCGGCCACGCCCGCTGCGTGGCCGATGCCGGCCCTGGCGTTGCCGGTTGGTATGGGCGGGTTTTGCGGGAGGCGGATGAGGTCCCGGGCGTATTGAGCCGGGACGACGCCGTAGCCAGTGAGCCAGACCGGTTCGCTGTCGCCTTGGAGCAGGGCGCGGTCCGTCATGACGAGCTGTATTTCGGTGCGGGCCGGGTCGGCGGTGGAGGCACCGGTGACGCGTTCGAACATGGTGTCGGCCATGGCCTGGCCGCGAGTCCTGGCGTCGCCGTTGTTGCGCAACCGGTCGGCTTCGCGGTGCAGCGCGGCCATCAGGGCCACGCCCTGGACGACGGGCAGCAGTGTCCGGACGGCCACCATGGTGTCGGGTTGGGGTCGGGCGGAGACGTGCCGGTCGGCTTCGGCTTTCGCGGCGCGGTTCACCACGGCGCGGGGGTCCAGACGGTAGGCGATCCGTTTGGCTTCGGCTTCGAGTTGCCGGTTGCCCAGCCCGTGCAGGCGGGCCGGGTTGCCGGCCAGTTCCTGGTCCACCGCGGCCCGGTCTTCCTTGGTCAGGCACGCGGTTTCACGGACCAGGGTCGCTGCGCGCCACTCGTTCAGGTGCCCGGTGGCCAGGGCGTTGAGGGTGTGCGGCATTTCGGTGACCAGGATCTTCGCGACGCCGAGCATGAGCGCGGCGCGGTGCGGGGATTCCCGCCGCGCCAGCCCGATCTGCTTTGCGATGCCCTGGCCCTGCCGGTTCTTCGGGACCCCGGCGGCGGCGCGCCGGGCCCGCGTGGCCTTATCCAGGGCTACCTCCAGCTTGGCCTGGGCGGCGGCGGCCGCGTCCTTGGCGTTTTCCAGCGCGGTGATCCGGTCCACCAGGTCCTGTTCGGAACCGAGCAGGTCGACCCGGGCCAGGGCGCCGGCGAAGGCGGCGATCCCGGGCGTCCGGACCGGCACACCGTCTGCGGTGAGTGCAGGCCGCGTTCCTTGGACTGCCTCGGCTTCTTCGGGTGCCGTGACTGCTTCTGGTGGCTCGGGTCCTGCCGGATCAAACATATCGGCGTCTCAATCTTCGGCGTGCCCGCGGCACGGCAACGACTACGAGAGGTTGTGGAACAAGGTCCACAGACGCCGCCGGGACCCCCGCCCCGTTGGCCAACGATGCTGCTGAACTACTAAGAACAGGCTATTAGCCGGGTACGACAGTTTCGGAACCCGCAGTGGACCGGTGGGCAGGGGAGATGTGCCGAGCATGCTTAACCGATGCACCTCGTCCTTGCTCATCCTCATCCTCCGGGCGAGGATGAGGCCATGGCTTCTTCCATTACCGATGTGCCCGGCATCCGCGTGGGTCAGGTCCAGAAGATCGGCGACGGCTGGCTCACCGGCGTCACGGTGGTGCTGCCGCCGGCCGGGACGGTTGGCGCCGTGGACGTTCGCGGGGGCGGGCCGGCCACGCACGAGACCGACGCGCTCGATCCCACCACGCTGGTGCCCACCGTGGATGCCGTGGTGCTCGCCGGGGGCAGCGCCTTCGGGCTGGTGGCCGCGCACGGCGCGCAGCGCTGGCTGGAGGAGCAGGGGCTCGGTTTTCGCACCCAGAATGCGGTGGTGCCGATTGTTCCGGCCGCTGCCATCTACGACTTGGGCCGCGGCGGGGACATCAAGGCGCGGCCTGATGAGCAGATGGGGTACGACGCCGCCGCCTCCGCCGGCGCGATGGAGGACTTTGGTGCGGTGCAGCGGGGCAATGCGGGCGCCGGCACCGGGGCAGCGATGGGCTTCCAGCAGTACAAGGGGGGAGTGGGGACCGCCTCCCTGCGCATGGGCGGCGCTAACGAGGGCATCGTGGTCGGCGCGCTTGCGGTGGCCAATGCCGCCGGCCATCCGTTCCATGGGACCAAGGGAGCCTCGCCCGCGGCGAAAGCAGAAGGACCGTCTGGAACACCCGGAGCACCGGGAGGAAGCGGCTCACAGGGAGCCGGGCCGCTGAACACCACCCTGTGCGTGGTCGCCACCAACGCAGTGTTGGATCCGGCACAGGCGAAGCGG
The DNA here is from genome assembly GCF_059090765.1 of Arthrobacter sp. Cza30. Lineage (NCBI taxonomy): Bacteria > Bacillati > Actinomycetota > Actinomycetes > Micrococcales > Micrococcaceae > Arthrobacter > Arthrobacter sp. Cza30. The sequence continues at coordinate 666,168 of NZ_JBNHGA010000005.1, read as the reverse complement.
ACGGCCTCCGCCGCGCACGCCGGCCTGGCCCGGGCCGTTAGCCCGTCGCACACCCTGATGGACGGGGACGTGATCTTCGCCCTGGCCACCGGGGCGCAGCAGCTCGTGCAGGACGGGCCCATCGACCCCCGGGCGGAACTGCACGTGTTGGCCGCGGAAGCGGTCTCCGCGGCCATTTGGGACGCCGTGGTGAGTGCCGAACGGATGGAGGCGGCCGGCGTCGTACTGGAGAAGTATCCGCACCTCGGCTGAAGTCTGCCGCGCGGGTCCCCAGGCGTTACCCGGATTTAACTTTATCCGGCTTCCGGAGTACAGTTGTCTGTTGGTTGTCTCTACTTTCATGCCCATCTTCGGGTGCATGGCGCCCGCGAAAGCCTGCCGGAACGTACGGCTCAGTGGGAGTGTAGCGGCAAGCGAAACCCTAAAACTAGCCACCGCTCCGGCGATGGTTACTGACGTTAGCGGAGGATATGGCTAAGAAAGACGGTGTCATTGAGATTGAAGGCACTGTGCAGGAGGCTCTGCCCAATGCGATGTTCCGCGTTGAGCTGACCAACGGGCACGTTGTGCTGGCTCATATCTCGGGAAAGATGCGTCAGCACTACATCAGGATCCTCCCCGAGGACCGCGTTGTGGTGGAACTCAGCCCGTACGACCTCTCACGGGGCCGTATCGTCTACCGCTACAAGTAAAGGCTTATGCCGCAGGCAACTGCGGAGAACCGTAAGTAGTTACAAGGCAGCATCAGCTAACAACGCAAAGGAAAACCATGAAGGTCCAGCCGAGCGTCAAGCGGATTTGTGACAAGTGCCAGGTGATTCGTCGCAAGGGCAACGTCATTGTGATCTGCGAGAACCCGCGCCACAAGCAGCGCCAGGGCTAAGACTCCTGCTTCAAGCAGGGGCAGCACGCCCACGCGTAGTAACTCAAAGATAAAGGCAGCGCAGCAGGGCAACCTGCACACCCCCGGCACGGAGGCCGGGGACCCGAACAACGGGGCCGCGCTGCTTCAGACCTCCGGATACAACAAGGAGAACCGCCACTATGGCTCGTCTCGCTGGCGTAGATATTCCCCGCGAAAAGCGGGTAATTATCGCCCTGACTTACATCTACGGCGTGGGTAAGACCCGTGCAGAGCAGGTTATCGCGGAGACCGGCATCAGCCCGGAAACCCGTGTCAAGGACCTCACCGACGCTGAGCTCGTGCAGCTGCGTGACTTCATCGAGGGCAACTACAAGGTAGAAGGCGACCTCCGCCGCGAAGTTGCAGCCGACATCCGCCGCAAGGTTGAGATCGGCAGCTACGAAGGCATCCGCCACCGCCGTGGCCTGCCCGTCCGCGGACAGCGCACCAAGACCAACGCTCGTACCCGCAAGGGCCCGAAGCGCACCGTCGCCGGTAAGAAGAAGACCCGCTGATTCCCAGCCGGTCAGATAGCTACCAACCAACTTTGTAGGAGAAGCAATGCCCCCCAAGACTCGTGGAGCGGTACGCAAGCCGCGTCGCAAGGACAAGAAGAACATCGCGCTGGGCCAGGCGCACATCAAGAGCACCTTCAACAACACCATCGTGTCCATCACGGACCCGTCCGGTGCCGTCATCTCGTGGGCCTCGGCCGGCGAGGTTGGCTTCAAGGGCTCCCGCAAGTCCACCCCGTTCGCCGCGCAGATGGCTGCCGAGTCGGCCGCCAAGCGTGCCCAGGAGCACGGCCTGAAGAAGGTCGACGTCTTCGTGAAGGGCCCGGGGTCGGGACGCGAGACCGCAATCCGTTCGCTGCAGGCCGCTGGCCTCGAGGTTGGCTCCATCCAGGACGTCACCCCCAGCGCGCACAACGGTTGCCGTCCGCCGAAGCGCCGCCGCGTCTAAACAGCCCAAGGATACTTTTGGCCGCCGCACAGATTCCTCCCACTTTTGCGGGAGAGTCTGTCGGCGGCCGAAAGTTCCACGCTGGAGGCTGCCCAGCCGCCCTTTTCCACCAATTCGTGCTGCGTCATATAGCGGATGCTCGCTGAAAGGAAATCTAAGTGCTCATTGCACAGCGCCCCACCCTTACTGAAGAAGTAGTGGCCGATAACCGCTCCCGGTTCGTCATCGAACCGCTGGAGCCGGGCTTTGGCTACACCCTCGGAAACTCCCTCCGCCGCACGCTGCTGTCCTCGATTCCGGGGGCTGCCGTCACCAGCATCCGCATCGACGGCGTGCTGCATGAGTTCACCACCGTGCCGGGTGTGAAGGAAGATGTCACCGAGATCATCCTGAACATCAAGAACCTGGCTGTCTCCTCCGAGCACGACGAGCCCGTGGTTGCCTACCTGCGCAAGCAGGGACCCGGCGTCGTCACCGCCGCGGACATCGCGCCGCCGGCCGGCGTGGAATTCCACAACCCGGACCTGCACATCGCCACGCTGAACGAGAAGGGCAAGTTCGAACTCGAACTGACCATCGAACGCGGCCGTGGCTACGTGTCGGCAGCCCAGAACAAGTCCGGCGACCAGGAGATCGGCCGCATCCCGGTCGACTCCATCTACTCGCCGGTGCTGAAGGTGACCTTCAAGGTTGAGGCAACCCGTGTTGAGCAGCGCACCGACTTCGACCGCCTGATTGTCGACGTCGAAACCAAGGCCTCCATTGCACCGCGCGACGCCGTCGCCTCTGCCGGAACCACCCTGGTTGAACTGTTCGGCCTGGCCCGCGAGTTGAACACCGCCGCCGAAGGCATCGAGATTGGCCCGAGCCCCACGGACGCCGCCCTGGCTGCCGACATGGCCCTGCCGATCGAGGACCTGGAACTGACCGTCCGTTCCTACAACTGCCTTAAGCGTGAGGGCATCCACACCGTGGGTGAACTCGTTGCCCGCTCCGAGGCCGACCTGATGGACATCCGCAACTTTGGTGCCAAGTCCATCGACGAGGTCAAGGCAAAGCTGGTGGAACTGGGTCTGTCGCTGAAGGATTCGCCTCCTGGGTTCGATCTGGCTGCCCGCGCCGCAGCCATCGACGAGGACGAAACCTTCGAGGACGAACTCTAAAACGCAAGAATTCTGCCGCCACGGCGCTCGGGAGCGCACAGCGGCACCATTGAGGAGAAAACATAATGCCTACCCCCGCTAAGGGTCCGCGCCTCGGAGGCGGTCCTGCCCACGAGCGCCTGATGCTCGCCAACCTGTCCGCCGCGCTCTTCGAGCACAAGCGGATCACCACCACGGTCACCAAGGCCAAGCGCCTGCGCCCGTTCGCCGAGCGCCTGATCACGTTCGCCAAGCGCGGCGACCTGGCCTCGCGCCGCCGCGTGCTGGCAGTGATCAGCAACAAGGGCATCGTGCACGAGCTGTTCACCGACATCGCGCCGGTGATGACCAACCGCGACGGCGGCTACACCCGCATCACCAAGATCGGCAACCGCAAGGGCGACAACGCCCCCATGGCTGTCATCGAACTGGTGATGGAGCCGGTGTCCCCAAAGCAGGCCGTCGTGAACGAGGCCGAGAAGGCCACGGCCAAGGCTGCCCCGGCTCCGGTCGAGGAAGAGACCGCTTCGGCCGAGTCCGCTGACTCGCCCGAGTCGGCGCAGTCCGGCGATTCCGCTGACTCTCCCGAGTCCGCAGAGTCCGCTCCGTCAGCCGAGTCCGCTGAGGAAGCTGCCGAAGAGAAGAAGTAGTTCTTCGCCTTCACGCGTGAGGCCCGCCGCCCCCCTTTCGGGGCGGCGGGCTTTTGCGTACCTCAAAGACTCACATCACGACGCCGGTGCCCGCCGCGGGGGAGCGGGTTCCGTTCCCCCGCGGGAGCCTGTTGCGGCCGGTTCTTTGGGACGCGGTTCAGTGTTGTGGCGGGGAGTCGGCCGGCGTGGCTGCGGCGTGCGCCGGGGCCGCCACGTCGACACCAGCGCGAAGGCCAGCAACAGCTCGGCGACGTCCCCGCCGTAGTACATCAGTTCGCCGGCAAGCCTCAGCTCGGCCGCCGGCGCGGGGACCTGGACGAACAGCCCCGCGTAGAGCAGCTGGGACAGGACCGCATGGCCGGCGATCGCGACGCCCAGCACCACCAGCCTCGCCGGCACGGAGGGCCTGCGCGGCGCCGGGTCCGGCCCGGCGACCACCCAGGCGAAGAGGCAGCCGGCGGCCAAAAAGTGCAGGTGGATGGCGTGGTGCAGCAGCGGGGTGTCCGCCGCCAGTGAGTAGAGCGGCGTGAAGTACAGGCCCGCCAGCCCGCCGAGGGTGAGGATCAGCGCAGTCACCGGGTTGGTCACCAGGTGGGCCGGCCGTGAGCGCAGCACCCTGCCGATCATTTTGCCGCAACGGCGCGGCAACGACCTCAGCAGCAGGGTCACCGGCGCACCGAGCACCAGCCCGATCGGCGCATACATGCCAATCAGCAGGTGCTGGACCATGTGGGCCGGCAGCCCGTCCGGCGGCAGCGGCATCAGCTGTGGCGCGAGGCCCAGCGCCAGCAACAGCGAGCCGGCGAGGAACGAAGCTGTCCGCCAGCGGCTCCAGCCGCGGTCTTCCCGGCCCCGCAGCCACGCCAACGCCAGGTAGACGACGGCCGCCGCTGCCACGAGCGCCGGCGGCAGCACGCCGTCGTACACTGCTGGCTGGTGGTTGTGGGCAGAGTGGGCGCCGATCACGCCGATTCCTTTCCCGGGGCCCTCAGGTCCACCACCCGCCCGGACCGTTGCAGCAGCCAGCCGCCGATCACCAGCAGCGCCCCGAACAGCAGAAAGAGGATGTCGGCCAGCATCTGGTACTCGCCGCCGATGACGTGGTGAATCGCGAGGAGGTGGTGGTCGATGATCCCCTCCACGAGATTGAAGAGTCCCCAGCCGAGGAGCATCCAGCCCCAGAGGGTCCGGGATGCCCAGACCCGCCCGCGCGAGGACGTCACCCGCGAGTACAACAGCCCCAGCCCGATCAGCACGGCCAGCCAGGTCACCGTATGGAACAGGCCGTCCCACAGCGTGTTCATCTGCAAGCCGTGGACGGTGTTCGCCGGGTACGAACCGACGTCGATGTTCGCGGTGTCCGCGCTCGTGAGCATGTGGTGCCACTGCAGGATCTGGTGCAGCAGGATCCCGTCCACGAAGCCGCCCAGCCCCACCCCGAGGACGATCCCGGGCAGGGCGATCCGGCGGTTGTGATCTGTGGTGGTCGCCGTTCCGGGGCTGGCTGCCATGGCTCCTCCGAACCTCGCGATCCCGCCCGGGGTGCGGGCCTCGTCCCAGCAACATAGACCGAATGCCCGCCCCCGTCGACAGTCCGCCGACGTCTGCGGTCGCCCGCTCGCAATCGGGACGGGGCGCCGGCTGCATCCGGGACCCGCGGGGGCTCCCGGTAGCATGGAATCCATGCCTCCGACTGTCTCACCCGTCCCCGACCGGGACGGCGCGCCCTTGCGTATCCGCCTGGATCTTGCGTACGACGGCGGACCCTTCAGCGGGTGGGCCGTGCAGCCCGGCCGGCTGACCGTGCAGGGCGCGCTCGAGGAAGCGCTGGCGGTCATGATCCGCCGGCCGATCCGATTGACGGTTGCCGGCCGCACCGATGCCGGGGTCCACGCCCGCGGTCAGGTGGTGCATTTCGACCTGGACCCGGGGGAGTGGCACGGTTTGGCCCGCGGCCGGGAGGTCGATCCCGCCGAAGCCCTGGTCCGGCGCTTGCGCGGCGTGCTGGCCAAGGTGCTCGGCGGCCGCGTCGGCGCCCCGGTGCCCTATCGGGACCTTGCCGGGGCCATCGAGGTGAAGCGCGCCGTCGTCGCCCCCGACGGATTCGACGCCCGGTTCTCGGCCCTCTGGCGCCGCTACAGCTACCGGATCGCGGACCGGGCCGAGACGTGGGATCCGCTGTCACGCAACACCACGCTGTGGCACAAGCACGCCGTCGACGTCGATCTCCTGAACCTCGCAGCCGCTAAACTCCTGGGCATCGGCGACTTCCTGGCCTTCTGCAAACCCAGGGAAGGCGCCACCACCATCCGGGAGTTGCAGAAGTTCGAATTCGCCCGCGGCGCCGACGGCGTGGTCACGGCCACGGTGCAAGCCGACGCGTTCTGCCACAACATGGTGCGTGCCCTGATCGGCGCATCGTTGATGGTGGGCAGCGGCGAGCAGGCGCCGGAGTGGCTGCGCGACCGGATGTTGGCGAAGGTACGGGACTCGAAGAGCAAGCTGGCTCCGCCGCATCCGTTGGTGCTGGAAGAGGTGCTCTATCCCGACGGCGGTCAGCTGCTGCGCCGGGCGGAGCTGACGCGGGCAAAACGCGCGGACCCGGACGAGGGGTGAGGGTGGTTGCTTCCGGCGGTTCCCCCATAAGCCGCCGGAAGCCATTAACCGGTGATTCCGGATCCCCCAGCAGGTCCCTTGGACCGTGGGCATAACTCTTGCACGGTAGCTGCCGTCAGCTCAAGAGTTTCAGACGTCTGACTTCTCCTGGCGTTACTGCAGTGTCACGCGATCGGCGGGTGCAGCTAGGCGGCCTGCGGCGTCAGTTCGGCACGAAGCGGCCAGTCCTGGCCTTCCAGAATGACTTGGGCGCTGACGCCGGTGTGCACGTTGACCACGATCGGGGCCATCAGGTTCACGGTGGTGCCCGATTCGCCGGGGTTGGCCACCACCAGCAACATGGCGTCCTCGGAGGCGTTGAGGTCCAGGGCGGCACGGTCGTCGTCGGAAATCACGGGGGTGTACTGGTTCAGGTAGGTCGCCGCGTCCAGGACGAAGAGGCGCTTGCCCGGTTCGGCCACGGGCTGCAGGGAGTACAGGCCGGCCGCTCCCGCGATCTCGTCGAGGGTGAAGTCGACCAGTGGTGCCAGTCCCGGGGGAGGGGCCACGAAGGTCAGCGCGGCGCTCATCGCAGGAAGTCCATCAGCGTTGGCTGCAGCACCCGAGCCGTGACCTGCAGGGCGGCCTGATAGGCCACCTCCTGCATCTTCAGGTCCAGGATTACCTTTCCGATGTCCGGATCCTCGATCCCGGAGCGGCGGGCTTCAAGCGAAACAGCTTCGTCCAAGTTCGTCTCCTGCGCTTTCAGGATCTGGGCGTGACGGGTGCCGACCTCGGCGCGTGCGTTGATCACTGTGTTGAGGCGGGCGTCGATGTCGTTCAAGTCTTCGCTGACGCTGCCAGCGCCGTTGAGCTTTGCGATCATCGTATCCAGCAGGGCGAAGACCGATGGGCCCTTGCCCGTGGAATCATCGCCGAAGACCGCAGCAGCGCTGGCATCGACGCGTACCGTCTGGTGTTCCCCGGGTCCGATGCGGCGCTTCACGCCGGTGGCGCTCGGTTCGGTTACGGTGTACGGCGCGGTTGGGGGGTCTTCATATACGTTTGGCTTGTCGGAGTTCCCCGCAAACACGTTGCGTCCCAGGTACTGCGTCCGAGTCGCAGCCAAAAGGCTTTCCTTGATGCTTGCAAGCTCCAAGGCGACGGCCTCGCGTGCCGTTTGCGAGATGGAACCATTGGAAGCCTGGATCGTCAGGTCGCGGGCCTTGTTGAGCAAGTCGGTGACTGTGCCCAGCGCGGAGTCGGCGGTGGTGAGCCAACCATTGGCGTCGTCGATGTTGTGCTTGTATTGCGCGTTGGCGCGCATATCCGCACGAGTGCGCATGGAATCGGCGGTGCCCGTCGGATTGTCCGAGGGGCGGGCAATCAGCGACTCTCCGGCGGCCAGCTCCTGCAGCTTGGCTATACGCGCCATATTGTCCTGCAGGTTTCGCTGGGCGAAGCTGCTCATCGTTTGGTTGGTGACTCGTGAAATCATGGCTACCTCCCGACCAATCCGGTGCGGTTGATCAACGTATCGAGCATTTCATCAATCGCCGTCATGACCCGGGCTGCGCCCTGGTAGGCGTGCTGGTATGTCAGCAGGTTGACGTTCTCTTCGTCCATGTCCACCGACGCGTTGGACAGCTGCAAGGTCTTGGCGGACTGGGACGCAATATCTGCGAGGTTGGACTGCTGCAGCTCCGTCTTCGCGGCTACACCGATGGTCGTGACAATGTTCTCCCAAACGCGATCCGGAGATTTGGAGCCGATGCCGAGCTGGGCCATCTTGTCGGCATTCGAACCGTCGAGGCTGCCGTCCAAGACGGTGGAGCCGGTCGCCAGCTGTGCGACGCCGGTAACGGACACAGAAATTCCTAGCGCGGCAGGCACGCCATCGCCGGATGGCGGAAAGCCAAAGAAATCGCTTCCGGCTGTGCCACCGCGCGTGACGCCGGTCGTGTGGACGTCGTTCACAACTCGCGCCAGCTTGGTGGCGAAGTCGTTGTAGTCCTTGGCTGCGCTCCGCAGCGGACCGCCATCGGTGCCACTCAACATGGACAGTGCGCCCGCGATTTCGCCACCGTCGAGAACCACCGGCATGCCGTTCCGACTCGGACTCGCCCACTCAAGGCGCACACCTTTGGTGCCCGCAATGTCCGTATCCGAATCCGCTGTGACGGCGATTCTTTGGGCGCTGGAACCAGTGACAATCGCATTCCCGCCGATCAGCACATCCACCTGCCCGTCGCTGCCGTGGCGAACTGTGGCTCCGGTAAGGGCAGCCAGCCGTTCGGTCAACAGGTTGCGGTGGTCCATCAGCTCGTTCGCGGAGCCTCCGTTGGCAACAGCAAAACGAATCTTCTCGTTGAGATTGGCTACCTGGGACGCAGCGCCGTTGACCTCCGCGGTCATCGTGTCCACATCGGAGCGCAGGCGGGAGAACTGCTCGCGGACTTCCTGGTAACCGCGCTTGACCATGTTGGCCAGGATGTTCGCCTCTTCCAGCACCACCGCGCCGGCAGCGCCGTCATCCGGCCGGTTCGACAGGGCCTGCCAGGAGGCCCAAAACTCCTGAAGCTGCGTCGAGATGCCGTATTGGCCCGGCTCGCGCAAGGACGCTTCCAGGCCGGACATCGTATTGGCGCGCAGTGCAGAATACCCGGCGACACCGGCCGAGAACCGGACGCGCGTATCCAGGTGCATGTCACCCAGTCGCGCAATCGCGTCCACCGAAACGCCCTGGCCGATCCGCACTCCGCCGGTCAGCAGCCCGGTGCGGTCGAGGGCGCCGATGGACGACGTACTGACCCGCTGGCGGGTGTAGCCCTCGGTATTGGCGTTGGCGATGTTCTGGCCCACCACGTTCAACCCTTGGCGGGCGGCCACCAGACCGGTGTACGCGGTGTTCAGGCCGCTGAAGGTACTCACTGCGAAAACCTCAGATCGTTGTGTCGAACAGCTGGGAGCGGTTGCCCGAAAGCCCTGCCGTCCCCTGTGCGTCGTAGGTCCCGGCATCGGGATTGAAATTGGCCAGCGTTTCCTGGGTGGAACGGGCAGCCGCACGCAGGAACTTCTCGTTCACGTCGCGCAGTTCGCGGATCTGCAGGGTCAGCTGGGTCAGCGCCTGCAGATGCCCCGTGAAGATCTCGCCCCATGGCCCCACCGGAGCCTGCTCGGTCAGCTCCCGCAGCGTGGCGCCTTCCGGCGTACCCCACTCCCGGGCCAGTGCGGCCACCTCCACCGTGCGGGCCAGGCCGGCGTCGCGCAGCCGCTCCAACACCTGTTCCACCTCCCGGGTGGCGTGCTGCAGCCACCGGGACTTGCCGGCAGTCAGGAGCAGCTGCTCCTCCTCGAGTTTGAAGACCAGCAGTTCAAGAAGTTCGCGTTCGTGCCACAGCATGGCGGACAGTTCATGGGCTCCCATGTCAGGCACCTCCCCTGGTTGATTCTGCGGACACAACCCCCGCGGGTCCGCGTCAAAAAGCCGCACTAAATGAACAAAAAGTAACGGCATGGCTACATTCCTATCTATCGGCAGCACCACCCCCTTGCGTTAGGAGCATTTGATGGTAGGTTTCACCAAGAAATGAATCGTTCTTCCGGAGCCGCACCCTTCGGTAGCAGGGATGGTTCGTCCACGTATTTCTGGGCACGGAGGGGGACAAGTCAGTGAATCGTGCTGACCGTAATGCACTGGTGGTTGAAAACCTCCCGCTCGTCGGATACCTGGTCTCCGAAGTGTGTGCCAAAGCCACCCACCTCTCCCGCGACGACCTCGCCTCTGCCGGCTCGGTGGCGCTCATCACCGCCGCCGATGCCTTCAACCCGGATCTCGGCGTCCCCTTCGGCGCCTTTGCCCGCCGTCGCATCATCGGCGCCTTTGCTGACGAGATGCGGGCCATCGACTGGGCTCCCCGCTCCGTTCGCAAGCGGATCAAACAAACGCTGTCCGTCCGCGAAACCCTGACCGCCGAACTCGGGCGCTACCCGAGCGTTGACGAACTGGCTGCCGCCCTCGGGGTGGACCGCGAGACCGCGGAAGCCGCCATGGACGATGCCTCCCGCACCGTCTCCGCCCTGGATGACACCACGGCCGAATTCCTGGTCTCCGAGACGGCGTCGCCCGAAGGCTCGCTCCTCACCGAGGAGCGGCTCGCCTTCCTGAAGGCCGCCGTGCACCACCTTCCCGCGAAGATGCGCTACATCGTGGAGCAAATCTACTTCGAGGACCGCACCGTCAAGGAAATCGCCGAAGAGCTCGGCGCTACCCACTCGGCCGTCTCCCAGCAGCGCTCCGAGGCCATCCGCCTCCTCCGGGACGGCCTGCACACCCATTATTCCGACGACGACGGCGCCAGCCATGTGCCCGAGTCGCGGATCGCTCCCTCCCGTCGGAAGGCGTACCTGACTGCGCTGGCCGATCAGACCATCGGCGGGATTACACGCTTCGCCGCCACGCAGCCACGGGCCGCGGTTTCTTAGCCTGCTCGCGTCAGCGGGCCAGGACGGCCCCACCGCGAAAAAATTCTTTTGCACTTCTCCTAACGGTTCTTCGTTTTCCTCCGATAGCTACAAGTGCCAGCCCATGGACGGGCCGGTGAATTTGTACCATCTCATGGAGGAGTTTCATCATGGCTTTCGCCATTAACACCAACGTTGCGGCCCTGAACTCGTACCGCAACCTGTCCAACACCCAGAACGACATCTCCAAGTCCCTGGAGAAGCTCTCCACCGGCCTGCGCATCAACCGCGCTGCCGATGACGCAGCTGGCCTGTCCATCTCCGAGGGTCTGCGTTCGCAGATCAACGGCTACAACGTTGCCGCCCGCAACGCCCAGGATGGTATCTCGGTCATTCAGACGGCTGAAGGGGCACTCACCGAAGTCCACTCCATCCTGCAGCGCATGCGTGATCTTGCTGTTCAGGCGAGCAACGACTCCAATATTGGAGACGCGAGAACCGCAATTGCAGCCGAAGTCACTGAGCTTACGTCAGAACTGACCCGTATTTCGGAATCGACAAACTTCAACGGCATCCAGCTCCTCGACGGGTCTGTTGCAGAACTCAACTTCCAGGTTGGTGCCGACGGGGTAGATAGTGGCAGCTCGATTAAGGTGTCTCTTGCTGCTGCGGACGTCACCGCAGTGGTCGGTAGCCTCACTCTTGATTTTACCGATCATGGCACCTCCCAGGACGCCATTGACACCCTCGACGCCGCCATTGAGACCGTTTCTGGCGCTCGCTCGGGTCTGGGTGCTTCTCAGAACCGTCTCGAGCATGCGATCAAGAGCATCAACATCGCTGCCGAGAACCTGTCCGCATCAGAGTCTCGGATCCGCGACACCGACATGGCTCTGGAGATGGCGAACTTCACCAAGAGCCAGATCATGTCCCAGGCTGGTACTGCCATGCTGGCACAGGCCAACCAGATCAACCAGGGTGTGCTGCAGCTCCTCGGCTAAATCCGGGTAGCTAACGGCTGAATGCGGCCCGGCAGCGAGGCGAACGAATTGGACCTCACACTCTTCGCTGCCGGGCGTCAGCATTCGCTCTAGTAATCAGACTCTTCAGGAGGGACTGGCGTGGCCTTTTCGATAGGTGGTTTGGTCAGCGGATTGGATACCGCGACCATGATTAACCAGCTGATGCAGTTGGAAGCGCGTCCACAATCCCTCTTGAAAAACAAGGTCTTCAGCACGCAAACGCTGGTCAGTGCGCTACAAGCGCTCAACACACGCATCGCCGATCTGGGAAAAGTCGCCACTGAGACCGCAAAGCCTACGTCTCTGGACATCTTTGCGGGGACAAGCAGTTCTGACGAGATCTCAGTCACTACTACGGGTGGCGCATCGTCCGGCAGTATCGACCTGGATGTCGTCCGACTTGCAAAGGCACAGGTTTCGGTTTCGTCGCTGCTCAGCGACTGGCCGGAAAGCGCCACCATGCTCACCATCGCGCTTAAAGATGGCCAAGTCAAAGACGAGATCGATACCCGTGGGATGACTCTCGATCAGGTCGTCACAGCGGTCAATAAATCCGGCGCCGGCATCACTGCAACCAAAGTGTCGGTGAGCTCCGACCCCGCAAATCCACAGTTCCGTCTGCAGTTCGTTGCGAACGAGACCGGGAAAGCCGGAGGGTTTACCGTGACGCTCGCGGGCGATCCGTCGTTTTCTGCGCCGGACGTCCAAATGGCGCAAGATGCCCAGGTGTCGATTTGGGGCGGGCTACAGACAATCTCTTCGTCCACCAATACCTTCACCGATCTTCTTCCCGGCGTGAGTGTCACCATTGGTGCTGACGCAGTTCCAGGGGAGACAAAGTCAACCATCACAGTCACTCGCGACGACGAAGCCGTGACCGCAAAAGCTAAGGCCTTGGTCGACGGGTTGACAGACCTCTTCTCGTTCATCTCCAAGAACTCATCGGTTAACGTTTCCACGTCCACTGGGTCAACGACGACCAAGGGCGGGATCTTTACCGGCGACAGCAGCGTCCGCGATATTCAGCAGCGCATGATGACCGCTGCCATCAGCCCCATAGAGGGGCGGTCGCCGTCGGAAATTGGCATCAGCGTCACCAAGGACGGCTCGATTGAGTTTGATACCGAGAAGTTCAGCAAGGCGATGACGGAAGACTCCCTGTGGGTCGAGAAGGTCGTCCAGACCATCGCCGGTCGCGTGGCCACTGCCGCGACGGATGCCTCGGACAAGTACGACGGTGCCATCACGAAGCGAATCCAAGGCCAGGAATCGCTAGTACGCAGTCTCAACGACCAGGTAAGCAGTTGGGACACCCGGCTCGCATCGCGGCGCTCCACGCTGGAGCGTACCTGGGCCCAACTTGAAGTAACGCTGAACGGCCTGCAGTCGCAGGGGGACTGGCTCAACTCGCAGCTGGCCACTCTGCCCTCATGGGGGAGCATGAAGAAATGACACTGACATACGGGCCGGGCTTCGGCGCCCAGGCCAAGCGGAACCAGTTCCAGCGTGACGCGATCATGTCCGCCACACCGGCCCGGCTGCTGACCATGCTGTATGACCGGCTGCTCTTGGACCTGAACCGGGCGGAGGCCGCGCAGCAGAACCAGCACTGGTCGGTGGCGTCCGAGAACCTGATCCATGCGCAGGCCATCGTGTCCGAGCTGATGTCCTCGCTGAAGACTGACGTGTGGGACGGGGGCGAGGGCCTGAAAGCGCTCTACACCTACACGCTGACCGCGATGATGAACGCGAACATCCACCGCGACGCGGCCCGGACGCGCGAATGCATTGAACTGCTGGAGCCGCTGCGCGAGGCCTGGCACGAGGCCGCCGGGCAGCTTCCGGCACAGCCATCCCGTGGCGTCGGCCTCGGCGGCGAACTTGGCATTGCCTGACATGCCGGAGGGCGACGTTTCCGCGGTGGAGCGCTGGACAGCCGTGCTGGACGAACTCGAACTGGCTCTCGCCGAGGCGGCCGGAACCGGTGGCCAAGGCAGCGGACGCACCGAAACGGCCGAGCCCGCGGGCCACGCCAGCGGACTCACCGGGACGGCCGAGACCGGGAGCCAGGGCAGCAGCGCGCCCGCCGAGGTTGCCGGACCCGGGGACAAGACCGTTGAAGCGGCGGTGAGCAGCCCGCGCACCGCCGTCGCGCGGTGGAAGGCCCCGCAGGGGCTGGGGCCGATCCCGGACGAGCTGGTGGAGCGGGCGACAGCACTCGCGGCCGCGCAGCAGGAAGTGATCCGTGAATTGCGCGCCGAGATGCGGCAAAACCGGCAGGAGTCGGCGCTCTTGGATGCCGTCCCTACCCCCGGAACTTCGGGTCGTTCCGTCTATCTCGACGTAAACGGTTAACCAATCTCAAGATTTACCTAACGACTCCCGTCTCCGTGCCGATAACTGGTTAGTGAGCACGGATCGCTCACAGAACAGGCCATGGATCGGCCGCCCACATGCCAGTAGTAAGACGGGTCTTTGCTGTGTTCGAATCTGTGACGGGGGCTGCCATGCAGAGCGCCCTGGACGGCCTCGCCATGCGTCAGCGTGCCATCGCCAACAACATCGCGAACGTGAATACCCCCGGCTACCACGCGCAGCGCGTCCAGTTCGAGGAAGCACTCGCCACATCGGTGGCCCGCGGGAACGGCAGCGCCAGCGCCACGATGGAACGCTCGCTGGAGCCCACCCGGCTGGACGGCAGCAACGTCAACCTGGACACCGAGACGCTCTCCAACATCGAAACAGTGCTGCGCTACCAGTTTGCAGCCCGTGCCGCCGAGAGCCCTTTCAGCGGCGTCCGCACGGCGATGAGGACCAACTAATGACTTTCGACGCCATTGGAATCGCCGGCACCGGCCTGACCGTCCACCGCAAGTGGCTGGACGCCGTCTCCGACAACCTCGCCAACGCGAACAACGCCACCAGCACCGACGGCGCGGCCTTCCAAGCGCGCTACGTGATCGCTCAGGAAGGCCAGGGCGTCTCCGGCGTGTACGTGGCCGGCGCGGAATTCGGCGAGGCCGAGGGCCGCATGGTCCACGAGCCCGACCACCCGCTGGCGGATGAGGACGGCTACGTCCGCTACCCGGACATCGACCTGTCCCAGCAGATGGGCAACCTCATCCTGGCCCAGCGCGGCTACCAGGCCAACGCGGCCGTGGTGGACCGGGCGAAGACGACCTACGAGGCCGCCCTCCAGATTGGACGCAACTGATGCCGCTCTCTTCCATTCCGCCGATCCAGGGCGTCGCAGGCACCGGCTACCTGCCGGCCGCCGAAGCCCCGCAGGCCACCAACGGCGTCGGCTTTGCCACCTCCCTGACCGGTGCCATCGACAACCTGCAGCAGCTGCAGTCCGCCTCCAATGAACTGGCCATCCAGGCCGTTACGGGCGACCTGAACGACATCCACAACGCGACCCTGGCCTCCACCCGCGCCGCCGTGACGCTGGAACTCGTGGCAGCCGTCCGGAACAAGGGCGTTGACGCCTTCAACGAGATCATGAGGATGCAGGCCTGATGCCCGGAAAGGTCTCCTCCTGGTTCTCGCGGCTGGGTAAAACCATCAGCGAGTTCACCGTTGCCCAGCGCACCATCGCGATCATCGGTATTGCCGTCGTCGTGCTCGGCGTTGCCGCCCTGACGA
This sequence comes from Arthrobacter sp. Cza30, assembly GCF_059090765.1. Classification (NCBI taxonomy): domain Bacteria; kingdom Bacillati; phylum Actinomycetota; class Actinomycetes; order Micrococcales; family Micrococcaceae; genus Arthrobacter; species Arthrobacter sp. Cza30. The sequence goes on along the minus strand of NZ_JBNHGA010000005.1, from coordinate 650,783 downwards.
CGTGGGCATCCAAGCCCTCCTATACCCCGCTGTTCTCCGGGTTGGCCGCGGCCGACGCCAACATCATCGTGGAGCAGTTGCGCACCGACGGCGTGCCGTACGAGCTGACCAACGGCGGCGGGACCATCCTGGTGCCGGAAGACAAGGTCTACGACCAGCGGCTCAAGGCAGCCGCGGCCGGCCTGCCGAGCTCGTCCACCGGCGGCTACTCGCTGCTCGACGACATGGGCGTGACGTCCTCCGAGTTCCAGCAGTCGGTCACCTATAAGCGGGCCTTGGAAGGCGAACTGGCCAACACCATTCAAGCGCTCGACGGCGTCGAGACCGCTTCCGTACGGCTGGCCATCCCGGAGGAGACGGTCTTCGTCTCCGAGAAGGGCGAGGCCACCGCGTCCGTGTTCGTGGACACCCAAAAGACCACCCTGTCCGCCGACAAGGTCCAGGCCATCGTCCACCTGACCTCCGCCTCGATCGACGGCATGAAGCCGGAAAACGTCGCCGTCATCGACGCCGCCGGCACCGTGCTCTCCGCCGTGGGCGTGGGCGCCACCGGCTCCGCGGACAAGCAGGCCTCCGACTACGAGGAGCGCGTGCGCGCCTCGGTGCAGAGCATGCTGGACCGCGTGGTCGGTCCGGGCAATTCCTCCGTGGTGGTTGCCGCGGACATGAACTACGAGTCCGCCGAGCGTGTGGAAGAGACCTTCACGACGCCGGACGGCGCGCCGGCCCTGAACGAGTCCGCGCAGACCGAAGAGTACGAGGGAACCGGCGGGGGAGCGGCCGGCGTGCTGGGCCCGGACAACATCGCCGTACCGGGCAACGCCGGCGGCGACGGGACCTTCACCTCCGAGTCCGAGACCAAGAACAACGCGCTGAACAAGGTGACCGAGACCCGCGCCATCCCGGCCGGGGCGATCAACCGCCAGACCGTGTCCGTGGCCTTGGACGCCGACGCCGCCGGGGCCCTGAACGTGGCCAACATCGAGGACCTGGTGACCACTGCCGCCGGCATCAACGCCGACCGCGGGGACGAGGTCACGGTCGAACTCGTGCCGTTCAACACCGCCGGCGCACAGGAGGCCGCCGAGGCGCTGGCCGCCGCGCAGGCCGCCGAGGAAGCCGCGCGCCAGGCCGAGCTGATCCGCACCGCCATCATCACCGCCGGCATCATCCTGCTGGTGATCATCGCCCTGCTGGTCTACGCCCGCTGGTCCCGCAGGCAGAACCGCGAGCCGGTGGACCTGGGCGAGCTGCAGGACTTCCAGCCCGAGATCGAGGCACCGCAGGACCTGCAGCTTCCCGCGAAGCCCATCATCGTCCCGGAACCGATCCCCGTGGTCACCGGCCCGAACACCACCGCGCTGGAGCTCGCCGGCCCGCCGGAGCTGTCCGACGAACAGAAGGACATGAACCGCAAGCGGGCGGAAATCGACGCCCTGGCCGCCCAGGAACCGGACAAGACCGCCGACTTCCTGCGCTCCCTGATGGATGACAAGCAGAACGCATGAGCGAGTTACTGACCACGTTGACCGGCACCCAGAAGGTGGCCGTGGTGCTGATGCAGATGGAACAGGCCCGGGCCGCCGAGGTCATGAAGCGCTTCAGCGAGGCCGAGGCCGAGCTGATCACGGCCGAGCTCGTGAGCATGGGCCGGGTGGATCCCGAGACCGCCGAGGAGGCGTTCAAGGAATTCCACGACATGACCGTCAAGGGCCGGCGCCGGCCCCGCGGCGGCAGGGAGTTCGCCGCCGGGCTGCTGGCCGCCTCCTTCGGCGCGGAGAAGGCCGCCGGCGTGCTCGACCGGCTGGCCACCTCCATGGCCGGGAAACCCTTCGAGTTCCTGGATGACGCCGACCCCACCCAGCTGATCACGCTGCTGAACGGCGAGATCCCGCAGACCATCGCGCTGGTGCTCGCGCACGTGCGCCCGGAGCTCGCGTCCACGGTGATCGCCGGGCTGGAGGATTCGGTGCGGCCGGAGGTCGCCCAGTGCATCGCCACCATGGGCACCGCCACCCCCGAAGCCGTGTCGATCGTGGCGGACACGCTCAAGGTGCGGGCCGGCGCCGTCGTGCCGCGCCAACAGGTGGAGGTGGTGGGCGGCGTCGGGCCGCTGGTGGACATCATCAACCGCGCCGACGTCGCCACAGAACGCGCGCTCCTGGAAGCCCTGGAGGAACGCGATCCGGAGCTGGCGGAGGAAGTCCGCTCCCGGATGCTCACCTTCGAAGACATCACCAAGCTCGAACCGCGCGACGTGCAGCAGGTGCTGCGCGGCATCGAGATCGCGGTGCTCGCGGTGGCCATGAAGGGCGCCAGCGAACCGGTCACCGAGCTGATCCGCAAGAACGTCTCCGAACGCAACCGCGACATCCTCGACGACGAGATCAAGGCCACCGGCCCGCTGCGCATGTCGCAGATCGAAGAGGCCCGCGCGGACATCGTCCGCTCGATCCGCGAGCTCGAGGCCAGCGGCATCATCACCGTCCAGCGCGCGGCGGAGGAGGACGAGTATGTCTACTGACGCCGCGTTCTCCAGGATGAGCTTCCCGGAGCTGAACACCGGGACCGGGGCCTTCGCCAAGCTGCGCTACACGGAACTGCGCAGCGACGACTCGCAGGAACAGGCGCTCGAACAGGCCAGGGTCCGCGGCCACGCCGCCGGCTACACCGCCGGCATGCGCGAAGGCGCCGAACTGATGCGCGCACGCCAGCTCGCGATGGAGCAGGACCACGCCGCCGCGATGGCTGACGCCCGCGCCCGCCTGCAGCACGCAGTGGCCGCGCTCGGTGCGGCCGCCCGTGCGCTGGAGGAACGGACCGCGCCGGTACTTGCCGCCGCGCAAAACACCCTGGCCGCCGCGGCCATGGAACTGGCCGAAGCCATCCTGGGCCATGAATTGTCCGACGGCGCGGCCTCCGCCCGTTCGGCCCTCACCCGGGCACTGGCAGGGGTGGATGCCTCCCGCGTGCAGACCGTCCGGATGAATCCGACGGACCTGACCATGCTGGCGCCGGAGACGCGGCAGCAGGCCGGGGTGAGCTTCAGCCCCGATTCGTCGCTCGCGCCGGGGGACGCCGTCACCGAGTTCGCCGACGGCTTCCTGGACGCGCGGATCGGCACGGCGCTCGCCCGCGCCAAGGCCGCGTTGCTGGAGGCCCGGCAGTGACCGCGGTCGCCTGGCGCCCCCGCGCCGACCGGTTCGCCGACGCGCTGGCCGCGGCCCGGCCCCCGCGCTACGGGATGGTGTCCTCGGTGGTGGGCCTCGGCGTCGAAATCATTGGGCTGGATTGCGCCATCGGCGACCTCGTGCTTATCGGCGACGGCCAGGGCGTGGAGGCAGAGGTCGTGGCCACCGGCCGGGACAGCATCCGCTGCATGCCGCTGGGCCGGCTCACCGGGATCAATACCGGCACCCCGGCCAAGGCCAAGGGCGCGCCGGTGCTGGTGCCCACCGGCAACGGGCTGTTTGGCCGGGTGCTGGACGGGATGGGACGGCCGATCGACGGCAAGGGTCCGCTGGTCTTCGACTCGCTGGTCCCCCTGGACAACGACACCCCGTCGGCCATGCACCGCGCGCGGATCGAGACGCCGCTGCAGCTGGGCGTGCGCGTGCTGGACACGCTCACCACCGTGGGCAAGGGCCAGCGCATGGGCCTGTTCGCCGGCTCCGGGGTGGGCAAGTCCTCGCTGCTGTCCATGATCGCCCGCGGCACCGACGCCGAGGTCTCCGTGATCGCGCTGGTCGGGGAGCGCGGGCGTGAAGTCCGCGAGTTCCTCGAAGACGACCTCGGCGAGGCCGGCCTGGCCCGGTCCATCGTGGTGGTCTCCACCTCGGACGAGCCGGCGCTGATGCGGCTGCGCGCCGCCTTCACCGCCACCCGGATTGCCGAATCGTTCCGCGACCGCGGGGCGGACGTGGTGCTGATGATGGACTCGCTGACCCGCGTGGCCATGGCCCAGCGCGAGATCGGCCTCTCCGTCGGTGAGCCGCCCGCCACCCGCGGGTATCCGCCGTCGACCTTCTCCCTGCTGGCCCGGCTGCTGGAACGCGCCGGCACCGCCGAAACCGGTTCGGTGACGGGGATGTACACGGTGCTGGTGGACGGCGACGACCACAACGAACCCATCGCCGACTCGGCCCGCTCCATCCTGGACGGGCACGTGGTGCTGGACCGCAAGCTCGCCGTCTCCGGGCACTACCCGTCGGTGGACCCGCTCGGCTCGATCTCCCGCGTCGCGTCCAAGGTCAACAACCCGGAGAACTCCCGCGCCGCCGGCGCCCTGCGCAAGGTGCTGGCGGCCCGCAAGGCCGCGCAGGACCTGCTGGACGTGGGCGCCTACCAGCCCGGTTCCAACCCGCTGGTGGACGCGGCCGTCCAGCACGAAGACGACATCAACCTGTTCCTGCAGCAGCGGATGGATGACCAGACGCCGGCCGCGCAGTCGTGGGAGCAGTTGCACCGCCTGGCCCGCACCCTTGGAGGTATGTAGAGATGGCACGATCCTTCCCCCTGGCCGGGCTGCTGCGGCTGCGCCAGCTTCAGCAGGACCAGGCCGCCGGCAACCTCGCCGCCGCGAACCACCGCGCCCGCGAGTCCGGCGCCCGGGTGGTCGCTGCCCGCGACGAGTTGGGCGAGATCATGAGCGAAGTCTCCGATGCGGCCACGCTGCACGCGGTGGCGGCGGCCCGCTCGGCCTCGCGCAGCATGCTGGCCGACCTGGAAAATCTGGACCTGGCCCGGCGGAACGAGGCGCAGCAGGCCCAGCAGGAGTTCCTCGCCGTGCGCAAGCAGTCCGTGGGCCTGGAGAAGCTCGAGACGAGGCACCTCGCGGCCGAGGCGTTCGAAGAGCTGCGGCGCGAGCAGCTGGTGCTGGACGAGCTGTCCACCGGCGCCCGGGGCGGCGACGGACGATGAGCATGACCGATACCCTCGGGCGGATCCAGCAGATCCAGTCCACGCTGACCCAGCTCGCCCAGCCCGTCCCCGCCGCGGAGGCCGCGGCGAGGGCAACCGCGGCCGGCAGCACCGGCGGCGCCACGGCAAGCGCGTTCGCCGACGCGCTGACGGCAGCAGCCCAGGCCGCCGGCGCCGGCGCCGCTTCCGGGACAGGCGCCGCAAGCGGAACCGGTGCCGCGACCGGTAACGCCGCCGAGCTGATCAAGGCCACCGAGAAGTACGTGGGCCTGCCCTACGTCTGGGGCGGCAACGACGCGTCCGTCGGCCTCGACTGCTCGTCCTTCGTGCAGCACGCCTTCCGCGACATCGGCATCGACCTGCCGCGCGTCACGTGGGACCAGATGAAGGAAGGCACGCCGGTGGCATCCATGGCCGACGCCAGGCCCGGCGACCTGCTCTTCAGTTTCGACGGCGGCCACGTCTCCATCTACCTCGGCAACGGCAAGGCCATCGACGCCCCGCAGCCCGGCGACACGATTAAGGTCCGGGACGCCTGGGAGAACGACTCCAACCTCACCACCATCCGCCGCATCCTGCCCGAGGAATCCTCGGTCCAGGCCGCGGGCGCCGGTTCCGGCGTCGCTCCCGGCGCGGCGCTGACCGCGGACCAGCAGACCGCGCTGACCGACCTGATCGCCGCCGCGCAGCTGTCCACGTCCACCGGGCTGACCTCCATGCTCACCGGACAGAACGGCACGTCCGGCGCGATCACCGCCATGCTCAACGGCCAGACCGGCAACACCGGACTGGCCTCGATGCTCAACGGCGGCCAGGGCTCCGGCGGCGCCGGACTGACCGACCTGCTGGCCACCGCCCAGGCGGCCATGGCGAGGGGACGAACCGCATGAGCCTGCCCATAAACTCCCTGCCCATCGCCCCGGCGTCCTCCGCCCGTTCCGGCGGGCCCGCTGCCGCGCGCTCCTCTTCTCCCGGCTTCGACGCCGCCATGCAGGATGCGCTGCGGCACGGTTCCACTGCTTCGGCCAAGCGCAACAAGCACGACGGCGGTGCCTCCGCCGGGGGCGGCGCGGCTGCCGCGGGTGCCGCCGGGGCGGCCGGTGCGGCCGGAACTGCCCAGACCGAAACCGGTCGCGGTGCAGCATCGCAGCCAGGCGCCGGCACCACAGGCTCTGTCACAGGACCGCCGCCCCGCGGCACTGCGGCGACTGATCCGGCGGCCGCAGTCGCTGGTCTCGAAGGTTCTCCGGCGCCCTGGCCGCTCCTGGCCGGGCAGGGCCTCACCGCCGGCGATCCGACCAGCGCAGGCACTCCGATCAGCGAAGAGGGCGGCGACGCGGCTCAGCCCGCGGGGCCAGCCGATGCTGCCGCCGGAAGTGAGTCGTCGGCAGGTGCGGACACTTCAGCTGGCCTCGGTGCAACGGGTGCAACCGGTGCATTTAGCGGTACCGGCGGCTGGCCCGCCTCTGTCGACGGCACCGCAGGCGGCGCCGGAGCATCCGTTGGGGTCAGCCCGGTTGGCCCGGTTGGTTCCCATGCAGGAGCGGCCGCAACCCTGGCCGGTGCCCCGTCCGCAGCTAGCCCTGCTAACGGCGAGAGCGTCGCCGGGCAAGGCGCAGGAAGTCCGGCCGCCACCGTGGCAGGGGCTGCCGCCACCGACCCCAGTGCACCCCGACCGGCTGCCGGAGCAGGGACTGCCGCCGCGGCCGCTGCCGCCGGCGCCGGCGTGGTGCCGGCGGCCGGGACAGACGACGCTGCGCAGAACCAGCCGGCCGGCCCGGTTGGGCCGGCGGTTCCCACCCAGCCCGCAGCCCAGGCGACCATTCCCACGCAGCCGACCACCGGCGTCGTGCTTCCCGGACAACCCGTGCCGGGCACTCCTTCCGGCGGGGCAGCGACTGGTGCGGCCGTCACAGCAGCGGCCGCCACAACCGCGGCCAGCGCCGTGCGCGGCGAGACCGAACAGCTGCAGCAGGGCATTCAGGTGCCGGTCGCCGCACAGCCGGTCCCGGTGTCCCAGCCGGCCGCCGCCCCCGCCCCCGCCGCTGCTCCCGTCCCCCCGAACCAGCAGCTGCCGTTCACCGCGCAGGTGGCCCGCCCGCTCTTCACCCTCGCGCAGGCCAAGCCCGGCGAGCATGTGATGACCATCAGCGTCACCCCTGACAACCTGGGCCCGGTTACCGTCCGGGCCCACGTGACGGGGGAGGGCGTCCGTGTGGAGCTCTTCGCGCCGAATGACGCGGGCCGCGACGCCTTGCGCGCCGTCATGGCCGACCTGAAGCGCGATCTTGCGGCCACAGGCCTGAACGCGAACCTGGACCTGTCCAACCAGAACCGCCCGAATGATGCGCGCCCCGGCATGCAGTTCGGCCCCGACGGCCGGCCCTCCGGCGGCCCCCAGGGGCAGGAAGACCGCCCCGGCGCGGCCACCGGAACCGCCGCCGACGCGGCCCCGGACACCACCGACCCATCCGCCCTGAGACGTCCCTACGGGATATCGACCAGCCTCGACGTGCTGGCCTGAGACAAGGAGAACCATGCCCACCGACTCAGTCGCGCCCGTCGGCACAGTCGCCCCGACGTACACCGCCCCGCCGGTCCGAGCACCGAAACAGACCATGGACGGCGAGATGTTCATGCACCTGCTGGTCACCCAGCTGCAGAACCAGGATCCCAGCTCGCCGATGGACACCAACCAGATGATCTCCCAGTCCACACAGCTGGCCATGATGGAAAGCATCGCCACCATGACCACCACCAGCGAGGAGAACTTCTCCCTGCAGATGCGTGGCGTAGCCGCGGCGCTGGTGGGCCGCGAGGTCAGCTATTACGGTGCGGACGGTTCGCTCGTCACGGGAACCGCCACCTCGGTGTCCTATGCCGGGCCGGTCCCGCAGGTGACCGTGGACGGCCGGGAGATCCCGCTGGATCTGGTCGCCGGGATCACCGCCGCCGGCGCGCCGGGGGAGTCGGGTCTGGGTGAAACCACCAACGACGCCGGTGCCGGTTCGGGTGCCAACGACGCCGGTGCTGCCTCGGGTGCCAGCGGCACCGATATGCCGAGCGCCAGCGCCGCGGCCGGCGCCGCCGGTACCACCGGGGGTGCCGCCGCCTGAGATGTTCCCCGCTAAGCCGGCTTGTGCCGCCACCAAATTTTCCCAATCACTGAATTACTCGTCCGTTCCACGATCCGAAAGGCGCTGATCATGCTCCGCTCGCTCTACTCCGGAATCTCCGGACTCCGCTCCCACCAAACCATGCTTGATGTCACAGGCAACAACATCGCCAACGTCAACACCACCGGTTTCAAGGCCTCCTCCGTCCAGTTCCAGGACACCCTGTCCCAGATGACCCAGGGCGCAGGCGGCCCGCAGGCTCAGGCCGGCGGCACCAACCCCGCACAGGTGGGCCTCGGCGTGCAGGTGGCCGGCATCTCCACCAACTTCACCCAGGGCTCCTCGCAGGCCACGGGCAAGGCCACCGACATGATGATCTCGGGCGACGGCTTCTTCGTCACGACCAAGGGCGGCGAACAGCTTTACACCCGCGCCGGCGCCTTTGAACTCGATTCCACCGGACGACTGGTTTCCCCTGACGGCGCCATCCTGCAGGGCTGGATGGCTACGAACGGCCAGATTCCGGTCGGGGGTCCCATCGGCCCTATCGATCTGTCTCCCGAAGCCATCTCGGAAGCAAAGCCGACCACAGCTGCTCAAGTCACAGGCAACCTGCCTGCTGATGCAGCGACCGGTGCCCGCCTTGTCCGTGATGTAGAGACGTACTTGGCTGATGGAAGCAAATCGACCTTGTCTCTGGCTTTCCAGCGAACCGTAGCAGGCTGGGATGTCAGCCAAATTGATTCGAATGGAAACGAAACTCTGGCTGGTTCGTTGGCTTTCAGCAACGGCAAAATGACCGCCCCCGCCCCGACGGCGCCGCCGGCAGCCCCCGTATCCATGACCGTGGGCGGGATAGACGTGGACGTCAATGCGCTGACTGGCTACGCCGGCATGACCACTGTCGGTTTCGAGAGCCAGGACGGCCGCGCAGCCGGTTCACTCGAATCCTTCACCATGGCGAATGACGGAACCCTCATGGGTTCCTTCAGCAACGGTCAGCAGGCCGTCGTAGGCCGCATCGCTCTGGCGAACTTCACCAACCCGGGCGGCCTTGAAAAGGCCGGTTCGTCGTCATACCGGGCAACTGCCAACTCTGGCCAGGTCGAACTTGGAACTGCCGGAACGGGCGGCCTTGGCACGCTGGCCGGCGGCTCGCTGGAAATGTCGAACGTGGACCTGTCTCAGGAATTCACTAACCTGATCGTCGCGCAGAGGGGCTTCCAGGCCAACGCCCGCATCATCACCACCTCCGACGAGGTGCTGCAGGAACTCACCAACCTGAAGCGCTAAACCGAAGGCTCATCAACCACCACCGAAGTGTAGCTGCCCGACCGTTCGCGGGCAGCTGCAGCGGCCGCCTGCACCGTTCGCAGGCGGCCGCTTTTTCTTTGCGTCGGATGCAAACCTTGGTTGACCCGTTGCTTTAGCTTGCGTGGCACTACTCCTACACAATGGGCTCTTTCGATGGCTATCGAATGTGTGTACGAATAAAATTGTGGTATGGCTCTTGCACCGTCGGACCGCACCGGGGAGATGGAAGCATCTCTGGACCAGGCGTTTGTGCTGCTGCAGGATGCCGCCGACCGCTTTCCGGCCGAGGCGGTGTCCCTGTCTACCCGGGATCTGGCCAACACGGTGGCGGCGGTGGAGGGCGTTTCGAAGCTGGTGGAGTTCCTGCAGGCGGTCGGCGCCCACGCGGTGGAGCGGGCGGACATCGCCGCCACCGGGGAACACGCGACGGCAGGACTCGGAGCAAGCACAGGGGCCGGCGCAGAGCCCGTTGACGCCGGGTCGAACACCGCGGGGCCCGGCGCAGCGCCCGGTGCCGCCGGGCCGGGCACGGCGGGGGCGGGGGAGTGGGCGGACCCGGCGGCGGCGATCAGCACCGGGAGCGGGGACGCCGCGGCCCCGGAGGGGTCCGGGGCGCAGCAGGTGCGGCGCCGCCGCAAGACGGAGTTTGCGAACACGGCGGAGTATCTGCGCTCCCGGTTGGGGATCGGGATTGTCGAGGCGCGGCGCCGGCTGCGGGTCGGCAAGGCGATCACCGCGCCGGTGCGGTTGGACGGGGAACCGGGTGCGCCGACGCTGCCGGTCTTGGCCGAGGCCATGGCCGGCGGGGAGGTCAGCGGCCAGGCCGCGGCCCTGGTGGTTGATTCCCTGGACCGGGCCCGCCACGCCGGCACTCCGGAGGCGTTGCAGGCGATGGAAGCGTCGCTGGTCCGGCAGGCCGTCGACGCCGACGCGGACACCCTGGTGATGGTGGCCAGGACGTGGGAAACCGCCGTCGACCAGGACGGTGCCGAACCGTCCGAGAAGGAACTGCGGGCCCGGCAGGGCATGTTCTACCGGGGCCGGCGCCGCGGGCTGCACCAGTTCGTCATCAACACCACCGACGCCCAGTACGAAGCCCTCGCCACCGTGATGAACAGCGCCGCCAACCCACGGATCCGCCCCGACGCCATCGAAACCGCCGCCGTCTGCAGCACCCCTGCAGACACAGGGGAAGCAGACGGAACCGGCAACGCCAACACCGCAAAGGCGGGCCCGGCCGGTGCTGGGGAGTCCCGCACAGAAGGTGGCGGAGCCACGGTCGCCGGCACGGCCAACGGCGGCGGTAACCAGGATGTTCCCGGCACCGGAACCGGCACCGGCACCGGCACCGGCACCGGCACCGGCACCGGAACCGGAACCAGAACCGAAACCACGGAAGCAGGCAGGGGCGGAGCCGGTGCCGCTGATGCTGACCGCGGCGACATAACCGGCGCGAGTGGCGATCTGTCCTCCGGGGCCGAAGCCGGCAGCGATAGTTTCGCCGGTGTGGATCCGGCCGTGGTGGAGGCGATGGATGACGCCACCCGGGCGCAGAAGCTGCTCGCGGGACTGGTCGGGGCCTGCCGGATCGCGCTGAACACCGGCAGGCTTCCGGACTCGGGCGGGCACCGCACCCAGGTGATCGTCACCACCGGATATGAGCAGTTGGCCGGGCTGCTCTCCGGCGGCGGCAGCGCGGTCTTCAACGGCCCGGTCTCGGCCACCACGGTCCGCCGCATGGCCTGCGACGCCGAAATCATCCCGGCCGTCCTCGGATCCGAGGGCGAAATCCTGGACCTGGGCCGGTCACAACGGTTCTTCAACCGTGCCATCCGCCGGGCACTGGTCGCCCGGGACAAAGGCTGCGCCTTCCCGGGCTGCAGCATGCCCGCCTTCTGGACCGAAGCCCACCACATCATCCCCTGGTGGGCCGGCGGCCGCACCGACGTCAACAACGGGGTATGCCTCTGCCTGCTCCACCACGACCTGATCGAGCAAGGCAACTGGGAGATCAACGTCATCGACGGCATCCCCTGGTTCACCCCGCCGGACTACATCGACCCCCGCCGCAAACCGCTGCGCAACTCCTACTGGCAAACCCACATCCCACCCCAACCACTCCAAGCCACGTGATGATGCAGGCCTCCCGTAACGCCAGCCGTCCAGCCTTGGTGCGGGATGAATTACCACCCAAACAGCAGGGATGGCCGCCTTCACGGTCACTGAACGAATGTCTTGCTGCGGCAAAATCCGGCATCAGGACCAGGTCCAGCCACTCCGCGCGTGACACGCGCGACAAGTGGCCTGGGCAGCTAACCGCGGGGCGCTGGCGGTCGAAGGTAGTAGGTAGCGGCTCACCGGAGCCCTCGAGAGACCTGGGACGGGGCCAATGATCGTAGTAACGCGGCTGAATGACAGCCAGTTTGCGGTCAACCCTGACCTGATTGAGCGCGTCCATTCCAACCCGGACACCACTTTGGTGATGGTTGACGGCGCCAAGTACATCGTCACCGAGACGATGAGCCAGGTCATCGAGATGATCGCCAGCTACCGCGCCTACGTGCTGCACCTGGCCCGTGAGCTGCCGCCTTCAGTCCACCAGCACGGTCACCCCCAGCTCGGCCTCGTGCCGCCAGCCGCCCCGGCCCCCGGAGACGACTCCGTGGATTCCGGCAACACTGTGCCGCTGCGCCCTAGGAATATGTAAATGGATCCCGCAACACTTATTGGCCTCCTGCTGGCCTTCGGCTCGCTCTACGCCATGATCACCCTCGAGGGCGCCCACGTCTCGGCGCTCCTCATCCCGGCTCCCATGATCCTGGTCTTCGGTGCAACTATCGCCGTGGGCCTGGCCAGCACCACCCTCAGGGACGGGCTGCACGCCTTTAAAGCGTTGCCCCGGGCTTTTACCGGCAAGGTGGCGAAGCCCCAGACGGTCATTGACCGAGTCGTCGAGCTGGCCGAAAAGGCGCGCAGCGAGGGCCTGCTGGCACTGGACGCCGAGGCAACCGAGGAAAAGGACCCGTTCATGCAGCGCGCGCTGCAGAACATCGCCGACGGCACCGACGGCGAGGAACTGCGGATCCTTCTCGAAGACGAGATCAGCACGAAGGCGCGCGCCGATCGCCAATCCTCCAAGTTTTTCATGGGCATGGGCGGCTACGCCCCGACCATCGGCATCATCGGCACCGTCGTATCGCTGACGCACGTGCTGGAAAACCTCTCCACCCCGGACACCCTCGGACCGATGATTGCGACGGCGTTCGTCGCCACGCTGTGGGGCTTGCTCTCCGCCAACTTCATCTGGCTGCCGATCGGCGGCAAGCTGAGGCGCCTGGCCGACCTGGAAACCGAGCGCATGACCCTGCTGATGGAAGGCATGCTGGCCGTCCAGGCCGGCAGCCAGCCGCGCCTGTTGGGCGAACGCCTGCGTGCCATGGTTCCGGAGCATGAGATGGGCGCGGGGAAGCCGGGCAAGGAAGGCAAACCCGGGAAGTCCGACGACAATCCTGCGGTCAAGGCAGCATGAAGTCGCGGCGCCCGCGCCGGCCGCTCGGCGCGGAAGAGGACGAGCACCCGGACGAGCGGTGGATGGCCTCCTACATGGACATGGTCACCGTGCTGATGTGTATGTTCATCGTGCTCTTCGCCATGTCCACCGTGGATGCGGCGAAGTTCGAGAAGCTGGCCAACTCCTTGGCCACGGGTTTCGGCGTGGAACGCACCCAGGCGGTTGATACGGCCGAAGGGGTGGTGGTCCCGTCTGAACTCATCGACGAGGAGGGCCAGGGGTTTACCAGTGGTGACGCCGAAGAGGACACCGAGGGTGAACTGAAAACCGATCTCGACGTGGCCATCAAGGAAGTCAACGACCTGCGCAACATCCAGGAGAAGATCACCAAGGGGTTGCAGGAAGAAGGCCTTGAGAAAGCGGTCCGCTTCCAGCTTGACGAACGGGGCCTGACCGTTCGCCTGATTGGCAGCGAGACGTTCTTCGAGCCGGACTCGCCGGTGCTCACCCGGCAGACCATCAAGATCCTGAACGTGGTGGGTCCGGTGCTGAGGCCGGTCGGCTACGAGCTGAAGGTGGAAGGCCACACGGCCCAGGTGCGCCACCTGGACCCGAACGCATTGGACTGGGAGCTTTCCTCGGAGCGTGCCGTGAACGTGCTGCGCCATCTGGTGGAAGACAGCGGCGTGGTTTCGAAGCGCATCTCTGCCGTCGGATTCGGCGAATCCAGGCCGCTGACCAGCAGCGAGAGCGATGCAGATCTCGCCATGAACCGCCGCGTGGACATCGTGGTGCTCTCCGGCCAGCCGGAGGCCATCCGCAACCTGATCCCCGAAGTCTTGAAGGATCCTGCCGGCGCCGCCAAAGAGGCGGCTGCGGAACGGGCGAAGTTGGCCAAGCAGGCCGCCGAAGCCGAAGCTGCGGAAAAGGCGGAGGCCGAGGCGGCCGAGGGCGAGGCCGTCGAGGACAAACCTGCCGAGCGCGTGGCCGGCGAACCGGGTGGAAGCTCCGGGCGCGACGTGGTCACCGGCGGTGGCAGCAGCGGCGGCCCGGGGCCGGACGCCACCTATGCGCCGGCGCCCGGCGGGGCATCCTCCGGCGACTGAGCGCCTGCCGCCGGCACCGGCCTGCCGGCCTAGATCGTCCTCCGACCACTGAGCGCCCCTGCCATGGGGCCGCCGGTGTTGGACGCGCCGCGGGCACCCCACCCGCATTAGCCAAACTCCTAACATCCCCAACCAGGCTGCCGATAGTGCCTGCTGTGACGGTCCAGGAACATGCGCACTCTAGCGCGCCCGAAAAGCCGGCCAGAGCCGTCGAAGTTTACGACTTCCGGCGGCCGACCACCCTGGCACGCGAGCATTCCCGCGTGCTGGAGTTGGCCTTCGAAACATTCGCCCGACAGTGGGGCACCCAGCTGACCGCCAAGGTCCGCGTGATCTGCACGGTCACGTCGGAGCAGGTCCAGATGCAGACCTACGACGAGTACGCGGCCTCGTTGCCGGCCAGTACCGCAATGGTGCTCTGCGCCCTCGACGACATCACCGGCAAGGCCGTGATCCAGTTTTCGACCACGGCCGCTATGACGTGGGTAGACCACATGCTGGGCGGCAACGGCAGCCACGACTATCCGGACCGCAAGTTCACGCAAATTGAACAGGCACTGGTCAGCCGGTTGATGGAGGACGCGCTGGAGGACCTGCGCTACTCGCTGGGTTCCCTGCTCACCACGCCCATCAGCCTGGACCAGATCCATTACAACTCGCAGTTCGCGCAGGCCGCGGCCACCAACGACCTGATGATCGTCGCCACCTTTGAAATCCGGGTCGGCGACCTGTCCGCGCCCGCCACGGTGGCCATCCCTGCCGAGGTGCTGCTGACCCAGCTTCGCGATTCGTTCGCCATGAGCAGCCCGGCCAACGCCCGCAAACTGCTGGAAACCCAGCTGGTGCAGATCCCGGTGGACGTCGCCCTGCAGTTTGCCCCCATGCGCGTCCGGCCCGGCCAGGTCCTCGACCTGGCCATCGGCGACCTGCTGCCGCTGCCGCACCCGCAACACCGCCCGCTGGATGTTGCCGTCAACGGTGAACGGCTGGCACACGCCGCCGTCGGCGCCAATGGCAACCGCCTGGCCGGAGTCATTGTTACAACCGAGGAGAACGCCCGATGACACAGACCCAGACCCTTCAGGCTGCTGCCGCCGACGCGCTCCTGGGGCTGCTGCCCACCAACACGCCGCTCTACGCGGTGCGCCAGGACGAAGGCGGGCCCCTGCCCGGGCAGGTGGCCTCCGCCGTCGTCGGGTCCTTCGTCGGCGGAACCTCGGCCGATGTGGCCTTGGTGGTGGCCGACCAGGCCGCGCTGTCCGCCGCCGCGGGCACGGATTCCCCGCTGGTTTCGGCCGCCGACCTGCTTCGCCCGGCGCTGGAGGCGGCCACCTCCGTGCTCGGCGCCGGGGTGCTGGGGGAGGCACGCGTCGGCAACGCCGCGGCGCTGTTCTCCGATCCGGAAGCCGCCGTCTTCAAGCTCACCGGCGGCGACGGCGAGGCCGGCGGCTGGTTCGCCATCCGGCTGCGCGAGAACCCGGCCGGGCACGGCGCCGACGACTCGGTCTTGGCCAAGCTGGGCCGCATCAACAACGTCGAAATGGCGCTGACGGTGGAGATCGGCCGCACGCGGATGTCCGTGCGCGACGTGCTGAACCTGGAACCGGGCGGCGTGATCGAACTGGACCGCTCGGCCGGGGCCCCCGCCGACGTGCTGCTCAACGGCCGCCTGATCGCCCACGGCGAGGTCGTCGTCGTCGACCAGGACTACGCCGTGCGCATCACCAAGATCCTCGACGTGCCCGAAGGACTCCTCTAAATGGAGACAGTCGTCCTTGCCGTGCGGGTAGCGCTCTCGCTGGCCGTGGTGCTGGGGCTGCTCTGGGTGCTGCAGCGCCGCTTCAGCCGCGGCGCCCGCACCGGCGCCCGCAAGCTGGTGCGCGTGGTGGAACGCCAGACCATCGGGCCCAAGGCCGCCGTCGTGGTGGTGGACGCCGACGGCCAGCGCTTCGTGCTGGGCGTGACGGACCAGGCGGTGCATGTGCTGGACAGCCGCGAAGCGCCGGTCGAAGAGGCGGCCGAGCCCGCCCACCGCGCCCCACAGACCGCGGCCGACAGCTTCTCCCGGCTGCTGGATCTGGCCACCGGCCGCGCCTCGGGCCAGGACCAGGCGGCTGCGGCCGTCGCGGCGCCAGCCGGGTCCGTCGATGCCGTCGTCGCCGCCCGCCCGGCAACACCTTCCGACGGCGACGCCGGTGTCCCTCGCCGCGCGGCCCGTCGTGCCGCCGCGGCCATGCCCGAGCCGCCCGTCGAACAAACGTTTCAAGAGCACTGTGACATTGCGCAGGAGGTCGACGAGCCGCACCACGACGGCGACGTCATTCCCCTCCGGCAGGCCGGACTGTATCCGATCGACGGCGGGCGGCGTTCCGTCCGCACGGGCCGCCGGGCATCGCGTCCGGCCGGTCGGCAGGAGCAGGTGGCGGATTCCCCGCTGGCCGGGTCCATCCTGTCGCCGTCCACCTGGAAGCAGACCGCCGAAGCCCTGAAGCAGGTCCGTTCGCGTTGAGAAGCACCGGCATCATGGCCTTGACGGCGGGCCGCTGGCCGCGTCTGGCCACCGCAGCATTACTGGCGTTACTGCTGGCAGTGCTTTTGGCCGTGGCGGCCGCCATCCTGAGCGCGCCTTCGGCATTCGCGTCGCCGGTCGCGCCGGTTCCCCCGGTCGACCCGCTGGCCCCCGTCGAGCCGGGCTCGCCGGACGGCGACGGCGGCTTCTCGGTGGAAATCAACGGACCCAACGGCACGCCGTCGTCCGCCGTCATCACGCTGCTGGGCATCACCCTGCTGTCGGTGGCCCCCGCGCTGCTGCTGATGATGACGTCCTTCACCAAGATCTTCGTGGTGCTGGCGATGACCCGCAACGCGCTGTCCCTGCCCTCCATCCCGCCGAACCAGGTGCTGGCCGGGCTGGCGCTGTTCCTGTCGCTGTTCATCATGTGGCCGGTGCTGACCCAGGTGAACGAGTTGGGCGTCCAGCCGTACATGGAAGGGACCACGGACTTCACGGATGCGGTGGGCGCCGCCGCCGCTCCGCTGCAGAACTTCATGCTGGCCCACACCCGCGAAGAAGACCTGGCGCTGATGATGCGGGCCGCCGACCTGCCCAACCCGGAGAATCCCGAGGCCGTGCCGCTGCAGACCCTGATCCCGGCGTTCATGATTTCCGAGTTGCGCGCCGCGTTCATCATCGGCTTCGTCATCTTCGTGCCGTTCCTCGTGATCGACCTGGTGGTGGCCTCGGCGCTGATGTCTATGGGCATGATGATGCTCCCGCCGGTGATGATTTCGCTGCCGTTCAAGATCCTCCTGTTCGTGCTGGTGGATGGCTGGGGCCTGATCATCACCGCCCTGGTCGGAAGTTACGGTACCTAGCCGTGGATACAAACGCCGTCCTCGACATCGGCCTGCAGGGGCTGCTGGTCGCCGCCAAACTCTCCGCCCCGGTGCTAGTCACCGCGCTGGTGGTGGGCTTCGCCGTCTCTCTGGTGCAGTCCATGACGCAGATCCAGGAAATCACGCTCTCCTTCGTGCCCAAGGCCGTGGCGGTGGCCATGGCCCTGCTGATCTGCGGACACTGGATGATTTCCGAGATGGTCTCCTTCACCCGGGAAATGTTCGAGAGAATCCCCGGCCTGCTCGGCGGCGGATAATGAACATCCCGCTCGACCAGGCATGGATCGAGGCCACCATGCTGGCAGGTGTCCGCATGGTGGCTTTCCTGCTGATCGCCCCGCCGTTCTCCTACGGAGCCATCCCGGCCCGCATCAAGGCGATGCTCGGCGTCGGACTGGCCCTGGCGGTGTCCCCGCGGGTGGCCAACGGGTACGAGCCGATGAACACGGCGGGGTTCTTCGGCGCGCTGGTGCTGGAGATCCTGGTGGGCGCGCTGCTGGGATTCCTCGTGCTGGTGGTGTTCTCCGCGGTGCAGTCGGCGGGCACGCTGATCGACCTGTTCGGCGGCTTCTCCATGGCGCAGGCGTTCGACCCGCAGTCGATGGTCAACGGCGCCCAGTTCACCCGGCTGTTCCAGATGGCCGCGCTGGCGCTGCTGTTCGCCTCCGACGGCTACCAGCTGATCATCGGCGGGCTCGCGCGCAGTTTCACCGCGCTGCCGCTGGGCGGGGGAGTGGACCTCGCCGAGCCGGTGCAACTGATCATCACCGGCGTGACGCAGATGTTCCTGGCGGCGGTGCAGATCGCCGGACCCCTGCTGGTGGTGCTGTTCCTGGCCGACGCCGGCCTGGGCCTGCTCACCCGGGTGGCCCCGGCGCTGAACGCGTTTGCGCTGGGCTTCCCGCTGAAGATCTTCCTGACCCTGACCCTGGCCGGCGTGGTGTTCGTGGCGCTGCCCCGGATTGTCTCCTCGCTGGCCGCGCAGGCCGTGACTGCCCTGACGGGGGTGGGCTAGATGTCGCAGGAAACGTCCGAAGAACGCACAGAGCAAGCCACCCCCAAGCGGATGAAGGACGTCCGGCAAAAGGGCCAGCTGTCCAAATCCCAGGACCTCACCGCCTGGCTGGGCGTGGGCGCGGCCGCGGTGATGCTGCCGATGACCATCGACCGCGCCTCCCAAGCCGGCACCGACCAGATGTTCACCGTCACCCGGATGATCCAGTCGCCGGACCCGGGGCTGGTGGTGAAGGCGCTCGAGGACGGCCTAGGCACCATCATGTACACGCTCACGCCGATGTTCCTGGCCGTGGTCGCCGTGATCATCGCGGGCGCGGCGCTGCAGGGCGGCATCCACTGGAAGAAGTTCAAACCCGAGACCCAGCAGTTCAACCTGGTCAACGGGCTGAAGAAGGTGTTCGGCATGCAGGCGCTCTGGCAGGGTGCCAAGGCGCTGCTGAAGACCGTGGTGGTGGGGCTCGCCCTGTACTTCGTGATCCAGGGGCTGGTCCCGGTGCTGATGACCGCCGGCGGGCTCTCGGTCGCCTCGCTGCTCCAAGCTGCGGGCGGCGGCACCGCCGGACTGCTGCAGACCGCGATCATCGCCGGCCTGATGCTGGCCGCGCTGGACGTGATGGTGGTGATCCGGCGGAACCGCAAGAAGACCCGGATGACCAAGAAGGAAGTCCGCGACGAGAACAAGAACTCCGAGGGCGACCCGCTGATCAAGTCGCAGCGGCGCTCGCGGCAGCTGGCGATGAGCCGCAACCGCATGATCGCCGCGGTGGGAGGCTCCGACGTCGTGCTGGTCAACCCGACCCACTACGCGGTGGCGCTGAAGTACGAGCCGGGGAAGTCCGCGCCGCGCGTGGTGGCCAAGGGGGCGGGCAACATTGCCGCCCGCATCCGCGAGGAAGCCGAAACCACCCGCGTGCCGGTGGTGCGCGACGTCCCGCTGGCCCGGGCGCTGCACGGCGCCTGCGAGATCGGCCAGGAAATTCCCCTGGAGCTTTACAACGCCGTGGCACGCGTGCTGGCCTTCGTCATGAGCCTGAAGGCCCGCGGCGCCTCGGCCGGTACAGCCGCGGGCGTCCACACCATGGCGGAGCCGGCGATGACCGACGCCGACGCTGCCGCCCACGCTTCAACCCGGCAGGGCCGCCGAGCCTTGTCCCTACCGTCACCCGGAGGTGACTGATGAACCGCAACCTCTCCAAGCTCGCCGTCCCGATCGGCGTGGTGGGCATCATCCTGCTGCTGGTGGTGCCGATCCCGGCGGGACTGCTGGACGTGCTGATCATCGTGAACATCCTGCTGGCGCTGGTGATCCTGCTGACCACGATGTTCGTGAAGAAGCCGCTGGACTTCTCCGTGTTCCCGTCGCTGCTGCTGGTGGCCACGCTGTTCCGGCTGGGCCTGAACGTGGCGTCCACCCGGCTGGTGCTCGGCGACGGCTACGCCGGGCAGGTGATCGAGGCCTTCGGCCACGTGGCCGTGGGCGGTTCGATCATCATCGGCGCGGTGGTGTTCCTGATCCTGGTGGTCATCCAGTTCGTGGTGGTCACCAAGGGCGCCGAGCGCGTGGCCGAGGTGGGAGCACGCTTCACGCTGGACGCGATGCCGGGCAAGCAGATGGCGATCGACGCCGACCTGAACGCCGGCCTGATCACCGACGTGCAGGCCCGGGAACGCCGTGCCGCGGTATCCGCCGAGGCGGACTTCTACGGCGCGATGGACGGCGCGTCCAAGTTCGTCAAGGGCGACGCGATCGCGGGCATCATCATTATCATCATCAACATCGTCGGCGGCATCGCCATCGGCATGCTGCAGCGCGGCATGGAAATCGGCGACGCGGTCAGCACCTACACCCTGCTGACAATCGGCGACGGCCTGGTCACGCAGATCCCAGCGCTGTTGATGGCGGTGTCCACCGGCATGGTCGTGACCCGTTCAAATGCCGACTCCGAAATGGGCTCCGACGCCTCCGACCAGCTGACCCAGTCCCGGCAGGCGCTGATGATCGCCGGCGGCGCGGCCGTTCTGCTGGCCCTGATCCCGGGCATGCCCAAGATCCCGTTCATCCTGGTGGGCGCGTTCTTGATCTTCATGGCGCAGCGGCTCAAGGCAACGGAGGCTGCCAAAGCCAAGGACGACGACGCCGCTGCCGCTGCGGCGGGTCAGGCGGCTCCCGCTTCGGAGACTACCGAGGACCTGATTGAACAGATGCGGGTGCACGCGCTGGAGATCCAGCTGGCCCCGGACCTGGTGGATCTGGTCTCCGGCGCCTCCGACGACCTGCTGGCCCGGGTGCGTGCGCTGCGCCGCAAGATTGCCATGGAACTGGGCGTCGTGGTGCCGCCGGTGCGCACCCGCGACAGCATCGACCTGCCGATGTCCACCTATGTGATCCGGATTGCCGGCGTGGAGGCCGGCCGCGGCGAGGCACCCTCAGGCAAGGTGTTGGCGCTGGGGGACAACCTCGAATCGCTGCCGGGCATCGCCACGGTGGAGCCGGTGTTCGGGCTGGCCGGCAAATGGGTCCCGGCGGAGATGCGGCACAGCGCGGAGATGGCGGGAGCCACGGTGATCGACCGGGTTTCTGTGCTGGTCACCCACTTGTCCTCGCTGATCTCCGCCAACGCCGCCCGGCTGCTGACCCGTGAGGACGTGCGCGTGCTGACAGAGGGCGTGAAGTCGGTGAACCCGTCCGCGGTGGACGAACTCACCCCGTCGCTGCTGTCGCTGGCCGAAGTGCAGCGCGTGCTGCAGGGGCTGCTGGCGGAGCAGATCCCGATCAACGACCTGCCGCGGATCTACGAGGCGTTGGCGCTGAAGGCCAAGTCGTCCACCGACCCGGAGGGCCTGGTCGAGGCCGCCCGGCAGGCGCTGGGCCCGGCCCTGACCGCGCAGTACCTGGACGGGCAGTTGCTGCGGGTGATCATGATCGATCCCACGCTGGAGCAGTCCATGCTGGAGGGCATGCGCCCGTCCGAGCACGGCACGCAGATCCTGCTCTCGGTCGAGCGGACCGAAGCCGTGCTGGCCTCGCTGCGGGATGCGCTGGAGAAAGTGGAAGCCAACGGCCTCACCGCGGTGCTCGTGTGCGCGCCCGCGCTGCGCCCGGCCATCCGGCGCCTCGTCTCGGCGCAGGCCGGGGGACTTCCGGTACTGTCCTACCAGGAGGTCACCTCCGCCAACGTGAAGATCGAGACCGTGGGGGTAGTACGTGTCGGCCAGACGGCTGCAGCTTAAGGGCGCTTCCCTCCAGGAACTCAAGGCCAAGGTCCTGGCCGACCACGGACCCGACGCGAAGATTGTCGCGGCCGAGAAGGTCACGGTCGGCGGCATCCGCGGCTTCTTCGCCCGCGAACACTACGAGGTCACGGTGGAACTGCCGACCTCGACCGTGCGCGGACAACATGCCCTGGACCAAAAGGCCCGCGCCGGAATCGCGGCGCTGCTGGCCGACGCCGAGCGCACCGAATCCAGGCTGCACGGCAAGGCGCCGGAACTGCACGTCTCCACCCACACCGACCAGTTCGCGGTCATCATGGACAACCTGACCCTCAACACGGCGCGGCCCACCCGTCTGCCCAGGGGCGCCCGACTGGAGGAACCGCTGCCGGAGGCTGCCGGGCAGGCGGAGCGTCCCGGAGCCGCGGCGGCAAGGCCCGGCTGGGGACGGCGGCGGAACGACCCAAAGCCCCCGAAGGACGCTGCAGCAGATTCCGGCGGCGCAACCGCGCCGGGACCGGAGGCCGGTGCAGGGGCCCTGGAAGTGCCGGTCACGGCAGTCCCCGCCGCTGCAGTCCCCGTTGCGGAAGACTCGGCCGGGGCAGCGGCCGCCGGGGAAGTCGCAGCCGCAACCCCAGCGGCTCTGGCCATGCCCGCCGCCGCCCGGGCCGACGACGCCCCGGAGGCCGCCGGGCCCGTCAATCGGACGGCCGGGACGGGTCGGCGCGCGGCGGCCGCCGGAGCCCCTGCGGACGGGGCGTTCGAGGTGGAGCAGGTTGGGCAGGCGGGGCAGGACGACGAGGCCGGGCAGGCCGGGCAGGCCGGGCAGGCCCGACAGGCAGGCAGGGCGGCCACGGACCCGGCTGCCCACCGCTCGGCCCTCACCGGCGGCCACGCGGGCTCCGGCACGGGCTCCAGCGTCGTCGTTGGTGCCGTCCTGGAGGATGGGCAGCCGCCGGCAGTGGAGGCACAACCCGCCGCCGCCGAAAGGGCGCGCCAGCCGGCCGTTCCGGTGCCGCTCTACGGGCCCGGGGACCTGGTGCTGGTGATCGGCCAGGGCGACCTAGCCCTGGAGGCCGCCAACTCCATGGCCGCCGCGGCGCCGGCGGTCAACGGTGCGCCCTCGGAGGCCGCCGACTGGATTTCGGGCGGCGGGAACATGGTGAAGATGGCCGGCGCGCACGCCGGCGATGTCCGGCGACCGGTGCAGGACCGCAACAGCGCGATCGGTGCCCGCGCCCGGGGCGTGGAGCGGGGACAGAGCGTCTTCGTGGCCTTTGGCCTGGGCCAGGCGCTCACGCCGCCTGTGGAGCTGCTCGCGCTGCTGCCGGCACTGGGAGCCGACCAGGTCTGGCTGGCGGTGGACGCCGGGCGAAAGGCCGAGGACACCGACCGCTGGGTGCAGGCCGTGCAGCGGGTGGTGGTTCCCGACGGTTTGGCGGTTACCGGTACGAGGCACACCGGCTCGCCCAAGACCGTGAACACCCTGGGCGTGCCGGTGGGTTGGGTGGACGGCGTGCCGTCCGAGACCGCCTGGCTCTGACAGACGCGGCGGCGCGCGCGGGGCTGCCCGGGCGTCAAGTTCAGCTGCGATAGAGTTGACGCGTGCTGGTGCTGACGCGAAAACCCGGAGAGCGGATCCTGATCGGTGACGACATTGTCATCACCGTGCTGGACGCCCGCCGCGATGGCGTCCGCCTCGGCATCGAGGCCCCGCGCGGCGTGAAGATCCAGCGCGACGAAGTTGTCCAGGCGGTCAGCGAGGCCAATGTGGCTGCCGCCCAGAGCGGCCCGGAGGCCGAGGAACGCATCAAGGCCCTGCTGGGACTGAACCTCCCTGGCAGCAGCGGCCCCGGCGGCGCCGGCAGCTAAACGCTGCTGGCCACTAAAACACGTCACCGGCGGCCCCAGAGCCCCGGCCAGGCACCGGCGTCGTCGTGCTGTTGTGGGTCTTTTTGACCTAACCCGGCACGGCAGGATAACCTTGGTAGTCGTTGTGCGTGTCCAACCTCGATACGCTATGTCCGTGTGGCGGCCCAGTTGCAGGGCCAACCTGGTCCACGGAAATAGCCGAGACTTTCTGGGCCACTGGTTACATTTCAGTCCTCACCTGAAGTTCCGGTAGCGCATCACCAACTTTGCGCGTGTGTTCTGTGAAGAATGCGCCGCTACCTTAGAACACCAAACGAAGGCAAAAACCGTGCGTACGTACACTCCGAAGCCCGGCGATATCAACCGCCAGTGGCACGTCATTGACGCCACCGACGTCGTCCTGGGTCGTCTTGCCAGCCAGACCGCAACACTGCTGCGCGGAAAGCACAAGCCGACCTTTGCTCCTCACATGGACATGGGCGATTTCGTCATCATCATCAACGCTGAGAAGGTGGCCCTGACCGGCGCCAAGCTCGAACAGAAGCGTGCCTACCGCCACTCCGGTTTCCCGGGTGGCCTGTCCTCCGTCAACTACGCCGAACTGCTGGAGAAGAACCCGGTTCGTGCAGTTGAGAAGGCCATCAGGGGCATGCTGCCGAAGAACTCCCTGGCTGCCCAGCAGCTGTCCAAGCTGAAGGTCTACACGGGTGCCGAGCACCCGCACGCTGCCCAGCAGCCGAAGACCTTCGAAATCACCCAGGTCGCCCAGTAGCGCCGGCCACCACTAGAAACTTAATTCAAGGAGAATCGTGGCTGAAGAGCTGAACACCGCTGCTGAGGGCGAAACCCTCACCAGCTACACCTCGGAATCATCCGAGGTCACCGAGACCGCCAAGAAGGAACGCCCCGCCCTCACCGTAGGCGGAGGCGCCGTGGGTCGCCGCAAGCAGGCGATCGCCCGCGTACGTCTGGTTCCGGGTGCCGGCAACTGGACCATCAACGGCCGTGAGCTGGCGAACTACTTCCCGAACAAGCTGCACCAGCAGGAAGTAAACGATCCGTTCAAGATCCTGGATCTGGAAGGCGCTTACGACGTCATCGCCCGCATCCACGGCGGCGGCCCCTCCGGCCAGGCCGGTGCGCTGCGCCTGGGCGTTGCCCGTGCGCTGAACGAGATCGACCGCGAGAACAACCGCCCGACCCTGAAGAAGGCCGGTTTCCTCACCCGCGACGCACGCATCATCGAGCGCAAGAAGGCCGGCCTCAAGAAGGCCCGCAAGGCGCCGCAGTACTCGAAGCGCTAAACCGCTTCCGAAGCTTCTGCTTCCACGCGAGGCCCCGCAGCATGGCTGCGGGGCCTCGCGTGTATTTAAGCGGCTGTAGCGAGGGGGCGCGGGATGGAAGGCCGACGATGCCTAATTCCGGGTATTGCGCCGCCTCTTCCGCTGCCCGCTTCCACCTGTGGAAGGCCGCCCGCGGCAGGGTCAGCCGCCAAATCACGGCCTGGCACGGGACCGCCGGCGGGAGGTGAACCGGGTCCTTGGCGCGCTGCCGTAAAATGGTTCGCGATGTCTAGATTATTTGGTACCGACGGAGTCCGCGGACTGGCCAACGGATTGATCACTGCAGAGCTGGCGCTCGAGGTCGCGCAGGCGGCCGCAGTGGTCCTTGGCCACCGGCAAGTTGAAGACGGCAAGCGCCCGACGGCGGTGATCGCCCGCGACCCGCGCGCCAGCGGCGAGTTCATCAGCGCCGCCGTGGAGGCCGGCCTCGCCAGTGCGGGCGTCGATGTCTACGACGCCGGGGTGCTGCCCACCCCTGCGGCCGCTTACCTGGTGGGGGACCTGGCGGCGGACTTTGGCGTGATGATTTCCGCCTCGCACAATCCGGCCCCGGATAACGGCATCAAGTTCTTCGCCCGCGGCGGGCACAAGCTGCCGGACGAGGTCGAGGACGCGATCGAGCAGGAGATGGCGCAGCCGCGCGTCCGGCCCACGGGCGCGGAGATCGGACGTATCCAGCGTTTCGCGGACGCGGAAGACCGCTACATCCTGCACCTGCTGCAGACCCTGCCTTCCCGCCTGGAGGGCCTGAAAGTCGTTCTCGACTGCGCGCACGGCGCGGCCAGCGGCTGCTCGCCGGAGGTGTTCCGCGCCGCCGGCGCGGACATCGTGGTGATGGGTGCCGAGCCGGACGGGCTGAACATCAACGACGGCGTGGGGTCCACCCACCTGGAGAAGCTGCAGGCAGCCGTGGTCGAGCACGGCGCCGACCTGGGCATTGCCCACGACGGCGACGCCGACCGCTGCCTGGCCGTGGACGAGCGCGGCGACGTCGTGGACGGCGACCAGATCATGACCATCCTGGCGCTGGCCCTGCGCGACGCCGGCCGGCTCAAGGACGATGTCCTGGTCGCCACGGTCATGAGCAACCTCGGCATGAAGCTGGCCCTGCAGGATGCCGGCATCCGCATCCAGGAAACCGCGGTGGGCGACCGGTACGTGCTGGAATGCATGCGCGCCCACGGATATTCGCTGGGCGGCGAACAGTCCGGGCACGTGATCTTCTCGGAGTACGCGACCACCGGCGACGGCGTCCTGACCGGGCTGCAGCTGGCCGCGCAGGTGGCCAAGTCCGGCAAGCCCCTCTCGGAGCTGTCGCAGCGGATGGTCCGGCTTCCCCAGGTCCTGATCAACGTCAAGGACGTGGACAAGTCCCGGGTCGAAACCAACCAGCCCCTCCAGCAGGCCGTGGCGGCCGCGTCCGCCGCGCTGGGTGGGACCGGACGGGTGCTGCTGCGCCCCTCCGGCACCGAGCCGGTCGTGCGCGTGATGGTCGAAGCCGCTGACATGGAAACCGCCCAGGCTACCGCCGAGGAACTGGCCCGGACCGTGAAGGCGCACCTGTCGCTGGAGGCGGCCGCCGCCGCCGAGTAGGGCACCCGCGTGCGGGGCAGCCCTCAGCGCCAGGCCTTCACCACCACCACCTCGTAGCTGTCCGCCGTCGGCGGGTTCCCGGTGTCGAACTTCGCGTTCACGACGGCGAGTCGGTGGCCGAACAGCGCGGCGGTGGTCGGGGTCTGGAAAGCGTCACTGGTGATCACGGACCCGACCTCCCCGGAGTCAATCCGGCGGTCCAGCCTGATCACGCTGATCTGGTTGTCCATGTTTTGGACCGCCCAGAGCCAGCGGCCTTTCAGCACCAACCCGTCGACGTTGGGTACGCTGACGCCGGAGATTTCCGTGCTGGCACCGGTCCGCGGGTCCACGGCGTACAGCGCAGCGTTGGCCGAGTGGGCCACAATCAGCTGTCGCCCGTGGTCGGCCGCCACGATGCCGTTCAGGTTGAACGCCGCGGGGGTTTCCGCGGCAGGGCCGCTCAGTTGCAGTGTCCGCGGGCTGCCCAGCTGCCCGCGGTGGCCGATCGGTACGAAGTACAGCTCACCTTCGCGCGAGTTCGTAAACCACGCGCCGCCCCGGCCAAGGGTTACGTCGTTGATGAAGGAGCTGGCGGGGTCGTTCAACTGGAACTCGGCCACCGGTTCTGCGGTCCGGGTGTTGTAAACATAGGCCTTGCCGGTAGGTCCGCCGGCTACGAAGAGCAGGTTCCGCCGCGTGTCGGCAGCCATACCGACGGCGAACCGGCCGTCCGGTGCGTCGATGAACTTCTCGGCGGTGCCCCGCCGTATGTCGCCGCGGAAGATGTCGCCCGCCAGCAGGTCGCCGGCGTAGAAGGTGCTGCCCCGGCCGGCGGCGATACCCTCCGCGGACGTCGCGTCCGGCAGATCGATGATTCGGTCGGTGCACCCCGGTGACGAGCCGTGGGTGTCGGAGGCAACGTGGCCCGCGGAAGCCGGCAACCCCGTCAGCATTAGGGCGACGGCGGTCAGCAGGGCGGCGGCACATCGTGCCGCCAAGGAGAGGGGGAGAATGGGTCGCATGGAGGATCACCTGATTCTTGAGGGGAGGTGTCGGGAGCTCCCTCCAGCAGGCCCCCGATGGTGATGCTCATAGCGTACGCCGGACGCGAGGAAACGTCAGGCCCTCCGGGAGGCGCTGCCAAAACGGCCCGCAGCGGCGGTAGCGGCCGGCTTCCGGACGTCGCCCTTACGCCTGGTTGCGTGCCTGCAGTGCGTCTCGGATCTCGGTGAGCAGCGCGACGTGAGGGTCGACGGCCTCTTCTTCCTTGTTGATTCCCAGGCGGCGGTTGCGCCGCTCGATCATGTGGTTCATCGGTGCCACGATGACGAAGTAGATCGCCGAGGCGATGAGCAGGAAGTTCACGATGGCGGTCAGCAGGACGCCGAACGCGACGTCGTTCCCGTTGAAGTTCCACAGCAGGAAACTGTCGAAATTTGGCGAGCCGACCAACCCGGCGATGAACGGCATCAGCACGCTGTTGACCAAGGCGTTGACCACGGTCCCGAAGGCTCCGCCGATGATCACGGCCACGGCAAGGTCAATGACGTTGCCCTTCATAATGAACTCTTTGAATCCGTTTATCATGTGGCCAATGTAGCGCCTCGGGGAGGGGACCTGCGGCCGCCGGGGCAGGGACAGGAGGCCCCCCGCGGGATTGGGGCCGCCGCAGGTTGGGACCGCTGCGCCCGCTCACGAATAGCGGGCGGCTCCGGACAGCCCGAAGTACTCTTCGAGCGTTTCGATGCCCCGTTTGGCCATGTCCGCGGCCACTTTCTTGCCCACGTAGCGCAGGTGCCAGGGTTCCGGCGAATAACCGGTCATGGCCTCGGAGCCGGGCCGGTAGCGGATGATGAATCCGAAGCGGGCGGCGTTGTGGGCCGCCCAGCTGCCCGCTGCCGTGTCGGCGAAACACTGCTGCAGGTTGCAGACCCCGGTGGCGTCGCCGATGTCCAGGGACAGCCCGGTCTGGTGCTCCGAATAACCCGGCCGCGCCGAGACCATGTCCGCTGCCACCTCGCTGCCGTGTTGCCGGACCCAGTGGTTGTAGGTGCTCGCCTGCGTGGCGTAGGACCTGAAACCGCTGACCATGATCATGAAGGCGCCGTCGGCGGCGGCCGCGTTGAACATGTCCTCGGTGGCGGTCGCCACGGCGTCGCGCAGCAGCGCCGATTCCCCGCCGGTCCCCAGGGCCACCGCCGGCTGGCGCAGGTCTCCGGGGTGGTAGTTCAGGGGATCGAGCGGCCGGGCCTTGTTGACGACGACGGCGATGCTCGCCGGATCTGTGTGGTCTTCCCCGGCGGCCGCGGCGCCGTCCTTTTTCCCGCCGCCGCCCGCGCCGTCCTTCTTGCCGCCGGCCGAGGCCCCGCCCTTGCTTCCGCCGTCCTTCTTCCCGCCGCCGGTGGCGTCACCGTCGTTCTTCGGAACCTTCGGGCTCTGTTCGGGGACCGGAAGGGACGTGGTTCCCTCGGCCGGGGTCGCCGGCGCAGTCGGTGCGGGCGTCGTCGTCCCTGCGGACGCGGCGGGAGGCGGAGCGGTTTCCCCCGCCGGGGCGCAACCGGTGAGCAGGGCCAGCGCGGCGGCCAGGCCGGCTGCGAGCACCGGAGCCCTCAGAACGGCCATGTCAGGTTTTCCGCAGCAGCATTCTGCGGATCGAGTGGTCCGCGTCCTTGGTGAGCACCAGCTGTGCCCGCCCGCGTGTCGGCAGCACGTTCTCCCTCAGGTTGGGTTCATTAATCCGGCGCCAGATACCCAGGGCCGTCTCGGTGGCCTCCTCGTCCGTGAGCGAGGCGTAGCGGTGGAAATAGGATTCCGGATCCGTAAAGGACGTCCGCCGCAGTTTGTGGAAACGGTTGACGTACCACTGCTCAATATAGGACGTCTTGGCATCCACATAAATGGAGAAGTCGAAGAAATCGCTGAGCGCCAGCCCGGTGCGTCCGTCCGCCCGCGGGCGGGCCGGAGCCAGGACGTTCAGGCCCTCCACGATCAACACATCCGGACGGTGGACCACCACTTCCTTGTCCGGCACGATGTCGTAGGTCAGGTGCGAATACCACGGCGCATGCACTTCCTCGGCCCCGGACTTCACCTCGGACACGAACCGCAGCAGCGCCCGCTGGTCGTAGGACTCGGGGAAGCCCTTGCGCTCCATCAGCCCGCGCCGCGCCAGTTCGGCGTTGGGGTAGAGGAAACCGTCGGTGGTGATCAGCTCCACGTTCGGGGTGTCCGGCCAGCGGCGCAGCATCTCGCGCAGCACGCGGGCGGTGGTGGATTTCCCGACGGCGACCGATCCGGCCACGCCGATCACGAACGGTGTGCGGCGGCTGGTTTCGCCCAGGAACGTGGTGGTGGCCTTGTGCAGCTCGCCGGCCGCGCCCACATACAGGTTGAGCAGCCGGGAGAGCGGCAGGTAGACCTCGCGGACTTCGTCCAGGTTCAGGGCATCGCCCAGGCCGCGGAGCCGCTCGATATCGTCCTGGTCCAGGGGCTGTTCAATCTCGTTGGACAACCGGGACCAGGTCTGCCGGTCCAGCTCCACGAATGGTGTGAAGTTACTCTCACCGTTGGACGCCGTCGTCTTCGGTGTCGCATCAGTCACCTATGAATTGTGCCTGCTGCGGGATTCAAATCCCAAAAGGCGCCCCGCTGCGGCGCGCCGGATCGTCCCGTCCTACCGCCGCAGCTGCCGCCGGGAGGGCGTGCGGAACCCGCTGTCGGTGACGGTCCCGCGGGCAGGTACCCTTAATTCCATGTGTGGAATCGTAGGTTATGTTGGCCGCCGCGACGGCGGGGCCGGAGTCAGCGCTGCTGATCACAGCGCCCTGGACGTCGTTCTCGAGGGTCTTCGCCGCCTGGAATACCGCGGTTACGATTCCGCGGGAGTGGCAGTCATCTCCAGTTCCGGGATTGAGGCGCGGAAGAAGTCGGGCAAGCTGAGCAATCTGCTGGACGAGCTCAAGGCCGCCCCGCTGCCCGAGTCGCTGACCGGCATCGGCCACACCCGCTGGGCCACGCACGGCGGCCCCACCGACGAAAACGCGCACCCGCACCTGGCCGACGGCGACAAGCTCGCGGTGATCCATAACGGCATCATCGAGAACTTCGCCGAGATCCGCGCCTCCATGCTGGCCAAGGGCCACACGTTCCGCTCGGAAACGGACACCGAAGTGGCCGCGGTGCTGCTCGGGGACCTCTACCGGTCCCTGGTCGCGGAGGATCCCGCCACCGCGACCCTGGCCAAGGCCATGCAGCTCGCCTGCCAGCGGCTGGAGGGCGCCTTCACCCTGCTGGCCATCCACCAGGACCAGCCCGACGTCGTCGTCGCCGCGCGCCGTAACTCGCCGCTCGTCGTCGGACTGGGCGAGGGCGAGAACTTCCTGGGCTCCGACGTCTCCGGCTTCATCGACTTCACCCGCCGCGCCGTGGAGCTGGAGCAGGACCAGATCGTCACCATCACCCCCGACTCCTTCGAGATCACCGACTTCTTCGGCAACGCCGCCCAGGGCACCGAATTCGAGGTGAACTGGGATGCCGCCGCCGCGGAGAAGGGCGGCTACCCGTCCTTCATGGAAAAGGAAATCAACGACCAGCCCGAGGCGGTCGGCCAGACCCTGCTCGGCCGCTCGGACCTGCACGGCAGGCTGACCCTGGACGAGCTGCGGATCGACCCGGAGCTGCTCAAGACCGCCAACAAGATCATCGTGCTGGCCTGCGGCACATCGGCCTACGCCGGGCAGGTTGCGAAGTACGCGATCGAGCACTGGTGCCGCATCCCGGTGGAGGTCGAACTCTCGCACGAGTTCCGCTACCGCGACCCGATCGTGGACGCCAACACCCTGATTGTGGCCATCTCCCAGTCCGGCGAAACCATGGACACCCTGATGGCCGTCCGGTACGCCAAGGAGCAGGGAGCCAAGGTCCTTGCCATCTGCAACACCAACGGTTCGACGATCCCGCGCGAGGCAGACGCCGTGCTCTACACCCACGCCGGCCCCGAGATCGCCGTCGCCTCGACCAAGGCCTTCCTGGCGCAGATCACCGCCGCCTACCTGCTGGGCCTCTACCTGGCGCAGTTGCGCGGGAACAAGTTCCAGGGCGAGATCAAGGACATCCTGGCCGACCTGGGCAAGATCCCGGCGAAGATCCAGAGCGTGCTGGACAACGCCAAGGACATCAAGGACCTGGCCGTGCTCATGGCCGAAAGCAAATCGGTCCTGTTCCTGGGCCGGCACGTCGGCTTCCCCGTTGCCATGGAGGGCGCGCTGAAGCTTAAGGAGCTGGCCTACATCCACGCCGAAGGCTTCGCCGCAGGCGAGCTCAAGCACGGGCCGATCGCCCTGATCGAGGAGGGGCAGCCGGTCTTCGTGGTGGTACCTTCCCCGCGCGGCCGCAACTCGCTGCACGCCAAGGTCGTCTCGAACATCCAGGAAATTCGCGCCCGCGGCGCCAAGACCATTGTCATCGCCGAGGAGGGCGACGTCTCCGTCAAGGACTTCGCCGAGTTCGTCTTCTACGTTCCCGAGACACCGACGCTGCTGGCTCCGCTGCTCACCACAGTCCCGCTGCAGATCTTCGCCTTGGCACTGGCGACGGCCAAGGGCTACGACGTGGACCAGCCGCGCAACCTGGCCAAGAGCGTCACCGTCGAGTAGCGGGCAGTTGGCAGGCATGTCTACCCGCTTACTCTTCGCGGCGCCCCGATCTCCGTACAACAGGATCGGGGCCTGCTCCGTCCCGAGGCGCCCCGTCCGCGCCCGCCACGCGGCGGTCCGGCGGCACGTCCGGCTGCTGTCCGTGCCGCCCGTGCGGTGCACCCTGATATCCACCGGGGAGCCGGTTCTGGCTCCGCGGTGTGCCCGCTCGCCGTGGTCGGTTCGGGCGGGAGCCGAAGAATGATCGTGGGCATCGGCGTGGACGTGGTGGAAGTTTCCAGGTTCCGCCGGCAGTTGCAGCGCACCCCGGCCCTGCTCGAGCGACTGTTCACGCCGGCGGAACGGGAGCTCAACACCCGGTCCCTGGCCGCCCGTTTCGCCGCCAAGGAAGCGATCGCCAAGGCACTGGGGGCTCCAGCCGGCATGAACTGGCAGGACTGCACCATCTGCGTGGACGCCGGGGGAGACCCCTACCCGGAATTCACCGGCACCGTCGCCGCGGCATCGGCGGCCCGGGGCGTGAAGTTCTGGCACCTGTCCATGAGCCACGACGGCGATCTGGCAACGGCCATGGCGGTCGCCGAGAAGTAGCGGCCGGCAGCCGGGCGCGCGTTGAGGCCGGGCTAAGGTTCCACGCGGTAACGCAGGTACACGACGCCGTTGCCGAAGCGGCGCTCGTCCAGCAGCTCAAGCCCGAGCCTCAGGTCCTCGGCCAGAAAGCGCTTCCCGCCGCCCACCACGACCGGCGAGACGAAGAACAGGCATTCATCGACCAGTCCCGCCGCGAAGGCGTGGCCGGCGAGCTCGGGCCCGCTGATGCTCAGGTCCGCCGATGCCGAGGCCTTCATGCGCCGGACCGCCTCAGGCTCGAATGCCCGCTCAATCCGGGTGCGGGCGCTTGAAACCGTCTGCAAGGTCCGGGAATAGACCACCTTGTCCTTCCGCAGCCACGACTCCGCGAAGTCCCGCTCGACCGGGGGAACCTCCGGGCCGACGGGCACGGTTTCCCAGACGGCCATCACCTCGTACATGCGCCGGCCGAAGAGATAGGTGCCCACCCGTCCTTCCAGATCGTTGACGAAGGAGTGCACCTCCTCGTCGGGAACGCTCCAGTCGAAGTTGCCGTCCCGGTCGGCAATGTAGCCGTCCAGCGACATGATTGCGGAATACAGCAGCTGTGCCACGATGACTCCTGAGCTTTGGGCAGGACGGGGGAGCGTCCGCCCATTGTTCCCGACCTTGCGCATCGGCGGAAGGCCGGGCGGTCGTTCCGGCTCGCTGCGCCGTTCCGCGTCGCTGGGCCGTCGCGCTCGTCGTCGGCGGGGGACCGGTGCCGGGCCCTGTCCCGGGCAAAGCGTGCGATGTATCCTGACAGCCGGCGCCCGCTAGCCGCACATTGAGGGGAAGAGCCGTGCCAGCATCGGAGCAGTACGCCAGCGTCCGCTACCTCGTGGACGACGTCGGGGCAGCCGTGGACTTCTACACGGGCCATTTCGGCTTCACCGTCAACATGCGCTCGCCCGCCTTCGCCGACGTGACGCGGGGATCGCTGCGGCTGTTGCTCTCCGGGCCGGCAAGTTCGGGGGCGCGCGCGACCCCGGCGGATTATGCGGCCGCCGGGCGGAACCGCATCCACCTGGTCGTCCTGGACCTGGACGCGGAGATCGACCGGCTGCGCCGGGCGGGACTGTCGTTTCGCAGCGACGTGGTTGCCGGTCCCGGCGGACGCCAGATACTGCTCGCCGACCCGGCAGGAAATCTGGTGGAACTGTTCCAGCCCGCGCGGCAGTCGGCAGGGTAACGGGGCCCGCCTTCAGCTGCCGCCCAGGCCTTTGACGTACGCGTACGCCTCGTCGACGACGCTGAGCCACTGCTGCCCGGCCGCCGACGCGCCGTCGGCCACCGCCGGGAAAGCCACCCATTCCCTCATCGTCCGCTGTCCCATGGTGACCGGTTCCGCCGCTCCGGAAGCAACATACTCTTCCGCGCGGTGCCGCGGAACCTTCACGATCAGCCGGTCGCCGTGGCCGAGGAACGCGAAGACCTTTCCAGCCACCCTCAGCCCGCGACTGCGGAACATGGTGCCGCGTTCGACCAGCGGGTCATCCGCAAACCGGCCGGCGAGAGTTTCCAGCAGGACGAGGCCCTGGTCGTCGTCGGAGGGGGAGGCAGGCGTCATGGTTTCGTCCCGCATCAGGCCCGTATGAAGATGGCGGATGCCGCCGCGGATTCGACCATGAGGTCGCTCATGCCGACCACCACGTACCAGTACGTGCGTCCCCGGACGGCGCCCATGTCCACGAACCTTTCGGGATTGCCGCGGCGGCGGTGCACGCGCCGGAGGGCTCCAGCCTGCGAGGGAATGAACGCGGCCGCGGCGCCGTCGGACTCCCAGCGGTAGATGGCATAGTGCCTCGGCAGCGTCCCGCTCGTTGCGCCCCGCCAGATGAGCTCGACGCCGGATCCGTTCCACCGGGCGCTGGCGATCAGCGGCGCGTAGGGCCGCTGGGCGCCCAGATGGGACATCACCGGGGTCATCGCCACGCGCCGGTAGAACTTGTCCTGGACGAGGCCGATGCTGCCCAGCCGATTGGCACGGACGGACTTGGCGGAGAAGTACACCTGGCCGCGCACCGCCGGCGTCGCCCGGCATTTCGCCGTGTGGTTATAGAGCTCGCGCGGGTCCTGCCAGTCGGCCCCCTGGGCGGGATCGCCCACCTTGTAGGCCGCCTCGCCGATGTAGAGCTTGCAGACGGTGCCGCCCACCTGGGCCGCCCACCAGTTGACCAGCGTGTTGTAATCGGCCGCCGGGTTCCCCTGGTGCCAGTACAGCTGCGGGACCACGTAGTCCAGCCAGCCTTGCTTGACCCAGAGCCGGGAGTCGGCGTACGTGGCGTCGTAGCTCTGCAGGCCGGAGGTAGCGGAGCCCAGGCTGTCGGTCGATCGGTTGCGCCAGATGCCGAAGGGGCTGATGCCGAACAGCATCCGCGGTTTAGCCGCGAAGATCGCGGCGCTGAGGTCGCGGACGAACGTATTGACGCTGCGCCGCCGGAAATTGGCCACGCTCTCGCCGGCCAGCCGGTAGGCATTGTAGGCAGCGGAGTCCGGGATGCTTTGCCCCGCGACCGGGTAGGGGTAGAAATAGTCGTCGAGGTGGATACCGTCCACGTCGTACTTGGCCACGACTTCGGTGATCACCTTGATGATGTAACTGCGGACGGCGGGGATGCCGGGGTTGTAATAGCGCCGGCCTCCGTAGGCGAAGCTCCAGCTCGGGTTTTTCCGCGCCGGATGCCAGGAGATCAGGTCCGAAAGGCTCGTTGTCATGGACACGCGGAACGGATTGAACCACGCGTGCAGGTGCAGGTTGCGGGCATGCGCCTGGCCGATCGCGTAGGCCAGCGGATCGTAGCCGGGGCTCCGTCCCTGGGTGCCGGTCAGGTAGCGGGACCACGGCTCTCCCGCCGTCGACGGCCAAAAGACATCTGCCGCGGGACGGACCTGCAGCAGCACGGCGTTCAGGTTTCGGCTGCGGGCAAGGTCGAGCCAGCCGCGCAGTTCGGCCTGCTGAACGGTTGCCGCCAGCCCGGGGCGCGACGGCCAATCGATGTTCAGCACGGTGGAGAGCCAGAAGCCCCGGAACTCGTGCTTGGGCGCGTCCGTGACCCGCGCCCGTTCACGGGCGGTGATGCGGTAAACCCGGTTGATGACCGCCGCCGCGAGGCTGACTTCCAGCGGACCGCCGGGGGCTGTTGCCGCCCGGGAGAGGCTGCCGCCCAACAGGCCCGCCGCGCCGAGCATGGTGAGGGCGGTCGCCGTCGTGAATTGGCGCCGGGAGACAGCGCCTGGGGAACCGGAACCGCTGCCAGTCATGGCCAGCCCTGCCTCACGCGAACCTGATGGTAGCTCAACGATACGCCCGCATCCATCCCGCCGACAGTGGTCGAAACCGTGATGCCGACAGTGGCGGAGACCGTGACGCGGGCCGGCGGGGTGCCCGTGGCCCTGGCCGTCCCTCCCGGGTGTGCCGCCGCCCGTGTGTCCAACGCAACGAGCGCCGGACCGAGGGCCGCAAACGCCTGCCGCACCGCCTCGGGTTGCCCGCCGGGCGGACAACCCGGGATATCCATTGTCAGGACCATGGGGTATGAAGGGAACAGGGACCACAACCGATCATCAGGAGTTTGCACATGGAAGTTTGGCCGGGAGACGCCTATCCGCTGGGGGCCACGTATGACGGCAACGGCACCAATTTCGCCGTGTTCAGCGAGGCAGCGGAGGCCGTTTTCCTGTGCCTGTTCGACGACAACGGGGCCGAGACGCGGATCGAGCTCAAGGACGTCGACGGCTACGTCTGGCACTGCTACCTTCCGCAAGTCCAGCCGGGACAGAAGTACGGCTTCCGGGTGGACGGGCCATACGACCCGGGCCAGGGGCAGCGCTGCAATGTGAACAAGCTGCTGCTGGACCCCTACGCGAAGGCCGTCAGCGGCCAGATCGACTGGGCCCAGCCGCTGTTCGGCTACAACTTCGGGGACGAGAATTCCCGCAACGACGAGGACTCGGCCGGGCACATGATGCTCGGCGTCGTCGTGAATCCGTTCTTTGACTGGGACGGCGACCGCAAGCCGCGCACGCCCTACCACCGCTCGGTGATCTACGAGGCGCACGTGAAGGGCCTGACCCAGCTGCACCCGGAGATCCCGGAAGAGCAGCGCGGTACCTACGCGGGCATCGCGCATCCGGCGGTCATCGAGCACCTGCAGAAGCTGGGCGTCACCGCCATCGAGCTGATGCCGGTCCACCAGTTCGTCAACGACAGCACGCTCCAGGAGAAGGGGCTGTCCAACTACTGGGGCTACAACACCATCGGCTTCTTCGCGCCGCAGAACACGTATTGTTCCTCCGGCGATACCGGGCAGCAGGTGCAGGAGTTCAAGGCGATGGTCCGGGAACTGCATCTGGCCGGCATCGAGGTGATCCTCGACGTCGTGTACAACCACACGGCCGAGGGCAACCACCTGGGCCCCACGCTGTCCTTCCGCGGACTCGACAACGCGGCCTACTACCGGCTGGTCGAGGACCAGCAGCAGTACTACATGGACTACACCGGCACAGGAAATTCGCTGAACGTGCGCCACCCCCATTCGCTGCAGCTGCTGATGGACTCGCTGCGCTATTGGGCCTCGGAGATGCACGTGGACGGCTTCCGCTTCGACCTGGCCTCCACCCTGGCCCGCGAGTTCTACGACGTGGACCGGCTGTCGACCTTCTTCGAAATGGTGCAGCAGGATCCGATCGTGTCCCAAACCAAACTCATCGCCGAACCGTGGGACATCGGCCCGGGCGGCTACCAGGTGGGCAACTTCCCGCCGCTGTGGACCGAGTGGAACGGCCTGTACCGGGACACGGTCCGCGATTTCTGGCGGGGCGAGCCCTCCACCCTCGGCGAATTCGCCTCCCGCATCACCGGCTCTTCGGACCTGTACGAGGCCACGGGGCGGCGCCCGGTTGCCTCCATCAACTTCGTCACCGCCCATGACGGGTTCACGCTGCGGGACCTGGTGTCCTACAACGAGAAACACAATGAGGCCAACGGCGAAGACAATAACGACGGCGAATCGCACAACCGCTCGTGGAACTGCGGGGTAGAGGGGCCCTCGGACGACCCGGCGGTCCTCACCCTGCGCGCCCGCCAGCAGCGGAACTTCCTGGCCACCCTGCTGCTGAGCCAGGGCGTGCCGATGATCGCGCACGGGGATGAGCTGGGACGCACCCAGCAGGGCAACAACAACGTGTACTGCCATGACTCGGAATTGTCCTGGGTGGACTGGAACAACGTGGACCAGCCGCTGCTCGAGTTCGTGGCCACCGTCAACCGGTTAAGGGCCGAACACCCGACCTTCCGGCGGCGGTTGTTCTTTGACGGGAAGCCGGTCCGCCGGGGCCAGGGCGAGCCGCTGAGCGACGTCGTGTGGCTGACCACGGAGGGAACACCGATGGAGCCCGAGGACTGGGACGAGGCCCTCGGCCGCTGCATCGGCGTCTTCCTCAACGGCCAGGGCATCCGCGGGCGCGACGACCGCGGGCAGCGGATCACCGACGAGCACTTCCTGGTGTACTTCAACGCCGCCGACGACGACGTGCCGTTCGTGCTGCCGCCGCGGGAGTACTCGGCGGCCTGGGACATCATCATCGACACGGCCGGCGGCGACCAGCTGCCCGGCCCGCTGACGGCCGGGACGAAGGTGCCGGTCGCCGCCAAGTCCACGGTGGTCCTCAAGGCCCACACGGCGCCGGAAGAAGAGCCGGACCACTCGGTCGCCGCCTCCGTTGCGGCCATGGCCGAGGCGGAGCGGACGGTCGGGGCCGAGCCGGCCGCGGCCGAGCCGGACGGGGACCCCGGGCTGCAGGGCGCCGGGAGCGAGACGGGGCAGGAGAAGGGATGAGGGCCCCGGCGTCGACCTACCGGCTGCAGATCAGGGAATCGTTCACGCTTTATGACGCCGCCGAACTGCTGCCCTACCTGCACCGGCTCGGCGTCGACTGGGTGTACCTGTCGCCCCTGCTGACCGCGGAGCCGGGGTCCGATCACGGCTACGACGTGGTCGACTTCAGCACGGTGGACCCGGCCCGGGGCGGGATCGACGGGCTGCGGACGCTCTCCGCCGCCGCCCGGAAGAACGGGATGGGCGTCCTGGTGGACATCGTGCCGAACCACATGGGCGTGGCCACGCCGGCCAACAACCGCTGGTGGTGGTCGCTGCTGTCGGAGGGCCGCGGCTCCCGCTACGCGGAGGCGTTCGACATCGACTGGGACGCCGGCGGCGGCAAGCTCCGGCTGCCCGTGCTGGGCGACGGCGACGCGGAACTCGAGGCGTTGGAGCTGGCCGACGGCGAGCTGCGTTACTACGACCACCGCTTCCCCCTGGCTGAGGGGACCGGCGACGACGGCGCTACCGCCCGCGAAGTCCATGAGCGCCAGCACTACCAGCTGGTGAACTGGCGGCGGGCCGATGCCGAACTCAATTACCGCCGGTTCTTCGGCGTCAACTCCCTGGCCGGGGTCCGGGTGGAGGTGCCGTGGGTCTTCGACGAATCCCACGCGGAGATCAAGCGCTGGTTCGACGAGGGCCTGGTCGACGGGCTGCGCGTGGACCATCCCGACGGGCTGGCAGACCCGAAGGGCTATCTGCAGCGGCTGCACGAACTGACCGGCGGCGCCTACGTCCTGGTCGAGAAGATCCTGGAGCCGGGGGAGGAGCTGCCGGCAGACTGGGCCTGCGCGGGCACCACCGGGTATGACGCGCTGGCCGACGTGGACCGGCTGCTGGTCGATCCCGACGGGCGGGAACGCCTCACCGACGCGGCCCCCGTCGAGCCGTACCAGCACATGATCCACGACACCAAGCGGGGGATCGCCGACGGTATCCTGCGCTCCGAGGTGCTGCGCCTGGCCCGGCTGGTTCCGGCCGGCGCCGGCCTGGAGTTCGAGACGGCGGCCGATGCGATCGCCGAGCTGCTCAGCTGCTTCCCGGTGTACCGGAGCTACCTCCCGGTCGGCACGCAATACCTCGAGGAAGCCGGGATCGCCGCCCAGGTCCGCCGTCCCGACCTGGCCGAAGCCGTCACCACCCTGCTGCCGCTGCTGAATCCGCAGGGAGTGCTCACCGAACTCGCCGTGCGGTTCC
Source organism: Arthrobacter sp. Cza30 (assembly GCF_059090765.1). Taxonomy (NCBI): domain Bacteria; kingdom Bacillati; phylum Actinomycetota; class Actinomycetes; order Micrococcales; family Micrococcaceae; genus Arthrobacter; species Arthrobacter sp. Cza30. Next base: position 611,055 of record NZ_JBNHGA010000005.1, on the reverse strand, counting down.
AGCAGACCTCCGGCATGGTGATGGCCAAGGGGGTGGAAGACACCGCGTTCTACCGCTACACGCGCCTGACCTCCCTGAACGAGGTGGGGGCGGACCCGTCGATCTTCGCGGTGGAGCCGTTCGAGCTCCACACCCGGTTGATCCGCCGGCAGCAGGAACTGCCGCTCGCCATGACCGCGCTGTCCACCCACGACACGAAGCGCAGCGAGGACACCCGGGCCCGCATCTCGGTGCTCGCGGAACTGGCGGACCAGTGGCCGGATTGGCTGGCGGAGCTCGACCGGCTGGCACCCTTCGGGGATCTGCCGTTCGCGGACCTGCTCTGGCAGGCGGCGCTGGGGGCGTGGCCGTTCAGCCGGGCCCGGGCCCACGCCTACGCGGAGAAGGCCGCCCGGGAAGCGGGCAACAGCACCTCGTGGATCGACCCGGACCATGACTTCGAAAAACAACTCCACGCCGCCGTGGACGCGGCCTTCGACACCCCGGAGGTGAACCGGCTGCTGGTCAGCCTGGCCGAGAAGATCAAGCCCTTCGGCTGGAGCAACTCCCTCTCGGCAAAGCTCATCCAGCTGACCATGCCCGGAGTGCCCGACGTCTACCAGGGCACCGAGTTCTGGGACCATTCGCTGGTGGACCCGGACAACCGCCGGCCGGTGGATTTCACCGCCCGGCGCCAGGCGCTGGACAACCTGGACCGGGACGGGACGCCGCCGGTGGACGACGGCGCGGCGGCCAAGCTGCTGGTGGTCGCCCGGGCACTTCGGCTGCGCCGTGACCGGCCGGAGCTGTTCACCGGCTACGAAGTCGTCCCGGTCCAAGGCCCCGCGGCCGACCACGCGTTCGGCTTCGACCGCGGCGGCGCCATCACGCTGGCCACCAGGCTCCCGGTGCGGCTGCAGCGAGACGGCGGGTGGCGGGACACCGCCGTCGTCCTGCCCGCCGGACGATACCGCGATGTGCTGAGCGGGCGGAGCCACGCAAACAACGGCGTCCTGCCGTTGGCCGGCGTGCTGACGGAATTGCCGGTGGCGCTGCTGGTGCGCGAACAGGAGGACAAGTCATGAGCCGGAACTTCGCGGTGTGGGCCCCGCGTGCCGGAAGGGTGGAACTGCAGGCCGGCGCCGCACGGCTGCCGATGCAGGGCCCGGACGACGCCGGCTGGTGGCGTCTGGCGGACCCCGCCGCAGCGCCCGAGGGGGAGTGTGACTACGGCTATCTGCTGGACGGCGGGGACGCGGTGCTGCCGGATCCACGCTCGCGCCGCCAGCCGGACGGGGTGCACGGGATGTCCCGGACCTTCGACGCGGGGGCCCATCGCTGGCAGGACCAGGACTGGGTTTCGCCGGGGCTGGGCGGGGTGATCTACGAACTGCACATCGGCACGTTCACCTCCGAGGGCACGCTGGATTCCGCCGCGGCCAAGCTCGACTACCTGGCCGGACTCGGGGTGGATTATGTGGAACTGCTGCCGGTCAACGCGTTTAACGGCACGCACAACTGGGGCTACGACGGCGTGCTCTGGTACGCGGTGCAGGAGAGCTACGGCGGGCCGGCCGCCTACCAGCGGTTCGTGGACGCCGCGCACGCCAAGGGCATCGGCGTCATCCAGGACGTGGTCTACAACCATTTGGGTCCCAGCGGAAACTACCTGCCGCGGTTCGGGCCGTACCTGAGCAGCAGCAGCGCCAACACCTGGGGCGAATCCGTGAACCTGGACGGCCCCGGATCGGACGAGGTCCGCCGCTTCATCATCGACAACGTGCTGATGTGGTTCCGCGACTACCACATGGACGGCCTGCGCCTGGATGCGGTGCACGCGCTGCGGGACGAGCGCGCCGTGCACATCCTCGAGGAGATCGCGGCGGCGACGGACGCGTGTGCCGCCGAGCTGAACAAGCCGTTGTTCCTGGTCGCCGAGTCCGACCTCAACAATCCGCGGCTGATCGAGTCCCGGCAGGTGAACGGCTATGGCCTGGCCGGCCAGTGGAGCGACGACTTCCACCACGCCGTGCACGTGAACCTCACCGGCGAAACCAGCGGCTACTACGCCGACTTTGCCGGGCTGGGCGCGCTGGAAAAGGTGCTGCGGGACGGCTTCTTCCACGACGGCGGCTATTCCTCGTTCCGGGAACGGCACCACGGCCGGCCGATCAACAAGGACCGGGTGACCGCCCGGCAACTGGTGGTCTGCACCCAGAACCACGACCAGATCGGCAACCGTGCCGCCGGAGACCGGCTCACCGGCACCCTCGGCTACGGGCAGCTGGCGCTGGCAGCCGTGCTGAACCTGATGTCTCCGTTTACGCCGATGGTGTTCATGGGCGAAGAGTTTGCGGCCTCCACGCCGTGGCAATTCTTCACCTCCCATCCCGAACCGGAGCTCGGCGAGGCGACCTCTGCCGGCAGGCTCAAGGAGTTCGAGCGGATGGGCTGGGACCCTGCGGTAGTGCCCGATCCGCAGGACCCGGCGACGTTCCACAACTCGAAACTGGACTGGGCCGAGCCCGGCACGGGCGACCACGCCCGGCTCCTCGAGCTCTACACCCGGCTGATCGCCCTCCGGAAGCAGCATCCGGAGCTGACGGAACCGGACTTCGCGTCCTTGTCAGTGGAGTCCCAGGCGGAGGAGGGCTGGCTGATCCTCCGGCGCGGCTCCTTCGCGATCTGCTGCAACTTCTCCGCCGAGCCGCGGCGGCTCCCCGCCCGGCCGGGCACGCTGGTCCTGACCACCGACGACGGCGCCGCGCTCGCCGCCGACGACGGCACCACGATCGCCGGGGACGGCGCCAGCGGGATTGGGTCCGAGGAGGCCGCACCCGGCGGGACCGGGTCAGCGGCGGCCGCAGCAGCCGGCCGGCTGACGCTGCCCGCACACTCGGCCGCCATAGTCCGCAGCGCGCCCGCCCGCTGAACCGAGGGGATGGCATGATCCGCGCCTGGTCTCCGGAGGACATCCGCGCCGCCGAACGGCCGCTGCTGGACGCCGGGCAGGGACCGCTGCTGATGGCCCGCGCCGCGGCCGGACTGGCGGCCGCCGTCATCCGGGAACTGAAGCGTGTCCGGGGCCGGGTCTATGGTGCCCGGCTGGTGGTGCTGGCCGGCAGTGGCAACAACGGCGGAGACGCCCTCTTCGCCGCTGCTTCGGTGGCCCGCCGCGGCGCCACGGCGACGGCGGTGCTCACCTCGGAGCGGGTGCATGCGGCGGCGTTGGCCGCGTTCGAGAGGGCAGGAGGATTGGTGCTGCGGCTGGCGGCAGAGGGAGCCGGCGAGGACCCGGCCCGCCGGGCCCCGGAGGTTTCCACAGCTCCGCATTTACGGGAGGTCGCGCGGGCCATCCGCGAGGCGGCCGCGACCTGTTGTGCCGCCGACGTGCTGGTCGACGGGATCTTGGGCACCGGCGCGTCCGGGGCGCTGCGGGGACCGGCCCGGGAGCTGGCCCAGGCGGTCCTTGACGCGGAGCCGGGCCGCCGCCGCCCCGGCGTCGTGGCGTGCGACCTGCCCAGCGGCGTCAACGCCGAGACCGGCGAGGTGAACCACCCCGTGCTGCCGGCTGACCTCACGGTCACCTTCGGTGGAGCGAAGACCGGCCTGTTGCTGGATCCTGCGGCGGCGCTCGCGGGCCGGGTGGAAACGGTGGACATCGGCATCGGGGACCTTCTTCCGCCGCCGCGGCTGCGGCGGCTCCAGGTACAGGATCTGGCCCGGTTGTGGCCCGTGCCGCGCCGAACCGACCACAAGTACACCCGCGGAGTGCTCGGCGTCGCCGCCGGATCTGCGTCCTATCCCGGGGCCGCCTTGCTCGCGACCCAGGCCGCCGCCGCCACCGGTGTGGGCATGATCCGCTATCTCGGCCCGGCCGAGGTGTGCCACCAGATCAACGTGCTGACCCCCGAAGCAGTCTGCTCGCAGGAGTCCGTCGCCGCTTCGCGCGTCCAGGCGTGGCTGGTGGGACCGGGAACCGACGGTGACGCGGAGCAGCGCCAGCGCGCCAGGGACGCCCTGGCATCCGGGCTGCCGGTGATTGCCGACGCCGGTGCCTTCGACGTGCTGCCCGCAGAGCCCGGACCCCGGGTGGTCCTGACGCCGCATGCCGGCGAACTGGTGCGCATCCTCTCAGCCCAGGGGGTGGAGACCGACCGGGAGCACATCGAAGCGGCCCCGGCGGAGTTTGCCGCGCTGGCCGCCGGGCTCACCGGGGCCACCGTGCTGCTCAAGGGCTCCGTGACGGTGATCGCCGCACCGGACGGCGCCCTGTTCAGCCAGGACGACGGGCCCGTATGGCTGGCCACGGCCGGTTCGGGCGACACGCTGGCCGGGATCCTCGGAGCGCTCGCGGCGACCATCCGGACCGAGGACCTGGACGCTGCCGGTTTCGCCGCGGCCGAGCACGGGGCGGTGGTCGCTGCCATGGCTGCCTGCCTGCACGGGCTCGCCGCGTCGGAGGCATCGGGGCGGGACAGCGCAGGGCGGGACGGCGGGGCGCAGCCGCAGCCTTTGGAGTCGGAGAACCGCCGCGGACGCGCCGGAAGGCGGGCAGCGCCGTCGTCGTCACCGGGTGCACCCCTGGCCGCCTCCGATATCAGCGCCGTCCTCCCCGCGGTTGTGGGCAGGATCATCGCCGGTCGGAACCGGTAGCCGCACGATGGCATGATGAGGGGATGGCGTATGAGGCTGCAGAGAACCGGTACCAGAACATTCCCTACCGCCGGGTGGGCCGCAGCGGGCTGAAGCTGCCCGCCGTCTCGCTGGGCCTCTGGCACAACTTCGGCGACGACAAGCCGTTCGAAGTGCAGGGCGCCATCCTGCGCCGGGCCTTCGACCTCGGGGTGACGCACTTCGATGTGGCCAACAACTACGGCCCGCCGGAGGGCAGCGCCGAAACCAATTTCGGCCGGCACATGCGCCAGGATTTCCTGCCCTACCGGGACGAACTGGTGATCTCCACCAAGGCCGGCTACCTGATGTGGCCCGGCCCGTACGGCGAGTGGGGTTCGCGCAAATACCTGCTCTCCAGCCTGGACGCCTCGCTGAAGCGGATGGGTCTGGACTATGTGGACATCTTCTACAGCCACCGGCCGGACCCGAACACGCCGCTGGAGGAGACGATGGGCGCGCTGGACCAGGCCGTCCGCTCCGGCAAGGCCATGTATGCGGGCATCTCTTCCTACACCCCCGAGCAGACCCGGGAGGCCGCACGGATCATGCGCGCGCTGGGGACCCCGCTGCTGATCCACCAGCCCTCGTACTCCATGCTCAACCGCTGGGTGGAAGGCGGCAGCCCGAACCTGCTGGAAGTCCTGGACGACGAAGGCATGGGTTGCATCGCGTTCTCGCCGCTGGCCCAAGGCATGCTCACCGACCGCTACCTGAACGGTATCCCCGGTGACTCCCGCGCCGCACAGGACAAGTCGCTGTTCCCGCAGATGCTCTCCGACGAGAATCTGGACCGCGTCCGCGGACTGAACCAGCTGGCGGCGGACCGCGGCCAGTCACTGGCGCAGCTGGCCATCGCCTGGGTGCTTCGCCGGCAACCCAAGGGCGCCCCGGTCACCTCGGCCTTGATCGGGGCCTCGAGCGTGCAGCAACTGGAGGACAGCCTCGCCGCCGTGGCCAAACTGGACTTCACGACCGAGGAAGCCGACGCGATCAACCGGTTCGCGGTGGACTCCGACATCAACATCTGGAAGCCGAAGGGCTGAAGGCGGATGGTCCCGCCGCGATGATCCAGCGCGGAAAAACCGCGTGACGGGGTACCCGGCGATACCTGTTTCCACTACGCTGTAGACGTGCCAACCGCACCTTGGGGCAGGGTGCGGGGCACCGGAGGCAGGATCCTCCCGAGGGATGGCAACCTCAAGTAACTTCTGTTGGGCCGGGGGCAGTCCCGTCTTTTTTCCGGCACCAGTGAGCGGCAGCGGCGATAGGAAGCCGGGGGGCCCCGCCAGGCCGCTCATCGATGACAGGCGGACGCGCCTTCCGCGTTCCTGGCCTCCCGTAAAAGCACGGAAGCACTCTCAGTAATGAAAACTTCAGCAAGACTGCGCGTGTGGTTGATGGTGACCGGCGTACTCCTGGGACTTCTCGCATCAATCGGCCTGGCGGCACCGGCCGGTGCCAGCAGCGTGGCGGTGCCTGCTTCGCATTCCCACGAAGACAAAGGTGACCACGGCAACGGCAACGGCGACGCCGAGCTGTCGCTGCGCATTTATGATGACGGCGATTACCGGGTAAGGGGCGAGGGCTACGAAGCGAACCGCGTCCATGTCTGGATCATCAACGTCTCCAAGCATAAGGTCGTGGATCATTTCCGCGTCCGGACCGATGACGGCGACTTCACCGTCCGTGGCGACGACCTGAAGTGCGGCAAGACGTATAAGGCGGTCAGCTACAGCCGCGCCGACGGATGGGTATCGAGCGACCGCGTGAAGTTCCGGTGCGACGACGACGACAACGGCCACGGCCACCACTAGGAGACCGCCCTTAGGGTAGGTATCCCTCGGGTGTACCCCAACGGTGGGGAGGACAGGGATCTCCCGGTCCTCCCCACCGTCTTGGGCCACCGCATCACTCAAACGGCAGCGAGGAGCCGTCGGCACCCGGAACGGTGTGCCGGCGGCTCCTCGCTGGTGCGGTCGGGCTGTGGTCCGGTTCTAGGCGAACCAGGTATCCGGCGGACCCAGGTAGAGCAGCAAGCCGAAGACGGCGGCGACGGCGACGACGACGACGGCGATGGCCGCCAACGGGCGGGCGAGCACTGCCGCCTGCAGCTTCTCGAGGAAACCGCGCGGCGCGTCACCGCCGGCGCCGAGCCGCCACACGTCGCCGAGCAGGCCGTTGCGGTCCATCGACTTCTCCACGGGAATCGTCGCAAACGGGATGGCGGCGGAGACCACGGCCAGGATGCCGCGGCCCGCAGACCACCTTTGGTTCACCCACGTGAAGCAGGTGCTGACGACATAGCAGAGGAAAACAAAGCCGTGCAGGCCGCCCGCGATACTGACCGCCAGGCGTGCTTCCGGCACCAGCGCCCGCAGCAGCAGGGCCAGCAACAGCAGCGTCCACGTCACGGCTTCGGCGAAGGCGACGGTGCGGAACAGGGTGCGGGGAGACATGAACGTCCTAGGAGATTAGTCGGCGTCGGCAAGGTGCCAGGGGGTGTCCTACGGGGAGGGGCATCCCCACTAATTTAGCCGAGGACCCGGCCACACCTGAAATATCATGCACCCAAGGCAATTTTGCATGGTGTGCAACTTAGCCCTACACTGGCCCGATGAGCGCAGGAACCTCGGTGCCCCTGGAAGGGCTCCGTGAACGCAACAAGGCGGCCACGCGGGGCGCCATCACCGCGGCCGCGTTGCGGCTGACCAGGGAACAGGGGCCGGGCGGCTTCACGGTGGACCAGGTGGCAGCAGAGGCGGGCGTCTCGCGCCGGACCTTCTTCAACTACTTCCCCTCCGTCGAGGCGGCGGTCACGCGGCCGGTGGAAGAATTCCTGGCCGAGTCCTTTAAGCGGCTCGATGAGCGGCCGGACGACGAACCGATCATGGACGCGGTCCTGGCCACTTTCGGCGGGGAGATCAGCCAGAGCCGGCTTGCGCTGCTGTGCGAGATCTACCAGATGGGTATAGACGACGCCCAGTTGGAGCGCGTGCAACTGCAAGCCTGGAGCCAGGCCAGGCAATCACTCGAAGACGGGCTGCGCCCCCGGCTGCCGGACAGCGCCGGCGAGCTGATGGTCACGGCGCTTGCCGGATCGCTGATCGCCTGCGCGCAGGCGGCCATGCGCATGGCCGCAACCCAAACCCCCGCCGGCGGGGCACCCGAACCGTCGGCCTTCCGCCAGCAGTTGCTCGAGAGCCTTGACATGCTGCGCAGCGGCTTCAACCACTATCCCAAGGACTGACCCCGTGGCCTCACTGCTCTACAGACTCGGTAAGCTCGCCGCGCGGAAACGCTGGTGGTTCGTCTCCGCGTGGCTGGTGGTCATGGTCGCCGTCGGCGGATCCGTCGCTGCCTTCATGGGCACCCTCTCCAACAGCTTCACCATTCCCGGCACTCCCGCCCAAGCGGTGGCGGACGACCTGCGGGAGAAAATGCCGGCCGCCTCGGGCGGCCTCGGCACGATCGTGTTCACGACGGTGGACGGCCGCGCGTTCACCGCCGGGCACCAGGACGCCATCGCGGCCATCGCCGCGGACCTGACGAAGCTGGACGCGGTCAAGAACGCCACGAACCCGGTGGAACTGCAGGCCGCCCTGGACAAGGCGCCACGGACGATCGCCGACGGCGAAGAGAAGCTCGAAGCCGCCGCACAACGGCTTGAGGACGCCCAGGCCGAGCTGGATGCGGGCAAGGCGCAGCTAAAGCCGGGCCTGCAGCAGCTGAAGGCGGCGGAGGCGCAGATCGGGCAGCTGGAGGCAGCCGGCCAGGCGGCGATGGCCGAGCAGGCACGTGCCCGGCTGGAGCCGCAGCGGGCGCAGCTGGAGACGGCACGGGCCCGGTTGGCGGAAGCCGAACGGCAGCTGGCAGACGGCCGGGCGGAGTACGAGTCAGGCGTCGCCGATCTGGAGGCGGGGAAGCTGCGGGAGCAGTCCTCGGCGGGGCTGCGGTTCGTATCCGGGGACGGCTCGGCCGCCTTCGTCCAGGTCCAGTTCGAGCAGGGCATGATGGAGGTTTCCAAGGAGGACCGCGAACAGGTCCAGCAGGTCACCGAGGCCGGCCTGGTGCCGGGCCTGCGGGCGGAGTACAGCAAGGACATCGTCGAAGACATCTCCAGCCTGTTCGGAGCAGCCGAGATCATCGGCATCGCCGTGGCCGCCGCGGTGCTGGTGCTCATGCTCGGCACGCTCATCGCGGCCGGACTGCCGCTGCTGATGGCGATCGTGGGCGTCGGGGTCGGCGTGGGCGGCACCATGGCGCTCAGCGGTGTCATCGAGATGAGTTCCGTCTCGCCGGTGCTGGCGCTGATGCTGGGCCTGGCCGTGGGCATCGACTACTCCCTATTCATCGTCAACCGCCACCGCACCCAGCTGCTCTCCGGCGTGCCGCTGGTCGAATCGATCGGCCGGGCCACCGGCACCTCCGGCAACGCAGTGCTCTTTGCCGGGCTCACCGTGATCATCGCCCTCGCCGCGCTGGCGGTGCCGGGCATCCCGTTCCTGACGGTGCTGGGACTGGCCGGAGCCGCAACGGTGGCGGTCGCCGTCGTCGTCGCCCTGACCCTGACCCCGGCGATGCTGGCCATCATGGGCAGGCGCATCCTCTCCCAACGCGCGTGGGCCAAGGCCGGCCTGCCCGGCCCGGTGGCCGCCGATGCGGAGACCACGGAGCGTGAGGCGCACTTCCACAACGACCCCAAGCGCAGCTGGGGCAAGACGGTGACGAAGCACCCGTGGCTCGCGCTGGTCGCGGGCATGGCGGTGCTGGGCGCGATGGCGGTGCCGGCCGCCGAGCTGCGGCTGGGCCTGCCCGACGGCAGCTCCGAGCCTGCGGACTCGACGGCCTACCAGTCCTACCGCCAGCTGGGCGAGAGCTTCGGCGAGGGAATTAACGGCCCGCTCATCGTGGTGGCCGACCTCCCGGCGGGACTGGAAGGCAGCGAGACCGATGAGGCGCTGCTGCGGCTCTCGCAGGAGCTGCGGGCGATGGACCACGTCGCCGCGGCCGTTCCGACCGGCACCAGCGGAGACGGGCGCACCGCCGTGCTCCAAGTCATTCCCGCAGAAGGCCCGGCCGCCGAAAGCACCGAGGAGCTGGTCCATAACCTTCGGGCGCAGGCCGGCGCACTCGAGCAGGATACCGGCGTCGCGATCTCCGTGACCGGGCAGCCGGCGATGCAGATCGACGTCTCCGACAAGCTGGCGGACGCCATGCCGGTCTACCTGGCCATCGTGATCGGGCTCTCCCTGATCCTGCTGCTGCTGGTCTTCCGCTCCGTCCTGGTGCCGCTGCTGGCCACCGCGGGCTTCCTGCTGTCACTCGGTGCCAGCTTCGGCGCCGTGGTGGCGATCTACCAGTGGGGCTGGCTGGGCGGCATCTTCGACGTCCACGACCCCGGGCCGATCCTGAGCTTCCTGCCGATGATCATGATCGGCGTGCTGTTCGGGCTGGCGATGGACTACCAGATGTTCCTGGTCGCCGGCATGCGCGAATCCTATGCACACGGCGAGGACGCCAGGGCCGCCGTGGTCAGCGGCTTCAACCACGGCGCCAAGGTAGTCACGGCCGCGGCGATCATTATGGTCTCCGTGTTCGCCGGATTCATCTTCTCCCACCTGACCATGGTCCGGCCGATCGGCTTCGCGCTGGCCCTGGGCGTGCTGCTGGACGCGTTCGTGGTGCGGATGACGCTGATCCCGGCGGCGATGCACCTGTTCGGCAAGGCGGCCTGGTGGATGCCGGCGTGGCTGGACAGGGTGCTCCCGGACGTGGATGTGGAAGGCGCCCAGCTGGTGCAGCACGCCCGGCGGCCCGAGCGGGCCGAGGCGCAGCCCGCCGGGGCGCGCTAAGGCCCCGGACGGGCTCGGCCCCGCCGCAGGGCGGCTGCGCTGGTCGGAGGCGGGCAGCGACTGTGCCGGCCAACGCCAATGCAGGTCAGCGGCTGTGCCGGCCTCCGGCGAGCCGGAACGATTCGTCGAGCAATTCTTCGAGATGGCCGGGCTCGACTTTGTCCAGGCGCATCAGCACCAGCAGCGGCGAACGCTCGTGGTGCGGGGTCCAGAAAAAGACGTCCGGGGCCGTCGCGGCCAGGGCGTCGCGCTCGTCGGACTTGACGGTCAGCACGCCCGGCTCCCACATCCGCGCCATCAGCGACTTGACGAACCAGGCGGGCTGGCCCCAGCTGGGCCGCTCCGTGACGCCGGGCAGGGCCAGGCAGAGGCGGCGCACATCGTCCTCGGTGGGCATGCCCTCACCCTGCCACGCGCGGCGCCAGCGGGCCAGCCTCCCCGGCGGGCCGACCTGACCGGCCGGCCCGAGGCGGCGATCAGGTCCCGGTCAGCTCCAGCGGTATCCGTGGGCCTGTTCATAGGCCGCGAGCAGGCGGTGGGCCACGTGGCCGGAGGTAATCAGCGGGTGGATCATGAAGGCCCGCAGGGCCGCCGCGCGGTCTCCCTGCCCGCCGCGGATGACCTCCTGCTCCACGGCCTTGATCTGCGTCATCAGTCCGGCCTGGTGCAGGGTCAGCGGCTTCACCGGCAGGGGCCGGGCGCCGTCCGCACCGACCACCGACGGCACCTCGATGACGGCGTTCTCCGGCAGCTGCGGGATGGTGCCGGCATTCCGGACGTTGAGGATCAGCTCGCTGCGCTCGCCGGACAGCAGGGCGCGCATCACGTCCAGGGCCACCTGCTCATAGCCGCCGGCGGCCAGGTCCTGTTCGTCGCGCGAGACGCCGATGTCGCGGGCCTCGGACAGGTAGCCCTCCTCGCGGCGGCGCAGGGCATCCTCCCAATCCGCGTAGGGGGTTCCGGAAGCCTGCAGCCTGGCGTACAACTCCTGCTGCAATTCGTGGATGGACTCGCCACGGGTCTGGGCGGCGCCGGCCAGGGCCAGGGTGGCCTCCCGGCGAAAGTAGTAATAGAACAGGTAGGCATTCGGAATGGCACCGAGCACCTGCAGTTCGCGCGTGCCGAAGATCCGGCCTTCTTCGAACGACTGGAGCCGCCCCGGGTCGCCGAGCAAAGCGGGAAGCCGGTCCCGGCCCTCGTGCTCCAGCCCGCGCAGCCACCCCAGGTGGTTGAGGCCCGCATAATCCACGCCCGCCAGCGAGCCGCGGTGCAGCGTGACCCCGGCTGCCCTCGCCGCGCGGCGCACCAGCCCGATGGGCGTGTCACAGATCCCGACCACCTGATGGCCGAGCAGCGGCAGGACGGCTTCGGTGACCAGCCCGGCGGGATTGGTGAAGTTGATCAGCCACGCACCGGGGCAAAGCTCGCGCATCCGCCGGGCGATGTGCAGGGCGGCGGGGACAGCGCGCAGGCCCGCGGCTATCCCGGCAGCGCCGGTGGTCTCCTGGCCCAGCAGGTTCAGCCGGGTTGCCACGCGTTCGTCCAGCGTCCTGCCCAGGGTGCCGCCGGGACGGATGGCCGAGAAAACGACGTCGGCGCCGGCCAGGGCGCTATCCAGGTCCCGGGCGGACTCTATCTTCGGCGGTCGGCCGCCTCCGGGCAAGGGCGCGTCCTCCAGCACCCGGACGATCGCCTGCTGGCGGCTTGCGTCGGCGTCGTGGAGCACCAGCCGGTCCACCAGGCCGGCCGCGGATCCGTTGGCCAGCGCGCGGTAGACCAGCGGCACCCGGAACCCGCCGCCGCCCAGTATGGCAAGTGTTGCCACTGCTTCCCCCGAACGATTGACATTGCATAACGATCGGCCGCCCGCAGCCCGGGACGCGGCCCTTGCTTGTATTGTGCCAGCAAGGGCCAACCACAAGCCCTGGCGGCTGAACCTGCGCCCGGGCCGAAGATCGTTGACCGCGCTCGCCGCGGTGCATTGCGCTCCGCGGCGCAGGCCTTCAGCCGGAAGCATGCTTCGGATGGGAGAATGGATCCGTGAGCTCTACAACGTCACCGTTGCCCTATGACCGCCAAGCCGTCATCAACCTTGCCGCCATCCGCGCCAACGTGCGGCACCTGCGCGAGGTCGCGGCCCCCGCCCGCGTGATGGCGGTGGTCAAGGCGGACGCCTATGGCCACGGTGCGGTCCCGGTGGCCCGGGCGGCACTGGAAGCCGGTGCGTCCTGGTTGGGCACTGCGCACTTCACCGAGGGGCTGGCCCTGCGCGCGGCGGGCATCGATGCCCCCATCCTGGCCTGGCTGCACACCCCGGACACTGACTTCGCCGCGGGCATCGAGGCGGGGATCGACGTCGGCGTGTCCGGTTGGGAACTCGAGCCGGTGGTCAAGGCGGCCCGGCGGCTCGAACGGCCGGCACGCGTGCACCTGAAGATCGATACCGGGCTGGGTCGCAACGGCTGCCCGCCGGCCCTCTGGGAAGACCTGATCAACCGGGCCGTGGAGTACCAGGAACAGGGGCTGCTGCGGGTGGTCGGCGTCTTCTCCCACCTGGCGGTCGCCGATGAACCGCACCGGCCTGAGACGGACGGGCAGGTGGACCGCTTCCGCGAGGCTGTAGCGGTGGCCGAGAACGCGGGGCTGGATCTGGAGGTCCGACATCTGGCCAACACGCCCGGTACGCTCAGCCGCCCGGACGCGCACTTCGACATGGTCCGCGTGGGGCTGGGCATTTACGGGCTCTCGCCCTTCGAGGGGCAGACCCCCGAGGAACTCGGGCTGGTTCCGGCCATGACGTTGCGCGCACGGGTGGCCAACTGCAAACAGGTGCCCAGCGGCCAGGGCGTCTCCTATGGGCTCAGCTACCTCACCTCCGGGCCGACCACGCTGGTGCTGGTACCGCTGGGCTATGCGGACGGCATTCCGCGCAGCGCCGCCAACGTCCAGGTGTCCATCCGCGGCCGCCGCTATGACGTGGTGGGCCGGGTGGCCATGGACCAGTTCGTGGTGGACCTGAGGACCACCGACGCCGAAGACCTCGTGGGCGAGGAAGTGATCGTTTTCGGGCCGGGCCGGGACGTCCCGGACGCGCAGGACTGGGCGGCGGGCGCCGGAACCATCAACTACGAGATCGTCACCCGCGTCAGCCAGCGGGTCCCGCGCTACTACACGGGAACCGCCGACCAACGGGAGGGCGGCGAGGTCGGCACTCCGGCGGCCGCGGCACCCGGAGTCACGGCATCCGCGGCCGAGCAGGCAGCGGCGGCGGCCCAAGTCCGGGCGGCGCTGGCGGCGATCGACGACCGGAACACCGACAGCGCCGGGGATCCCGGCGCCGTGCTGGCATGAAGGCGCCGCTGACATGAACGATGACGCCGACCGGACAGGGGGAGCACCTGCCATGACGCAGCAGCAACCGGCCTCGCCGGTGTGGGAGCGCGAGTTCCACGTGGGCTCGGCCGAGGAAACCCAGGCGCTCGCCGCCCGGCTGGGCAGGATCCTGCGCGCGGGCGACCTGGTGGTGCTCAGCGGCGGGTTGGGGGCGGGCAAGACCACCTTCACCCAGGGGCTGGGAGAAGGACTCGGCGTCCGTCCCGGCATCATTTCCCCCACCTTCGTGCTGGTCCGCAGCCACCCCAGCATGAACGGCGGGCCGGACCTGGTCCACGTGGATGCCTACCGGCTGCAGTCAGACGGGGAGATCGACGACATCGACCTGGAAAACACCATGGACCAGGCCGTGACCGTGGTCGAGTGGGGCCGCGGCCGGGTGGAGCACCTCTCCGAGAGCTGGCTGGACATTTCGCTGGTCCGGGCCACCGGGGCAGACCTGGCGAACCGGCCCGCCGAGGGAGCGCCGGCCGGGCCGCAGGGTGCGGCACCGGGCGCCGCCGTGCCGGGCGACGCCGCCGTCCAGGCCGCCGCGGGTGGCGCCGCCGCAGCGCAGCGCAGCACCGGCGTCGTGCTCGACTTTGACGAGCCCGACGACGGCGAGCCGCGGCTGATCCGCATGGCCGCCTACGGGCCGCGCTGGGCCGCGTACATGTTTGCCTGACCCGCAGGACATTTTCCCCGCGCGCCTCTTGCGGAGGCGCCGCCGGGCGGCCAGACACCGCCGTTTCATCGGCGCGGGCGAATTTAGCCGGGCGGGGACCCCGGGGGAGCCCGCGGTCTTCACGGCCCCCGGGCGCAGGTCCATAATCGATGGCGTCATCAGACCACGAGGAGGCCCGCCATGGAGACCAAGCTGAACCCGTACCTGGGATTCCGCGACCAGGCCAGGGAAGCCATGACGTTCTACCAGTCGGTGTTCGGCGGCGAATTGACGCTGAACACTTTCGGCGACTTCCAGGCCAGCGACGACCCGGCGGAGACCGACAAGATCATGCACTCGCAACTGTCCACCGAGCGCGGGCTGGTGCTCATGGCAGCGGACACCCCCGCCAGCATGGAATACACCCCCGGGTCCAGCCATTCGCTCTCGCTCAGCGGCGACAACGAGGCCGAACTGCGAGGCTACTGGGAAAAGCTGATCGACGGCGCCGACGTCACGGAGCCGCTGCAAAAAGCGCCCTGGGGCGACACCTTCGGCATGTGCACGGACAGGTTCGGCATCCAATGGCTGGTCAACATCGCCGGCACGCCGCAGGAAGCCGGCACACCGCAGGCGTGAGAGCCGACCCGAAAACATGGCCCGCCTCCGCGGCCGCCGGTCGGGCCCTCACCCTGTCCCGGCCGCGGCCCGGCACCCTGTCCAGGCCGCGGCCCGGCACCTCCTGATCGGCGCCCGAAAGTCACCCCGCGTCCCTCAAGTAAAATTGACGCGTGCTCATTCTCTCCATTGATACCTCCGCCATCGCCAGCGCCGCGTTGCTGGCCGGACAAGGGGAGACCCTGGCCGCGTTTGCCACCGAGGACACGCGCACCCACGCCGAGGTGCTGGCCCTCGGAATCAGCAAAATCATGACGACGGCGGACGTCACCGGCGCCGACATCGACGCGTTGGTGGTGGGGGTTGGCCCGGGACCGTTCACCGGCCTGCGCTCCGGCATCACCACCGCACGGGCGCTGGCCTTCGCCTGGGGCAAGCCGCTGCACGGGGCGATGAGCCTGGACGCCATCGCCGTGGACGCCGCACCGGACGCGTGGCGCGCCGGCGTGGACGAGTTCGTGGTGGCCACCGACGCCCGGCGCAAGGAAGTGTATTGGGCGCGCTACCGCAGTACCGGCGGCACGCACGAACTGCTCGATGGCCCGCATGTCGGCGCGCCCTCGGACGTTCCGCGCCTGCCGGCCTACGGCATGGGCGCCGGGCTGTACCCGGAGCAACTGCTGGCCGTCACCGAGTACGGCGGCACCCAGCCGACCGCCGAAGCGCTGGGCCGCACCGCCGTCGCCCGCCTGGACAAGGGGCTTGCCCTGCCGGACACCACGCCGCTGTACCTGCGCGAGTCCGATGCCAAGGTTCCCGGACCGCGGAAGCGCGCCCTGTGACCGCCCGCACGCTACGGCCGGCGGGCGGCATCCGGCCGATGACCGAGGCCGACGTACCGGCCGTGGACGCGCTGGAACGGAAGCTGTTCCCGGACGACGCGTGGCCGACGGAGATGTTCTACGAGGAACTGGCACAGGACACCCGCAGCTACTATGTGGCCGAGGACGCGCTCGGCACGGTGATCGGCTACGCCGGGCTGATGTGCGTGCGGCCGATCGCCGATGTGCAGACCATTGCGGTGGTCCCCGAGCGCGAGGGGCAAGGCATCGGCACCACGTTGCTGACCCTGCTGATCGACCTGGCACGCAGCCAGCGGGCCGACGACGTCTTGCTGGAAGTGCGCGCGGACAACCCCCGGGCGCAGCGGCTCTACCGCTGGTTCGGCTTCGAGCAGATCCACGTGCGCCCGCGTTACTACCGCGGCGGCGTTGATGCCCTGATCATGCGGCTGCGCCTCAAGGACTGGGCAGGTGCTCCCGGCGCCGGGGCCCGCACCGGCACCGGCACCGACGGCGGCACCGGGACCGGCCGGACAAACCACGAACCCGAGACGACGGAGGACACGCGATGAACCGCACCGAACCGCTGGTGGTGGGCATCGAGTCCTCCTGCGACGAAACGGGCGTGGGCATCGTCCGCGGGGATACGCTCCTGGCCAACACGGTGTCCTCCTCGATGGAGGAACACGTGCGCTTCGGCGGAGTGATCCCGGAGATCGCCTCGCGCGCCCACCTCGACGCCTTCATCCCCACGCTGGAACAGGCGCTGGACACGGCCGGCGTCACCCTCGGCGAGGTGGACGCGCTCGCGGTGACCTCCGGCCCCGGGCTGGCCGGCGCCCTGATGGTCGGCGTGTGCGCGGCCAAGGCCCTGGCGCTGGCCACCGGCAAGCCGCTGTACGCCATCAACCACCTGGTCGCCCATGTGGGCGTCGGCGTGCTGGACGGGGGAGCGCTGCCGGAGAACCTGGGCGCGCTGCTGGTCTCCGGCGGACACACGGAGATCCTGCGCGTGCGCTCCCTGACCGACGACGTCGAACTGCTCGGCTCCACCATCGACGACGCGGCGGGTGAAGCCTACGACAAGGTGGCCCGCATCCTGGGCTTGGGCTATCCCGGCGGCCCGGCGATCGACAAACTGGCGCGGGAGGGCGACCCGAGGCGCATCCGGTTCCCCCGCGGACTGAGCCAGCCCAAATACATGGGCTCGGCCGAGGCCCCCGGCCCGCACCGCTATGACTGGTCCTTCTCCGGCCTGAAGACGGCCGTCGCCCGCTGCGTGGAGCAGTTCGAGGCCGCCGGGGAACCACTGCCGGTGGCCGACATCGCCGCGTCCTTCCAGGAAGCCGTGGCGGACGTCATCACCGCGAAGGCGATGCTGGCCTGCACCGAAAACGGCGTCACCAACCTGCTGCTCGGCGGCGGCGTTGCGGCGAACTCGCGGCTGCGGGCGCTGACCGAGGAACGCTGCGCGGCGCACGGCATCTCCCTGCGCGTGCCCCCGGTGTCCCTGTGCACGGACAACGGGGCGATGGTCGCCGCGCTCGGCGCCCAAGTCGTCATGGCCGGCGGCAGGCCCTCCGGCCTCGAATTCGCTCCGGATTCGTCGATGCCGGTCACCAGCGTGCACCTCTAGGCGCGCAGGCGCCGGACCAGGCCCCTGGCCGCCAGCGCGGCCAGGCCGCCTGCCGCCAGCCAGGGACCGGCCACGATGACCGGGTCGAGCCATTGATGGCTCAGGTCCGCGCGCTTCGTCCCGGTCCGGGAGGCCAGCCCATGATGGCTGAACTCGCTGCGCACACCGGATTCAGTGACGGGATTGTCCGGCCGCCGGGTCGCGAAGGAGCGAAGGTGGCTTTCCCAGGCATCGACCCGGTCGGCGGCCAGCAGGATCAGCCAGTGGGCCGCCCGCGCCTCGCTGTACTTCCGGTAGGAGTACCGCCGCATCGCACCCGAGAGTCCCTTGGGCGGCGTCGACGTGCCGAAGACGGGCGTCAGCATGCGGTGCTCAAGGGATCGCTCGCGCGGCCATTTCTCCTCCTGGCGGTCTGGGAAATCCCAGTGCGCGCCGGTGGCTCCGGGATCGAAGCGTTCCTTCGGCACGGCCGGACGGTCCTTCGGATCCAGGTCGGCACCCCAGCCCGGGATCCGGGCGCGGAGTTCTTCGCTGGTATGCCTGCGCTCGGGTTTTTCGGCTCTGTAGGGCATCGCGGAGTCTCCTAGCCGGCATTCGGCACGATGAGCGGCTTGATGCAGCCATCGAGTTTCGACGAGAAAATGTGATAGCCGTCGGAGATATGCTCCAGCGGTATGCGGTGGGTGACGATGTCGTTGGGTTTCAGGTAACCGTTGCGGATGTGCTCGAACAGCCGCGGCCACTGGCGCTTGACCGGACACTGGTTCATCCGCAGCGTCAACCCCTTGTTCAGGGCGTCCCCGAACTTCACGGCGCTGAACATCGGACCGTAGGCGCCCATCACGGAAATGGTCCCGCCCTTACGGACCGAATCGATGGCCCAGTTCAGGGCGACGGGCGAGCCGCCCTGCAGCTTGAACGTCGCGGAGGTGAGGTGCTGGGCCAGGTTGCCGTCCGCCTCGGCGCCCACGGCGTCGATCGCCACGTCCGCCCCCAGGTCATCCGTCACCTTCTTCAGGTGCACCACGATGTCGTCGTACTCGACGAAGTTGTAGGTTTCCGCATGCGCGAAGGAACGGGCCATCTCCAGCCGGTACTCCAGGTGGTCGATGACGATCACGCGCCCCGCTCCCATCAGCCAGGCGGACTTCGCGGCAAACAGCCCCACCGGTCCGGCCCCGAACACCACCACGGTGTCGCCTTCGACGATGTCGCCCAACTGCGCCCCGAAGTAGCCGGTGGGCAGGGCGTCGGTGAGCATCACGGCGTCCTCGTCGTCCATCCAGTCCGGGATCAGGGCGGGTCCGACGTCGGCGAAGGGCACCCGGACGTATTCGGCCTGGCCGCCGTCGTAGCCTCCGCAGGTGTGGGAGTAGCCGTAGATGGCGCCCACCGCCGTGGCATTCGGATTCACGTTGTGGCAGTTGGAGTACAGGCCCCGCGCGCAGAAGTAACAGGAGCCGCAGTACACGTTGAACGGGACCATGACCCGGTCGCCCGGCGCGAGGTTCCGGACCGACGGCCCCACCTCGTGGACCACACCGATGAACTCGTGGCCGAACGTCATCCCGACCCGGGTATCGGGCATCATGCCGTGGTAGAGGTGCAGGTCCGAGCCGCAGATCGCGGCCAGCGTCACCCGGACAATGGCATCGTTGGGGTGTTCAATGGCGGGAATGTCTTTTTCTTCCACCCGAGTCTTATAGGGCCCGCGGTACACCATGGCTCTCATCGGTGCCTCCTTGAGGAAGCGGATAGTCGAGTGCCCGCAAGCTTCACACGCCCGGTGAGCAACGGTCAAGGGCCCTCAGGCGTCGAAGAGGCCAGCGCCCGGGAGACCGTGCGGCCGGAGACGGGGATGGCCGGTCCTAGCCGCCGTCTTCCGGTTCCTGGGGGGACGCCGGGTCCTTGTCGCCGTCTTCCGGCCGGTCCTCGGGCCCGCGCTCGACGTCCGGTTCGATGGCGGCATCCAGGCTGGCCGAGCCGGCGTGCGGCGGCGCGTCGGAGTCCTGCTCCGGGACAGGGGCCTCCGCCTGGTACAGCGCCTCGTCGTCAGCATGCTTTTCCCCGGCCATGCCCAGCCCTTTCCCGCATCCGGCTCTGTTTCCTCGGGTGTTTCCTTGGGGCAGAGCCTACGCCTGTTCGGGACCAAACGGGACCGGTTTCGGGCTCTCAGTTGCTCCCGCGAAGCTGGCTGACCACGTCGAGGACGACGGCGCGCAGGTCGCCGTCGTGTTCGGCGGCAACCCTGCGCTGGCGCTGGTAGCCGGCGCCGGCCTCGAGGATCTTCTCCACGTCTGCCAGTTCGTCGCTGCAGCCAAGCTTCCGGGCGACCGGTTCCAGTCGGTTCAGCACGTGTTCGCGCAGGTGCTCCGTGACCGGCATTTCCTTGCCGGCTGCGTTGAGGATGATGATGGCGTCCATGCCGTAGCGGGCGGCACGCCACTTGTTCTCCTGCACGTGCCACGGCGGCATGGTGGGGATGGCCCAGCCGTTGTCCAGGGCGGTGGAGAACTCGTCCACCAGGCACTGCGTCAGCGCGGCCACGGCCCCGACGTCCTGCAGCGTGGACAGCCCGTCGCACACCCGCATCTCGATGGTGCCCAGCGCGGGAACCGGCCGGATGTCCCAGCGGATCTCGCTGATCGTGTCGATCACCCCGGTGGTGAACATGTCCTCGACGTAATCCTCGTACACCGCCCAGCTGGGGAACTGGAACGGCAGCCCCGCGGTGGGCAGCTGCTGGAACATCAGCGCGCGCTGCGAGGCGTAGCCGGTGTCCTCTCCCGCCCAGAAGGGGGAGGAGGCGGAGATCGCCTGGAAGTGCGGGAAATAGTTGACCAGCCCGTCCAACACCGGCAGGGCCTTGTCCCGGTGGTCAAGGCCCACGTGCACGTGCACGCCGTAAATCACCATCTGGTGCCCCCACCACTGGGTACGGTCGATCAGCTTGGCGTAGCGTTCCTTGTCGGTAACCGGCTGCAACCGCGGCGCGGCAAACGGATGGCTGCCCGCGCAGAAAAGCTCCACCCCCATCGGGTCGGTGACGTCGCGGACGGCCGCCAGGGCGCTGCTCAGGTCCGCTTTGGCCTCACGGACGGTGTTGCAGACACCGGTGACCAGCTCCACGGTGTTCAGCAGCAACTCCTGCTTCACGTGCGGGTGCTCGTCATCGTCCCGCAGCTCCGGATGCCCGGCGCGGACGGCGTCCAGCACCTGCTCGGCCACCGAGACCAGTTCGCCGGTCTGGGCATCCACCAGCGCCAGCTCCCACTCAACCCCGAGGGAAGATTGGGCGGACCGTGCGAAATCGATGTACAAACGTTGCTCCGTCTTTGGCTGGACCGGCTGCCGCCGGAGGTATGGGTCTGCTGGGGCCGCGGGGCCAAGACACAGCTTGATTCTAGTGCGTCAAGGCCTCGCGCTGCGCTCGCGGCTGCGGGCCCCGGCGGCGGGGACGGGCTCGACGACGATGGCGATCCGGTCCTCGCCGACCCTCGTCAGCACCAGGGTCGCCTTGTTCGGCCCCTTGCCGGAACCGGTCAAGAGGGTCTTGCGCAGCTCGTCCGGGGCAACCGAAGTGCCGCGCTTCTTGATCTCCAGCGTGCCGATCCGGCTCGCCTTCACCCAGGCCTTGAGCTTCTTGACGTTGTACGGCTTGACCTCCAGCACCCGGTATGCCCGGGCGAACGGCGTTGGCTGCAGGTGCGGGGCGCAGATATACGCGATGTGCTCATCCAGCAGGTGCCCGCCCAGCCCGCGGGCGAGGTCTGCCACCAGCCCGGCGCGGATCACCGCGCCGTCGGGCTCGTACAGGTAGCCCGCCGCCGGTCCGATTGCCACGTCCTGGTTGGCCGGGTCGTAGCTGACGGCGCTGGTCAGTTCGGCGGTGCCGCCGGCTCCGGTGACCAAGGCCGCCCGCCGGATGCCCGGCCGCGCCAGCCGGTTGAACCACAGCGCCGCCTCGACCACGTCGCCGTCGACGGATACCCATTGGGCCTCGCAGTTGTCCGGCAGCGCCTCATGGGGAATCCCCGGGCCCAGCTTGACCCCCACCGGCATTCCCCGGTCGGCCAGCCTCTCCACGAAGGACAGCGGCGGAGAAAACGCCTCCGGGTCGAAGATGCGGGTGGTGCCCGAGGCCGTCGTCGTCCGCCGCGCCGGATCCAGCCACACGCCGTCGATCCCGGTGAGGTCCAGTCCCTCCGCATCGGCGTTGACCACGGTCGCGGTCGGCCACGGCATCAGGTTGATGGTGGCCACCGCGGCGGTCGTCTCGTCCCGTTCCACGGCGGTGACCCTGCGGTCCAGGCTGGCCAGCGCCATGGCGTCTGCGCCGATTCCACAGCCCAGGTCCGCGACGTGCTCCACCCCGGCGGCCTGGAACCGTCGGGCGTGCAGGGCCGCGATGTTCAGCCGCGTGGCCTGTTCCAGCCCCGCCGGGGTGAACAGCATTTTTTCCGCGAAGGGACCGAACTTCGCCGTGGCCTTCGCACGGAGGCGGGACTGGGTCATGGCGGCGGAGACCAGTTCGGGGGAGTGGCCGGCCTTGCGCAACTCGGTGCCGGTGTGCAGGCTTTCCGCTTCGGAATAGGGGCCGAGCGAATTCAGCAGCTCCCAGCCTTCCGGAGTGAGGATCGGTGCAATGCTCTCGGCGTGGGTCTCGGGTGCCATGGTTTCAAGCCTAGTGCAGCGGATTCAGGCCGGCGGACCGGCCGATTCGTGCCTTTAAAGCGGCGATGGGTAGTTCTCCCCATAGCGGGATATGCTGGGACTCCGTAGGGTCGGTAAGGAAGCTTACTGTGAGGAGGCGTGCACGATGTCCACATCCATCGACGGGTACGACATTGATACAGACGCTTGCCAAGCCGAGATTGAAGCGGAACTTGGCGAGCTGATCGAAGCCGGCAACAGGGCACACCGGGGCTGGCAGGCCCTCTGGGATGACGTCGCAGCAGGCGTCGCTGCGCCTGCTGCGGGCTGGAAGCCGGAGCTGCGGCGCCTCGCCTGAACGACCCGCGACGGCCGTTTCCGGCAGGATCGGCCAGGACGAAGGGCGACGCTGGTCGCGGCCGCCTGCCGGCCGTAGCATGGGCGCATGATCGAATCGGCGGCAACGTTCCTGTCCGCGGGCCGGTACTTCCGCGAGGTGCTGGCAAA
This sequence comes from Arthrobacter sp. Cza30, assembly GCF_059090765.1. NCBI lineage: Bacteria > Bacillati > Actinomycetota > Actinomycetes > Micrococcales > Micrococcaceae > Arthrobacter > Arthrobacter sp. Cza30. The sequence continues at coordinate 588,255 of NZ_JBNHGA010000005.1, read as the reverse complement.
CGTGCCGCCGACCGCATGGAACGCACCCGGGCTGGACGATTGGAGCGTCCGGACGCTCGCCGGACATACCAGCCGGGCGCTGTCCACGGTGCTGACCTACTTGGGGCGCCCCGCCAAGACAATCCAGGTAGAATCGGCAGCTGACTATTACCTGGCCACCGGACTGGCCAATGATCCCGGCGTCACCGAGCGGGCCATGGCAGCCGGCAAGGAGCTGGGCCCGGACCCGGTGGATATGGTGGACCGGCTGCTGGCCCAGCTGGAAAACACGCTGCCGCTGACCGAGGACCGGGTCATCGAGACGGCCGCCGGCGGGATGCGCTTCAGCGACTACCTGCCTACCCGGATCTTCGAACTTGCGGTGCACACCCTCGACCTGTCCCGGGCCTGCGGCCTGGTGGCGGAACTGCCGCGCAATGTGGAGCTGGAAGCCGGGCGGCTGGCGATGGAGATTGCCGCCGAACGCGGCGACGGAGCCCAGGTGCTGCTGGCCCTGACCGGGCGGACCATGCTGCCCGGCGATTTCTCCGTGGTCTGACGCCGTGCGGGCGTCGGGTGGGACTGCGCCCGCCACAACCCCGCCGGCCCGGGCCGGCACCAACCCCGCCGTCCGGCGTCAGGCGAAGTAGACGCCGATCCGGTTGCCCTCGATCTCCTCGATGCGGATGTCGATGTCGTACACGTCGCGCAGCACGTCCGGCTGCATGATCTGCGCCGGCGGACCCTGGTGCACGAGGCGGCCGGAGCGCATGGCGATGATCGAGTCCGAGTAGCAGGACGCGAAGTTGATGTCGTGGATGACCAGCACCACGGTCTTGCCCAGTTCGTCGGTCAGCCGGCGCAGCAGCCGCATCATTTCCACCGAGTGCTTCATGTCCAGGTTGTTTAGCGGCTCGTCCAGCAGCAGGTAGTCGGTGTCCTGGGCCAGCACCATGGCGATGAACGCCCGCTGCCGCTGGCCGCCGGAGAGCTCGTCCACGAACTTGTCCGCCATCGCCGTCAGGTCCAGGTACGCCAGCGCCTGCTCGATCTGCACGAGGTCGGCCGGGCCCGGCCGGCCGTTGTTGTGCGGGAAACGGCCGAAGCCCACCAGGTCCCGCACGGTCAGGCGGACGGTCAGCTGGTTGTCCTGGCGCAGGATGGCCATCTTGCGGGCCAGTTCCTTGCCCGCGGTCTTGCCGACGTCGAGCCCGTCGATGGTCACCGCCCCGGCGTCCATGGGCAGCAGCCGGGAGACCATGGACAGCAGCGTGGACTTGCCGGCGCCGTTCGGCCCGATGATCGAGGTGATGCCGCCGTCCTTGATGTAGCAGCTGACGTCGTCCACCACGGTCTGCGTGCCGTAGGTCTTGGAGACTCCGGAGACGTGGATCATTTGATGGAGCCTTTCAGCAGCAGGGCGATGAACAGGACGCCGCCGGCGAATTCAATGACGATGCTCAGCGCGGTATCGAAACTGAACACCTGCTCGAGGACCAGCTGGCCTCCGACCAGGGCGATGGCGCCCAGCAGCACGGCGATGGGCAGCACGTACACGTGCCGGAAGTGCGAGCACAGCAGGTAGGCAAGGCTGGCCACCAGCAGGCCAAAGAACGTGATCGGGCCCACCAGCGCGGTGGAAACGGCGACCAGGATGGCGCAGAGCATCAGGACGGTGGTGACGGCCCGCCTGTGGTCCACGCCCAGGTTCAGCGCCGTGTCCCGGCCCAGCGCCAGCACGTCCAGCTGCCGGCGCATCCGCCAGACCGGGACGGTGGCCGCGGCCACGGCCACCACGGACACGGCCAGCAGCACGCCGTCCACGTTGTTGAAGCTGGCGAAGAACAGGTCCTGCAGGATGATGAATTCGCTCGGATCGATCAGCCGCTGCAGCAGCGAGGAGATGCCGCGGAACATGGTCCCGAACACGATGCCCACCAGCAGCATCAGGTGCAGGCTCTTGCCGCCGCCGGTGAACAGCCAGCGGTAGATCAGGAAGGAGAAGCCCACCATCAGCATCACTTCGATCACGAAGCGCACCGGCGCGCCCAGGCTCAGCAGCGCCTGCCCGCCGATGGCGAAGGTCAGCCCGGTCTGGATCAGCATGTAGAGGGCATCGAAGCCCATGATCGACGGGGTCAGGATCCGGTTGGCGGTCACCGTCTGGAACAACACGGTGGACACGCCCACGGCGTACGCCACCAGCAGCATCGAACCGACCTTGATGGCACGCCGGGGCAGGATGTAGCCGAGGTTGCCGCGCAGGTCGATGGTCATGAACACCGCCACGAGGCCGGCCGTCAGCAGGCCCAGCAGGATGATCCAGGTCCGCGGCCGGACCGTGGTGAGGGTGCGGCGCTTGTGCGGCGTCAGCGCGGCCGGAAGTACCGAATCAGCCATTCTTGCGGGTCCTCAGCAGCAGGTACAGGAAGACGGCGCTGCCCACGGCGGAGACGATCACGCCCACCGGGATCTCGTAGGGGTAGCGGATGGTGCGGCCGATGATGTCGCACAGCAGCACAAAGCCCGCACCGAAGACTGCCACCCAGGGAACGGCTCGGCGGGCGCTGTCACCGAATGCCAGCGACACCAGGTTGGGCACCACCAGCCCCAGGAACGGAATGGCGCCGATGTTGACCACCACCACGGCGCTGATCAGCGAGACGATGACCAGCCCGAGCGTCAGGATCCGGCCGTAGTGCAGGCCCAGATTGGTGGAGAATTCCTGCCCCATGCCGGCCATCGTGAACCGGTCCGCGCACAGGTAGCCGATCACCGCGAGCAGCGCGACAATCCAGAGGAGTTCGTAGCGGCCGCGGAGCACGCCGGAGAAGTCGCCGATCATCCAGCTGTTCAGCGTCTGCAGCAGGTCAAAGCGGTAGGCGAAGAACGTGGTCACCGCGGCGATGACGCCGCCCAGCATGATGCCCACTAGCGGCACAATGAGCGTGTTGCGCAGCGGGATCCGGCGCAGCACCAGCAGGAACAGGCCGGTCCCGGCGGCCGCGAACACGGTCGCCACGGACATCTTGGCCAACAAGGTGGCACCGGGGATCGCCACCGTGACCACCAGGATGCCCAGCGAGGCGGACTCCACGGTGCCCACGGTGGACGGCTCCACGAATTTGTTCCGCGCCATCAGCTGCATGATCAGCCCGGCAATCCCCAGCGCCGCGCCGGCCAGGATGACCGACAGGGTGCGCGGCAGCCGGCTGATCCAGAAGATGTCCCAGGCCTTCTGGTCACCGGCCAGCAGCGCGGGCAGCGACACGTCGCTGACGCCCACGAACATGCTGGCAATGGCCAGGACGACGACGGCGGTGGCCGCCCAGGCGAGCTGGGAACCGGATCCGCGGGCGCGGGAGCGTCCCGCCGCGGCTGCTGCCGCCGGGGCCGGACTGGAAATCGTGGAGGAAGCCATGGGTCGGGCCACCGCGCAGGCCGCCGGCGGACGCCGGCGGCCGTACGGGTGCTACTTCGTGATGGCTGCCTGGACGGCGCTGATCATGGCGTCCGTATTATTCAGGCCGTAGCCCACCAGGTACCAGGAGGCCGAATCCAAATAGGTGATGCTGTCGTTCTTGGCGGCGCTGGTGCCGTTGACCAGGTCGTTGTCCAGGACGGCCGCGGCGGCCTCCCCGGATTCGCCGACGGCGGAGTCGCGGTCGATCACGAACAGGTGGTCCGGGTTGGCCTCGGCCACGAATTCGTGCGAGATGGCCTCGCCGTGCGGGCCCTCGGACTTCACGTCCGCGGCGGTCTGCACGCCCAGGACATCGTGCACGATGCCGAACCGGGACCCGGCGCCGTAGGCCGTCATCTCGCCGCCGCTCGTCATCAGCACCAGGCCGGTGCCGGCGTCGGCAGCTGCGGCCTTGGTGTCCTCGATCCTGGTGTCGATGGCCGCCAGCTTTTCGTCGACTTCGGCTTCCTTGCCGAAGATCTCGCCGAGGGTCGCGGAGACTTCCTTGAAGCTCTCGATCGGAGCGGCGGTGTCCACGCTCAGGTCGATGGTCGGGGCGATTTTGCTCAGTTCCCCGTAGGCCTCGGCGGTACGGCCCGAGATGATGATCAGGTCGGGTGCGCCTTCGCTGATCGCCTCGAAGTCGGGTTCCTTCATGGAGCCGATCTTGGTGTATTCGTCCCCGGCGTACTGTGCCAGCGATTCGGGGAACACGGCCGCCTCCGGGACGCCGTCGACCTCGACGCCCAGGGCGGTGAGGCTGTCCAGCACCCCCAGATCGAAGGTGTAGACGGTCTCCGGGTTCACCGGCACGTCGGTGGTGCCGGAGGCGTGCTCTACGCTGATCGTCTCGGCGTCGGTGCCTGCCGCGGCGTCGGTCTGCTGGCCGCAGGCGCTCAGGGCGAGCATGGAAACGGCTGCGGTCATGGCCACCAGGCCGGACTTCAGGGGCTTTTTCACTGACTCTCCATTGTTCGTCAACGCCGCCCCGGGCGGGACCGGCATTAGGCAACATAAACGTTTGCTATTTGCGCGCAGCTTGAAAGCTACCGGGTTAGGTTAGCCTTACGCAACTTGGGCCCCGGGCAGCGGAGCCGATTTTCGTCACACAGGCGGCGGCCGGGGAAGCCGGAGGGCCCGCCGCTGGCACTCGCCTTGACCGAGTGCTAATCCTTCTCATAGAGTCGCAGTTAGCACTCACCCCGTGTGGGTGCTAATCAAGGAACCGCCTGCCGGCACCGCGACGACGGCAGACATCTCCTTGGCCAACCTATTCGTAGCGCATGAAAAGGAGAGAGCCGAGTGTCGGTCTCCATTAAGCCTCTTGAGGATCGTATTGTTGTCCAGCCGCTCGAAGCAGAGCAGACCACGGCCTCCGGCCTGGTCATTCCGGACACCGCCAAGGAAAAGCCGCAGGAAGGCAAAGTTGTCGCGATCGGCCCCGGCCGCGTCGATGACAATGGCAACCGGGTTCCCGTTGACGTAGCCGAGGGTGACGTCGTCATCTACTCGAAGTACGGCGGAACCGAGGTCAAGGTCGGCGGGGAAGAGTACCTGGTGCTCTCCGCCCGCGACGTGCTGGCCATCGTCACCAAGTAAGGCCCATCAGCTGAGTCCGGCGGCTCGGGCGCGCGCAGTCGACGCCCGCAGCCGGAATCACGGACAACCGAAATGCCCCGGCTGCCTCCTATAGCAGCGCAGCCGGGGCATTTTGCGTGAAAGGAACAAATTCATGGCAAAGCAGTTGGAGTTCAACGACGCCGCCCGCAAGGCGCTGGAAGCCGGCGTCGACAAGCTCGCCAATACCGTCCGGGTCACCCTCGGTCCGCGTGGCCGCAACGTGGTCCTGGACAAGAAGTGGGGCGCCCCCACCATCACCAACGACGGCGTGACCATCGCCCGCGAGGTGGAACTCGACGATCCGTACGAGAACCTCGGCGCGCAGCTGGCCAAGGAAGTCGCCACCAAGACCAACGATGTTGCCGGTGACGGCACCACCACCGCTACCGTCCTGGCCCAGGCACTGGTGAAGGAAGGACTCCGCAACGTGGCCGCCGGCGCCGCACCCGGCGCCCTCAAGCACGGCATCGAGGTAGCGGTCGAGGCCGTGGCCGCCCGCCTGCTGGAGAACGCCCGCGAGGTCGGAGGCAAGGTCGCCGAGGTCGCGACCATCTCTGCCCAGAGCCCCGAGGTCGGCAAGCTGCTGGCCGAAGCGTTCGACAAGGTGGGCAAGGACGGTGTCATCACCATCGAAGAGGGCTCCAGCATGGAGACCGAACTGGTGCTCACCGAGGGCATGCAGTTCGACAAGGGCCTGCTGTCGCAGTACTTTGTCACCGACCAGGAGCGCCAGGAGGCAGTCCTCGAGGACGCGCTGATCCTGATCTCCCAGGGCAAGATCTCCACGGTGCAGGAGTTCCTGCCGCTGCTGGAAAAGGTGCTGCAGGCCAACAAGCCGCTGTTCATCATCGCCGAAGACATCGACGGCGAAGCCCTCTCCACCCTGGTGGTCAACAAGATCCGCGGCACCCTGAACGTTGCCGCCGTGAAGGCACCGGGCTTTGGCGACCGCCGCAAGGCCATGCTGCAGGACATCGCGGTGCTCACCGGTGCCCAGGTCGTGTCCGCGGACCTCGGTTTGAAGCTGGACCAGGTGGGCCTCGAGGTGCTGGGTACGGCACGCCGCATCACCGTCACCAAGGACAACACCACCGTTGTGGACGGCGCCGGTTCCGAGGCCGACGTGGCCGACCGCGTGGCCCAGCTGCAGGCAGAGGTGCTGCGCACCGATTCCGATTGGGACCGCGAGAAGCTCCAGGAGCGCCTGGCCAAGCTGTCCGGCGGCATCGGCGTGATCAAGGTCGGCGCTGCCACCGAGGTCGAAATGAAGGAGAAGAAGCACCGGATCGAGGACGCCGTGTCCTCCACCCGCGCTGCCCTGGAAGAAGGCATCGTGGCCGGTGGCGGCACCGCCCTGGTGCACGCCGCCCAGGCTCTGGAGACCGACCCGAACGTGCTGGCGCTCGAGGGCGACGCAGCCACCGCCGTCGGCCTGGTCCGCCGCGCACTGGCCCAGCCGCTGCGTTGGATCGCCGAAAACGCCGGCCACGAGGGCATGGTCGTCGTCTCCAAGGTCGGCGAGCTGGAGGTTAACAACGGCTTCAACGCCGCCACCGGCGAATACGAGGACCTCGTCGCCGCCGGCATCATCGACCCGGTGAAGGTAACCCGTTCGGCGTTGCGCAACGCAGCCTCGATCGCGGCACTGGTGCTGACCACCGAAACCCTGGTCGTCGAGAAGCCGGCCGAAGAGGACGGTCACAACCACCAGCACTAGCGCACGCCGCCAGCTGCTGGTCGGGCCTCGCCCGTCCGGAGGGGATCCTGCCCGTGGCAGGGTCCCCTCCGTCGTCGTGGGCGCCCCGGTGTTGTCCGCCCGCGTTAGCTCCGCCACATCGGTGCCCGCGGGAAATAGTGGGCGGGGCGGAATCGTTTTAGGATGTAACCAACCCCGGAAACCGATTCTCGCTGTCGGTGACTGGCGGCCGCCACCGGTATCGTTCGAAAGGCCCTGCAGTGTCCGAAGAATTTAATCCGTTCGCTTTCGAGGGTCTGACCTACGACGACGTGCTCCTGCTGCCCGGCCCGACGGATGTGATTCCGTCCGAGGCCGACACCAGCTCCAGGCTGACCCGCCGCATTACGGTCCAGACCCCGCTCCTCTCCGCCGCCATGGATACCGTGACGGAATCGCGGATGGCCATCGCCATGGCGCGCCAGGGCGGCCTGGGCGTCATCCACCGCAACCTGTCCATCCAGGACCAGGCCGAGCACGTGGACCGGGTCAAGCGCAGTGAGTCCGGCATGATCACCAACCCGGTGACCATCGCCCCGGATGCCACGCTGGCGGAACTGGACGAGCTTTGCTACAACTACCGCGTGTCCGGACTGCCCGTGGTGGACTCCGAGGGCAAGCTCGTGGGCATCTGCACCAACCGCGACACCCGTTTTGTGCCCCGCGCCGACTATCCCACCACCAAGGTGCATGAGGTGATGACCTCCATGCCGTTGATCACGGGCAAGGTGGGCATCAGCCGCCCGGAAGTCATCGAACTGCTAGGCAAGAACCGGATCGAGAAACTCCCGCTGGTGGACGACGCCGGCATGCTGCAGGGTTTGATCACCGTCAAGGACTTCGACAAGGCGGAGCAGTACCCGCTGGCCACCAAGGACGACGACGGCCGGCTGCGCGTCGGCGCGGCGGTCGGCTTCTTCGGCGACGGCTACGAGCGCTCCATGACCATGATCGAGGCCGGCGTGGACGTGCTGGTGGTAGATACCGCCAACGGCCACAGCCAGGGCGTGCTGGACATGATCGCCCGGCTGAAGAAGGACCCGGCCGCGGCCCATGTGGACGTGATCGGCGGCCAGGCCGCCACCCGCGAAGGCGCGCAGGCACTGGTCGACGCCGGCGCCGACGCCATTAAGGTGGGCGTGGGTCCGGGCTCCATCTGCACCACCCGCGTGGTCGCCGGCGTGGGCGTACCGCAGATCACCGCGATCTACGAGTCGGCCAAGGCGGCCATACCGGCCGGCATCCCGGTGATTGCCGACGGCGGCCTGCAGCACTCCGGGGACATCGGCAAGGCCCTGGTGGCCGGCGCGGATACCGTGATGCTCGGTTCGCTGCTGGCCGGCGCCGCGGAGTCCCCGGGCGACCTGGTGTTCGTCAACGGCAAGCAGTTCAAGGCCTACCGCGGCATGGGCTCGCTGGGGGCGATGCAGACGCGGGGGAAGAATACCTCCTACTCGAAGGACCGCTACTTCCAGGCCGATGTGCCGGACGACGAGAAGCTGATCCCCGAGGGCATCGAAGGCCAGGTGCCCTACCGCGGCCCGCTCTCGGCCGTCGCGCACCAGCTGGTCGGCGGCCTGCGCCAGACCATGTTCTACACCGGTGCCCGCAACATCGCCGAGCTGAAGGCCAAGGGCAAGTTCGTGCGGATCACGGCGGCGGGGCTGAAGGAGTCCCACCCGCACGACATCATGATGACCGTGGAGGCGCCGAACTACAAGCGGTAGTCCCGCAGCCGTCGGCGGCGCCGCTCCCCGCATCAGGGGAGCGGCGCCCCTCGCGTTAACCAGCGGCAGGACTTTCGTCGGCGCTTAGCGGGGCGACCAGCCGCGCGTATGGACGGGACAGCGCCCCGGTGCGTGGGCGCGGGCCTGCACGCGGCCGCCGACCGCGACGCGGGTGAGCCAACGGAGCCGGCGTCGGAAGGTCAGAAGCGCGATGATCGCGAGGGCCGCGGTGTCGGGCCAGCGCGGCGCCGGCCAGTTATCCGGCGCCGGCGGATACGCCCCGTCAGACAGTCCGGCGGCCCGCTCGAAGTGGTTGCGTGAGGAGGGGAACAGCGCCCCGTCGATGATGTACGCCGCCGGAAAGGCGAACGGGCCGGCGAGCACATTAGCTACGGCCCACTGGTCAACATGCCGCGACTCGTGGATGGCGAGGGCCTCATCCCCGCTCCGGGTCTGGGAGATGTTCGGGCCGTAGCGGACATACTGGCCTTCGTCGGTGATGCCATATCCGTTGACGCTCAAGGGGCCGGCCGGGTCTACCGGCGGCATCCACGCCACGAACACGTCGCCGAGCATCGTTCCGCCGCCGCTGGTTCGCGGCGGGGGCCAGAACATGACCAACAGCGACGGCCCTGAGCACGCCTCCATATCAAGGCTGCGCCCGGTCAGGACCCCGACGCCGCTGATGGGTGCGACCAGAAAATTGCGGGTGATGCGCCACGGGGCCGGCGGAGAAATCTGCAGGCGCGGCTCAGGCTTGATTTGCCCGTCGGCAGTGATATGGCTGTGGCAAACGATCTGCGGGGAGAGTGCCTCCTGGACGCGGGCACCGGCCCCGGCGACCAGGAGGGCCGCCACCACAAAGAGGGCGGTACCGCGAACCCGCTGGTGCGAAGCGCAAACGGTACACGAGGCGGCTCTCCGCAACCGGCGCGAATGAAGGGAGGGCATGGACCAGATCAGCCCGGCGATGCCAAAACACAGGGTGGCCGCCAAGCCGCTCGCGAACGGCCGCATGCGCCCCACGGACCGCCGGAATCTTCCTCCCATGACTGACCACTTCCCGCTCCGGCTACCTGAGCCGGCCAGCGGCAACCGTCAAGAGAGAGGGCCTGCGGTGCGCTTGCCGGCCGTGCGGCAGGTTGAGCGTACCGCCTGCGCCGGGACGACGCCAGCAGTCGGTACAGGCCAGCCGTGCAGCCGACACGAGGGGTCCGCCCTGTCCGCCAGGCGCCGGCGCAAGTCCCGTCCCTGCCCGTTCCAGGGTGAAGCGTTCCAGCGGTGGGATAACCTAGAGCCGTGACTTACGAGATTGAAATTGGCCGTGGCAAGCGTGGGCGCCGAGCCTACTCCCTCGATGATGTGGCGATCGTCCCCTCGCGCCGGACGCGTGATCCCAAGGATGTCTCGGTCAGCTGGCAGATCGACGCCTACACGTTCGACGCGCCGGTGATCGCCGCGCCGATGGACTCGGTCATGTCGCCCGCCACCGCCATCGCGCTGGGCAAGCTAGGCGGCCTGGGCGTACTCAATCTCGAGGGCCTGTGGACCCGGTACGAGGATCCGCTGCCGGTGCTGGACGAGATCGCCGCGCTGGGCACGGAGAACTTCAGCCCGGCCGCGACCAAGCGGATGCAGGAGCTCTACTCCGCCCCCGTGCAGCCGGAACTGATCACCTCCCGGCTGGCCGAGATCCGGGAAGCCGGGGTGACCGTCGCCGGTTCGCTGACGCCGCAGCGCACCCAGGAGTTCTACAAAACCGTGGTGGCCGCCGGTGTGGACATCTTCGTGATCCGCGGCACCACCGTCTCCGCCGAACACGTCTCCAAGACGCAGGAACCGCTGAACCTGAAGCAGTTCATCTACGAGCTGGACACCCCGGTGATCGTCGGCGGTGCCGCCGGCTACACCCCGGCGCTGCACCTGATGCGCACCGGCGCCGCCGGCGTGCTGGTGGGCTTCGGCGGGGGAGCGACGACGACCACGCGCCGGGCGCTGGGCATCCACGCCCCGATGGCCTCGGCCATCTCCGATGTGGCGGCCGCGCGCCGGGACTACATGGACGAATCGGGCGGCCGCTATGTGCACGTGATCGCCGACGGCGGCGTGGGCTTCAGCGGGGACATCGTCAAGGCCATCGCCATGGGGGCCGACGCCGTGATGCTCGGTTCCGCGCTGGCCCGGGCGGAGGAAGCGCCGGGACGCGGCTGGCACTGGGGCCAGGAGGCCCACCACGACGAACTGCCCCGGGGCGACCGCGTGAACGTGGGAACCGTGGGACCGCTGGAGCGGGTGCTGCACGGCCCGTCCAACCACACCGACGGAACCTCCAACCTGGTCGGTGCGCTGCGCCGGTCGATGGCGACCACCGGGTACTCGGACTTGAAAGAGTTCCAGCGCTGCGAAGTGGTGCTGGCGCCGTTCCAGGCCCGCGACTGATCTGATCATGCTGGGAGGCTGATAGGCGATGACCACCGGAGCCCTGAGTCCCGAGAGCCGCGAGCAGGCGCTGGCCGCGCTGCGCGCCACACAGGAGCGCGGGGCCGAGCTGGACGTGCTGATCGTCGGCGGCGGGGTGGTGGGCGCCGGGGCCGCCCTGGACGCGGTCACCCGCGGGCTCGACGTGGGCATCGTGGAGGCCCGGGACTGGGCCTCGGGCACGTCGTCGCGGTCTTCCAAGCTGATCCACGGCGGGCTGCGGTACCTGGAGATGCTGGATTTCGCCCTGGTCCGCGAGGCGCTGCAGGAGCGGGGACTGCTGCTGGAGCGGATCGCGCCGCACCTGGTGCGGCCGGTTCCGTTCCTGTACCCGTTGACGAAGCGGTACGTGGAGCGGCCCTACGTGGGCGCCGGCGTCGCCTTGTACGACGCCCTGGCCATCGCCTCGGGCCGCGGCCGCGGCGTTCCCTTCCACAAGCACCTCTCTCGGCGGGGGACCCTCCGGGCGGCCCCCAGCCTGAAGAAGGACGCCATGGTGGGGTCCATCCGCTACTACGACGCGCAGGTGGACGACGCCCGGCTGGTGGTCAACCTTGTGCGCACGGCAGCGGCGTTCGGGGCGCACGCGGCAAACCGGCTGGCAGTGGTCGATTTCCTGCGCGAGGGCGAACGGGTGGTCGGCGCCCGGGTGCGGAACCAGGAGGACGGCAGCGAGTTCAACATCCGGGCCAAGCAGGTGGTCAACGCCACCGGCGTGTGGACGGACGAAACCCAGGCCATGGTGACCGAACGCGGCCAGCTGAGCGTACGTTCCTCCAAGGGGATCCACCTGGTGGTGCCGCGGGACCGGTTCCAGTCCACGGTGGGGCTGATCCTGCGCACCGAGAAGTCCGTGTTGTTCGTGATTCCGTGGGGCCGGCACTGGATCATCGGCACCACCGACACCGACTGGAACCTGGACAAGGCCCACCCCGCGGCCTCGTCCAAGGACATCGACTACCTGCTGGAACACGTCAACCGGGTGCTCCAGCGCCCGCTCACCCGCGAGGACGTCGAGGGTGTCTACGCCGGGCTCCGGCCGTTGCTGGCGGGCGAGAACGATTCCACCGCCAAGCTCTCGCGCGAACACGTGGTGGCGCACCCGGTTCCCGGGCTGGTGGTGGTGGCCGGCGGCAAGTACACCACGTACCGCGTGATGGCCAAGGACGCCGTCGACGAGGCGGCCCGGGCCCTCGACGAGCGCGTCCCGCCCAGCTGCACGGACACCATCCCGCTGCTCGGCGCCTCCGGTTTCAAGGCGGCCTGGAACAGGCGCAGCCGCACGGCGGACCACACGGGCATCCACGTTGCCCGGGTCGAACACCTGCTCAACCGGTACGGATCCATGGCCGGCGAGGTGCTGGACATCATCACCGAACGGCCCGAGCTTGCCGAACCGCTGCCCGGCGCCGACGACTACCTGGCGGCCGAGGTGGTCTATGCGACCACGCACGAGGGAGCCCGGCACATCCACGACGTGCTCACCCGCCGGACCCGGATCTCCATCGAGGCCTGGGACCGCGGTGTCTCCGCCGCCCCGGTCGTCGCCGGGCTGATGGCGCCCCTCCTCGGCTGGAGCGAAGGACAGGTGGAACGCGAGGTGAAGCACTACCTGGCCCGGGTCGAAGCCGAACGGCTCAGCCAGGAGCAGCCCGACGACGTCACGGCCGACAGCGCCCGGATGGACGTCGACGACATCGTTCCGCTGGCCTGAGGTACCCGGGCAGGATTCGTTTTCTACATGGTTGCGAAGTACCTTTAATGGGTGCTCAAGACTGCCCTGAAACCCCGCTGGATAGCGGCGCTGGTGCTTGCGCTGGCGCTGTCCACGGTGTTCGTGCTGCTGAGCCAGTGGCAGTTTTCCACGTCGCAGAGCGAACCGCCGCCGCCCCCGGGCGAGACGGAAACCGTCAAGCCGCTGACCGACGTTTTTGAACCCGGCATCCCGATGATGGCCGCCACCGCGGACCAGATGGTCACCCTCGACGGCAGCTTCGTCCCGGGCGGGCAGGTGCTGGTCCGGAACCGCCTGCAGGACGGCGAGGAAGGCCTCTGGGTGGTTGACCCGTTCGCGGTGGACGGCGTGGAGCAGTTTGGCGAAGACGTGGTCATCCCCGTGGTCCGCGGCTGGGTGGAGGAACCGGCGGATGCCGTTCCCGCCCCGGAAGGCGAGGCCACCGTCGTCGGGCGGCTGCTGCCCACGGAAGCCCCGCTGCCCGGAAGCCTGCCCGCCGGCCAGGTGGCTTCGCTCTCGGCGGCCGAGCTGATCAACCGCTGGAACGCGCCCGGCTACTCCGGCTTCGTGGTCGGCACCGGCTTTACCGTCGGCGGGACGGACCTTGGCACCGCGACCGAGGGGACCTCGATGCAGCCGGTGGTCGTCGGACCGCAGCCCCAGGAAGCACCGGTCAACTGGATGAACGTCTTCTACGCGGTGGAATGGGTCGTGTTCGCCGGATTCGCCATCTTCCTCTGGTGGCGGCTGGTGGCCGACGACTACCGCCGCGACCTGGAGGCGGCCGAAGACGCGGCCGAAGCGGCCCGCCATGCTGCCGAGACCGGGCGGGGGAGCGCGGCAGGCCCCGCCGGCACCCGCCAGGATGGCGACGCCGCCGCCGACCAGACCACATCCAGCACACCCCACACAACGAGGTAGTCCACGTGACCGAAAACGCCCCCGACCGTTCCGCCGCGACCCAGCGTCCGGCCAAACGCCGCTTCGGCGGAACCCACGCCCAAATCCGCTCCGCCCTGACCTTCTACAAGGTCACCTCCTACATCACCGGCATCATGCTGCTGCTGCTCTGCGTGGAGATGGTGCTGCGGTACGGCTTCAACCTGTTCCTGTTCGCCGGGGCCACCAACACCCTGACGGGCGAGACGTTCGCGCTCGGGCTGGCGCAGGCCGAGCCGTCGGTGATTGACGGCCTGAACCTGTCCATCGCCGTGCTGGTGGCACACGGCTGGCTGTACGTGTTGTACCTGATCGCCGATTTCCGGCTCTGGTCGCTGATGCGCTGGCCGTTCACCAAGTTCGTGTTGATCGCCCTGGGCGGCGTGATCCCGTTCCTGTCCATCATCCTGGAACGCAAGATTCACCGCGAGGTGGAAGAAGAACTGGCCGCCCACCCCGAAGCCGCCAAGCGCTACTGACCGGAGCCGGGCGCCCGGCTCCGGGAGCTGCCGCCGCGGTGCCGGGCACGGCGCGCGCACCCGCCGGGCGTGCGCTAGCTCACGCGGCGGGACCGGACGCCGGCGTGCGGGGCCCCGGACACGGCGACTATCCTGTAAGGGTGACTACTCCTCCCCCCGCCACTACGGACCACCGGCCCGTCCTCGTCGTCGACTACGGGGCCCAGTACGCGCAGCTGATCGCCCGCCGCGTGCGCGAGGCCAACGTGTATTCCGAAATCGTTCCGCACACCTACACCACCGAACAGCTGATGGCCAAGAACCCGGTGGCCATCATCCTCTCCGGCGGGCCCTCCAGCGTCTACGCCGAGGGAGCGCCGAGGATCGGCCCGGACCTGTTCGAGGCCGGCGTCCCGGTGTTCGGCATCTGTTACGGCTTCCAGGCCATGGCGAACGCCCTGGGCGGCAAGGTGGCCAAGACCGGGCTGCGCGAATACGGCGCCACGGACGCCACCGCGGTGGGGGAGGGCCGCTCCATCCTGGCCGGCGTGCCCTCCGTCCAGAACACCTGGATGAGCCACGGCGACTCGGTGCAGGAGGCACCCGCAGGCTTCGACGTGCTGGCCAGCACGGCCGGCGCCCCGGTGGCCGCCTTCGCGAACGACGAGAAGAAGCTCTACGGCGTGCAGTGGCACCCCGAGGTCAAGCATTCGGCCCACGGCCAGCGGGTGTTGGAGAACTTCCTGTTCCGCGGTGCCGGGCTCGAGCCCAACTGGACCACCGGCAACATCGTGGAGGAGCAGGTGGAGCGCATCCGCGCCCAGATCGGCGACTCCCGCGTGATTTGCGGGCTGTCCGGCGGCGTGGACTCCGCCGTCGCCGCGGCCCTGGTGCAGCGCGCGGTCGGCGACCAGCTGACCTGTGTCTTCGTGGACCACGGACTGTTGCGCGAGGGCGAAGCCGAGCAGGTGGAGCGTGACTTTGTCGCGGCCACGGGCGTGAAGCTGTACGTAGCCAACGAACAGCAGCGCTTCCTGTCCGCGCTGGCCGGCGTCACCGACCCCGAGACCAAGCGCAAGATCATCGGCCGCGAGTTCATCCGCGCCTTTGAAGCCGCCGAGAAGGCGGTGCTGGCCGAGGCGGCCGCCGAGGGTGAGTCGGTGAAGTTCCTGGTGCAGGGCACGCTCTACCCGGACGTGGTCGAGTCCGGCGGCGGCGAGGGCGCCGCGAACATCAAGAGCCACCACAACGTGGGCGGGCTGCCCGAAGACCTGCAGTTCGAGCTGGTCGAACCGCTGCGGACGCTGTTCAAGGACGAGGTCCGTGCGGTCGGCGCCCAACTGGGCCTGCCGGCCGAAATCGTCGGGCGCCAGCCCTTCCCCGGCCCGGGACTAGGCATCCGGATCATCGGCGAAGTCACGCAGGAGCGGCTGGACCTGCTGCGCAAGGCGGACGCGATCGCGCGCGCCGAACTGACCGCTGCGGGCCTGGACCAGGAAGTCTGGCAGATGCCGGTGGTCCTGCTGGCCGACGTGCGCAGCGTGGGCGTCCAGGGCGACGGCCGCACCTACGGACACCCGATCGTGCTCCGTCCGGTCTCCTCCGAGGACGCGATGACCGCGGACTGGTCGCGGCTGCCCTACGACCTGCTGGCCAGGATCTCCAACCGCATCACCAACGAGGTGGAGGGCGTCAACCGCGTGGTGCTCGACGTGACAAGCAAACCGCCGGGAACCATCGAGTGGGAGTAGCCACAACGGGCGACCGCTGCCCGCCCGCAGCGCGGCTGCGGGTGAACTGCGAGGCAATTTCGCCGAGCAGTGTTGCGGTCGCCCGTTTGGCGTTTAAAGTCCGATACCTTGTTTGACATGCCGTTGTGGTCCAGGCAAGTCGCCGAGAGTGAAGTAAAGGGGGCAGCCGTGTCGCTGGCCAGCGTAGCTGAGGCTGCTGAAGACGTTGTGGCATCGTGGCTGGAAAACCTGGGCGATCTCGCCGGGTCGGACACCCTGCTGCGGTTCGCGCCGACGTCGTCGAACAGCATTGACCTGACGCATGCCCACCCTTCCGGCCTGGCGCAGTTGCTGGCCGGCCGCCGCACCCGTCTTTCCACCCTGCTGCGCGAGCCGAACCAGTACGCTGCGGCCATGCGCACCGCCCGCAGCCTGCGCGCCAAAATCTACGAACTGGGTTCGGACCGCGGTATCGACGTCGGGTATCTGGCCGCCGGAACCGCGTCCTGGCGGGTTCCCGAGATCGGACGGTCGGAGTCCCTGAATGCCCCGGTGATGCTGATCCCGGTGGCGCTGACCGTCCGCCCCAGCCAGGACGACTTCGAACTGCAGCTGACCGACCGCGCCCGGCTGAACCCGGCGCTCGTCCGCCACCTCTCCGCGGAGCAGGGGATCGGCATCGATGCCGAGGCGACCGCCCGGCTGGCCTACAGCACCGCCCGCCTCGATCCGCACCCGGTGCTGGAACGGCTGCGCCTGCTCACCGCCGACGTGCGGAACATGACCATCGAACACCATTTGCTGGTGTCGACCTTCGCGGATCTGGAAGCAGTCACCGACCCGGTCCTGCTCGACGCCGGGCACCCGGTGATCCGCATGCTCGCCGAAGCCGGGGCCGGATCCCAGGCCGGTCCCCGTCCCTTGGCCGGCCGGAACGCCGTGCCCGTGCCGGAGGTGGAGCTGCCGCCGATCGACGAACGCGATCCGCAGGATGAATTCCTGCTGCTCGACGCAGACGCCGCGCAGCAACAGGTGCTGGACATGGTCCAGGCCGGGCACTCGCTGGTGGTTTCGGCGCCGCCGGGCACCGGACAAACCCAGACCGCACTCAACGCCGCGGCGGCCCTGGCCTACGAGGGCAAGAGCGTGCTGGTGGTCGCCGAACGCCGAGGCACGCTGACCGAATTCGCACAGCAGCTCGAAACCGTGGATTTGGGCTCGCTGGCGCTGCAGCTTAGCGCGGACCTGACGCCGGAGCAGCTGCGCCGGGCGATGATCCGCGCGATCAGCCGCAACGAAAAGGCGCAGGAGCCGCAGCTGCAGAAGCTGCACACCACCCTCACCGAGCACCGGCACAAGCTGATGGAGCATGTGAAGTCGCTGCACAATGTGCGCAGCCGCTGGCGCTGTTCCCCCTACCAGGCGATGCAGTCGCTGGCCAAGCTCACCTCGCTCGACCCGGCTCCGGCGACCACCGTGCGGCTGAAGCGGTCGGTGCTGGACAACATCACCGACCGGGCGGAGCTGGCGGCACGGCTGGTCCGGGCGGCCGAGTTGGGCAGCTTCAGCAAGTCCGCGACCACCAGCCCGTGGTTCGGCGCCAAACTGCTCAACCGCAAGGAAACCGAAGACGCCCACCAGCTGGCCGCCGAGCTGGCCAAGGACGTCCCGCGGCTGCGCGAACGGATGAACAAGGTCGCCGAACACTCGCAGATCGCCCTCGCCGGGACGTTCCGCGAGTGGGGGGAGCAGCTCCAGCTGCTGGTGGAGGTACGCGGCAGCCTGGACAAGTTCACCCCGGACATCTTCGACCGGCCGGTCACGGACCTGATTTCCGCGACCGCGCCGAGTTCCTGGCGGCGCGACCGCGGAATCGAAATGAGTTCGATGACGCGTTCCCGGCTGCGCAAGGTGGCCAAGGAATACATCCGTCCGGGCGTGCACATCTCGGATTTGCATGAGTCCCTCTTCGAGGTGCAGCAGCAGCGGACAAAGTGGGCCGACTACGCAACGTCGCAGCGGCATCCGGCGGTGCCCTCCGGGCTGGCGGACCTGAACGGCTTTTACCGGGAGGTGGCGCAGCGCCTCGAGAAACTGGCCGCCCTGCTGGCACCGGTGCCCGAAGACCGTGCCCTCGCGGCCCTGCCCGACGGCGAACTCCAGGAACAGCTGGACGCCCTGGCAGTGGACCACGAAACGCTGGTGAACCTGCCCGAACGGACGCTGCTGCTGGAGCAGATGCGCGAACACGGCCTGACCGAACTGCTGGACGATCTGGCCAAACGCGAAGTCGGCGCGGGCGAGGTCAGCGCCGAACTGGACTTGGCGTGGTGGCAGTCGGCACTCGAAGCCATGATCAGCGGCGACGACTACCTGGCCATGTCCGACGGCGACAATCTGCGCAAGCTCGAGGCGGTCTACCGGCTCGCGGACAACGCGCACATCGCGTCCGGGCCCGCCCGGCTGCGCTGGGAACTGGCACAGAACTGGCGGCATTCGCTCAAAAGCAAGCCCAAGGCCGCGCAGCGGTTGCGCGACCTGCTCAAGGCCGGCGAACCCACCCTGGCCGCGTTGGGACAACAGTCGGAGTCGCTGGTTTCGGCGCTGTTGCCGATCTGGACTGCCTCCCCGCTGGTGCTGCCGCTCCTGCTCCCGGAAGGCAAGCACTTCGATGCCGTCATCATCCTCGACGCCGAGGCCACCAGCCTGCCGTCGGCGCTGACCGCGGTCTCCCGGGCGCACCAGGTGGTGGCGTTCGGCGACGGCGAGTTGGGCCGCGCCGAGCCCTTCGAAGTCAACGTGGACCGTCGAAACGACCCCGTGACCGGCGAAGCACCGCAACCGTTGGCCAGCTGCTTCCACGCGCTCTCCGAGGTGCTGCCGGTGGTGGCGCTGACCACGGCCTATCGCGCCGTGGACCTGGACCTGACCCGCTCGCTGAGCGAGAAGTTCTACGGCGGATCGCTGTCCCGGCTGCCCGGCGCCAGCTCCATCCGCGGGGGCGGCCTGGAAGTGGAATATCTGCCCGACGGCACCGGGATGCCCGGCGCCGGACACGAAGGCGTGGAGAGCGTCCCGGCCGAACTCAACCGGGTGGTGGACCTTGTCTTCGAGCACATCAGCCTGCGGCCGTCGCGGTCGCTGGCGGTGGTGACGGCCAGCGCCCGGCACGCCGCCCGGGTGGCGGAGGCCATCCGGCTGCAGATGCCCAATCATCCGTCGGCGGCGGACTTCTTCCACCGCCGGCAGGAGCCCTTCCGCGTGGTTCCCGTCGAACGCGCGTCCGGACTGGTCCGCGACGACGTGATCTTCTCGCTCGGCTTTGGCCGGACGCCGCACGGGCGGGCCGTCCACGACTTCGGACCCCTGTCGGCGCCGCACGGGCGGGCGCTCTTCGCGACCGCGGTCACCCGTTCCCGGCAGTCGCTGCACGTGCTCAGCTGCTTCCGCCCGGAGGATCTGGACCCCGAGCGGCTGCGGCATGGGGCCGCCGACTTCCATGACCTGCTGGACCGCCACCTCGGCGACGGCCGGTTCACGGCGCCCGAACTGTCTCCCGGGATCGACGACCCGCTCGTCGCGGACCTCGTGGAGCGCATCCGCACCCGCGGCGCACGCGTCTGGGACCACTATTACGGGGTCATCGACATCGCCGCCAGCACCGGAACGGTGCAGTATTCGCCGGATGTTGAACCGGCCCTGCCCGTGGCACTGGAGTCTGACGGCAGCCCGCAGTACCAGGAGCTGACGGTGCGGGAGCGCAGCCGGCTGCGCCCGCAACAGCTCGAGCGGCTGGGCTGGCGGCCGCTGACGCTGTGGACGATCGAGGTGTTCACGGATCCGGAGAAATGCGCAGACCTGATCGGAGGCTACTTGGGACTGCAGAAGCCGGAAGAACCGGCAGACAAGGACGACCGTCCCGCCACCGCACGGGGCCCGAAGCCGGCGGCCGGGCAGGCCCGGCAGGGGGAGGAGTCCCCGCACTCCGCGCACTCCGCGGACTCTGCGGACGAGGCAGGCGAGGCCGGCGAGGCGGGCGACGACCGGTTGCGGCCGCGCCGGGCCCGGCGGAACCAGTCGCCGACGCTGCCGACCAAGGCAGCGGAGGACGACCCCCGTGCGTGGGGCGAACGGGACGAGGACCGGGACGCCTGGCTGCGCGAGCAGCGCCCGCCGCACTGGGGCTAGGCCGGGAGCCGGTCCGCGGGCCGGCCGGTCCGCGGCAGTCATCAGCCGACCAACACGAGGAAGACGTTGCCCCGGCTGGAGGCGCCGGCCAGCGCGGTAGCGTCGGACGGTGCCGCCGCCACCACCACGAGCCCGTCGGGCTCGCCCGCGCCGAGCAAGCCGGCCGCGGCAGCGCCGTCGTCGGCCTTCCACAGCACCGGAACGGCCCGCGCCAAGACTGTGGTTTCGGCAGGCTCTTCGAACCCGTTGCCGCTGCTGAGCACGATGTCCACCAACTGGCCCGGCGACACCAACTGGACGGTGGAGGGGTCTGCGGGGCGCACGGGCACGGCCACCGTTCCCGGCGGCGCCCCGGTCAACAGGCCGGGGCCGACGATCGAGGTGTCCACAACCGGAGAGCCGGCGCGCAGCGCCGTCGCAAGCCGCTGGCCCACCACCAAGGCCGGACTGTCGGCAGTTCCCTCGGGTACTGAACCGGCCGGCAGCTCGCCCAGAACGACATCGTCGGCGGACAGGAGGGCGCCTGCCGGGAGGTCGGACGCGGCGACCACCACGGAGTCGGTGGGGCTCGGTGCAGGGGTCAGCTGCTGCACCACCAATGCCGCGGCCGCACAGAGCAGCAGGGCGGCCAGCAGCCGGTAATGCCGGCGCAGCAGGCGGCGCGGCGACAGCGCAGGGCGGGCGGTGCGGGATACGGCAGCAACGGGCATGCGGCCACGCTAGAAGCATCCGGCCCGCACTGTCAGCGGGGTACGCTCACCTGTGGATCAAGCGCCGCCGCCGCTTCGCGGTGTAGGAGCGGCCGCCGGCGTCCAATGCGGCTAGCTGGCTGCTGCCGCCGGAGCCGGGGCGGCTGCCGGCTTGGTGGTTTCGGAGGCGGCGGGCTTCGTCGACTCGGAAGAAGCGGCTGACCCGGTGCCGGCCGACCCCGAGGCGGCAGCGGGAACGGAGCCTGCCGTGGAAGAGTCGCGCGAATCGGTGCGGTAGAAGCCCGAGCCCTTGAAGACGACCCCGACGCTGTTGAACTTCTTGCGCAGGTTGCCGCCGCATTCGGGGCAGACGGTCAGCGACTCATCGCTGAAGGACTGCTGGATGTCGAAGGCATGGGCGCAGTCTTTGCAGGCGTAGGCGTACGTGGGCACAGTAATTTCCTCCTGAAAAAAACTTGGCAGGAGCAGGAAGCGCCCGGCCAGGCGTTGGCACTCACCCGCTCAGAGTGCCAATTCTACACCGTCCGCCGGGGGAACCACGTCCAGCCGTCGGGCGACACGGCGCCGTCCAGCGGCGCGTCGAGCGCCGTAAACTCGAAGGCTCCCGCCGCCACCACCTCGTCGGCGTAAAAAACCCCGACAAACCTCGGGCGGTCGTCGCCGTCGCCGAGCGACGCCAGGAACCGGTCGTAATAACCGCCGCCCTGGCCCATCCGGTTGCCCTCGGAGTCCACGGCCAGCCCGGGCACGAGCACCAGCGGTGCACCGGCCATGATCTCCGCTCCAAAACGTTCACCGACGGGCTCGTCGATCCAGGCCCGGGGGCTGCGGACCAGCTCCACGCCGCTGAACCAGCGTGCCCACCTGAGCCGGTAGTCCGGTTCGCAGATCGGGACCACCACCTGGTAGCCGGCCTCCTCAAGGGCCGGAAGCAGCATGCGCGTGGACGGCTCGGAACCGACGGACAGGTAAGCCGGCACGATGGTCCCGGCCGGGACGTTCAGCCGCCGGAGACCGTCCACCACCTGCTGCGCCAGGGCGGCCCCGGCGCTGATCTGCTCTTCCTCGGGGCGTGCCCGGCGGCGGGCCCGGAAGAATGCGCGGGCGGTTTCCTTGTCCATGCCGGTCTGCATCTCCATGGCCGACATCGTAGTTGCTTCCCCCCGGATCGGCTTGCTTCGCACCTTCGTTCGGTAGTCTGAACCCATGACGTCTCATCGCACGGTACGCAAAGCTGTCATTCCGGCCGCTGGTTTGGGAACCCGTTTCCTGCCCGCCACCAAGGCCATGCCCAAGGAAATGCTCCCCGTCGTGGACAAGCCGGCCATCCAGTACGTGGTCGAGGAAGCCGTGCGCGCAGACTTGAGCGACGTCCTGGTCATCACCGGCCGCAACAAGCGCCCGCTGGAAGACCACTTCGACCGCGTGCCCAACCTTGAGCAAATCCTGGAGGAGAAAGGCGATCTGGAGAAGCTCGCCGCCGTGCAGGCCGCCTCGGAGCTCGCCGACATCCACTACCTGCGCCAGGGGGATCCGCTGGGCCTCGGCCACGCAGTCCTGCGGGCCCGTCAGCACGTGGGCGACGAACCGTTTGCCGTGCTGCTCGGCGACGACCTGATCGATGAACAGGACGACTTGTTGACCCAGATGATCGAGGTCCAGCAGCAGACCGGCGGCTCCGTGGTCGCCCTGATGGAGGTGGACCCCGCCCAGATCAGCGCCTACGGTTGCGCGGACGTTACCCCGATGGGCGACGGCGGCTACGTGCGGATCAACGAACTGGTGGAGAAGCCTTCGCCGGACGAGGCCCCGTCCAATCTGGCGGTCATCGGCCGCTACGTCCTGCACCCGTCCGTCTTCGACGTGCTGGAGGACACCAAGCCGGGCCGCGGCGGCGAAATCCAGTTGACCGACGCGCTCGAAGCCCTGGCCGGCCGCGAGGGCGAAGGCGGCGGCGTTTACGGCGTGGTCTTTTCCGGGCGCCGGTACGACACCGGCGACAAGCTCAGCTATCTCAAGGCCGTCGTGACCATCGCCTCCGAGCGTGAAGACATCGGCACGGAACTGCGGACCTGGCTGAAGAGCTTCATCGACGGCTCGGGCGACTGAGCCCCGTCGCGACCGCAAAGAACTTCACATGGGGTACGGACCGGCCATCTGGCCAGCGACGCTGGCATGCGGGGACTTGTCGCTGCGCCCGATCCGGTATCGGGATCGGAGCGAGTGGACGGCCGTGCGGCGCCGCAACGCCCGCTGGCTGGAACCGTGGGAGGCCACGAATCCGGCTCCGGACGGGTATCTGCCCTCGTTCTCGGAGATGGTCCGCTCGCTCAAGCACCAGGCTCGCCTGGCCACGGCCCTGCCCTGGATCATCACCGAACTGCAGGAGGGGAGGCCCCGGCCGGCGCTGGTCGGGCAGCTGACTGTCTCCAGCATCGTCTGGGGCTCTGCGATGTCGGCCACTTTGG
This sequence comes from Arthrobacter sp. Cza30, assembly GCF_059090765.1. NCBI lineage: Bacteria > Bacillati > Actinomycetota > Actinomycetes > Micrococcales > Micrococcaceae > Arthrobacter > Arthrobacter sp. Cza30. The sequence goes on along the minus strand of NZ_JBNHGA010000005.1, from coordinate 565,025 downwards.
GGTACTGGGTGGATGAGGCGCGTGCCGGCCGCGGGATAGCGCCGACGGCGGTGGCCATGGCGACCGACCATTGCTTCCAAACGCTCGGGCTCCACCGGATGGAGATCAACATCAGGCCGGAGAACCGCGCGAGCCTGCGCGTCGTGGAGAAGCTCGGCTTTCGAGACGAAGGACTGCGTCCGCGGTACCTGCATATCAACGGGGCCTGGGCAGACCACCGCAGCTTCGCGCTCACTGCCGAGGAGGTTCCCGGCGGCCTGCTGGACCGCTGGCTGGAGCACGGCGACGTCGGACCGACGCCATAGTCGGGCCGACACCGTAGCCGGGCCGACACCATAAGGCAGCGCCGCACGGAATCGTTATCCGACACACCGTGATGAATGCCGCGTACGGCATGCTTGAGCTTCTACGGTTTTGAGAGTGGACATTCAGAGCTCTGTGATCTTGGCGGTCATCGTTGGGCTGTGGTTTGTCTGGGTAGGACCGTACGTGCTCCGCGGAGCATTCCGTCCCGCGATGGCTGAACCGGCGCCGGGACACGCAGCACCACTAGTTTCAGTACCCGCAACCGCCTCGGGCGGCAACCAGGGGATCATCATGGAATACAACGCCCAGCCGGCACCCTCGACATCGTCGCCCGTCCCCCCGCCCGCCCGGCAGCCCGAGTTCCGCATCCGCTACGGCCGGACCGCGCTGGCCCTTGCCGGGGCCTCCGCCCTGTTGGTTTTCGTCGTCGGCGGCGCCCTCGCGCTGGCCGGCGCAGTGTCGGGCCGCGTGCCGGGCTTCGCGCTGCTGGCGGTGGCCGCCGTCGTCGTTATCCTGCGCTCCCTGGCGGTCCGCGACCGCAGCAAGCGCGCCGCCGCACGCGCCCGGCAGGCCGCCCGCGCGGCAGCGGCGTCGCAGCCGGCGGGCGCCGCGAAGACTCCCGGGAAGCCCACCGAACTGTTTGACGGGGCTGCGGGGGACACCGGGTCGGCGGACCAGGCCGCCCAGCCCGGGCCGGTCCCGCTGACGGCCGCCGAGCTGCGCGAGGAAGCCTTGAAGGTTGCCGCCGACGCCGGCGACACCGCCGCGCCGGGCCAGCCGTCCGGCACCCCCTGGCAGCCGGTCGACGTGCCCAAACCGACGTACGTCGCCGCGGCCAAGGCCACCCGCCCGGCTCCCGCGCCGCTCCCGGTTCCCGAGGTCAAGAAGCCGCAGACCAAGACCTCGATCAAGCAGACCGCCGCGCAGCGGACCGACGAGGCCGCCGCCCGGACGTCAGAGAAGACTGCCGCCACACAGCAGCCGTCGGACGGCACCTCGGCCGCCGAGGCATCCGCCCAGCAGTCGGCCGCGAACCGGCTCAACCTGGACGACGTCCTGCAGCGCCGGCGGGCCTGACCCGAGGCGCCCGGCAGGTAAGCTGCGGCCCGTCCACACCGCACGGGCCGCAGCTTTGTCCGGTGCGCGGTACCGAGCGTTCCGGGCCGCGATGGTGTGCAATGGAGACATGGACGCACCGAACGTTGACCTGATGGCTACCGAGACCGCCGGCATCGACCTGTTGGAAAGTGCCGGCATGCGCGAAGCGCTGGAACTTGCAGTCGGCACCGTCGGCGGCACGGTCCAGTCCTGGCGCCTGGCGAAGCTGCAGCACCGGCCCGGGGCCGGGGCGACCGGGATCTACACCGTGCGGCTCCGCGGGCACGACGGCGGAGAGCGGACCGAGTACGTCTGCGTCACGACGGCGCCGGTGCCCGACTGCGGGCTTCCGCTGGTACGCCTGGACGGCGGGCCCGTCCCGCTGACCGCCTGGCTGTATCCGTCCGACCCGGTGCTGGTCGGACTGCCTGCGGCGTGCGACCCGGCGGCGGTGGGCCGCAGCGTCTTCGGCGGGGGAGAAGCGGACCTGACAATGGTCAGCTACCGGCCGCTGAGGCGGGCCGTGCTGGAAGCCGTCCAGGACGGACACCGGGTCTTTTTGAAGGTGGTCCGTCCGGACCGGGCGGCGCAACTGATGCGCCGGCACCGGCTGCTGACCGACGCCGGCCTGCCGGCCCCCGTTGCCTCCGCCGGCCCGGCCGACGGCGTGGTGGTGCTCACGGAGGCGAAGGGGACGCCGCTGGCCCAAGCCCTGATGGACGACGGCGCCGCCAGCCTGGCGCCCGAAACCCTCCTGGCGCTGCTGAATGCCCTCCCGGCCGGCGTGCTGGAACTCTCGCGGCGCCCGGCCTGGGCTGACCGCGCAGCCGACTACGCCAAGGCAGCGGCGGCCGTGCTCCCCGACGAGCAGGACCGGGTGTTCAACCTGGCAGATCGGGTGGAACGGCTGCTGGCGGCCACCGACGCCGGCCCGCTGGTCCCGACGCACGGCGACTTTTACGAGGCGAACCTGCTGGTGGACGGCGGGAAGATCACCGGACTCATGGACGTGGACTCGTTGGGTCCGGGCCATCTGGTGGACGACCTGGCCTGTTTCCTCGGGCACCTGGCCGTGCTGCCCGCCGTGCACCCGGGGTACGTGCATGTTCCGGCGGCGCTGGAACGTTTCGCGGCCGCCTTCGACACCGTGGTGGACCCGGCGGCCCTGCGCGGCCGCGCCGCCGGCGTGGCGCTGTCGCTGGTGGCCGGAGCGAAGACCTCCGGGGAGGGTGACGGGTGGCAGCAGGACGCCCGGCAGCGGCTTGCCATCGCCGAGGACCTGGCCGCCGGCGCGGCCTGACCGGACCCTTGCCTCAGGCGTCGGCGACGAGGCGGTAGCCCATGCCGCGGACGGTGGCGAACTTCTCCGCCCCGAGCTTGTTGCGCAGGTAGCGGACGTACACGTCCACTATGTTCGAGCCGGGGTCGAAGTCGTATCCCCAGACCCGCGAGAGCAACTGCTCGCGGCTGAGCACCTGGCCCGGATTCCGCAGGAAGGCCTCGGCGAGGGCGAACTCCCGGGCGGAGAGATCCACCTCCCGCCCGCCGACGCTGGCCCGCCGGGTCCGCAGGTCCAGGCTCAGCGTGCCGCTGCCGAGGATGGCCAGGTCGGCCGGCTGCGCCTCGGAGCGCAGGCGCAGCCGCACCCGGGCCAGCAGCTCCTCGAACCGGAACGGCTTGGACATGTAGTCGTCCGCGCCGTTCTCCAGCCCGGCAACGGTGTCGTCCACCGAGCTGCGGGCGGTGAGGATGATCACCGGGATGTCGTTGCGGCCCTCGCGCAGGCGGCGCAGCACGGTGAAGCCGTCTTGGTCGGGCAGCCCCAGGTCGAGGATGGCCAGCTCGAAGTCCCCGGTCATGGCCAGATGGTAGCCCTCCCGCCCGGTGCCGGCGACGGTGGGCACGTAGCCGGCGGCCTTCAGGCCCTTGGCCACGAAGGAACTGATCCTGTCCTCGTCCTCAATGATCAGAATCTGGCTCACGCTGTCTCCTCCTTGTCTGCGCCCGCCTCCGGGCCGGTGAGCACGACCGTGAAAGTGGAACCGGCGCCCGGCGCCGAGGCCAGTTCAACGCTGCCGCCGTGCGCCGCGGCGATGGCGCTGACGATGGTCAGCCCCAGTCCCGAGCCTTCCGCCCGCGTCCCGTTGCTGCCGCGTGCGAAGCGGTCGAAAATCCTGCCCTGGTCCTCCGGGAGGATGCCCGTTCCCTCGTCCCTGACCCACAGCCGCAGCTCGTTGCCGCGCACGGCCGAACCGATCGCCACCGTGGACCCGGGCTCGGAGAATTTCACGGCGTTGGCCGCCAACTGCAGCCAGGCCTGCGTGATCCGCCGCCCGTCGAGCGGCCAGCGGGTTTCGGCCCGTGCATCGACGGTCCAGCGCTTGGCGCCCAGCGGCCGAGCCTTGTCCAGCACGTCGTCGGTCAGCTGCCCCACCTCGACGTCGGACGGGCTCACGAAGCCGGGACGTTCCGCCTTGGCCAGCAGGACCAGGTCGTCGACGAGCAACCGCATCCGGTCCAGCTCGTCCAAGGCGATGCCGCGCACCGACTCGACGTCCGCCGGGTCGCGCGGGTCCTGCAGTTCCAGGTGGCCCTGCAGGATGGTGATGGGAGTGCGCAGTTCGTGTCCGACGTCGTCCAGCAGTTGCCGCTGCGCCGTCATGGATGCCTCCAGGCGGTCCAGCATGTCGTTGAAGGTGCGGGAGAGTTCGGAGATGTCGTCGTTGCCGCTCACCGGGATGCGCTGGGTTAGGTCCGCGTCGGTGATCCGTTGTGCCGTTTCGCGCACCAGCCGGATGGGTGCCAGCAGCCGGCCGGCCACCTGCCAGCCGACGACGCCGATCAGTACCAGCGAACCGAACCCGATTAGTGCGTAGGTCAGGAAGATGTCGTCAAGTTGCTGCAGCTCGGCGTCGTAATCGTAGGCCAGCACGAACGTGCTGTGGGCGGGGTCGGAGGAGAGTTGCACCGGCACGGTGACCACCCGGTACGTCGTGGTCGACGTCTCCATGGTGGTGAGCACCACCCGGTCGGACGCCGTTGCGTCCGGGCCCAGCAGGGCGACGAGTTCGGCATCCCGCTCGAGCCTGAGCCGCACGGACGGGCTCGCCGTGTATGTCACCTTCCCGTCGACGAGGCCAAGCATGCCTTCGTTGGCGGAGGGAAGCGTCCGCTCCATCGCCAGGAAGACCAACCGGCTGGCCTGCGTGAAGGGTTCGCCCGTGTCCGGGTCGATGCCTGTTGCCGCCAGGGTCTTGAACTCGCTGACGCTGCGCTGCAGCGAGTCGTCCACCCGCTGGATGATGTGGGAGCGCTGCAGCGCGAACGCCACCGATCCGGCGACCAGCAGGCCCAGGGCCGAAAGGGCGAGCACGGCAGCCAGTACCCGGACGCGGACGGACAGCCCGCCCGCCGGCCTACGCACGGCCGCCGGACAGGACGCGGGCGCCGGAAAGGACGCGGGCGCCACGCGGAGCGCGCCCGCCGTGCGGGCCGCCGCCGCCACGCGGAGCGCCGCCGCGCTGCCGGACGGTGTGGGGGTGTGGGGATAGCGGTGCGGACTCAGTCATCGTCCCCGCCATCGTCCCAGTCGTCCACGTCATCGTCGTCGTAGTCCTGCGGCGGCGCCGGCTGGACCGGAACCGGCCCGTTGCCTTCCGGCGGGCGGGTCGGAGCGGCCGGGGACGAGGGGGCGGCCGGCGTGGGCGTGGGCGACGGCGGCTCGCTGCCGGCCGGCCCCGGGTCGCCGGCAGGGGACGGCGGCCCGGACTGCGTGACGCTGATGGAAGGGCCCAGGTCGGTGGGCCCGGGCTCGCGCAGGGTCGCGGCCAGTGCGGCGCCTCCGGCGCCCAGCCCGAGCAGCACGGCCAGCGTCACCAGGACGGTGCGGATGGCGGTACGAGGCATGACACCAGTATCCACGGCGCAGATGAGACCAAGATGAGAACCCGGTCCGCTCGGCGCAACGGGCCGCGTCAGCCGGCGGTCAGTCGGGGCTGTCCGCCGCGGCGTCCGCGGCCCGGCGGGCGATGTCCGCCTCGACCGTCCGGCCCAGGGCGTCCAGCGCCGAGGCCAGCCCCAGCTGCGCCGCGACGCGGAGTGTGCGGCCGACGTCGGGCTCCTGCAGCACCAGCTTGAACATCGGCACGGCGTCGTCGGCCCGCCCCATCTCGGCCAGCACATGGGCGGCGAACAGTTCGGCGTTGCCGGCCGAGGCTGCGTCGTCGGCAGCCGAGTAGAGGTCCGCCGCCTGCAGCGCCGCCGAGACCGCTGCCGTGCCGTCCTCCAGCGCCCACAGCCCCCTCGCCCGCGTGTCGCTGTAATCCGCCTCGTACCACCGGGCCCCGTAGAGGTGCGCCAGCCGGATCGCCTCGTCCAAGACCGTGAGCCCGTCCGGGTCGCCGGCCTCGCACAGGGCATGTCCGAGGGCATGCAGGGCCTGCGGCAGCGCGGCGTCGTCGTCCTCGGCCTTGCGGGCCGCGGCCACCGCCGCCTCGAAGCAGACCAGCGCGTCCGTGTCGCGGTCCTCGCGGGAGAGCAGCGTGCCGGTCGCCAGCAGGCCTCGGGCGGCCTCGCCGAACTCCCCGCCGTGGCTGAATTCGGCCACCGCCCGGCGCCAGCAGTCCAGCGCATCGGCGGTCCGGCCGGCGTGCCGGTGCGCGTGGCCCAGGCTCATCAGCGCCCTCGCCACCTGCGCATGGGGCGCCTTGGTGTGTTCCAGCCGCGCCAGCAGCTTGGACAGCACCTCGCCCGCCAGTTCGTACTCTTCCGCCTCCAGCAGTTGGTTTCCCAGCGCCAGCCGCAGCGTGAGCTCTTCCTGGACCTCACCGCGTTCGGCCTGGGCGACCGCCGCCTGCCAGGCCAGCACCGAGTCTTCATAGTCGCCGATGCCGGCGCAGAGCCGGGCCAGCACGACGGCGGCACTGATGGCACCCTTGCGGACCCCGGCGGCCGCATACAGTTCCAGCGCCGTCAGCGCTTCCTCCAGCCCGGCCGCGCCGTCGCCGCCGGCGGCATTGGCCTTCAAGAGCCACATGCTGGCGGTGGTGGCACGGTTGCCGGGCAGCGCCAGCATCCGGTCGGCAACTGCGGTGGCCCGTTCCGGCTGGTCGGCCTGCAGGTAGGTATTGGCCAGGTACATCAGCGCGCCGGACAAGCTGTCCGTCCGGCCGGAATGCTCGTAGCCGGCCACCGCGTCTTCCAGCAGCGCGATCGCCTGCTTCGCTTCCCCGCGCTGGGAACGGACGACGGCGATGGCCAGCCGGACGTCCGCCGTCACCGACCCCGGGGCATGGGCCTCCAGCAGGCGGTCCAGTTCAGCCTCCAGGAGCGGGAGGTCGTCGTCGCCGGCTTCGCGGAACAGCGCCGTTCCCAGCCGCTCACCGGCCGCGGCCTCGGCCTCCAGCCCGTGGCTGCGGAGCAAGGCGATGCGGGCGTGGAGATATTCCCGGGCCTGCTTCTCTTCGCCGGCCAGCTGGGCGAGCGCAATCAGCACCGAGTACAAGCCCAACCGCACGTCAAGGTCGGTGTCCGAGGAGCGGGCGAGGCCGGCCCTGGCCAAGGCACGGGCGCCCGCGTGGTTCTCGGCATAGGCTGCCTCATAAGCGCGGTCCAGGCAGTCCCTGGCAGACGACGGGAACCGTGCCGGGTCGGGGCCGGCGCTCTCCAGCACGGCGCGTAGGCGGTCGGCGATCAGCCCGCGCGGCACCGTTGCGGCGGACTCAGGCACGGCGGCCCCGCCTCCGCAGCGCTGTGCCGTGGAACCCTGCTGGCGCGTTCCCCATGGTCTTAGTTCTAGCCGCGAACAGGGGTGGGCGCAATGCCCCGGCGCTCCCCGAACCGATGCGCAGGCGGCGGCGCACAGCGGCCTCAGCCTCCGGTAGCCGCCTCGCCCGCCGCCCTACACTGGGGGACATGGAATTCGACACGCGCGTGGCCGCCTACGGCGTGATCGTGGCCGACGGCGCGGTGCTGCTGGTCCGCTGGACCGGCGCAGGCTGGCTGCGCTGGACCCTGCCCGGCGGCGGCCTGGAATACGGCGAAGACGCCGCAACCGGCGCGGTCCGCGAGATCCGGGAAGAAACGGGCTACGCCGCCAGGCTCGGGCAGTTGCTGGGCGTGGACAGCAAGCACATCCCGGCCGCGAAGCGCCTGCACGGGCACCGGCCGCTGCACGCCTTCCGCGTCATCTACGCGGCCAGCGTTGTCGGCGGCGAACTGACCGACGAGGCCGACGGGTCCACGGACCTGGCCCGGTGGATCCCGCTCCATGAGGTTCCGACGCTGGACCGGGTCGACCTGGTGGACCTGGGGCTGCGGCTCTACTTCCCGGACGGCGTGCCGGCCGGCCATTCCGCAGACGGCCGGTGAGCGCTATGCTGATCCAGTTGCCGGGCTGACCAGCCCGCCGGACAATCTCGAGGAGGTGGGTGTGATGACCGTTTATCCCGCAGATCCTGCTGCCATCACCAGCCCAGCCTCCGTACCCCGCCCGCGCCGCGGCTAGCGGCCGGAACGTCCGGCGCTGAGGCCTCACGTCCCGAGGTAACCGTCGTGACCGACACTTCTCACCCGCACTCCCTGCTGCGCAGCTACGGCTACACCCGACACACCGCCGCGCAGTTCGACCTCCATTTTCCCGATCCGGTGCTCCGCCCCGCCCGGGTGGTGCGCACCGACCGGGGCCGCGTCCTGCTGGCGGCCGAAGGCGGCCTGCTGCACCTGTCCACCGCAGGCGTCAGTCCGCAACCGGCCACCGGTGATTGGGTGGCGTACGACGCCGCCCGCCCGGCTTCCGCAGGCGGCCCGGCCATCGCCGGGCTGCTTCCGCGGTTTTCCGCCCTGTCCCGCAAACAGGCCTACGACCCGCTGGCAGCCGAGCAGATCCTGGCCGCCAACATGGACCTGGTCGGTATCGCGGTGCCCTTCGACCGCCCGCTGTCGGCCAACCGGCTGGAGCGCACCCTGGTGGCAGCGTGGGATTCCGGCGCGCTGCCGGTGGTCATCCTGACCAAGGCAGACCTGAGCGGCCGCCATGACGAGGTCGCCGCCCAGATCGTCGAGCAGGCCGCCGGCGCGGACATCCTGGCGACGAGCGCGGAAACGGGCGACGGACTCGATGCCGTGGCCGAATACCTGGGCCCCGGCCGGACGATGGTGCTGCTCGGACCCTCGGGCTCGGGCAAATCCAGCCTGATCAACGCGCTCGCAGGCCGGGCGGTACAGGACACCGGAGCAGTCCGGGCCGGCGACGGGAAGGGTCGGCACACCACCACGGCGCGCGAGCTCATTCCCCTGCCCAACGGTGCCGTGCTCATGGACACGCCGGGCATCCGCGGCTTCGCGCTGTGGGACGCGGAGGAGGGGCTGGCCACCATGTTCGCCGACATCGAAGACCTGGCCGCCGGCTGCCGGTTCAACGACTGCGCCCATGATGCCGAACCCGGCTGCGCCGTGCTCCGGGCCCTCGCCGCCGGAAGCCTGGAGCAGCGGCGCTGGGACAGCTACCGGAAGATGGAACGCGAGTTGGCCCGCCTGCACCTGCGGCAGAACGTGGCGGAGCAGCGCCGGGCCGGCCGGCAGTTCGGCAGGATGGCCAAGGCCGCCGCGCAGGCCAAGGACCATCGCGGCAGGCGCTGAGCGGGTGCTCGCGGGCCGCACCGTTGACTAGACTCGGTGCCAGCACCTGTGGGCCTGCCGGCCGCGCAGGACCCCCCACGGAAGGTTCAGCATGCCCGAGCCCACGAGGCCGGCCGTTCGGCCGGAAGAGCTGCCGGCCGCCGTCGCCGAGGCCGGAGCCGGCCCCATGGTGCAGTTCCGCGCAGTCACGAAGACCTACGCCGGACAGGCGGCGGTCCAAGACCTGACGCTGGACATCGACCGCGGCGCGATCACCGTCTTCGTGGGCCCTTCGGGCTGCGGCAAGACCACCTCGCTGCGGATGATCAACCGGATGGTGGAGCCAACCTCCGGGTCCGTCCTCGTGGACGGCCACGACGTCTCCGACCGGCCCGCAGCGGCCCTGCGCCGGTCCATGGGCTACGTCATGCAAGCTGCCGGGCTGCTGCCGCACCGCACGGTGCTGGACAACATCGCCACCGTGCCGCGGCTGGACGGAGTCCGCCGGGCCGCGGCCCGCAAGCGGGCCGACGAGCTGCTCGCCGTCGTCGGGCTGTCCCGGGAGCTGGGCGGCAGGTATCCGGCCCAACTCTCCGGCGGCCAGCAGCAGCGCGTCGGAGTGGCGCGGGCACTCGCGGCGGACCCGCCGATCCTACTCATGGACGAGCCGTTCAGCGCGGTGGACCCGGTGGTCCGCGCCGAGCTGCAGCAGGAACTGCTGCGGCTGCAACAGCAGCTGGCGAAAACCATCGTCTTCGTCACGCACGATATCGACGAAGCGGCCCTCCTCGGCGACAAGCTGGCCGTCTTCGCCACCGGCGGCCGGCTGGCCCAGTTCGCCCCGCCCGAGGAGGTCCTGCGGGCGCCGGTGGACGATTTTGTCGCCGGCTTCGTCGGCCGGGACCGCGGTTTCCGCTCCCTGTCCTTCAGCAGCGCGCACGGGCTGCCGCTGCTGCCTGCCCGCACCGCGACCGCGGACAGGGCCGGCGAGGCGTCCCGGGAGGGCTGGCTGTTGTTGACCGACGACGGCGCACCCGCGGGGTGGCTGCCGCCCGGGGAACGGGACCCGGCCCGGGCGCGCATCGGCGGGTCGCTGTTCACCGTGGGGTCCAGCCTGCGCCAGGCGCTGGATGCGGCATTGTCGTCGCCGTCCGGGGCCGGCGTCGCCGTCGACGCCGACGGGCGGGTGGCCGGCTTGGTCGATCCCGCGGCCGTGCTGCAGAGGCTCCGGGCGGGCGGCAGTTGATGGAGTGGCTCCTGGCGAACCTGCCGTATGTGCTGGAACTCAGTGCCCTCCACCTGTTCCAGTCCGCGCTCCCGCTGGTGTTCGGGCTCGTGCTGTCGCTGCCGCTGGGCTACCTGGCCTGGCGGATCCGCGCCGTGCGCGGCCTGGTCCTGTCCCTCTCCTCGGTGCTGTACACGATCCCCTCGCTCGCCCTGTTCGTGATCCTGCCGGTCATCCTCGGCACCGGCATCCTGGAAATGTCCAACCTGATCGTGGCGCTGACCGTGTACTCGGTCGCGCTGCTGGTCCGCGCCGTGGTGGACGCGCTGAACTCCGTGGACGACGGCGTCAGGCAGGCTGCGGTGGCCATGGGCTACCTGCCGGTCCGCCGGTTTTTCAGCGTGGACCTTCCGCTGTGCATTCCGGTGCTGGTGGCCGGGCTGCGGGTGGTGTCCGTGAGTAACATCTCGGTAGCCAGCGTCGGCGCGCTGATCGGTGTCCGGAACCTCGGTTTCCTGTTCACCGACGGGCTGCAGCGCTATTTCATGACCGAAATCGTGGTGGGGATCCTGATGACTTTGGTGCTGGCGGCGCTGATGGACGTGCTCCTGGTGGCGCTTGAGCGGGTGCTCACCCCCTGGCGGCGCCCGGGGGCCGCCGCCGACGGAACCGGGCCGCGGACTCGCGGCACGACCGGCGCGTTGCCGGCGGCCGGTGGCGCCGGGCCTGGCTCCCTTGCTGCCGCAGGGGAACGGCCCGACGCCGCGGAAGCGGCGGTGCGCGGATGAACCTGTTCCAGGAGACCGCGGCGTGGCTGGCGGATCCGGTCAACTGGGCCGGGCCGGCGGGTGTGCCGGCCCGGCTGGCCGAGCACCTGTACTACAGTGCCCTGACCCTGGTCATCGCCGCGGCCATCGCCGTGCCGCTGGGGCTGTTCGTCGGTCACACCGGAAGGGGGCGCATCGCCGTCGTCGGCATTGCCAGCGGCCTGCGGGCCATGCCCACGCTGGGCCTGTTGACCCTGTTCGTCATCCTGATGGGCCTGGGCCTGATGCCGCCGATCTACGCCCTGGTGATCCTGGCCATCCCGCCGCTGCTGGCCGGCACCTATTCGGGGATCGCCGCCGTCGACCGCCAGCTGGTGGACGCCGCCCGGGCGGTGGGCATGACCGAGTGGCAGGTCCTGTTCCGCGCCGAATTGCCCAACGCGCTGCCCGTGCTGCTGGGCGGCGTGCGCGCCGCGGTGCTGCAGGTCATTGCCACGGTGGCCGTCGTGGCCTACATCAACCTGGGCGGCCTGGGCCGGTATCTGATCGACGGGCTGGCGGTCCGGGACTCGGTGCGGCTGTTTGCCGGTGCGCTGCTGATCGCGGCGCTGGCACTGGTCGTGGACGCCTTGCTGGCAGCGGTGCAGAAAGTGGCCGTATCGCCCGGCCTGCGCGACTTGAGGGGGCGGGCCGAAAGGCAGAACAAGTAAGGTTGGAACAGCCAGTGCCGGCACATGAGGAGATGAGTATGAAGGACCACCCCGGGAACAACGCCCGCAACCGCGGAAACGACACACAACCCGCCGCGCGGCGCAGCGTGCTCGCCGCAGGGGCGGCCGCCCTTGCCCTGGTGCTGACTGCCTGCGGCGGGGGATCCGACCCCCTGCAGGACGCGACGCCGGCACCCGAAGGCAGCGCCGGCGGGTCCCTGGTGGTCGGTGCCAGCGGCGGCACGGAGAGCCAGATCATCGCCGAAATCTATGCTGGCGCCCTGACCGCCGCCGGCTATGACGTCACCACGCAACCGGGCATCGGCTCGCGCGAGGTCTATGTCAGCGCCGTCCAGGAAGGGTCTGTGGATGTCATCCCGGACTACAGCGGCAACCTCTTGCTGTTCCTGGACACCGAGGCGACGGCGGCCTCCGCCGGGGACGTGATGACAGCCCTGGCTGATGCCCTCCCCGAGGGGCTCGGCGTGCTGGAGCCCGCGTCGGCGGAGAGCAAGGACGCGATGGTGGTGACCAAGGCTACGGCGGAGGAATACCAGCTGACGTCGATCGAGGACATGGGCCCGGTGTGCGGCGAACTGGTGCTCGGCGCCAACCCCGAATTCGCCGAGCGCGAGTACGGGCTGCCGGGGCTGGAGGCCAACTACGGCTGCGTGCCCAAGTCCTTCGAGCCGATCAACGACTACGGCGGACCGACCACGCTCAACGCCCTGATCACCGACAAGATCCAGGTGGCCGACATCTACACCACCACCCCGTCCATCGAGGACAACGACCTGGTGGTGCTGGAAGACCCGAAGAACAACTTCATTGCCCAGCAGGTGCTGCCGCTGATCCGCAGCGACGCCGTGGACGAACAGGCTGCCCAGGTGCTCAACGAGGTCTCGGCAGCGCTGACCACCGAGGACCTGATCGATCTCAACCGCCAGGTCAGCGGGGACGAGAAGCGCAATCCGGCCGACGCCGCCGCGGACTGGCTGGCGGAAAAGGGCCTGGCCGGCTAGGCTCCCGGCTCCCGTTCACGCGCCGCTTCGGTCTCCGGGGCGGCGCGTGCCGTGTGCGAAGATCGTTGGATGGCCCAGTTCAAGCAGTCCAACAAGCTCCACAACGTCCTCTACGACATCCGCGGTCCGCTCCTCGAGCATGCCCAGCGGATGGAGGCCGAGGGCCAGCGCATCCTCAAGTTGAACATCGGCAACCCGGCGCCGTTCGGATTCGAGGCTCCGGACGCCATCCTGGTGGACATGATCCGCAACCTGCCCACCGCGCAGGGCTACAGCGATTCGCGCGGCATTTTCTCCGCCAGGACCGCCGTGTCGCAGTACTACCAGACCCGCGGCATCCAAGAGATCGGCGTGGACGACGTGTACCTGGGCAACGGGGTCAGCGAGCTGATCACCATGAGCCTGCAGGCGCTGCTGAACAACGGCGACGAAGTGCTCATCCCGGCCCCCGACTACCCGCTCTGGACCGCGTCGGTGTCGCTGGCCGGCGGCCACCCCGTGCACTACCTCTGCGTCGAGGAAGAGGGCTGGCTGCCGGATCTCGAAGACATCGAACGGAAGATCACGCCCAACACCAAGGGCATCGTGATCATCAACCCGAACAACCCCACCGGCGCCGTCTATCCGCGGCACATCCTCGAGGGGATGCTGGAACTGGCGCGCCGGCACAACCTGGTGGTGTTCTCGGACGAGATCTACGAGAAGATCCTGTACGAGGATGCGGAGCATGTGAACACGGCGCTGCTGGCCGACGACGTGCTGGTCATGACGTTCAGCGGCCTGTCCAAGGCCTACCGCGTGTGCGGCTTCCGCAGCGGCTGGATGGCCATCTCCGGGCCGAAGCACCTGGCCGCGGACTACATCGAGGGCATCAACCTGCTCACCAACATGCGGTTGTGCGCGAACGTGCCCGCCCAGCATGCCATCCAGACCGCCCTGGGCGGCCACCAGAGCATCAACGACCTCATCCTGCCCGGCGGCAGACTGCTCGAGCAACGCAACAAAGCCTATGAGCTGTTGAACGCCATCCCCGGCGTCAGCACGCAGCAGGCCAAGGGCGCGCTCTACCTGTTCCCCAAGCTCGACCCGGAGGTTTACGGGATCAAGGACGACGAACAGTTTGCCCTGGATTTGCTCAAGCAGCAGAAGATCCTGATCTCGCACGGCCGGGCGTTCAACTGGACGCAGCCGGACCATTTCCGGCTGGTCACGCTGCCCAACGTGGACGTGCTGACCGAAGCCGTGGGGCGGATCGAGGAGTTCCTGGCCGGATACCGGCAGTAACGGCCGCGTCCGCGTAGCCGCGCCGCCGGCGGCTCGGTAGGCTGTCGCCAGCCGCACCGCCGGCTCGGTAGGCTGTCGCCAGCCGCACCGCCAGCCGCACCGCCGGCCAACCGAACAGGAGGACCAGGTGGAACAGACCGGATTGCCCGAGTTCACGCGGACGCCGTCGGAGATGCTGCGGGTCGGCCCGGGATTCGGCCTGGCCGGCGTCGATACCGGCTCCACGCCCGGATTCCTCGGCGACAGGACCCAGGGGAAACTCCTGCTCAGGGCCTCCGACCGCCGGCTGTCCGAACTGCAGGAACGCCTCTTCGCGCAGAGCCGCGCCGGGGCACAGGACGCGGTCCTGCTGGTGCTGCAGGGGATGGACACCTCCGGCAAGGGCGGGATCGTCCGGCACGTGGTCGGAGCCGCCGACCCGCAGGGCATTTCCCACCGGGCCTTCAAGGCGCCGACGCCGGAGGAGCTGGATCACGATTTCCTCTGGCGGGTGGAACGGGCCTTGCCCGGCCCCGGCATGATCGGGGTGTTTGACCGGTCGCACTACGAAGATGTGCTCATCCACCGCGTGCACGGGCTCTCGCCCCTCGAGGAGGTGGAAGCACGCTACGGGCAGATCAACGACTTCGAGGCGATGGTAACCCGCCGGGGCATCCGGATGGTCAAGGTCATGCTGCACCTGGGCAAGCGCGAACAGGGCAAGCGGTTGCGCGCGCGGCTGGACCGGGCCGACAAGCACTGGAAGTACGATCCCGGCGACGTGGACGCGCGGCGGCGCTGGGACGAATACCAGCAGGCCTACCAGGTCATGCTGGAGCGGACCAGCACCGTCGACGCCCCGTGGTTTGTGGTGCCGGCCGACCACAAATGGTATGCGCGGATCGCCGTGCAGGAGCTTCTGCTGCAGGCACTGGAAGACATCGACCCGCAGTGGCCTCCGGCGGACTTCGACGTCGAGGCGGAAAAGGCCCGCCTGGCCGCCTCGTAACGGGGCCCGCCGCGCCCCCGGTCCGATGCCCGGGAACCGGGCGGGCCGGGCCGGACCAGTGGGGTGACGCCGGGGCGGGCGGGCCGGGGCGACTAGAGGGGTGACACCGGGGACGCGGCGGTGCGGGGGCTGCCCGGGCTGGCCGGCGACGGCTCGGTCCCTGCCGCCTCGCGTGCCCCGTCGAGCCGCTGCCGCGCGCCTTCCAGCCATGCCTCGCAGCGGGCCGCCAGCGCCTCGCCGCGCTCCCACAGCGCCAGGGACTGTTCGAGGCTGGCGCCGCCGGCTTCCAACTGGCTGACGACGGCCACCAATTCCTCGCGCGCCTGCTCATAGGAGAGGGAGGCGACGTCGGGCGGTGCGGGCTGCTCTGCCATAAGGGTCTCGCTTTCGGTTCCGGTGATGTCTGGTGGTGTCTGGGATTCCGGGAGGGGCGTCAGGGAAGGGCTTCGGCGGAGAGTTCGCCGACGGCCACGCGGAGCCGCAGCCGTGTTCCGGCCGGTGCGTCCGCCGCGTCGCGCAGCACGCTGCCGTCGGGCAGCTGGGCCACGGCATAGCCGCGGTCCAGGGTGTTTTGGGGGGAAAGCGCACGCACCTGCGCCTTCAGGTGGGCGACCCGGTCGGTGTCACGGTGAACCGCCGCCGAGACGGCCTGGTGGGCCCGCGAGACGAGCCGGTGGAGATCTTCCGCCCGGACGTCCACCATGCCCGTGGGGTTTGCCATCACCGGGCGGCTGCGCAGCGCGGCCAGGCGTTCGGTTTCGCGGTGGACCAACTGCTCCACCCGGCGGGCAAGCAGGGCGCGGGCCTGCCCGATCCGATGCAGTTCCTCGCTGACGTCCGGGACGATGCGCTTGGCGGCGTCGGTCGGCGTGGAGGCACGCAGGTCCGCGACGTCGTCGAGCAGGGGCCGGTCCGCTTCGTGTCCGATGGCGCTCACGACCGGGGTGGCGGCGGCGGCCACCGCCCGGACCAAGTCCTCATTGCTGAAGGGCAGCAGGTCCTCCAGCGAACCTCCGCCGCGGGCGATGACGATGACGTCAACATCGTTGCGGGCGTCGAGCTCTGCGAGTGCCTGCATCACCTGGGCCACGGCATTCACGCCCTGGACGGCAACTTCCCGGACCTCGAACTCGACGGCGGGCCAGCGCAGTGAGGCATTCCGGATGACGTCCTTCATGGCGTCGGAATCGCGTCCGGTAATGAGGCCGATGCGGTGCGGCAGCAGGGGCAGCCGCCGCTTCCGGGACGGATCGAAAAGGCCTTCGGCGGCCAGCGCCCGGCGCAGCCGCTCCAGCCTCACCAGCAGGTCGCCGAGCCCCACCGGCCGGATGTCCCTGGTCTGCATGGTCAGCCGCCCGGTCTTGACGTACAGGTCCGGTTTGATCTGGGCCACCACCCGGGAGCCCGGTTCCAGCGGCATCTCCAGGCGCGCCATCACGCTGCCCCAAACCACCAGGCTGAAGGATGCCTCGGCGTCCGTGTCCCGCAGCGTCAGGTAGGTGGTGGCGTTCCGGCGGTTGAGCTCAATGACTTGGCCTTCCACCCAGGTGGGCGGCACGCGGTCGATGTGCATCTTGAGCTTTTGGGACAGCAGCCGCAGCGGCCACGGGTTGTCCGCCGTCGTCTGGTTGGCAGTCGGGGGCAGGGTCGATTGTCCGGTGCCGGCGCCTTGGACCGCGCTTGACTCCATGAATTGCCCCTTCCGGAGGTGTGATTCCGACGGCTGCCGGAGACCCTCCATTCTTACCAGTTATCCCTGTCAATCGGATTCTCTGTTGTACTGGGTAGGGGTAGGCGGCGCTCCTCGAGCCCCGCCGCATCTGTGTGAAGCAAGCAAGGAAACGGAGGCGACCGTGCGGACGTTGTTGGCTGCGGTCGGCGGGCTGCTGGCCGTGCTCCTCGCCGGGGCCGCGCTGTGCGGGGCCTGGGCCGACCAACGGGTGCTCGACCGGGCGGGCTTCGTGTCGCTGGCCGCCCCGCTGGGCGACGACGCCGGGTTCCGGTCGGCGCTGGCCGCGACCATCACGGAAGAAGTTGCCGGCAGTGCAGAGTTGCCGGCCGGTCTGCAGGAACTCGTGCGGCCGATCGTGGAGCGAACCGCGGAGGCGATGACCGAACTGGCCGGATTTCCGCGGGCCCTGAACGAGTCGCTGGCCCTGTCGCACGCGCATACGTTCTCCGGGACTTCCGGGGGAGAGGCGGCCGTCACGCTGGATATCGCCCCCATGGTGGCGCTGGCGGTTTCGCGGGTAGCGGACGCGCTGGGTACTAATATCCGGAGCCCCGAGCAGGTGTTGTTGCCGCTGGGCTCTGCGGAGGCAGGCGGCGTCCTGGCCTCGGTGCGGGACCTGCCGTCGCTGTGGTGGGTCGCGGCGGTGGCAGCGGCTGCGGCACTGGTGCTGATGCTGCTGGCCGCCCGGCGTCCCGCCACGGCGCTGGCCTGGGCCGGTATTGGCGCGGGATTACTGGGCGCGGTCCTCTGGCTGGCCGCCGGGCTTGCGCCGCCGCTGGCAGTGAATGCGGCGGGCGAAAGTGCGTTGGCCCAGGTGTTCCTGGGGAGGCTGGTCGAGCTGGCCGTTGCCGACTTCCGGCCCTGGGCCGCCGTCTTCGCCGGCGCCGGAGTGGTGGTCGCGGTGGCCTGTTTCACTCTGCGGGCGGTGCTGGGCGGGGCCCGGCGGGCCGGGCCCACGGGCTAGCATAGAGGCATGGCCAGTACTGCTGTTTCCCTTTCCATGCCTACCATTCCCCGCAAGCGCCGCACCCCGGACGACGTCTGGGCTGCCGCACCCGTGGACGGTGACAAGAAGGTGCTGCTGGCGGCCCCGCGTGGTTACTGCGCCGGCGTCGACCGCGCCGTGATCGCCGTGGAAAAGGCGCTGGAGCATTATGGCCCGCCCGTGTACGTGCGCAAGCAGATCGTCCACAACGTGCACGTGGTCTCCACGCTGGAGGAAAAGGGCGCGATCTTCGTCGAAGAGACCGACGAGGTGCCCGAGGGCGCCCTGGTCGTTTTCTCGGCGCACGGCGTTTCGCCGGCCGTGGTGCAGTCAGCCGAGGACCGCCAGCTGCGGACCATCGACGCGACCTGCCCGTTGGTGACCAAGGTGCACCGGGAAGCCGTGCGGTTCGCCCGCGACGGCAACGAGATCCTGCTGATCGGTCACGAGGGACACGAAGAAGTCGAAGGGACCTACGGGGAAGCGCCGGACCACACCACGATCGTCAACAACCCGGACGAGGCGCGGACAGTGCAAGTGCGCGATCCGGAAAGGCTGATCTGGCTGTCGCAGACGACCCTCTCGGTCGACGAGACGCTGGAAATCGTGTCCATCCTGCGGGACCGCTTCCCGGCTCTGCAGGATCCGCCGAGCGACGACATCTGCTACGCAACCTCCAACCGCCAGGCCGCAATTAAGAAGATCGCACCCCAGGCGGACCTGGTGATTGTGGTCGGCTCCGAAAACTCATCCAACTCCGTGCGGCTCGTCGAGGTGGCCCTCGAATACGGCGCCAAGGCGGCCTACCGCGTGGACTTCGCCAACGAGGTTGACGAGTCATGGTTCGAGGGCGTGGCCACCGTAGGCGTGACCTCCGGAGCCTCCGTTCCGGAGGTCCTGGTGCGCGAGGTGCTGCGCCTGTTGGGCGACTACGGCTACGGCGACGTGGAAGAAGTGGTCACCGCCCAAGAGGACATCCTCTTCTCGCTGCCAAAGGAACTGCGCGCCACGCTCAAGGAACGCGGCGACGAATCCCGCGGCCTCGGGGGACGCGTCACCCACCCGGCCCGCTAACCCTGGCATCCGCTGCGCAGGGTGGCCCCAATGGGCCGCCCTGCAAGGCGTACCGATTGCCCTGCTACGCGGCCGGGTCCCGGCCTTCAATCAGTTCGGGGGCCGAGAGCAGCCGGGGCGTGTTCTCCAAGGCCGCCGGGGCGGCGGGTTCCTCCAAGGACGTGCCGTCGAAGGCGTAGATCTTCCGCGCGGTCGGCAACACCCGTGATTCCAGCGTCCCCACAAACGAGTTGTAGCGCTCGACCGAGCTCTTGAGCGACGAGCCCAGCCGGGTGACATGATCGCCCAGCGTGCCGAGCCGCTCGTAGAGCTGCCGCGAGAGGTCGAAGATCTCGCGTGCGTTGTCCTTGAGCACTTCCTGCCGCCAGGTAAAGGCCACCGACTTCAGCGTGGCCAGCAGCGAGACGGGGGAGACCAGCGCAACGCTGCGGGCAAAGGCGTGGTCGAGCAGGCCTGGATCGGCATGCAGGGCGGCGGAGAGCACCGCCTCCGAGGGCAGGAAACAGAGCACCAACTCCGGGGAGGCCTGCAGGCTCTCCCAATACTTCCGCGCCGCCAGGGCATCCACGTGCGCGCGCACCGCCTTGGCATGCGCGTTCAGCAGATCCACCCGTTGCTGCTGTTCCGCAGCCGATGCGGCTGCCGGGATTTCCTGCGCCTGCAGGTAGGCACGCAGCGGGACCTTGGCATCCGCGACGATGGACTTTCCACCCGGCAGCCGGATGATCATGTCCGGGCGGCCGGTCCGGTCCGCGCCGGCGAGGTGCACCTGCTCATCAAAGTCCACCCGGGCGAGCATGCCGGCAGCCTCCACCACCCGGCGCAACTGGACCTCGCCCCACTGGCCGCGGGCGGAATTGGACTGCAGGGCGGACGCGAGCGTCTGCGTGGAACGCATCAGCGCCTCGTCGCTGCGCTGGGCCGCGCGCAATTGTTCGGCCAGCTGGCCGAACTGCTCCACCCGGTCCCGTTCCAGCAGGCTGACCTGCTGCTGGACGAGCTTGAGCTTCTCACCGACCGGGATCAGGGCGCGCAGCACGGTGTTCTCTTGCTCATCATGGGCGTAGAGCTGCGCGTTCTGCTCGGCGAGCATCCGGCGCTCCGCCTCCGCCCCGGCGAGGCGGGCCGAGAGCTCTGCCAGCCGATCGCCGTCGTCCTTCGCGGCGTCCTGCAGATCCGCCAGCCGGCGGCGGAGAAGGACGGCCACGGCCGCGGCGCCGGCGGCGGCACCCACGAACAGGGCCAGAAGGGCGAGAAGTACATGCGATGCATCCATACCTTCACCATGCCAGCCGCCTCGGACAAAATACGGCACGCGGGTCGATGTGTCCGGGCCACGGTATCCTTGACTACCGTGGCTCTAACTATTGGCATCGTCGGACTGCCCAACGTCGGCAAATCAACTCTCTTCAACGCACTGACCCGCAACAGCGTGCTCGCGGCAAACTACCCGTTCGCCACCATCGAGCCGAACGTCGGCGTGGTCTCGCTGCCGGACCCGCGGCTGGAGAAGCTGGCGGAGATCTTCGGGTCGCAGCGGATTCTGCCCGCCACCGTGTCCTTCGTGGACATTGCCGGCATCGTCAAGGGCGCTTCCGAAGGTGAGGGGCTGGGCAACCAGTTCCTGGCGAACATCCGCGAAGCGCAGGCGATCGCCCAGGTCATCCGTGTTTTCGACGACCCCGATGTGGTCCACGTGGACGGCAAGGTCGACCCGCGTTCGGACATGGAAACCATCAACACCGAGCTGATCCTGGCCGACCTCCAGACCTTGGAGAAGGCCCTCCCGCGGGTGGAGAAGGAAGTCAAGATCAAGAAGCGCGACGCCGCGGAGCTGACCGCCCTGCACGCGGCGCAGAAAGTCCTGGAGCGCGGCGACACCGTCTTTTCCTCGGTCGAGAGCGACAAGCTGGACATGGAAAACCTCCGGGAACTGAGCCTGCTGACCGCCAAGCCTTTCATCTATGTGTTCAACGTGGACGACGCCGTGCTCGGCAGCCCCGAGCGGCAGGCCGAGCTGCGCGGGCTGGTGGCACCCGCCGACTGCGTGTTCCTGGATGCCAAGCTGGAAGCGGACCTCGTGGAATTGGACGAGGAAGAGGCCCGCGAGATGCTGGAGATGAACGGCCAGGACGAGTCCGGGCTGGACCAGCTGGCGCGGGTGGGCTTCCACACGCTGGGCCTGCAGACCTATCTGACGGCCGGGCCGAAGGAAGCGCGCGCCTGGACCATCAACCGCGGGGACACTGCTCCGCAGGCCGCCGGCGTGATCCACTCGGACTTCCAGCGCGGTTTCATCAAGGCCGAGGTCGTTTCCTTCGCCGATCTGGTGGAGGCCGGGTCGATGGCCGAGGCCAAGGCCCGCGGCAAGGTGCGGATCGAAGGCAAGGACTACGTCATGGTCGACGGCGACGTGGTTGAATTCCGCTTCAATGTCTGATGCTCTGCCGGCTTGCCCGGAGTGCCGCGAGGCGTTCACCTACGAGCAGGGCGCCTTGCTGGTGTGCCCGATGTGCGGCCATGAATGGCCGAAAGACTCGGCCGAGAACATGACGCCGGAGGCCGCTTCGATCAAGGATGCCGTTGGCAATGTGCTCGCTGATGGTGACACGGTCACGGTCGTCAAGGACCTCAAGGTCAAGGGCGCCGGTGGCGGTGTGGTGAAGGTCGGCACTAAGGTGCGCGGCATCCGACTCATTGAGGACGGCGTGGGCGATCACGACATTGATGCGACTGTTCCCGGGTTTGGGCGGATGCAACTAAAGTCCAGTGTGGTGAAGAAGGTCCTCTGATCCGCGGCACTCCCAAGGGGCCGGGGTTTCGTTATCGATGCGGATGCTCGATTGCGTCAGATCAATAGTGGGTTGGTGATTCGTAAAGGTCCGATTCCTGCCACGCTCCTGGCGCTCGGATTAGCGTTCGGCAGACGTCGTTACAAGCGGACCGCGACACCCGCACGGGGGAGCGAGATCATCGCACCTCGTGGAGCATCACGGTTGCAGACGTGGCCCGTCCCAGGTTCCATTTGTCGGTTTGGGACCCAGCCGGAAGACTTGGCCCATGGTTCCTATTCAGCGGAATGTCCTCACGCTGCGGCCGACCCTTGTGACCATCGAGACGCACATATCGGCACGGCGAAGCCGAAGGGTTCCTGTTCCATTCCTTGACTTCATCGTCGACGGCGTCCCGCTGGCCGAAGGGATTTTTGGTGACGGTCTGGAACGGCTTCCTACACGATTGCAGCCGGAGTGGGCGGAGCTCAGCCTCGAACAGCAGTTAGGGAAGCTGCTTGGGAACGGGGTAGCTGACTACCCCGACGGTCGAACAGCAATGTATGTCTGTAGGTGCGGCGATCTCGATGATGCCGGCGTCGGTGCGCGAATCTATCGAAACGAAGGCAGCATCATCTGGACGGATTGGGCGTGGAAAGACGGCTTTGACTTAACCGAGCCCATCGGTGGGCTCGGAACAATGTCCTTTGACTTGAACGCGTATGAGCAGACACTTGTCGAAGCTCGGGAACGGCTTGCGTCCATTCCGGACTGGGACCCGCCCAAGGACAAATTTCTGTGGCCGTGGCAATGGGGATGGTCCTTGGCTGGCAATAGTCCTGTGAGGGGCAAGCCGGACATACTGCTGCTCAGGGAGGCGGTGCTCAGGGCTTTTCTCCATACAGACCCGGCCGGGATGGGGGGCGGAGGTACGTGGTTTCCCGAATCCGAATATGACACCGAGGTCGACAGGGCAACGAGTTGGCTCGCCAAAGGCGTGCCGCCGGGGGAGATCGCCGCGAGGACGATGCGCTTCCTAGTCCGTGATTGGGGAGTCGAGGAGCAAGCCGACAAGCAGGAACAGCTCACACACGCCCTGGAATCAATCGGCCCTCTGCCCTGATTTAACTACAAACCCTTGAAGGATCCGTGAACGCGAGAGTCCCGCAGGGGAGCCGGCGCTGGAGATTGCGGGGTGGCGGATAAATCCACTACATAATGTCAGTTATGTTGTGGATGGGGCGATATCACGCCACCTGACTCATGGAACAATCACCTCCTCGCCGGGGGTGAGTCCACTGCTGTGTAAGCTCCTGATATGCCAGTGAATAGAGCGGGAGAGCAGCACATTGCAGTGTTCGGCGAGAGCGGGAGCGGCAAGACCGTCATGCTCTCCTCGTTCTACGGAGCCACGCAAGAGTCGCAGTACCTGCAGAAGAGTTTGTTCCATGTAGTGCCGGACGACATTGGCCAAGGCAATCGGCTGCACAGAAATTACCTTGGGATGAAAAATTCGGCGCGACCACCTGAGGCGACCCGTTTTGCTGCCACGTCATATTCTTTCAAGATCAAAATGAAGGATGGGCTGAGACCAAGCAGAAGGGGCAGAGGCGCTACGCCGATCGACGCCCTTCGCCTCGTCTGGCACGACTACCCTGGGGAGTGGTTCGAGGAGGAAGTAATCGGGTCTGAAGAGGCGCAGCGCAAGGTTGACACGTTCAGGTCTTTGCTGGGATCTGACGTTGCCCTCTTGCTGGTAGACGGCCAGCGATTGCTGGACAACTCCGGCAAGGAAGAGCGATACCTGAAGTCCTTATTAACGAATATCCGCAACGGACTGCTGTCCCTGAAAGATGACCTATTAAAGGATGGCCAGCCTCTTGTGGTGTTTCCGCGCATATGGATTATGGCGTTGTCCAAGTCCGATCTGCTGCCCAACCTGGATGTGTTCAAGTTCAGGGATCTCCTCATTGAGAAGTCGTCCGACGACATTGAGGAGCTTCGGAAAGTTCTCGCTGGGCTAGTGGAAGATAGCGAGGCACTGTCCGTGGGTGAGGATTTCGTGCTGTTTTCGTCAGCGAAGTTCGACGCAAACAAAATTGAGGTGAACAAGCGCGTTGGTCTGGAGTTGATCCTGCCGCTGGCCGCGATGCTCCCGTTAGAACGGTACGCACGGTGGGCCCAAGCAAGGCGGATCCGTGGAAAAGTGGTAGAGAATCTGCTGGTCGGCACCGAATTCTTGGCCGCAGTGCTGATAGCGGGCGAAGGTCAACTGCCTGGTCGGTTAGGTCAGCTGCTGAACCGTTTTGATGCCAATCGGGTGAAAGATGCGGCCCGGCTAGCTAGCGAAGCGGCAAAGCTGGCAGGAGACAAACTCAGAAAGATCAATTCTGAAGCGCGGGCGAAGCAGGACAATCTCAAAGCCACGCTGTCCGGTTTCCGGATGGACTTGGACAAGGGTGAAGAGGAGCAGACTCTTCTGAGGAGTCGTAGGTGAAGCTCATCTGGGCCACCCGTGGACGAACCTGGGGATTTAGGTTTCTTCGAGACGGGGGAGTAGAGGATTTGCTCCTGGTCTACGACGAGGCCTTTTCTGGTGCCGAGGATGAGCGGGAGGTATGTCGCCGTCTCGACAAAAAGGTGGCACTTCGTTTCCCCGATCCAGAGGGGCGGCAAGATCGGGCGGGCCGAGTGATCTCGCACGATTTTGTAGTTTTCGAGCCGTTGGCCGATCGGCTCAACTCGGCAGAAGACGGCATTCAATTGGTCTGGCCCGCGGTTGCCGGCGAATATGCCCGGGTGTGGGATCGGACCGAACCGCCGTAGACGTTGACTGGGGAAGGGGATGCCTCTCAGCCCGTATGAATGTTGAGACGACGACCAGCGCTGGCGTTCTTTTCGGGATCGAACGATGTACATAGGGGATCTCAAGGCCGGCTGATCTGCACGGTTCTTAGGCCGAACGCCTTAACACCTCGGGATGCGGGAAGCGCCGTACTTGGCACAAGGTGTCGATTAATGACCGCAGTGCACCGAGATATGAAGTCCAGCGGACGTGTAAACATGCGGCCGGTCACATCCGGGAGAATCGGATAACAGGCCGGCGACAGCGAACAGGAGCAGGGGCAGTGACGATGGGACGGACGGACACGGGGACATACCTCGACTTCGGGCAGTTGCGGCTGAGACCGCTGGATCATGACGAGTCGAAAGCCGACCTGATTGCTGACTACTGGCAGAACGAGGTCCAGGACGGAGACCTGGTTTTTCCCATCGCGGTCAAGGATGTCCTGAAGCTGGCTGATGGCGTTGCGAGCGCCTCCCGGCTGCCCGCTCATGTTGCCCGGTTTGTCACCGCCGAACTGACGGGACTGCTTTGCCCCCGCTGCGGCGGGGCGCTGGGTCCGGTGCAGGTGAGGAACCGGACCCAGGCCCAGCAGGCATGGAAGGATCGCGCCGCAGCCTCCACCAGCTGCGCGCACTGCTGGGAGCTGATCGAAGGATGGATTGGGGACTGCGACCGTCCGCTACCGGAGGAGGCTTCTCTGGTCGCGTTACTGGCCGCCCACGACCTGCGCGGGACCGACGCCTATGGCGACCTGATTGCCGGCCAGACGCTGGAACGCCAGCTCGGCCACCAGGATGCTGAGCGGCTCAGTTGGTCCGTGCTGGTGCCGCACTCGGCGACCGGTGCGGACGCGTTGATCTTCACCGAGGACGGCCGTCCCTCGTACTACATCGCCCGCCTGAACTGGAAGTTCGCTGGCGAAGGCGGTCCCGCCGCACGTCGGCAGGCGTTCGAAGATTGGCTGGACGAGCGGCTGGAAAACATCCTGTGGGAATTCTTCGACGATGTGGCTGCCGCGGCGGCGACCGCGATCGAGGACGAGGTGCTGCGGTTGATCCGCCAGTACCTCGAAGAGCGGTCATTCCCGGCTCTCGATGCGCCGCAGCAGGCCCGGGTCCGGCAGCTCGTCGCCGACTACTGGGGCCGGCTGAACCTAGGCCATTTCTTCAGCATCGCTTGGTCGGCGGTGCGATCAGCTACGGACATCAAGGCCGTGCAGCCGAGGATGGGCCGCGCCTCAGTGGCCGGCTATGTGATCAACGAGTTCGGCCGCGGCATCGAGAAGATGCTCACGGGTGAGTGGGAGCGGCGTGAATACGGTCCGCACCGGAAGCTGCCGCACACGGACCGGTCCCTGACCCTGTTCCGGACCGTCTTTGGCTTGGACATCCTCAAAGCCCTGCCCTCCGACATCGAGGACCTGCGTCCGGCGGCGGATCCGCGCGAGGTGAATCGGCTGCTGCTGGAGATCATCGACCGCCGCCGCGACGAGGCCGGTGAGAACAAGGCCGGGCTGATGGAGTCTTTCACCAGGGTTTACGGCAGAAACCTGGAACGGATGGAGGAGCCCCTGGCTTTCGCGGCCGCCCTGCATGGGATGGACTATTTGGAAGAGTTCATTCCGGCTGCCATCGTGCAGGGGGTGGCCGGGGAGATCGTCTCCATGCGGGAATCCGCCGAGGCAAAGGCCCTGCGCGATATGGTCTAGGTTGCCGGCTTCACCACCTTCGGCGACATGATCGATCTCGGAATTGTCATCAAAGACAGTGCTATCGAAGAAACGGTGCTCGAGGTGTGCGAGGCGAATAAGGCCTCGCTGACAGTCGTTATGGTGCACCGTCGAAGGTCCTAACCAATTGTCAGCGTGGGTGGGCGAAGGATCTGTTGATCTGATTTAGAGTACTGAAATGGGACACAAAGAACCGATGTCGATCGCCAGCGCTTTGCGGCAGATCCAGGACCGACGACTCATACTTCCTGCGATTCAACGCGAGTATGTGTGGAAACCCTCACAGATTATCCGGGTATTCGACTCAGTCATGCGTGGGTACCCCGTCGGCAGCTTTCTATCCTGGAAGGTGTTGCCGGAGACGATCGGCAAGTTCAAGTTCTATGGATTCATGACGGAATACAGCGCCTTCGACAACCGCCACAACCCGGTGATCGATATTCCCACAGACCGTGAAGTGGTCGCCATCCTTGATGGTCAACAGCGTTTGACCTCTCTCAATATCGGGCTTCGCGGGACCTACGCGTACAAGAATCACGGTGGTTGGGCGAATAAGTCGTGGTCTTATCCGGAACGCCGTCTGCATCTGAACCTGGCCAGCGAGGCCCCGGAGAACGAGCTCGGCCTCAAGTACCATTTTCAATTTCTGACGAAGAAGGACGCTTATGCGGCGTCGGACGACGAGAGCAAGAAATGGTTGCCGGTTTCCGACATCTTCGACGCATCGGACACGGCATCTTTAATACAACTGTTGGCCAAGCACGAAGTCGGTAATGACCCTGAAGCTGCGGCATTGGTCAGTAAGCTGTGGGAGGCAGTCCACAAGACCGCCAGCCTTCATTTCTACGAAGAGAACGACCAGGACATCGAGCGTGTCCTGGACATCTTCGTGCGGGTTAACTCCGGCGGCACCGTCCTGTCGTATAGCGACCTACTGCTGTCTATCGCTACCGCACAGTGGGAAGGTGACGCTCGAGCCGCCGTTCACGGGCTGGTGGATGCCCTCAACCACACCGGGAACGGATTCAGCTTCTCCAGAGACACGATTCTGAAGTCAGGGCTGATGATGGCTGACGTTCGTGATATTGGATTCAAGGTCAAGAACTTCACTACGACAAACATGGCGAAGCTCGAGTCTGACTGGGACGTCATGAGCAAATCGCTCCAGGTTGCGGTCGGCCTACTCAGTGATTTCGGTCTGTCCGATGGATCGCTCACCGCAGATAGCGTGTTGATCCCGGTGGCTTACTACGTCCACCACCGTCGGCTCGATCACTCTTACCGCGAATCGCCTAAATCTCGCGAGGACCGCGAGTCTCTCCGGTCATGGGTTCTGAGATCGCTGATCGTGCGTGGCGTGTGGGGCTCCGGCTTGGACACCTTGCTCCGCGATCTCCGCGAGATCATCAAATCGCAGGGCAATTCCGCGTTCCCCGTGGCCGAGATCGAGCGGGCGATGTCTCGGCGTGGCAAGCCGCTCACCGTTACCGACGCCCTTGTGGACGACATCTTGAGTCTGTCGTACGGAAAGGCACGTACCTTCGCCGTACTCGCAGCGCTTTTCCCACATGTCGACACGCGCAACCAGTTCCATGTAGACCACGTCTTTCCAGCCGCGCTGCTCGACAGGACAGCCCTACGACGTCAGAAAAAAGACGACGGTACGGCGAGGTTCACGCCCGATGAGATCGATGAGCTAATCGATCGGAGAGACCGTCTGCCGAACTTGGAACTCCTCCCCGGTCTCGAGAACATCGGAAAGTCGGCTAAATTACCGGAGAAGTGGCTGGCGGCGGAGTATCCCTCAGCGCACGACCGCAGTGCTTTCCTGGAACGCAACGCGTTACCTGAGTCGCTTCCCCTCTCGGTAGAGGAGTACATGGACTTCTTCGACGAGCGAAGTGTGAAACTTGCTGCTCGTATCCACAGTTTGCTCAAGCCTCAAACAAAAGACCCATCAAATACAGAATCGACAGTGCTCATTGACCTTGACGAGGAGCTCTCCGAAGGGGACGATTCCGACTAACGGGTCGAAACCGAGATTCGCCTCGCCCCACCCATTGAACTGTTGATCGTGAGAGGTTATTCCGCTACGGAACGTGGTGGAATTTAGGTTTGCGCTCTAACCTCTGGTGATGGTTTCGTCGCAAGAACTGTCAGGGCCGGGACCGTGACTGCCCCGTCCTGGCAGTCAAGGCCCGCTTATCCACACGGGTCAGCCTGCCGGTGATTCCGCCGTTCCACTTCGCCGCCGTTCTGGCCGCCTTGGCCACACAAGGTGCCCGGGATCGAAACGGTCGATCCGGCGGTAGGGACCTGTACGCCGCCTTTCACGACCAGCGGGGGAACCGTTTGGGCCACCGCATCACTGGCGCCTGATGCCGTCGGTCTAGACATCGGCAGCGACGACCGGTCCGTCATGGGGAAATCACGACGGCGGCGCGCGGCTGGCTCGATCTGGGTACGGAACCAGCGCGTGCCGGCTGCGGGTCTGTGCGGGGACCCGCCGCCGGCACGCTACTCGCCGCCCGCGCGGGCCGCGGATCCTCGGCTACCTGGACGGCTTCGGGGGCGTCTCAACCGTTTTCGGCCAGCCGATGATCAGGGTGTGGTAGCGCTGGGCCAATACGAGGTTGGACGCGTCGGCCACCCCAAACTGTCGTGGTCGCTGTCTAGCGCCGTTAGCTACCCTGAACTGATCAAACGTGTGTTCCATTGAGATCGAGTGCGATGTCTACGAGCATGTCTTCCTGACCACCTATGAGTCCGCGCCGACCGACCTCGACCAGCAAGGTACGCGCATCGGTACCATAGGTTTGCGCCGCGTGCTCGGCATGACGGAGAAAGCTCGAATACGCGCCGGAATAACCAAGGGTCAGTGTCTCCCGATCCACCTGAACCGGGCGATCATGGAGTGGACGTACAAGGTCGTCAGCCGCATCTTGGAGGGCAAAGAGGTCGGCTGCGACCTGCCAACCTGTCAGTTTTGCCACCGCCACGAACGGTTCGATCGGGGTGTTCCCGGCACCGGCGCCGTGACCGGCTAGCGAGGCGTCGACGCGGAAGGCACCATCCTCGACTGCCGCGACCGAATTCGCGACAGCAAGGGACAGGTTCTGGTGGGCGTGAATCCCGATTTGAGTACTCTCGTGCAGCACATCGCGATAGGCGCGGATGCGCTCCCGCACGCCATCCACCGTGAGGGCACCGGCGGAATCGGTGACGTAGACGCAATCGGCCCCATAAGATTCCATGAGTTTCGCCTGAGCGGCTAGCGAGTCCGCATCGGTCAGATGTGCCATCATTAGGAACCCCGAAACATCCATGCCCCACGACTTCGCGGTCTCGATGTGCTGTCGGGAAACATCAGCTTCGGTGCAGTGGGTGGCGATCCGCACTGAGCGGATCCCGCGTTCATAGGCCTCACGCAGGTTCTGTATGGTCCCAATCCCGGGCAACAGGAGTGTCGTAAGCTTTGCACGCGTCACAGCTTCCGCCGCCGCGTCGATCCATTCTAGGGTGTCATGCGACCCCGGTCCGTAGGTGAGGCTCGCACCGGCTAGCCCATCGCCGTGGGCAACCTCGATGGCGTCGACGCCTGCCGCGTCGAGCGCCCTGGCAATGCGGCCGACCATTTCCGGTGTGATGTGGTGCCGGACAGCGTGCATTCCGTCGCGAAGCGTCACGTCTTGTAAGTAGATGCGTGGGGTGGTCATACGATCGCCTCCTGGGTTGCGAGCGAGATGCGCTCTGCCGCTTGGAGCGCGGCCGAGGTCATGATGTCGAGGTTCCCTGCATAGGCAGGCAGGTACATGGCTGCGCCTTCCACCTCGAGGAACACGCTCACTCGCGTGTAGCCTGCCTCGTGGCGCAGGGACTCGGGTACAAGGATCGCGCTGTCGGCCGGTTCAGCCTCGAAGACGACCTTTTGTTTGAGCCGGTAGCCGGGGACATAGGCTGCGACCTCGGCGACGCGTGCGTGCACTGCCTCGGTTATCCGGGCGCGAGCTTCCCCGTCCGTGGGCCCGGTGAGCACCTGCACCGTGTCGCGCATGATCATGGGCGGATCCGCGGGGTTTAGGACGATGATCGCCTTGCCGCGGGCAGCTCCGCCCACTTCCTCGATCGCGGCCCGGGTTGTCTCGGTGAACTCGTCGATGTTTGCCCGGGTGCCGGGCCCGGCCGAGCGGGAGGATATCGATGCGACAATCTCGCCGTAGAGGACGGGGGTCACGGTTCCAACCGCGTGGATGACCGGGATCGTGGCCTGGCCACCGCAGGTGACCATATTGATGTTCGTCTCGCCCAGGTGTTCCTCGAGGTTGACCGAGGGGATAACGTACGGACCGATCGCCGCGGGCGTGAGGTCGACCAGGCGTTTGTCGAACGGAGCGAGTTTCCTTGCATTCTCCTCATGCGCCGAGGCGCTTGTCGCGTCGAATACGATCCGGATATCGGCAAAATAGGGGCTGGCGATGAGCCCTTCCACTCCATCTGCCGTGGTGGCAATACCCATCGATTCAGCACGTGCGAGCCCGTCCGATGCGGGGTCGATGCCCACGAGCATTCCCATTTCCAAGTTCCTGCTTGTGCGCATTACCTTGAACATCAGGTCCGTTCCAATATTGCCGGACCCGATGATGGCGACCTTCGTCTTCGACATGCTCCTCATTCCGTTCAGTCGGGTGGCCGGTTTCAGGCCAAGGTGGTAAGTGTCGCGGGCGTGAAGCCGGGTGCGCCAGCGGCCCAGCTGCCGCCTGACTCCAGCGGGAACGAGGCGGTGACGGCACCGGCGAGTACGATGGAACCGCGGTGCAGCGCCTGGCCGTAGCCACCGATGGTGGCCGCGAGCCAGTGGAGCGCGTTGACGGGATCCTTCAGCACTGCGGAGCCGGGGCCGGAGACGAGGGTTTCCCCGTCGTGGGTGAGCGTGATTTCCGTCGAGATGATCCGCTCTAGCAGCTCCGGCGTGGCTTCGCACCATTCGCCCACGACAATCCGCGCAGAGGACGCATTGTCCGCCACCGTATCCACGAGACCAATGCGCCAGTCGGCGACCCTCGAATCGATCACCTCGATGGCGACCGCGACCGCCCCGATCGCCTCCCGCACCTGGGCAGGGCTCGGAGAAGCGGGCAGTTGGTGGTCGATGCGGAAGGCGAACTCCGGTTCCAGGCGCGGGGCGACAAGGTCCCCACATTGGATCGCATCCCCGTTGCCGACCACCATGGCGTTGGTGATGACCCCGAAATCAGGGCTGTCGACGCCGAGCTGCTGCTGCATCGCGGCCGAGGTCAAACCGACCTTGCGCCCGATAACCAACTCACCGTTCTCGAGCCGCCGGGCCAGGTTGATGTTCTGTACTGCGTATGCATCGTCCAGGCTTAGCTTCGGGTACGCCAGGGACGGTTGCGGTATCGGCTTCCGAAAGGTTTCCGCTTCCCACAATGCGTCGGCTATTTCCCTGATTTCCAGATCGGTGAGTCCCACGCCCTTCAGAGCTCCTTGGCCAGGAACGCGTGCACCAGCATGAGCATGGCATCCCGCCGCTCGATTTGGACCCAGTGTCCACACTTTTCAAAGATATGCACTTGGGCGTTTTCGAGATGTTGACTGAAGTAGATCGAGGCATCGGGGGTGATGAACCGGTCTTCCTGCCCGTGGACCAGGAAGACCCTGTGGTTGATCCGGCGAAGCGCCGACGGGGGCACGGTCATTTCGGCCGGCGAGGTCGGGAGCGCATACATCGACTGGAACGAGCGGCGCACCTCGGGCCGGTGCACCTCGGTGTAACGCTCTTCAACGATCTCGTCAATCGAGGCGCCGAGGACGTCTTCGTCATACACGAACCAGCGCGTGAGCGACTCGATGCCTTCTCGCGTGGCATCCTTGTAGAAGGAGACCATGCGAATCACCTCGGGGGTGGGTGCCATCATCTGGCCGCCTGCGCTCCCCATGAGAATGATGTCGCCAACGCGTTCGGGTGCGGTAGTGGTGATCCACAGCGAGAGCGCTCCGCCTGCTGAGTTCCCAACCAGATGCACCTTTTCGATGCCGAGCGCATCAAGCAGGGCCAGCACCTGGCGCACCCGGGCACGCATCCATTGCGTCATGGAAGCGGGCGCATCTTCGGCTTGGGGGTGTTCGGTATTACCGAAGCCGTAGAGGTCCGGGGCGATGACGCGGTACCGGTCCGAGAGGCCGGGGATGAATTCCCGCCAGTTGGTGGAGGCGTTCGCGCCCGGGCCGCCGCCGTGAAGCAACAGCACGACATCGCCGTCGCCATTTGAGTCGATATACTCGGTCATGAACCCGTTGGTTTGTACGTGCTCGATTGTGAATTCGGCCATTGGCGTTACGCCTCCGTCGTCGTATTCATGATGTGGTCATCGGTATGGGGCACGTAGTCGGTCGGGCCCCACATGGTCAGCGCCGTGGCAATGTCGTCGACACCCCATTCCACGGGCTCCCAATCCGGGTCGAAGATCAGGTAGCCGTTGCTGAAGATCTCCACCCGGTGGCCGGATCCCGGGTCGCGCACGTAGAGGAAGAACGCCTGGCTCACCCGTGCTTGCCGGGGCCCTGGTCAGGCTTGATCCCGGCCTCGACCATGATGTCGGCGGCACGGAGCACGTCTGCAGCATTATCGAGCCAGAACGCCAGGTGGTGCATGCGGGCCGGGGTTGTTTCACGCGGTCCGGCCTGCATGAGTCCGATGTCGTGGACCAGTGGGGTCACGCTCATCCAGCCGCCCAGACGGCCGTTCGGGGTTTGGATGTACTCGCGCAGCTTGAACCCAAGATTGTCGGTGAGCCACTCGTGCTGGGCTTCGGGGTCCTGTGTCGTCCAGAGGTTGACGTGATCGACGCGGCGCACGCCAATGCCGCGGTTCCACGACTTGTAGCGCTGGTTCAGCAGCACCGAGCGGTCCGCCTCGGCCACTCCCGGCTTGTCCACGTCGTAGTACAGGCGGAATTTGTGTCCTGACGGCATTTGCACACGCAGGGATTCGCCGTAGCCGTCTTCCCTGTTCGGGGCTTCGACGGTCACGTCGTTACCGTTGTCGGTGAGCAGCGTGTGGAAGCCTTCGAGGTCCTCGGGCCGCTTGACCCGCCAAGAAACGTGGTCGAGCCGAGCGCGGTCCGATGCCTCGAGTACGAGGCTGTGGTGCTCACGCTCCATTGCAGCACGGAGGTAGACCTTGTTTTCGGTGCAGGCGGTGACTTCGAGGCCAATGACGTCGCGGAAGAACCAGAGTGACTTCTCCAGGTCCGGGGTCATCAAGTGTGCGGCGCCGAGCTTTGCGATTTCGGGTGCGTACGCGAACGTCATGATCGCTCCTTTGGATGAATGCTTCAGTGGCTGATGAGGTTAGGCAGTGAATTCTTCGAGGCGGGCCATGCCGGAGTGGCCAGCCCGGATACGTCGGCGGCCGCGGCGAACCGGTCCGGGCGAAGCGCCACAACCCGCGTGCCGAACTTCCGCATCCAAGCCAGCAGGCTTCCGCCCAGGTCCACGAACTCCTCGGCGCGTTTGGTGCCCTGGCTCCGCTCGCGCACCGTGAGGTATCTGGCACCCAGCGCGTCCCAGCCGGCCCGCTCTTCGGATGAAAGGACCCCGAGCGGGTCGACCCCGTCGCCGAGCAGCACATAATCGCGGCCGAGGACCTCGTCGAGCCGCAGCATCCAGCCGTCCGCGGTTTCCACCTTCGGCTGTGGCGCCATCGTGCCGATGATGCTCGACTCCCCAACAGGGCCGTTAAGCCATCCGTCGATGAGAAACGGCGGGGCAATGAGCGGCGGTTCGATGCCTTCCGGTGGCGGGGCCGTCGCTGCGGCGAGTTCTTCGTCGGTCAGCTCCTGCTTGATGATCCTGCCCAGTCCCACCGCTAGCCCGGTAAAGTGTTCCACGTTCGGGCGCCGTTCGGTCTCATACGTGTCAAGGAGTGCCTCGGGGGCAGTGCCGGCGAGCACACGTGCGATCTTCCACGAGATGTCATACGCGTCGCGCATACCTGACTGCATTCCGGCCCCCGCCCAGGGCGGCATGAGATGGGCCGCATCGCCGACGAGGAAGACCCTGCCCTCGCGCCAGCGCTCGGCCATGCGCTCATGGTGCCGGTAGAAAGCATGCTGATGGATGTCAACATCCTCGCGGGTCACGCCAAGGTCGTTGAGCAGGCGCCAGACGTCTTCTTCGGTCTGGAAGTCGGCCTCGCTCTCGGTGGGTCCAAGTGGCAGTTCCCAACGGTGATTGCCCAGCGGGAGGGGCAGGTCCACCACAGGGCGCTCCTTGTCGGACCAGAAGGTGAGGAAATCACGGTCCGGCCACCAGCGCTTGACCCGGCAATCGACGACGATCCACTGGACATCCAAGGTGTCCCCTTCGAGTCTGATGCCCAGGTCATGGCGGGTGCGGCTCGCGCCGCCGTCGCACGCAAGGACATAGCGGACCCGGATGTTGCGCTCTTCGCCGGTTCCCGGGCTGCGATACGTGACCGTGGCTCCGTGTTCGTCTTGCCTGGTTCCGGTGACCTCCCAGCCGTAACGCACGTCTATCAGTTCGGGGAAGCGTTCACTACCTTCGCGCAGGACCGGTTCGAGGGCTGGCTGGTAGACGTTGTAGAAGCGGGTGCCCTCGATCGTTCCGAGCGACGATGGGGGAAACTCGATGTGCAGCAGTTCCGTGCCATCGTAGGTGATCCAGCGCAGTGCGCGCTGGGGATCGAGCACCTTCAGCGCGGCCTCGTCCAGACCCAGGTCCTGGAAGATGCGCATCGTCCAGTCGTTGACTGTTACCGCACGTGCTCGGGGGTAGATCTCGACGTCCCGTTCGATAGCCACCACCGAAAGCCCGCGCGTGGCCAGCGTGTTGGCGGCCGTGACCCCGGAGGGCCCGTACCCGATAATCGCGACGTCCGCATCAAAGTGCCCGTGTGATTCGAAACTCTGCACTGTCCTGCCTCCAGATCCTCATTGATCGTTACTGGATGTGTGCGACGGGGCGTCGCGAATGGACTCACCATACGTACGCTGGTGGCACAGCTGCGAGCACCCGTGCCACTGGGTGGGCCGAGCATGGCTGGCCCACCGGTTATGTGGGGCAGACTGAATTTGGCAGGTAAGGCCGCCACGGAGCGCATCGCGAAGGAGCCGAAGAATTGCAGCATCCCACCCAGCGGGACAACCCGATTGCAGTGGTCGACCGGATCGCCTCCATCGTGAACTGCGTGGCCGAGCAGAGCCACCCGATCTCGGTCAGCGAGGTCGCTCGGAAGACCACGCTGCCGAAGTCGACCGTTTCACGCATCGTGCGCTCGATGGTGCCCCATGGCCTGCTCGAATTTCAGGACGAGGGGCTCGTGCTCGGGCTGAGGTTCTTCGAGCTCGGGGAACAGGCCTCCCGTCCCCGCACGCTGCGCCGGCTCACCTACGCGCATATGGAAAGCTTGCGCCGGGTCACAGGCCATACGGTGCACCTGGCAGTACTCGACGGACCCCATGTGGTGTACATCGAGATCTTGCGCTCCCGCTCCACCCCGCCGCTGCCTAGCCGCATCGGCGGCAGGGTTCCAGCCCACGCGACAGCGGTCGGCAAGGCGATCCTCGCGTTCTCCCCACCGGAGGTGACCGAGGGCATCATCGAGAACGGGCTGGCGCGGGTCGGCCCGTGCACCATCACGGATCCCGATGGGCTGCGTGCGGCGCTGTGGCGCGCCCGCGCCGCCGGGAGCGCCGTTGAAAAGGAGGAATCCGGGCCGGGCCTGGCTTGTGTCGCCGCACCGGTGCTCGTGGGCGAAGAGCAGGCACCGATCGCCGCGATCTCAATCTCAGGGGTCTTGGCGGATATGGATTTCACCTCCAGCACGCAGGCACTCAAGGAGGCCCTGGCCGCGCTGCGTCGCCAGTCAACTCTGCTGCCGCGAAGCGGACGCACCCTGTAGCCCGACTGGCATGCCACAGCGCCTGTACAGCAGACTCCTGATGGCCGCCCCACCTCTGGGCGTGGTGATGAGAGGTTTCTCTGTGACGGAATGTGGTGGTGGAGTTCCGCTTCAACTGTAGCCGGGCGTTGTCTCCATCGTGATCGGTAATGCCGCCCAAGGCTAACTTACTGCCGGTAACAAATGGACGAGTCGATCAACGTTCACTGCCTAGCGTGGCCGTCCCTTTGAGCCGGCGAATCACACCTCATCAATTGCTTCCATGGTCCTACCCCGCCCTAGGGGAAGCACCTTTCCGGTCTGTCATAACGGGGTCGCAGCGCCGAGTCGCTGTTGAGGGCCATCCTGGTTCGTCAACATAAACTTTGGTCGATTGCGTCATCGCGCCATTCTCATCCCTGCTCTAAATAGGCGAAGGCCCTGCTGCAGCAGAGCTTACTCGGCTACGGAACGCGGTTGAATTTCGGTTTGCGATATAACGTCTGGGCTCCCGAAACGTGGCGGGTGGTGATGTGGGGAACTTCCGGGTGACGCGCCGGAGGCTGGAGCTGACTACCGACCCGCACACCGCCGCAAAATGGTTCGAAGAACTGCCGGCCACCGGTATCGAAGGACTTTTCACGTCGAACAGCTGCGGTACTACGTATTCGAGCTGAAGACCGGCCGGTTCCAACCCGAGTACGCCGGGAGACTGACTTACCGGCCTGCGCGGCTTGGAAAAACAGTGCTCTTGAACCGCCCGCGAGGCATTGCCGAGAACCACAACAGGTTTGTCGGTGAGCTGTTCCTCCGCGGCTGTCAGCCGGATATGAGATCGGCAACGCTGACTCTTTCAGATGCTGCACCCATCCCCTTAATGAGAATGGTGCCTTCGTGCAGATCGGTGACTGTTGTACACAGCGTTGCCAGAGGGTCGTTGTTGCGAGCGGTCCGCAGCACGCCATTGGGCAATTCATCACCTGCCAGGATGTCCAGGAACCAGTCGGCGTCGGGTTCCTTTGCAGGCAATGGCAGGGAAGACAGGAAGCGGCCCCTCGCCATGCTTTCTCCGACCTGACCCAACTGGGCGGTGGTGCCGTTAGGCTGTTCGTCTCGCGGGTTCGACGCCAGGTTTTGGGGGAGCTGGCGGATGTGGTTGGTGTGCCAGTCGAAGGGATCCTCAAGATGCGGGCGTTGAACGGCGACCTTCCCTGCGGCACTCTCGACCACGGCTACGTCCCCGGTTTCTAGTTCGCCGAGGTTGAAGCTGAAGCCGCCGGAAATCGGGTGCGTTTGCAGGAATTCGAGGGCTTCCTCCATGGATTGCGTTTGCTGCAGTCGGCGGGCAACAAAGTGTCGTCCGGCGCCGTTGCCCGGCTTTGAGATTGGCAGGTGGTTGATTCCCCAGACAAGATTTCCTGCTGTGGCAGCGAAGGCGTTCGAGGCGATAAAGCCGGGATACCACTGCACGGCAACCGCCTGTTCGCCGTCGATATTTAGGCTCAGGAACATGAGGTCGGTTCCGACTGCCGGCGCGCCGTCTTCGTTGTGGGCCACAAAGGACTTGCCGCGGCGCCAGACGAGGTCGGTGCATCCGGTTCCGTCGTAGGCGCCGATGTCTCCGCGGATGTTGGCCAGGAACAGGTCTTCGGCATCGAGGCCAGCCCCGTCTGCCATGGCGGTAAGTTCCGAGAGCACCTCTGGATAGGATTGCTCTGCGGCCGACAAAAGGTCCTTATAGCGGCGCATGCCGTCTGCAGAATCCCTCCACCTGCGCAGGCCTGAGCGCTCGGGCATTGCGCCCTGCACGGCCCAGATCTCCCGAGCGCACAGGCGTCCCAATTCGGTGAAGACTTCGCGCCTGCTGCCCCGCAGAGTCAGCCACCGCAGGCCCGACAGCTGCGTGTCCCTGACCAGAGTCTTCATACCCGTTGTCCCTTCTTCGCGGCAGTTACGCAGAAAAAATGTATTGACGAAACGCAATTGCAATTGCATGCTTGCGTACACAGGCAATTGTAGTTGTATCACCCGAATGCTTCATCCGGAACCCGAGCTGTCCTGGAGGACACTATGCGATCTGCGTTGCGCACTAAAACAATCTTGGCCGGTGTCGGCATTATGGCTTCCGCCGCTCTCGCACTAACCGGATGCGGGGGCGGTTCGGATGCGGCCTCCGAAAAGGACCCGCTCACGGTCGCGACCGATACCGCGTTCGTTCCCTTTGAATTCAAAGAAGGCGATACCTACGTCGGCTTCGACATCGATCTCTGGACGGAAATCGCGGGGGTGATGGGCCGTGAGTTCAACCTGCAGCCCATGGACTTTAACGGGATCTTGCCGGCTCTGCAGACCGGCCAAGTCGACGTAGGTCTCGCGGGCATCACCATCACGGAGGAACGCAAGGAAGCCATCGACTTCTCCGACGGCTACTACGACAGCGGTTTCATGCTCATGGTTCCCAGCGATAGCGAGATTACCGGTACCGAGGACCTGGCCGGCAAGACGGTGGCCATGAAGACCGGAACGTCCGCGAACGAATGGGCAAAGGAAAATCTCTCCGACACCGAACTGCGCCTGTTCCCAAACATAGACAATGCCTACCTGGAACTTCAGTCCGGCCGAGTGGATGCCGCCATGCACGATACGCCCAACGTCCTCTACTACATCAAGGAGAACGGCGGCGGCAAGGTCAAGGCAGTGGGCGAGCAACAGATGGCCCATGAGTACGGCATCGCTTTCCCCAAGGGAAGCGAGCTGGTTCCGCAGGTCAATGAAGCCCTGGCGGCAATCAAGGCAGACGGCCGGTACGACAAGCTTTACGAAAAGTGGTTCGGCGAAGCCCCGTCCAAGTAGGACATGCTCGTACGCCAAACCAGGGGGGGGGCCGCGGCGCGGCCCCCCACTTAGATCGGAGACCCATGCAATTCGACTGGTCAGTTATTGCCGAGGCATTGCCCGAGCTGCTGCGCGGGGCCTCTGTGACCATTTACATCACCGCTGGCGGCCTGGCCGGCGGCCTCGCGCTCGGCCTGATCATAGGCCTGCTGCGCGCGTATGCGCCCAAGGCCATCAACGCACTGGCGTTCACCTACGTGGAAGCGATCCGCGGCACGCCCATCGTCGTACAGGTCATGTTCATCTACTTCGCGCTGCCGATGCTCATAGGTTTGCGCGTTGACCCGATGGCCGCCGCGTTCACGGCCATCATCATCAACGCAAGTGCATACATCGCCGAAATCGTCCGCGGCGCCTTTCTTTCCGTCCCAACCGGGCTGAAGGAAGCAGGCTTGGCCATGGGCCTGCCGATGTGGAAGGTCCTAGTGTTTGTGCTCGGACCGGTGGCATTCAGGAGGCTTATCCCGCCTCTGGGCAACCAATGCATCGTCAGCCTCAAAGACACTTCGCTGTTCATCGTGATAGGGGTCGGAGAACTGACCCGTACCGGCCAGGAAATCATGGCCACCAACTTCAAGGCGGTCGAGATCTGGACCGCCGTGGCTGTGCTCTACCTGATCATGACCGGTTTCCTCAGCGCCGTGCTGCGCTACACCGAACGAAGGGCGAAGATTCTGTGAGCATCGTCGAATTCCACAGCGTCACCAAGACTTTCGGCGACCTGACGGTCTTGGAGAGCATCGACCTCTCGATCGATGCCGCGGAAGTCGTCGTCGTGATTGGGCCCTCCGGCTCCGGCAAGTCGACTCTGTTGCGCTGTATCAATGCCTTGGAAGGCATTGACTCGGGGGACCTGGTGGTTGATGGAACCAGCGTTAGATCTTCCCCTTCCAAAGTGCGTCTGATCCGCCAGGAAGCGGGCATGGTTTTTCAGCAGTTCAACCTCTTCCCGCAGCTGACCGCCCTGGAAAACGTTGCCTTCGGTCCCCGCAGGGTCCGGGGCGCGACGCGCGCCGAGGCACGTGAACAGGCCCGACAGCTGCTAGCCAAAGTGGGCTTGGCCGAACGGGCGGACCACTTGCCCAGCCAGCTCTCCGGCGGCCAGCAACAGCGCGTGGCAATTGCGAGGTCACTGGCCGTCAAACCCAAGGTCATGCTCTTTGACGAGCCGACCTCCGCCCTGGACCCCGAACTGCGCCAAGAAGTGCTCAGGGTCATGCAGGGACTTGCCCAAGAGGGCATGACCATGATCGTTGTCACCCACGAGATGAGCTTTGCCCGCGAGGTAGGAACACGCCTGATTTTCATGGAGGGCGGCCACATCGTTGTAGACGACGACCCGCGGAAGATCTTGGCCGATCCTGAAAACCCGCGTCTGCGCGAATTCCTCAAGCACGTTTCCTAGACCACAGCACAGAAGGAAAGAGCAACCGATGACGATGCATTCGGCCACCCTGGCCATCAATGAAACCATTCGTGCCAAGGCCGCCGCCGGAGAAAAGGTCCTGCACTTGGGCTTCGGAGAGGCAGGCCTGCCCGTGCCGTCGTTCGTCCTGGACATACTGCGCCAAGCGGCACCCCTCAACAGCTACGGAGCGGTTGTCGGTTCCGAAGCCGCCCGTGCCGCCGCCGCCGGCTGGTTCACACGACGCGGATCCGTGACCCGCGCCGCCCAGGTGATTTTCGCACCCGGATCCAAGCCGCTGCTGTTTGCTCTGATCGCGGCGCTTGAAGGCGACTTGGTAATCCCGCAGCCAGCCTGGGTCAGCTATGCCGCTCAGGCGGAACTGCTCGGAACCGGAATCATCCGGGTTCCGGTGACCGAAGGCGCCGGCGGCGTCCCGGCGCCGGAGCTGTTGAGGACCGCACTGGAAACCGCCAAGGCGAAAGGGCAAAAGCCCGGGATCCTGCTGCTGACGGTACCGGACAATCCCACGGGCACGGTGGCCGCTGACCGTGATGTCAAAGCGGCAGTGGAGATTGCCCGGGAATACGGCATGGCCGTAATCTCCGACGAGATCTACGCCGAGGTCGTCCACAACGGTTCCGCACCGAGCCCACTCACCCATTATCCCGAACGCACCATCGTCACCTCTGGACTGAGCAAGTCCATGGCCCTAGGCGGCTGGCGGATCGGATTCGCGCGCGTACCCGACAACCATTGGGGCCACGACCTGATGGACCGACTGGTTGGGGTGGCCAGCGAAATCTGGTCAGCCCTCGCCGCGCCCATGCAAGCCGTTGCGGCATACGTCCTCTCCGATCCCCAAGAGGTTACCGAGCACATTTCCATAGCGACACGCTTGCATGCAAAGATTGCCCGGGCCGTCCATGGCGAGTTCGTGCAAGCCGGCGCCATCTGCCGCCCGCCAACAGCGGGCTTCTACCTCTATCCCGACTTCGAACCGCTCCGTGGCCACCTGGCGGCCCAAGGCATCCACACCAGCCAAGATCTGGCCACATCACTTCTAGAACGTTTTGGTATCGGTGTTCTGCCAGGATCAGCCTTCGGCGACCCCGACGGCGCCCTCAGGCTCCGCGTTGCCACCAGCTTGCTCTACGGCACCACCGACGAACAACGCTGGCAAAGCCTTCAGAGCGAAGACCCCGCCTCGCTTCCGTGGATCGCCGAGTCCCTTACCTTCCTGCGCGAAGGACTGCACCGCCTGGCCCGGAATGGGTAGGTTGAATCCATGAATGATGCCCCCTGGCCAAAGACCTATGCAGGGCTACGCGAACAGCTCCAGCAAGGATTAACCGGCTTTGCCCCCGGTCAGGGGCGCATCGCCCGACTTATACTCACAGACCCTGAGGGCACGGCCATGCGCAGCTTGGCCGAAAACGCCCACGCTGCAGGAGTCCACGAATCCTCACTTGTGCGCTTTGCTAAAGGACTCGGCCTGGAGGGCTATCCCGCGCTGGTCAGACTGTGCCGAGAGTACATCTCCGAACAGGCGCATCTGGTCCAACGCTTCGACAGTGCGCTGAAAGAGGCTGCCTCCCCTTCAGCGGACCTGGCCTTGAACGTTCTTGCGCAAGCGACGCAGCTCGAACAGCGCAACATCGCGGAAACCTTCGGGCGCATTGATCCGACCGACTGGGAACGGGCCGTCACGCTATTGGCCGAAGCCCCGGCCGTGCACGTGATGGGACTGCGTAAATGCCGGGCCGTCGCCGAGTTGCTCTCCTACCTGCTGCACATGGTCCGAAACCGCGTCTACCACGTCGACCCGCCCGCTGCGGGCCTGATTGACTGCGTGCGCGAATTCAATGCCGGCGACGTCTTCGTTGCCGTTTCCATCCGGCGCTATACACGCGCCACCATCAACGCCGCGCAGGAAGCGCGTCGCCGGGGGCTTAGAACCATCGCGCTGACAGATAACCCCGCCTCCCCCTTGGCGAAAAACGCGGATGTCGTGTTTTATGTACACAGTGACAGCCCCTACATCCTCCGTTCGATCACCGCCTTCATTTCCCTGGCCCAGTCACTGGCCGGTGCGACATCACTCAAGCTCGGAGCAAGCAGCCGCTCCCAGCTGCTAGTCGACGAAGAACTGCTTGAGTCTTTTGACGTCTACGCCGAAGCCTGGCCCGAAGGCGGCGACTAAAACACCCGGGCATCGGCTCCGAAGTAAGCAATCCTATTCCGCACTCGCCTCACCGCCTACGTTCAGCCCACTCCTATTGGCACATCATTCCGGGGACAACATATGCGCCGTTATCGGCGTCCAGGACCTGCCAGTTCAGCAATGTCGGCGACCGCCTCTACGATCAGAGAAAGTTAGCCGTCGAAAAGGTTATTCGGCCACGGAACGTGGTCGAATTTAGGTTTGCGCTCTAACCTCTGGGCCCAAGCTGCACGAATGCATCACGACGGAGGAGTGGAAAAGCGGAGGGTACACTCGGCAACACCTCTCGTAGTGTGCTGACGGTCGCAGGTTCACGGCTCAAGGTCACGCTGGACAGGAAACTGGGCCGTGAGACCTCGCCGCAGGTGAAGCTGCTGGCCGGGATGACCCTGCCGCCGCTCGTCAGGCAGTCCCGCCGTGCCCGTAATGCCCAGACTGATGAAGGCGGGCCGGCCGCCTCGCCGGAATAGAAGCTGGTG
This sequence comes from Arthrobacter sp. Cza30, assembly GCF_059090765.1. Classification (NCBI taxonomy): domain Bacteria; kingdom Bacillati; phylum Actinomycetota; class Actinomycetes; order Micrococcales; family Micrococcaceae; genus Arthrobacter; species Arthrobacter sp. Cza30. The sequence continues at coordinate 521,944 of NZ_JBNHGA010000005.1, read as the reverse complement.
GTCGAGGCTGAAGCCATGACGGTCAGCGGGAGTCTGATTTCAGCAGTTCTGCATGGCGCATGATGAGGGAAGGGCCATCAGGACAGCAGAAAATATGACACATGCGGCTGTCGCCAAGAGCCAGGTTAAGGCCATCCTGCGTAAGTGTCCTTCTGTGAGTTCTTGGTAGTTCTCGCTGACCTTCGCACGATGGCTTTTCACATCGCCGGAGCGACACATCAAGCCCGGGAAACTACACCACTGCCAGGGACGCTACCTGCAATTATGTTGGCCAGGCGGTTCGGCTGGCACTCACGCGTCCTCGGCAGATTTCGGGAACCGCCGTCGAAGATCGTCCAGACGTGCCTGTGTTTCCTCTGCCTCGACGGAGAGTCCTAGGTCGCGAAGGCAAGTTCCGAGACGATCGAGAAGATGTATGAGGTGTTGCATGTGGTCATCTGGGTTTAGCTCAGCAGGCAACTGGAGATGGCCAACAGCTCGGGTAATTGCCTGCACGGCCTCATTACGACGGTCGAGTGCGCTTAACGATTCTCCTAGGAGAGCAAGCGCGTGTGCGAGCGAGACTTGGAGTTCGTTGTCGCTGGGGTCGCCGTCAACTAGTGCCTGCCACACGTTGGCTGACTGTTCGGCGGCGATAGCGGCTTCGGAATGCTCCAGGAGCCGGTTGTGGGCGTAGGCAAGCATGAAAAAAACAGCCGCCATGCTCCTGCGTTGGTCCCTGGCTCCACTCGACATGGCCCGATAGATCGCGATGGCGTCCATTAGAGGTTGAATAGAATCCTGCCATCGGCCTGCGGCGAAAAGAGTCTTCCCCAATTCTTGAAGGGCATCGCCGAGCGTTCTCATTGAATCGTGGTCATCGGGAGTCTCAGCAAGTGACGCCCGGCAGGATTGCACTCTTTGTGTCAAAGACACTACGGCTTCGTCCGCATCGCCCTTCTGGAGGAGGGCCTGCCCGAGAACTGAAGTAGCTGCGCTCAACCAGATCCGGGCTTCATCTTCCAGTCCTTCGAGCCCTTCAAGGACTTCGAGGGCTTTTCGCGCGTGCCTTACTGCAGCATCCGGTTGGCCAACCCTGGCGTGAGATGAAGCCAGCCAATAGAGTGATTGCCCGTACTCCAACCGTCTCTTGTGGTGTGCGGGAGACATCTGCCAAAGCAATTCCGCGATGTTCGCCCCACTCGCGAAGTGCGTGGCAGCCACCTGAAAGCGGCCAGCCTTTAACGAGGTATATCCGGCGTGGCGGTAGGCGTTGGAGAGTTTGATGGGATCTTCGCCGGGGGACGCGTCAGACTTGGCTCGAGCGAGTTCGAGGCCTCCTTCTGCCAAGTCGGCTGCATCCTCCCACCGCTCGTGCTTCATCGCCGTTTGAGCCAGATAAGCGAGCAAGAACGGGAGTTCGTCCTTAATCAATTCGCGAATCTCCGAGTCAACCTCCCGATCGTCGCGATCGGGGTTCTGATTTGAGCGGGCGGAGTATTTCGACGCGGAAGAATCGATGTTGGCTCGTGCCTCTCTTACTCGCCCCTGGTGCAGCTGAACGCTGGCAAGGAGAAGAGGGTCGCATTCCGTTCGCTCGAACCATTTTTCAGCTTCCCGCCACTCGCCCAACTGGGAGCACACGTACGCCAACCTTGTGTGGATAGGCTTGAGTCGGACCAAGCGGCCAATTTCCGTCTTTTCGTTGAGGCGGGCTGCCTGAAGCAAATAACTTTTCGCCTCGGTGAGTCGTCCTGCTATTGCCAGCTGCTGCCCAAGCTTTGCGAGCGTTGATGCCTCCTCATCCGCATTACTATCTTCAACTGCGCCGGCGGGCGGTCGGCTCTTCCAGAGTGATAGAGCGCTATCGAGCGCGGCCCGGGATTCGTTATCGTCAGACAGGTTCTGATAAATCTCGGCCAGTGCCAACCTGTCCGAAATCGGGGCATCGCTCGTCGACTTTCGTCCGGCCCATCGTTTTAGCAGTTCTGCAGCCTTTCTACGACGTTCCAGAGACAGTTCGGGCTGATCCATTTCTGCATCGATGTCTGCCAGGGAGACGAGGTATTCTGCCCGCAAATTGTCGTTGAGATCCGGGAGTGCCGCAAGGTCGCGGTATATCGAGGAAGCGGCATCCAGATTCTTGTGCGCTTCCGAGTGTCGTCCCAGTTCGCGTTGAGCGCGTCCAATGTTCGCTAAGCGCTCCGCCAGGTCAGCACGCCCTACAGCACCGCCACGGACTAGGTGCGGTTCCAGTATCTCCAGTTCCCACAGTCCCCGCTCGATATTTGTTTGGTCCGTCGATGGCGCGGAGAACCCCACAAGTGCGGTTGCCGTGCTTCGTGTCAAAGCGTTCAGCTTGGGTAACGCCGCGATGGGTCCTACGGCCGCCCGAATATTCTGGTTCTGTGCGTTGGCTGGATTCGACGTGAGCTCCCGCAGCCACTGCTCGGTCAGGACGGCGCCAGCTTGGGCGAGTTCCTCGGGTGCTGAGGTCTCACGGATGGCGCGAGCTGCCAATTGATGAATCGCGAGGCGGCCAGCCTGCCAGCTTCCTGTGAGCTGGATGATTTCGTAGTCAACGAGGCGTTTGACCCCGGCATGCATTCTCGTTCTGGTTGCCGGCAGATCTGTCTCACCTGCAACCCACTCGCAGATACTATCCCGCTGCCAGAGCCACGTGGGGTGTCCATCTGGATCCTGCAGGGCCGCGACCATTGCTGTCCGTTCCACCACGCCGTTCGGCATGTCTCGAGCAGCTTTGTCTAGTGCGACCTTCCAAGTGGCGCCAATGAGCGTTGGATAGCCTCCGGCATCAGAATAATCGGCCGCTTCATCCATTCGCGGGGACTCATGGAACTCTTTGACCCAGTCAGAGACAGTCATCCTGTTGGCGGCAATTGTGGAAGCCGCAATGGACAGCGCCAACGGGTGGTGCCTCACTGTGTCGGACAACCCGGCCCTGTCATGCACGGACGTCTCGGGCAGGCGGGTATTGAGAAATTCTTCAGCCTCGCCCGGAGAGAACAGCTCCGCTTCGACCTGATGGCCAGAGCCGCTGATCCGATGGGAGGCGCTCAATGTTGTGATGAGAACCCGTCCCCTCGGATTCGTCCCGGGTGGGACCAATTTGCGCTCAATTAGCTCTTCGGCGTTCGCGTCGTCTAAGACGATCAGCCAGCGCATGTCGGCCGTTCTCAGATGATGGAGTAATCCGCGCGCAAGCTGTTCTTCGCGATCCCCGGCGTGTGCTGCGACGGAGTTTTTGGGGCCACCATCAAGTCGTTCCGCTGCCCGTGCCAATTCCCGGGTTACGGCCACGGCATCGGCGGACTCCACCCAAATCAGCAAGTTGTGACGCTCGTCGTCTAAACCCCTGAGCGCTTCCTGCATGATCTTGCGAGCCGCGTAGGATTTCCCCAAACCAGGCCCGCCACGCAACCACACACGCCGATCGCCGCTGTCGTCGCTCCAATGGCGGTCAATCTCGTTCTCGAATGCACGAGGCTGATAGTGACCCCCCACCTCCGCAAAGTTACCAACAAGTATCTGATCGGTTGACGATCCTTTTGGTTCTGGCGGTAACGCGTCAGTTGGTACTTGGACCGCAGAGATGGGGAGGCCGGCGTCATCCACCTTGTCAGCCGTTGTCGATGCCCAAACAATCCTTCTGCTTCCTGGCTTGTCACCGTTCAGCATTCTCGCTCCGCCAACCGCTGGCGCTGACTTCGTTAGGGAGCCGAGGAACCATTGGGCGGCCAGTACGGCGAGCCTAGCCGTCTGCCTGCGGAAGGTGTCACCGGAAGATTTTCCTGAAACCCCCTTTTGGTTTCCGCGATCGGTCCAATGCATCCTCGCAAAGTCCTTGTGGGCGCCGGGGACTGGAATGTCGACCGTGACCTGCTTCCCATCCTTCAGGATTCTTCCTGGAAGCAACGGCAGCGAAGGACGCTGGTCATTGCGTTCCAGATTCCAGGCCACCTGAGCCAGAAGAAGGACCTCACGCTGGCTCAGGGCGCGGTTCTTATTGAGAACGCTACGCACCGTTCCGTCATCAGCCAGATTCTCGAAAGCCTCATAAAGCGAGTTCCTAAGCGATTCGGTGTTGGCGGAATCGACAAAGCTGTCGACAAATTGTCGCGCTGCGAAGGGCAATACTGGGCGCTCGAACTCATTGGGATCGAGGTGTTGACTGTCCGTCAGGCCGTATCGTGCGACCAAACTATGCAGATAGGCGGCGAGAACCACCACAGGCTCCGCTGTGTTCGGAGAGTCTCCCAAAATGAATTCGATTGCTTGTGTGAGTGTGCCGTTTACACGCAGCTCCGCGTTTCCCATGACTGGATTTTCTCACCTGTCGCACTTAATCTGCGCCAAGGCATCGCTAGGCATACGGGCAGTTGATGCCTAGCGATGCCCCGTTCGATCGTGGAACCAGCGTCAAACTGACGCAACCGGAACGGAAGGAACGCAGGACATGAACACAACCATTGCAGCGCTACTTATCGGGGCGGCTATTCTCGCTGCTTTTTCTCTTTGGCTTCTCACTTACCTGAGAAGCCAACGGTCATCCCGGCCCCGATTTGCCGTACCGCCCGTATACACGAAACATGCAAAGGAACGGATGCTCGAACGCCAGGTACAGCAGCACCACATCGAACAGGTTCTTGCCAAGCCCACTCGACAGATCCCGGATCGGGATAATGAGAGCGTGCGCCTCGAAGCCCAGATTGATGGACGGATCCTGAAGGTCTGGGTAGTAGCAGAACCCTGGATTACAGCAAAGAAAGCGACAGTAAAGACGACGGCGTGGGCTGACCTAGTCCAGACGTTTCAGATCCCGGCTGGTCAAACTGGAATCGTCATCGGGCCTGGGGGCTCCAGCATTCGCCAGATCGAGGCCGCCACGAACGCTCGGATAAGTATCGGCAGGACTGGGATGGTGACAGTTTCGGCCGGCTGTGCTGCGTCCGTTGAAGAGGCCAAACAGATGATCTTCAGAGTCATCGATCGCGCCCATGGCGCGGGCCCCAGCGGCTATCGAGCAGCCTGAAGTGCTCGTGCACAATCCTACGAAAAACGTAAGGAGGTGATCATGATGACCAGCAAGAATTCCAATGGCGCAGCTAAAGCGGGAGCCGTACCCCGCACGGTTTCTCCGGCGCGCCTTCAGCAGAAGACTGGCTCAGCCAACGCGTTCGGCGGCTACGAAAAGGTGAAGCATTCTAACAACACCTTCAGCATGCGTACAACGAAGAAGTGACTCGGAAGTAGGAAAGCGCCTCGTCCGGATAGCCTTAATGGCGGCCCCGGACGGGGCGCTATTCATAGGAAAGAAGATGCGTCCCCTCTAGATGAGGTTATTCGGTTACGGAACGTGGTTGAATTCCGCTTCAATGTCTGACGGTCTGCCGGCTTGCCCGGAGTGCCACGAGGCGTTCACCTACGAGCAGGGCCCCTTGCTGGTGTGCCCGATGTGCGGCCATGAATGGCCGAAAGACTCGGCCGAGACCACGCCCGAGACCACGCCCGAGACCGCTTCGTTCAAGGATGCCGTTGGCAATGTGCTCGCCGATGGTGACACAGTCACGATCGTCAAGGACCTCAAGGTCAAGGGCGCCGGTGGCGGTGTCGTGAAGGTCGGCACGAAGGTGCGCGGCATCCGACTCATTGAGGACGGCGTGGGCGATCACGACATTGATGCGACTGTTCCTGGGTTTGGGCGGATGCAACTAAAGTCCAGTGTGGTGAAGAAAGTCCTCTGACCCGCGGCCATTGCCCATGGATAGGGGTTTCGTCGTCGACGATCCTGTTCACAACTGGATCATCTAAACCAGTCGATGCGTCGTCCGCTGCGCTATCTGCGGCCGGGCCTCGGCGCCGGCCAACCTTTGGCGAGGAAACGGTCCGCCGCCCTGACAGGCTTTTTAGCCGAACTGCTTGCGCAGTGCTGCCCAGGCTTGGAAACCGCCGATAAGGTCGGTCGCACGGGTCAGTCCCAGCCGTTGCAGGGTGTGGGCAGCGAGGCTGGAGCTGTAGCCCTCATTGCAGACGACCACGATCCGTCGAGCGGGGTCGTCAGCGATCGGGAGCCGGTGGGGGCTGGAAGGGTCGAGCCGCCACTCGAGAACGTTTCGGTCAATGACGACCGCTCCCGGCAGATCTCCGTCGCGTTCTCGCTGATCGACCGGCCGTGTGTCAACAACAAGGGCGCCCCCAGCCATCTCCCGCTCAAGATCCGAAGCGTGAACACGCTCGAGCCCGATGCGGCTCTCAAGGAGTAGTTGGTCGATCGTAAGAGCCCCGGGGGAATCGTCGGGATCTGGACTGCGTTGGCAGGTCACGCCGCCGTCGTCGGAGATGTGACGCTGCTTCACCGTTTTCCTCGCTTTGCCTGCTTATCGGTCGGTCGTTCCAAGCGCAATGATGAGCTACTTTGGTCGTCAATTTCAAGGGTATGTCGTTGGCCGCAGCGCTCGGCACCGACTCGACCGCGTATGTGAGTCCTTGCTGTTGGTCACGGAAATGTCCCGGCAGGCTTGGACAGGGCTGAATGTCCAAGGACAGAAGCGCCGTTGCCGGCGTTCTCCGCCTGGCGGCTAAACGGTGCTGGTTCTAGGCCTGCGTGGCCTGTTCATGATGAAGTGGGACCATGGCAGCTGTCCGGGCGGCGAGGCGGATTCCGGGGCTGGCCTTGTATTTTCGACGGGGTCGGTGCACGGTGGGCATCCACTAGTTTTTACTGGAGTGCGTGATGGATTCTGCACGGAGCTTTGAATCGATTGTCATCATCTTCAATCCCAACAGCACCGGTGATGCACCGAAGTTGGCGGAGCAGTTGTGCGACGGGTTGAGGGAGCTGTTGTCCTATGCCCCGGATATCAGGCTGCAGCCAACGGGGCATGCGGGCCATGCCGTCACGCTGGCGCGTGAGGCGGCTGCCGGAGGCCGCGACGTGCTCATCGTGTCCGTCAGCGGTGACGGCGGGTACAACGAAGTGGTCAACGGTGTCATGCAGTCCGGCAACCCTAACGCGGTGTGTGCTGTGATGGCGGCTGGAAACGCGAATGATCACCGGCGGACCACGGGCACGATGCCGCTGGCAGAAGCGATCGCCCAGGGCCGGGTGCGGCATATCGACCTGCTGCGCATCCACACCGGCCAAGGGCCGGACGCTCCGGATGAATACGCGCACTCCTATGTCGGATTCGGTCTGACGCCGGTGATGGCGATCGATCTGGAAAAGGGGAGCAAAGGCGCCCTCAAGGAGATGTTCTCCGTGGTGCGGACATTTTCGAAGTTTCAGCCCTTCGCAATCCTCCAGAGCGACGGCAAGCGCCGGAAGTTCGACAGCATCGTCTTCGCTAACATTGCCGAGATGGCGAAGTACGCCACGCTCAGCGAGGCCGACGACAAGCTCTCGGATGGAAAATTCGAAGTGGTTATCTTCCCGCACATGTCCAAGTGGCGGGTCCTGCTGAAGGCCCTGCGCGCCACCACCCAGGGGCTCGGGGACCAGCCCAGCGTAAGCAGCTACGAGTTCACCACGCTCAAGCCCCTGCCCTATCAGATCGACGGTGAAGTGAAGTCCGTAGACGCCGGCACCTTCGTCAAGGTCGAGAGCGCACCCTCGGCCCTGCCGATTCTCGGCTAAACACGTTGCTTAGGCCGTCCCGCTACCCGCGGACGCGCCTGAGTCTGCGCGGCTTGCCTGGTGGGTGAACCTTCGCGGCCCCGAGTACTCCGCGGTCCCGATGACCTGGACCGGCCGTGATAGCGAACGTGAAGTGTCCAGGGCTACCGGGCAAGCCCGAGCGCTGCAGGGCAGCAGGGTCAAGCGCTGAAGCCGACTGCTTGGCTCCAGCGCCGCTTTCATCCTCCCTCCCGTTGTCGGAGGCCCCGTTAAGATTCCGTATTGGATAGCTTCGAAGGTTTAGGTACGGTAGGTCCGGGAATAAGTGGTGTCCGATCTGCCGGCCCGGTCTGCTCCTTCCCGTAAGGTGACCTGATGGATCCCAAAAGCGCAGAAACTCCAGCCGCGGCTGGAAGGCGCGGCACGCGCGGAACCCCGGGTGGGGACGCGGACACCAGAATATCGGCAAGGATCGTGACCACCGGCCGTTGGGACGCCCATGTTTACTCTCTGGCCGGGCCGCACGCCACGTCGGGAAACCCTGTTTTCGTGTTGCTGCACGGTATCGGCATGTCCCACCGCTACTACCGCAGGCTGCAGCGGATCTTGGCGGGACACGGAGAAGTCCATTCCTTCGACCTACCGGGATTCGGTGCTGCCGCGAAGCCGGACCGGCAGATTTCCGTCGCAGAGTATGCTGCTGTCATCGCGGGCACCCTCGTTGAGCTGGGCACCGGACCGGTCGTGGTGGTCGGGCATTCCATGGGAACGCAGTTCGCCACCGAACTTGCCCTGATACGGCCTGACCTGGTCTCGCACGTTGTGCTGATCGGCCCCGTTGTCGATTCAGCACGCCGAAGCGTCTTACTCCAAGCCCTCGCCTTGGGGGCCAACTCGCTCACGGAAAGCCCGGTGGGCAATGCCATCGTATTCACCGACTACGTGCGCTCCGGCATACGCTGGTACCTGACCGAACTTCCGGTGATGATGTCCTACGATCTGGAAGCGAGAGTGAGCCGGATCGCCCAGCCCGTTCTGGTAGTCCGCGGCTCACGCGATCCGGTGGCGCCCCGGTCCTGGTGCCAAAAACTGGCAGCCATCGCTGCGCACGGCCGCTTCCTGGAAATACAGGGCAAGCCGCACATCGTCCAGCACGGAGCGGCAACCAGAATGGCAGCCGGCATACTGGCATTCACCCGCTCCTAAGACCCGACCAAACCTGGGAAAGCGAACCTGATGAAGAAAGGGGCGCTCAGCATCAAGGAAACGGCAGGCCGTGAAACTGTCCCTGTTCGTGCCGACCCTGGCCGCATCCTGGCTGTTCTTCGTTATGTCCGGGTTCTATCCGATCTTCGGCCCCTCCTGCTCACCGCGGTGCGGTGGGTGCCGCTGACACTTTTCATCGCATCTCCTGTCTATCGGGGGCAGCCGGTGCGGGCTGGCACTGAGTTCCTGCTCTCCTGCTTGGTCATTACGGTCGCACTGACCAAGCCGTCCACTGACTGGACCTCGTCGGAAGGCTTTGCCGGGGCGGCGGTGCTGACAGGACTCCTGATGGCGGCCTGGGCCGGGCGCAGCAGCCGGTAAACATGCAAAAGGGCTGGTCGAACGCAGCGCCTGCGAGAAGGGTTGTACATAGAGAGTTCCCTTATGCTCGCTCTACCCTTGGCAAAGGCTAAGACCCGTTGAGGGGTACATAATAGCGAGTCGCCGCCGTTATCCGCTCCGGTTCGCCCAGGCTGGGTCCGCGGCTCGTCCGCGCCGCGGACCTGTTGGCCCAGGCGCTGGCGGATTCAACAATTCGGGAAAATACTCATTTTTGGTGGTTGCTTTCGCCTGGTTGGCGGGGCGATCCGCCTAGACGGAGAGCGAGGCCTCGGGCCGAAAGCGAGTCACTGGCCAACAGTCCTTGAACCGGGGATCCCGGAATGGCAGACGCTGCTGCCCGGCGTTCCGACACTTAGAAGGACATCGGGTGCCGGGGTTAGCTCGACGTCGTACCCGAGTGGAGCCTCTCCGCCGCCTGCCAGAACTCATCCACCCGCGCGTTCCAGGCGTCCGGGACCTCTTGGAAGGGCTGGTGCGCTTCCTCCTCCATTACCTCGAACCGGGCTCCGGGGATCTCATCGGCCACCGCCTTACCGAGCTCAGGGCGGCTCATCCTGTCGGCGCCGCCGGCGAGCACCAGTACTGGAACCTGAATGGCGTTCAGTCTGCCGGCCGTTACGTGCCGCGCGCAGGCATCGGCGAACGCGAGGAAGTCCTCCGTGCTCTGCTTGTGCGGGAAGGCCATGGCGTCCTCGATGAACCGGTTGACCGTCCCGTCATTGTGGGCCCTGGCGGTGTAGACCCAGATGAAGAACCCCTCCAGGAAGTCACGCTCGCTGGGCGCCAGCTCGGCTTGCCAGTGGAAGGCCCGGATCATCGTCTTCATGAAGTCGTCCATCGCTGACCACGTGCTTTGCAGCACCATGCTGCGGACGGCTTCGGGGTGGCGCAGCGCGAGCTCCTGGGCAATGATGCTGCCGCCGGAGAACCCGGCCACATGGGCCGAGGAGACTCCCAACGAGTGCAGCACCGCGGCAGCGTCGTCAGCCATCGCCTCCACGGTCGGCTGCCCCTGGGGCATGGCCGTCCGGCCAGCCCCGCGGTTGTCGAAAGCCGTCATCCGGTAACGGTCCGCCAGCCCGTCCAGCTGGAACTGCCAGGACTCCACTGTGTCCCCGAGCCCGCCGATCAGCAGCACGTCGGGGCCCTGGCCGACCTGCTCCGTCCAGGTCTCCAGCTCCCCGGCCTTCACATGCTGTCCCATACGACCCTCCAGGCTAGTGCGGTTGCCCGCTTGGCGGTCCCTGGCAGTGGCGGCGCCAGCCCTTGCCCGGCATCTCCCGGGTGATCCATTTCGGTATGCTACTCCCGCTCTGACCGGGCTGCCTAGGGGTTGTCGTTTCCTGCATGATGACGGCGGACGGCGGCTTCCCGGACCACCCTCAGCTTGTCTGAGTAGGGCGGAGGGGTGCTCCATGTCAGGGTCTTCAGGGAAGATCCGCCAATTCGCTCTTCCTTGAAAAGCAGGCACTCCGGTGGGTCTGTTGTCCGGTGACTCGGGCGAATCTATACTTGAGGCCACCACGCGCTGTTCCAGTGCATTGTCGGCTGGACCGTATTCCCGGGCCGGAACACCTCAGGGCGCGTCCTGGGCAGGTACCGCCCCGGGCATCGCCGGCACCGGCGAATTTTAATCCACTGCTGGATTAAGGGACGTCAAACCCCCGCGTCAGGGAAGCAACAGACCAATGAACACAATGGATCATGGCGACCAGGACGGCGAAACCGACCGCGCCCTGCAGGAGCTGCGCAGCCATCTGGCCGGGTCGGTGGTTGAACCGCAGGATCCGCTCTTTGACGAGGCCCGAGCAGTGTGGAACGGGATGATCGACGTGCACCCGCGGGCGGTTATCCGGGCGGGCACGGTTGCTGACATCGACCACGTCCTGGACATGGCGCGGAGCACCGGGCTGCCGCTGGCTGTGCGCGGGGGCGGGCATAACATCGCCGGCCATGGCACGGTCGAAGGCGGCCTGGTGCTGGATTTGGGCCAGTTGCGCGGTGTGGAGGTCGAAGCAGGGCAGCGGCTTGTGACCGTCGGACCCGGTGCGACTTTGGCGGACGTCGACCATGCCACTGTTCCGCACGGACTTGCCGTCCCGCTCGGGGTGATCAGCGCGACCGGGGTCGCCGGGCTGACCCTTGGTGGTGGTGTGGGCTGGCTGACCCGGTCCAACGGGCTGAGCTTGGACAACCTTGTCTCCGCCGACGTCGTCACCGCCACAGGCGAGCACTTGCAGGTCAGCGAGGAGCAAAACCCCGAGCTGTTCTGGGGCCTGCGCGGTGGGGGCGGGAACTTCGGAGTGGTCTCATCTTTCACCTTCCGGGCCCGTCCGTTGCCGGCTGCCGTACTGGGGGGAAATTTCTTCTACCGCCCGGAGCGTTGGAGGGACGCCCTGCAGGCCTTTGATCGCTGGACCCAGGACCTGCCCGATGAGATGAACCCGATCATCTCGATCCTGGTGCTGCCGCCCGACTTCGAGATGGGGGAGGAGCCGTGGATGATCATCGGCTTTGCCTGGGCCTCCGAGAACCATCAGCCAGGGCTCGAGTTGATTGGGCAGCTGCGGGAAGCGGCACCCCCGGACGAGGAGGAAGTGGGGCCCGCGGCCTGGCTGGAGTGGCAGTCCGCCATGGACAGCCTCTTTCCCAAGGGAGCCCGGGGGTACTGGAAGAACGTGTCATTCTCCAGACTGGATGAAGAGGCCGTCGATGTCCTGGTCGGCTTCGCCTCCGAGGTGACGTGGTTCGGAACGGGGATCGACATCCACCACATGCAAGGGGCCTTCGGACGTGTGCCCGAGGATGCGACAGCGTTTCCCAACCGTTCGGCGAAGTACTGGCTGAATGTCTACGGCTTCTGGAAGGACCCAGCGGAGGACGAGCGGCTCAGCGGGTTCGCCCGGAAGGCCTACGCCAATATGCAGCCGCTTGCCGAACACGGCCAATACGTCAACTTCCTCGGTGCAGAAGTCGGTTACGACGCCACCGACGCCGCGCGCCAGGCCTACGGGCCGAAAACGTACGACCGGCTGGTGGCCCTGAAAAACCGCTTCGACCCGCAGAACCTGTTCCGCCTCAACCACAACATCGTGCCGACGCCCTCAACGGCGGGGTCGCGGCCCTCTACGTCGCCATGAACTGGGGCGAGATGGCATCGAGTGCGCCCCGCCGCGTGTAGTCAAGGTGATTGCGGCGACCGTAGATTTCAAATGGTCGAGCCGGCCACGTAAGTCTCCGGCTTTATTGCCATGGAGCCGCCCACCTGTTGGACTGTTGGCCCGCGCCGAGAACCGCATGTCGGACGCGTCGAGACCGTTGGAGACTGGGCCTGCTCTCAGCTGATGAAGGGCATGACTTGGAATGTCACGAGGTTGTACACCAGGACACCGAGCACGCCTGTCGCGCCGATACCGATCGCGGCACCTGAGAGCACCTTCCCTGTGGGCTGCCGTGCGCCTCTGGTTCCAAGGACAAGGGCTAAGAGATCGAGGACGAGCACAATGCCCCAGGCGATGGTCCAGAACGTGAAAAGGTTGCCGTAGTCCCCACGGGCCGCCGCCTGCTGCGCGGCCAAGGGCGCGGCGAATGTGGTGAATCAGGTGAACACGACCGCGACCAGCGCGCACGCGAATGCCACCCGCGTGGTCACGTCAGCGCGCGGCCGGGTCGAAACCGGTTGTGTGGGTGAGTCTGACGAGGCATCAGGGAAAGTCTGCGGATTGCTCATACTCCGGAGTCTAGTGTCGGCCTAGTATCAATCCCGGAACCAAAGGGCTTCAGTCAATCCGCACTCAGGGCCGGGAATCGTGAACCATGGCCTAACTGGGTCATCGCCTGCGCTCGGTATCGGCCGCGCGGGCGGATTCCAGAGCCGACATGAGACGGTGCGCGTTCCTGGGCGACGCCAGCAGGTAGCTTGTTTCCATCAACGAGTCGTACTCGGCTTTCGACGTCAAGACCGCGGACCCACGCTTTGACACAATCTCTACTGCGGTGCGGTCGAGGTGGACTCGTCAATGAAACTGTCAAGGTTGCGCCGGGCTTCGCTCGCTGTGACGGCCACACCCGCCTCCTGTTCGTACAGAAATGCTACTGGTTGGCCTTTGTTAGGTTCTGGACAAGCATCGGATTGGTAATTCATATCGCGAAGCGGAAAGTTCGACGAACTCCGTGGGGAGCGAGCGGAACATTAGCCACATGAAGACTTGCCTATGCCCGCGCCAGAGGTTATTCGGTTACGGAACGTGGTTGAATTTAGATTCAATGTGTAGTTCCTGATCTCCCTCGGACCTTTTGCGATAGCCGCTAAGAACACGTGTTCTTAGCGGCCAGGCGCAGCAGTCGAGGCGAAGGCTGCTCGGCATGCCGCAATTGTCCTCGGTGTCATCATGGTTTCCTGTGCTGTAGGGAGTGCCCGCACGCTTTCGCGATGGCTATGCAGGCGGACGGGACCATAGCCGGCCGAAGGAGGTACCACTCCCTCCTCCTCAGGTTTAGGCTCGGGGCATGGCGACATGGAAGCCGGACCCCCTGTGGTGGGCCCGCTTGCGATCTGTCTACTCGGGCTGACAGTGGCGAATCTGATTCTGATCCTCGTATCCGCCCCCGTCTGGGCGCGGTTAATCCCCGCATGGCTGTACATCCTTTTCTTTATTGTCGCCATGCCGGTGCTCCTGCGGCGGCGCGCGCTACCTAAGAGGGACAGCACTAGCCAGTCCCGGAGACGCACCCCGTAGGTTGTGGTCATGCCATTTCCCGGCAATCTTCAAGTACCGCGGAGCCATCCCGATCTGCCGGCAGCCGCCTTCCACAGCACCCCGGTGCAGCCCAAGTGCGTCACCTGCCGTTTCGACGATTATCTGGACGGCAGCGGACGCCAGACCACGGGCCCGCGTAGGCGCCATCCGTCCAGTAACCCAGACCTGCACATCGGAACGGTCCACGCACGATGCCTGCCAAGTTGAATCTGCGGCATGGACGTCGCCAGCAATAACCCAAAAGGGAACCCTCGACCCCGGCCCGAGCGCCTGTTCCCGAAAAAAGAATCCGGCGGGTCGAGGTTCGCTACGCCAACGTCCCGTCGCGGCTCTGTCGCGGCGAAGCAGAGGTTAGCTAATACCGGGGTCTTCGTGTGGTGTGGGCGCGGGATCAGTTGCCCAAGTGGGGCAGGATAGGAAGCATGCGATTTATTCCGAAGCGTCAGGCATCGACCGCTCGCTCGGTGTCGAGCACTCTCAAGGCTGATCCCGAGGCGGTGGAATCCGCCACCGGACCCGGAGTGAAGCCGCAGGAACCGCGCGGGATTTTCGCCGCCGGCGTTGACCGCACGGCTCTGTGGACTGGACGGGCCGTTGTCATCGCTATCGGTTTAGTGCTGGCCTGGTGGCTGGTCCGTTCGCTGTGGTCGGTGGTTTTCCCGACGATCCTGGCCCTGCTGCTGGCCAGCATCCTGTGGCCGGTGAACCGCCTGGCCCGCCGCCTCATGCCCAAGGCGCTGGCGGCCTTTGTCACCGTGCTCGCTGCGCTGGCTGCCGTCGTCGGAGTGCTGATACTGGTAATTCCGTCGCTGGCCTCGGGAACCGCGGGGCTGGCCGGGAAGGCACGCGAAAACCTCGGGCAGATCACCCAGTTCCTGGCCGGGCCACCGTTCAATCTTGAAAACGCGGACCTGAATTCCCTGGTGGACAGCGCGGTATCCCAGATCCGCGAGCACGCCGGAGACATCGCCTCCGGGATCACCACCGGACTGGGGGCCATCACTTCGGGCACCATCATCTTTGTGCTGGTCCTGGTCTTCACGTTCTTCTGCCTCAAAGACGGCGACCGCTTCCTCGCTTGGACCAGCCGATGGACGGACGCCAAGGTCTACGTGCACGCCGCCGCCGTGACCTCCCGGGCCTGGCAGACTCTGTCCGGCTACATCGCGGCGCAGGCCGCCGTCGCCCTGGTCGATGCTGTCTTCATCGGCGCCGCCCTTTTCATCCTGGGCATTCCGCTCGCCTTGCCGCTGACCATCCTGATCTTTATCGCGGCCTTCATCCCGGTCGTCGGTGCGGTGGCAACAGGTTTGCTCGCCGCCCTGATCGCGCTGATCTCCCACGGCTGGGTCACGGCCCTGATCGTGCTCGGCGTGGTGATTGTGGTCCAGCAACTGGAGAGCAACCTGCTGCAGCCGTTCCTGGTGGGAACTAAGCTGAAGATCCACCCGGCCGTGGTGCTGGCCTCGGTAACAGTCGGCGGCACCCTGTTCGGCATCGTCGGAGCTTTCCTATCGGTACCAACAACAGCGGTGGGAATTGTGGTGCTGCGTTATCTGCGGGACGTAGTCTTCCCCGTCCAACCGGAAGGGGAAGCAGAGGTAGACGGTTCTAACAGCAGCCGGCCGGAAGCCAAGGCAACCGTGGCAGGCGCGCAGGGCTAACCGCAGACCTAACCCGCCGCACCCTCCAGCGGCCAGGTGTGCACCGCCCCGTTGGTATGCATGTTGTGCGAATTCTGCCGCGTCATCTCGGCCTGCGCTGCCGGACGGTCCAGCCCGCCTCCTACAAACAGCCGCAGGGTCTTGATCTGCCAGCTGGCGCCGTTTTGTTCCGTCTAGGCGCGGGCGCGCAGGATCTCCATGTACCTGTCGATCAGATCCGGGCCCACACGAAGATCGGCCAGTCCGTCGGCGGCCAGCGGCAGCAGGCGGCGGACAATCAGCTCCACCACCTCGAATATCTCCGACACGGAAGGTGGGTTGAATTCCGCTTCAATGTCTGACGGTCTGCCGGCTTGCCCGGAGTGCCACGAGGCGTTCACCTACGAGCAGGGCCCCTTGCTGGTGTGCCCGATGTGCGGCCACGAATTGTCAAAAGACTCGGCCGAGACCACGCCCGAGGCCGCTTCGGTCAAGGATGCCGTGGGCAATGTGCTAGCCGATGGTGACACGGTCACAATCGCCAAGGACGTTAAGGTCAAGGGCGCCGGTGGCGGTGTCGTGAAGGTCGGCACGAAGGTGCGTGGCATCCGACTCATGTAGGACGGCGTGGGCGATCACGACATGAATTCGACAGTTCCCGGGTGTGGGCGGATGCAACTGAAGTCCAGCGTGGTGAAGAAGATCCTCTGACGCGCGGCCATCCAGTGGGTAAGGGGTTTCGTCGTTGACGAGCCTGTTCACGGTACGACACCCTGACACGCAGGGATGAAGTCGTCCTGAGATTTCGTATCCTCGATGGCTCCAGCGCGGGCAAGATATTTAGTCGGACTGCTTGCGCAGTACTGCCCAGGCTTGGAAACCGCCGATGAGGTCGGTCGCACAGGTCAGGCCCAGAGGACGGCTCAACGTCGCACAGCCCGCGAAGCCCGTAGCCCCAATCCCCTTAGAACAGCGGCCAGGGCACCGCAGACATCTCACCGCTCGGAGCCGGAAACCGCTCTGCCAAGCGCAACCGGGCGCAGCGCTCCGCGAGCGAAGCGATTTCTTCGGCGCTGAGCAACTCCGCCAGGTTTCGGCCCAGCCCACCGTGCAGTCCCTCGCTGACACGATCTATGCCGTCGCGCTCCTCGGCGGTCAGAGCGTCTCCCAACCATCCCCACAGCACCGTGCGCAGCTTGTGGTCACGGTGAAAGGTGAGCCCATGGTCCACGCCGTGCCGGTGTCCGCCCGTCATGGCAAGAATGTGGTCGCCTTTGCGGTCGGCGTTGTTGACGACGATGTCGAAAACCGCCATGCGTCTGAGCGCCGGCGAGTCTTCGTGAACGAGGGCGACCATCTGTCCGCTCTCGTCACGACCCTTGAGAACGTGTTTCCAGCCCGTCTCCGGCACCCGGTCAGCGGCGACCAGGTTCACGGCGCTTTGGGCGGAGTCTTGCTCCTGCCAGAGCTGCACCATTCCTTCGCCCAGTGGACCATCGCGGAGCCAGGTGTGCGGCACGACGTCCCAGCCGAAGGCCTGCGAGACCAGGTAGGCGGCCACCTCCCGGTGGGCCAGGGTGCCGTGGGGAAAATCCCACAGCGGACTTTCGCCTGCTATCGGCTTATAGACGACCACCACGTCGCCGATGCTGCCCAAAAATGTCGCGTTTGAAGCCGTCGTGATGCGGCCGGTGAGCTCCAGTTCGGCGGTCACCAGGTCCGGCGCTGGCATCAGGCCTCGGGAAGGGGGCAAATGTGCCCGTCGGCGTCTATGGGGTAACCGCAAAGCGGGCACGTCGGACGTCCGGCGGCCACGACCTCGCGGGTGCGCTTGGCGAATGCGCGGGCGGTGCCGACCGGCATTCGCACCAGCAGCATTTCGGCCGCCTCAGCGTCGCCCTCATCAGGCGATTCGTCGTCGTCGGCATCGGCGTCGGTGATGGGGTAGGCCTCGATGACGACCTGGGCCGTCGTCGGGTCCCAGCCTAAGCTCATGGAGCCGGTGCGAAACTGCTCCTGAACGGCCTCGAGTTGGTCATCGTCGACAAGTTCAATGGGAGTACTCGTGGGAACGCTGAAGGGGTTGCCCTCCACGGTGATGAGCTGGTCGAGAATTTCGTCGATCTTCTCCGCGAGCAGGGCCGACTGCTGCTTCTCCAGGGCAACGCTCACGATCTGCGTCCCCGAACGCACCTGGAGATAGAACGTCCGCGCCCCCGGAAGGCCAATGGTGCCAACGACGACCCGATCAGGCCAGGCGAACTCGTGAACACGTGTAGGCATCTCACAATCTTAGGTCATGAGGTTCATGGCGCCTTTTGCCCCGCACCGCCGCCCACCGGTGCTTCGGCAGAGCCGATGCCGTCCGCCAGCCACGAGAGATCACCGGCGTCGGTGTTGGTCGCGTAGACGCTTGGCCGACTAGCGCCGTAGTGAACGATCGATACGGACGCTGGGCCCACGTTGATACGCTGGAACAGGTCAAGGTGCATGCCGAGCGCGTCGGCGAGGATTGACTTGATGATGTCACCGTGACTGACCGCAACCCACACGGCCCCTGGCCCGTACTCGGCCTCAAAGGCTGCATCGTGGCGTCGAATCGCTGCCACCGACCGTGCCTGCATCGCGGCCAGGGATTCACCGCCGGGAAAAACGACGGCGGACGGTTGCGACTGCACGACCGGCCACAAATCCTCGGTCGCGAGATCACTGAGCTTCCGGCCCTGCCACTCGCCGTAATCACACTCGGTGAGATCGAGATCGATCGGCGCGTACGGCGAGCCGGCCTGGCGATCGAGGATGAACCGGGCGGTCTGCCGACAACGCTCCATAGGGCTCGACACCACCCCGGCTACTGGCACGGCCGCGAGACGGTCTCCGGTCAGGGCCGCCTGATCGCGCCCGATCTGGTCCAGGCAGACGCCGTCGGCCCGACCGGCCAGCAGTCCCGTGGCATTGGCTGTGGTGCGGCCGTGCCGCACGAGAATAACTGTCGCCATCCACCCAGCTAACCACCCGCTCGATGGCGGCGTGAACCGCGCAGGTCGCGCGTCGAACAAACAAATAAAGCATTCATAAAGGGACAGACCAACCTGAGGTCTGCGTCCACGTCGAACTGTGGACAAAGTTTGACTGGTTGTGTACCTATTGAAAGGCCGAGCAGCAGACGGGCGTGCTTACCGGATCTGTCGGTGAGTTCCAGCCTGTTCCCACGGCTTCGGACGCATCCACCATCCACGCGGGGACTCTGGAGGCACGTTGAAACTTTTGCTTACCTCAGGCGGCGTGACGAACCCGAGCATTCACTCTGCGCTCGTGCAGCTTCTCGACAAGCCGGTGTCCCAGTGCCGCGCCCTGATCGTCCCGACAGCGCAGTGGGGTCACCCGATGTGCGGACCGGCATCGGTGCGGAACCTCCTGGCCGCCGAACACGACTTCCGTCATTTGTCCGGCTTGGGCTGGGCGTCGCTCGGCGTTCTCGAGCTCACTGCGCTGCCCACCATTGGCGCGGATCGGTGGGTCCCGTGGCTTCGGGAGACCGACGTGCTCTTGGTCGACGGCGGCGACGCGACCTACCTGTCCCATTGGATGCGGGAGTCCGGAGTGGCCGAGCTGCTCCCGTCACTTCCCGACACGGTGTGGGTGGGGGTGAGTGCCGGAAGCATGGTGATGACGCCGCGGATCGGAGAATACTTCGTCGAGTGGCCGTCCGCTCCGGATGACCGGACTCTGGGGGTGGTGGATTTTTCAATCTTTCCGCACCTGAACGCTTTCCCGAGCAACACCCTGACCCACGCAGAGCGGTGGGCCGCCGACATAGGTGTCCCTGCCTACGCCATCGACGAACAGACAGCGATCAAGGTCGTCGACGGCTCCGTCGAGGTGGTTTCCGAAGGACAGTGGAAGAGGTTCGTGTGATGGGTGCCCGGCATGTGTGACGCCGCGTGGCTGTATAGGACGTGGCCGGGCATTGCAAATGGTTTGTTGGGGGGAGACCGAGGGGACCCACAGGTTGTTGCAGGGAATCGGCGCCGGGACGTGAAATCATGCGGGCATGACCGACAAAACGGATTCGGCCACCCTACGGGAAGCTGTGGCATCGAAGAGGAATCAGTACCTGTCACTGAAGAGATGCACCGCGGCATGAGGGCGAAAACCTGGACGCTGCCGCTGCTGGTGGCCGTCTTCGCAATTGCCGGCTGCGGCCCCGGTGAGGAGGTGGCGGCGCCAGCACCCTGCGGCGGCGTCGCCAGCATCGAGGACGGCGGCTTCTGGGACATTATCGAAAGAACGCGCGCGGCCTCGGACGGAAGCATCCAGAGGCAGGCGACCGAGCTGAAAGAATGCCTGTCGGAGCTTTCCGCCGACGAAGTCGCCGCGTTCGACGCTGAGTTCGTCCGCCACAACCAGGGGCTGTATTCCTGGGATCTCTGGGGCGCGGCCTTCGTGCTGTTGACACTCTGCGGTGACGACTGCTTCACGGATTTCCGCAGCTGGGTCGTCGCCCAGGGCCCGGACTACTACGAGGCTGTCCGGGATAACCCGTCTGCGCTGGCAGACGGACGCCTGACCGACCAGGAAGAGGTGGCCGAGGCCGAACTTCTCTCCTACGTCGCCTCCGACACCTACACGCACCTCACCGGGAGGAAAATCTGGGACGACTACCCGGACCATCCCGGCGTCTTCGACGTCGACGAACCCGCAGGCAAACGATGGAAGGAGCCCGACGTCGATGCCATGTTCCCGGAGCTGACACCGCTGCCGCTGGAATGACCTGGCTACGCCGGTCCAGGCTCCCTGAGTGAAGCGCTCCCGCGCCTGCGGGTCGCGGATTCGCCGCGGCGACGGTGCCTTGGACTGTCACTCTTCGGGGAAGCGACGGACGATCATCGGTGGAAAGGCTTGTAGCAGGACAGTACGAAGGTTATTGCTGTTTTTCCATTGACTGACGTCGAGGTCGGTGCTTCGTCCCCGGCAGTCCATCAGCGCGATGCAGCCGCAGCTGCGGTCCCCGACGAGGGCGACGTCGGCGAGCTTGATGGCCTTGGAGCTGCCTGACCGATGTTTGACGAGGTGGGTGTCGGTGAGCTGCAGGCGGGTCCTCGTGGTCTTGCTGCGCCATTCCCTGTTCTCCGTGCCTGTAGTGTCGGCTTGCCGGGGTTCCCCGTAGTCGGCCTGCCATATTTCATATGGATCGACCGCCAGTCCGAGATTTCTGGTGTCTTTCTTTCGGAGTTTCACGTCGCGGTCGACGGCGACGATGAGGGACTGCAGGCTGGTTTTCAACATCGCTGTCAGGTCAGCCGAAGTCATGCTCGTTGCACGGTCGAGCAGCTCCTGCCGGGCAGGGGTGGTTCTCCCGAAGAAGCCGTCGTGGGCCACCTGGTCCAGATAGCTCACCGGGACCGTGTCATCCCAGGCGTTCTCCGCCTCGTACGCCTGGCGGGCGCAGTCGATGGCGGCCTGGCTGAAGCCGGACGCGGCAATAGCGCGGAGGGCCTCGACGCTTTCGTTGAGCGTCTGACCGGTGTTTTCCTCGATCGGGTCCAGCACAAGCTCAAGCTGGAGGGACCCGCCATCGAGCACAGTTGTGATTTTCTCGATGGAGTAGATCAGGCCGCGGTCAAGACGCAACCGTCTATTCAGCTCATAGGCCAGTGCCTCGGCGAGAAGCCCGGCGTCGCGGCGGGGAACGACCAGCGACAGGGCGACGCCGGCCTTTAGCGATTTGACCAAGGTTGGCGCGGTGATGACCGGGGCCGGCTGGTCTCTGACTACAGGCACGCCGGGTGGAAGCCGGACGTCCAGGGAATCTGGGATGGGTCCGGTGAAAGTCAGCGCGGCGTTGGCCCACGTGAACCATCTCTTGACCCAATCGATGGTCTCATCCATGCTGATCCCGATGGTTCCGGGTGCACCGAACTGGCCAATCCCTGGCCCGCGCGGGCCGAATCGGTAGGTCAGCAGCCCCGCCGACACCTGGTGGAAACTGCGCGGGTTCTCTGCCTGGATAATGGCCTTCTCCAGAATGAGGTCCTTCTCCGACAGCGTAGAGAAGTTCCTGATGACTTCGGCGAGGGCATTGAGGAAAGCGGCAACGGCCTCGGGCTTTCCGGAAGCATGGAACTCGGTCGTGTTCGTATCAACCGTGCCCCCGTGCTGCACCGTAACCGGTTGCACCTGGCGCAGGACGAGATGTTCGACCAGATGCGTGATACCGGCCAAAGGAGCTGGTTCATCACGTAATCCAAGGCCGAACACCAGCACGCCCGTACACAGCCCCGGCTTATCGAGCCAATAGGACTGAATGCCGTTGTGTTCGGTGCTATTGACCGTCTGCATCATAAACGAATTCTCCCAGCGCTTTAGATCCTTACATCAGGCAGACGGCACTCAGCTGTTACCGCGATAGCTGGCCTTCGGAATGGTACGAGACATGCTATTGCTCGGCCTTAGTAGCCAGGTCCCTTCGTGAGGAAATACTTATTCTTGCGGAGGCGTGGCGCCCGCCCATCCCAGATCCCAGCCGGGGTTGTGCTCCTTATAGAACGAGCAGGAAGTATTGAAGTACCCTTTGAGGGGCCTGTCATTGCCAAGCTTGGCCGGACCAACTATTTCCTTGCGCCAAACTTCGTCCGGGTCTTCGACGTGCTTCCGGTAATACGGAAGGTCCTCCCAATCGGACGTCAGTCTGTGAAAGGCTGCGTCGGCTGCCGCTTCGTCGCCCGCTGCCTCGGCGGTCAAGTACTCATCCTGCCACGCGCACAACCAATAGAAGGCAGCGACGCCTTCACCAACGCCAGCTGGTGCTACGTAGTTATCCTCCATGTATAGGGGAGGCAGAGTGTTAGGGAAGCTGACGCCGCCGGGAAGTGCTTCAGGGAACTCGGACGCTGCCTTCTGGTACTCGGCCATGAGTTCCTTGGACTGCATGGTCAGTGGCTTTCGGGTCTCCTCTGACGCCGACGGCATTGCCATTATCGCCGGACCTGAAGAACCGGCTGGTTTGCCACAGGACATCAGCATGAGGGAACTAGTGAGGACACCTACCAAACCCAAAGAAGAAGTCAGCTTGATCATTAGATTGCTTCCCCTCGCAACGTAGGAATAGTGATTCGTGCGCCCTTTCCCGCGACTATGTCCGGAAGGAAAAGGATCGCAGGGGATCTGTTTGTGCTGCCACAGCGACCTACCTCACTCTAGGCGCGGAATCCTATAGAAGGTTGGAGTGAGGGCGTTGCGAAACAATAACTTCCTACAATAGCCTGACAATGATTATGGCGCGAAATGATGGCATCGCCACTTCGCATCAGTGCCCTGGCATGGGACCGACGGTCGGCTTCGCAGCTGTCCATGCTGTCTCTGGAAGATAAGGACCACACCGCAGACGCGTTTTTGACCCGACAAGACAGCCGTGTCCGCAGCTGGAATAATTCCCCGGCAGAATCAGGTCAGCACCTGAGCGAAAAGTTCTGGATACCGGTCATCAACAAGGTCCAAAGATATTGCCTCATCCAAACTGAACCATCCGAAGGTGTCGTGTTCATCGGGTGCAGCATTGATAATCTCACCTTCCCAAACGTCAACCCTCCATATTTCCTGGAATATCTCGGCATCTTCGCGGGTCAGTAGCGGATTCCCAACAGGCAGAGTGATTTCTATACCCAACTCTTCTCGAAGCTCACGCACAAGCGCTTGACGGCTATTCTCGCCTGGCTCAAGGTGACCTCCCGGGAAGTCCCAGACATTGGGATACCGTCCCTTCGACGGTGATCGATGCACGAGAAACACTCGGCCTGCGCGTGTTAGCACGCCACATGACACGTAGTGCACCAGAGATTCACCCATAAGACGAGTTTACGAACGGCCCCGCCCGTGGGTGACACGTCTGGTACCCGAAACGTGAACGTTCAGCGGGCGTTGACGGACCTTGCGGCGGTTTGGGGCAGTGGCAGGGCCATGAGGACTTTGTCTTGGTCACCTTCCGGAAACCACCCAGACGGACTCTCACTGGAGCAGAGGCATGATCTGGAACGTCACTAGGTATACACCAGGACACCGAGCGCGCCTGTCGCGCCGATACCGATCGCGGCACCAGAGAGAACCTTCCCCGCGGGCTGCCGTGCGGCCCTGGCTCCAAGGATCAGAGTTCGGGCGTACCGAAGCCGCGGCTTCAGCCTTCGCTTGTGACGGGATTCTTTAGGATTGCAACTTCAGTTTCCGGGGATGTGGTTGGTGGCTGATTCGTCGTTGACTGGCGGCTCGACGCTGTTTTGTAGCTGCCCAGTTAGCCAGCAGCCGCAGTCCGTCGTGGGACGCGGAGCCTGGTTCCGCGGAGAACACGAGCATCTGGAGAGTTCGGTCGGAGGCCAGGCTGCTGACCCGTGGGCACGACGTCGCCCCGATCCCGGGCACCCGCCGGGTCTTCCGGGTCGAGGAGAACACCGCTGCCGGCTGCATCGAACTCACCGGAGACCAGCTGGAGCGGCTGAACAACCTGCGGTCTGCCGCAGGCGAACGCCATGATGAAGCCAACATGGCCTCCATCGACCGCTGATCCCTGGCCGTGTCCCGCGAAGGCGTCCCGGTACCAAGAAATGACGACAAACACTGCTGGTTCAAAGACCCCAGCCGCTGCACCAATCCAGCTCAGGTGTCGTCTGGGGTTGCTTCGTAACGATCCGGTCGGGATCGTGTTCGGCGGCCCTTAGCGCGTGCCCCGCTCTGTTGGTAGAGCGCCAGCACGACGGTCAGCACGGCCGCGGCCGCGATCTGCTGCCACTCTCCCTCGAACGCCTTGAGCTTATCCGAGGCGGAGGCGTTGAAGGATCCGTGAAGGAGGCCGACGATGAGGATGCTTCCGCCCGTGCCCAGATACACCATGCCCGCCAGGAGCCTGAAAATCGGGGCGAAGAGGAACAAGACCGCCCAATTGAAAAGCACCTCCCGGACGGGCGTCCCGGTGAAGCCCTTATCCGCGAAGGCGAGGGGGAGATGGATCAGGGCAAAGGGTACGGCTGTCAGCAGCGAGCCGGCGATCAGGCCCCACCGTTCCATCAGCCGGTGCTGTACCACGGCGGTCCAGGCCAGTTCCTCCCAAATATTCGCCAGAACAGCCCCGACGAGGATGGTATTGAGGAAATAGTTGCCCGTTTCAGCGGCCCATCCGGCTTCCGGTTGCCGAAAAGACCCGGTTGCCGCGGCGATCAACAGGGTCAGCACGGGTATGGCGAGCAGGGCGGCGATATACCAGCCGACGCCTACCCGCCAGCGGACAACCTGCCGAAAAAGGTCCCGGACGGCCTTCCTGCCGCCCCAAGCTCCGGTAACCAGGACCGCAGTACCCGGCAGGATCAGCAGCTCTGCCAGGAGCCCCGGCAAAACATTGCCCAGCACAACGATCGATAGCACCTGCGCTGCCCACGTCAGCCCGATCGCAATGACCACGAAAGCAGTTACCGGATGCCGGGCGATCAGGCGTCGCGCATGGCCTCCGCGGCGAGAGGGCGGCGGTTCGGCTCTCGAAGAATTGTTAGCCATGCTCACCCCATTCCATGATCAAGCGGCCAAACCCGGCTCCCGGGCACTGCTGACGGGGCGTCCGCTAAGGGGGCGGGGGAATCACGAGCGGGCGGTATGGCCGACACTTTTCTCCGCTGCCGGACCTGTGTCAAGCGCTGAAATCCCACTGGCCACGCTCACCGGAAACATCCCCGGGGCGCGAACAGCCAGGTCATTCGGGGTCTGGGCGCCTGCGGCTGCGCTTGGTCTCGGAGCGCAACCGTTTTGCTTCGAGCCGGCGGCGCCGCGAGCCAGCCGTGGGCCGGGTTGCCCGCCGGACGACGGGCGGAGTCACCGCGTCCCGCAGGAGTGCTACGAGGCGTTGCCGCGCCGCAGCCCTGTTTTGCCGCTGGGAGCGGTGCTCGGAGGCGCTGATGGTGAGCACCGTGCCCGAGATTCTCTCGGAGAGCCTGGCGACGGCCCGTTCGCGTTGAATCTCGCTGAGGGCCGTTGTGGTGCCCAGATCGAGACTGAGTTGAACACGTGAGTCGGCGGTGTTGACGCTCTGGCCGCCCGGGCCCGAGGCTCGGGAGAACTGCTCGACCAGCTCTCCCGCCGGCACCCGAAGGCCGCGGGGCGCGCCGGGGCCCGGGGGCACAAACAGGTCGTCCACACGATTTATTGTGCCGCAACTCCGACGCGGCGCAGTTGGCAGGGGGCTTCTTTTTTGTCCCCTCGGCTCGCTAGCATGTCGCGCATGGCCATCAAACTGGAGAACGTCGGTATCGCCGTCCGCGACCTCGAAGCAGCGATCGCCTTTTTCACAGACCTCGGCCTGACGGTCCTCGGCCGCGACACGGTCAGCGGTGACTGGACCGACACCGCCGTCGGGCTTGATGGCAACCACGCCCACATTGCGATGCTCCAGACCCCGGACGGTCACGGCCGGCTCGAGCTCTTCGAATACCTCCACCCCCAAGCGATCGAGTCGACGCCCACCCGCCCCAACGAGATCGGCATGCACCGGGTCGCGTTCTCCGTCGATGATTTGGACAAGGCCCTTGAAATAGCCGCGAAACACGGCTGCCGTCCGCTTCGCGGCGTGGCGGCCTACGAGGACGCCTACAGGCTCACGTACGTCCGCGGTCCGAGCGGCATCATCGTGATGCTCGCCGAGAAACTGAAGAAGAACTGACGTGTGCCGGTGTCGCTGCCGGCCCAAGTAAGGACCGTGAAAAGGCGGAACGATCATGGGAACCCTCGCCTATGTCGCAACAACGTCCATCGACGGCTACGTCGCCGATGCCGACGGCGATTTCCAGTGGACGGGCCCGAGTGATGCCGTGTTTGCTGTGCACCTCGAGCGCATGGCCGAGATATCGACCGAGGTGCTCGGGCGGAAAACCTATGCGTTGATGGGGTACTGGGACACCTATCCGGACGGCGAGGACCGTCCTGCGGCTGAGCGGGAGTTCGCCCGGCGCTGGCGGGACCTGGACAAGGTCGTGGTGTCGTCGACCATGACGGCCGAAGAGCTCACCTCGGACCGGGCGCGCATCGTGCCGCGCCTGAGCTTGGGAGAGCTGCAGCGGATCGTGGAGCGCGCGGAGGGTGTGGTCCAGATCTTCGGGCCCACGGTTGCGGCAGACGCGATCCGTGCGGGCATGGTTGACGACTTCCGGTTTTTCGTGGTGCCGAAGATGGTGGGCGGCGGCCTGCACGCCCTGCCCGACGACGTGCGCCTCGACCTCAGCCTCGCCGAACACAGAATCTTCGACAACGGCATCGCGTACCTGCGATACGTGCCTCGACAACCCGCGACGGCACGGTAAGGATGGAGTGGTGCCTGTCATCGGATTCCATGCATCCCACGAACAGATTTCGCCCGCCCAGCTGCTGCAGGACGTGAAACTGGCAGAAGAAGCGGGTTTTGACGCCGCCATGTGTTCGGACCACATCGAGCCGTGGTCCGCGCGGCAGGGGCATTCCGGCTTCGCCTGGTCCTGGCTCGGTGCGGCGCTGGCCACCACCGCGCTGCGGTTCGGCGTCGTCACCGCCCCCGGCCAGCGCTACCATCCGGCCATCATCGCGCACGCCTCGGCCACCCTGGCCGTCATGTTCCCGGGGCGGTTCTGGATGGCGCCGGGCAGCGGCGAGAACTCCAACGAGCACATCACGGGCGACGCCTGGCCCTCCAAGGACGTGCGCCAGCAGCGGCTGGAGGAGTCCGTGGAGGTGATCCGCCGCCTGCACGACGGCGGGGAGGTCACCCACCGCGGACTGGTCACCGTGGAGCACGCCCGGATTTGGGATGTGCCCGAGCCCAAGCCCGAGCTGATCGCCCCCGCCATCAGCGTGGAGACCGCCCGCCGCGCCGCGCGCTGGGCGGACGGGCTGATCACCGTCAACCAGGCGCCGGAGCAGCTCAGGAAGGTCCTCGCCGGTTACCGGGACAATGGCGGACGCGGGAAGGCCGCGCTGCAGGTGCACTTGTCCTGGGCGCCGTCGGAGGAGGCCGCCGTCGACATCGCCTTGGACCAGTGGCGCTCCAACACGTTCGCCCCGCACGTGGCCGCGGACCTGGCCACGGCCGGCCACTTCGACGCCGTGAGCGAGCACGTCGGCGAGGACCAGCTGCGCACGGCGGTCAACGTATCGGCCAGCACGGGCCGGCATGTGGAGTGGCTGCAGGAGTACCTGGACCTGGGCTTCGACGAGCTGTACCTGCACTTCGTGGGCCAGGAGCAGCGGCCCTTCATCGAGACGTTCGCCGGCGAGGTCCTGCCGAAGCTGCGCTGACGGACTCGACCGCCCGGACGGAAAGCGAGGAGAAGCCAGTGAGGATTACCGACACTTCCGACCTGTGGTGGAAGACGGCCGTGGTCTATTGCCTGGACGTGGAGACGTACTTCGATTCCGACGGCGACGGCGTGGGCGACTTCGCCGGCCTGGCGCAGCGCGTGGATTATCTGGCCGAACTGGGCGTCACCTGCATCTGGCTGATGCCCTTCTATCCGACGCCGGAGCGGGACGACGGCTATGACGTCACGGACTTCTACGGCGTGGACCGGCGGCTGGGGGACCACGGCGACCTGGTGGAGTTCCTCCGCACCGCCCGGGACCGCGGCATGCGGGTCATCGCGGACCTGGTGGTCAACCACACCTCCGACCAGCATCCGTGGTTCCAGTCCGCGCGCCAGTCCACGGACAGTCCGTACCGGGATTACTACGTGTGGCGGTCCGACCCGCCGCCGGACACCTCCCGGGAGGTTGTGTTCCCGGACCAGGAGCAGTCCATCTGGACCCAGGACAAGCCCACGGGGGAGTGGTATCTGCACCGCTTCTACAAGCATCAGCCGGACCTGAACGTGACCAACCCCGAGGTCAGGAACCATATCGCCAAGGCCATGGGCTTCTGGCTGGAGCTGGGGCTTGACGGTTTTCGGGTGGACGCGGTGCCCTTCTTCCTTGAAACCACCGGGCAGGACGGGTCCGGGCTGCCGGATCCGCACGAATTCCTGCGGGACCTTCGCCGTTTCCTGAGCCGCCGCCGCGGCGGTGGAATCCTGCTGGGCGAAGTCAACCTGCCGTACGAGGAGCAGCTGACCTTCTTCGGCGGCACCGACGGCGACGAACTCAACGTGATGTTCGACTTCATCGGCATGCAGAACATGTACCTCTCCTTGGCCCGGCAGGACGCGGGCCCGCTGGCGAAGGCCCTGCAGGGCAGGCCGGCCATCAACCCGGACAACCAGTGGGCTACCTTCGTGCGCAACCACGACGAGCTGACGCTGGACAAGCTCACCGAGGAGGAGCGCCAGGAGGTCTTCGCGGCCTTCGGGCCCGAGGAACAGATGCAGCTTTACGGCCGCGGACTCAAGCGCCGACTGCCGCCGATGCTGGGCGGGGACCCGCGCCGGATCAGAATGGTGTATTCGCTCCTGTTTTCGTTGCCCGGCACCCCGGTGCTGTATTACGGCGAGGAGATCGGCATGGGGGAGAACCTGGACGCGGAAGGCCGCCTGGCCGTCCGCACCCCCATGCAGTGGACGAACGGTCCGAACGCGGGCTTTTCCACCGCGGAGCCCGGACAGCTGATCTCGCCGCTGGCGGACGGCGGCTTCGGCCCGCAGTTCGTCAACGCCGCCCAGGCCAAACGGGACCCGGAGTCGCTGTGGAACTTCATGGCCACGCTGATCAAGCGCTACCGCGAGTGCCCGGAGCTGGGCTGGGGGCACTTCGAGATCCTCGACCAGCCGGAGAAGCCCGTGCTGGCCCACCGCTGCACGTGGGAGGAGTCCAGCATGGTCCTGCTGCATAACCTCTCGCCCGATCCGGTCACCGTCGCGCTGGACCTGGCGACGGAGGACCGGCCGGCGGAAATGCTCCGGACCGTGCTGCTGGACCTGCTGGGTGACGCGGACGTGAAAATCGCCGAGGACGGCACCTGCACCCTGCCCCTCGAAGGGTTCGGCTACAAGTGGCTGCGCCTGCAGCATCCTGGGGACCGGCGGCTCCCGTAGGTCGGCGTGAACGACGACGGCGCGGGAAGGCGTCGGCGACCCACTGCTTCAGGGTCCAAACACCATCCCTTGAACTACGCCCGCTTGACCGTTCTGCAACTGCAAGTAGACCTACCGCTGACGAAGGGCAGGCATTATTGTCGAGTCCCGGTATTGTCCGCAGGCGCTGAGGGGTGCCTACTGGTGGGAGGAGCCCGAACTAGCGGATGGCTTGCCGAGAGGTTGTGTCCATCCTCGAAATTGCGCCTGTACCAAAGCAGCGGCAGGCGAGGCTCCGGATAATAAACCACTGGAGGTAACATGTTCGCTCGAATCAGCACTTACCGAGGCAGCCAGGACACTACCAGCGGGCCCCCGGAGGAGCTCGTCAAACGGGTGCTGGAACTCCCCGGTTGCCGGGGCTTTTATTTCATGAACGGGAAGGGGAACGGCAAATCCTTATCCATCGCGCTGTACGACACGGAAGAAAGCCTGGCTGCAAGTAAGGAAAAGGCGAAAAGTCTCCGGTCTGAGGCAAGCAACTCCCTGGCGTTGGAGATCCTCGAAGTCGAAGAGTACGAAGTCGCCACCGCCGAGCTCAACGACTAAGCGCATGCAGGCGGTCGGATGATCGATCAGGGTACGGCCCTGTGGCGCGGGCTGTTCGGGTTCATGAGTGAGTGCTTGCGGCTGTACAGCAGGTAGATGACCAGGCCGATGATCAGCCAGATCAGGAAGCGCACCCAGGTTTCCCAGTCGAGCTGCAGCATCAGGAACCCCGAGGCCAAGACGCCGAAGGCCGGGACCACCGGCATCCACGGCAGCCGGAAGGTCCGCGGTACCTCCGGCCGGGTGCGCCGCAGCACGATCACGGCGACGCAGACCACCACGAAGGCGGCCAAAATGCCGATGTTGGTCAGGTCGGCCACGGCACGGATGGGGAACACCCCGGCCAGCAGCGCTGACGCGATGCCGGCGATCCACGTCACCCGCTGCGGGGTGCCGTGCCGATCCGTCGCCGCGAACCAGCCCGGCAGCAGCCCGTCGCGGCTCATCGAGAACCAAACTCTGGTCACGCCCAGCAAGAAGGTGAGCATCACGGTTAGGATCGAAACAACGGCGAAGGCGGCAATGATCGTGGCCACGACCGGCAGCCCGACCGACTCGAAGGCGGACGCGAACCCCGCGGTGGGGCTGATGTCCGCGTAGTTCTGCATTCCGGTCAGCACCAGGGTGGCCAGCACATAGAGTGTCATCGCGATCGCCAGCGACAGCAGGATCGCCTTCGGCATGTGCTTCTTGCCGTCTACGGATTCCTCCGCCGCCGTGCTCATCGCGTCATAGCCGAAGACCGCGAAGAATACGGTGGCGGCTCCCGCCAGCACCGGACCGAATCCGGAGGGCATGAACGGGTTGTAGTTGCCCGGGTTCACGAAGAAGAAGCCCAGCCCGATGATGAAGAGGATCAACAGGATCTTCAGCCCCACCGCTATCAGTTCGAACCGGCCGAAGGTGCGGGTCCCGCGGCTGAGGATCCAGGTGATCAGCAGGCAGACCACAATGGCCGGCAGGTTGACCAAGCCGCCCTCGACCGTGTCGGCGGTGCCCTCCATCCACGCCGGGACCTGGACGCCGATGCCCTCCATAAAGGCGCTGAAATAGCCCGAGATGCCGATGGCGACGACGGCGACGATGGCCGTATATTCCAGCAGCAGGTCCCAGCCGATAAACCAGCCGATGACCTCACCCAGGGCCACATAGCCATAGGTGTAGGCCGAGCCGGCAAACGGGATCATGCCCGCGAATTCCGCATATGACAGGGCCGCCGCCGCGCTGGCCAGGCCTGCAATGAGGAAGGAAATGAGCACCGCCGGTCCGACCGGATCCGCGTCGGCGCCGCCGTTGGCCACCAGCCCGGCCAACGTGAAAATGCCGATGCCGATGATCCCGCCGACGCCGATCGCGGTCAGCTGCCACACGCCCAGGCTTTTGGACAGATGGCTTTCCCCGCTCTCCTCCACCAGCTCCGTGATCGGCTTGCGCCGGAGAAGGGACTGGGAACCGCTCCAATTAGCCATGCCAGACTCCGATGTTCGCGCCTGCATCTGCGGCCGGAGCCTGCGCCAGGGGCGGCTCCGCCCCGCCGATGCCCCGTACGTGTCCGAGTATGGACCGCGCGCTGCCCGCAGGGAATACCTGACCGGCCCTAACGGGCGAAACCGGCACACACCGGCCCCGGTCTGCCCGTGGCAGGGTAACTTCGAGACATGGACAAGCCTAAGACCGTGGACGAGTACCTGGCGGCGTTCCCTGCAGACGCCCGCACGCTGCTGGAGGAGCTGCGGTCGCTGAGCCGCGGGCAGGTTCCGGAAGCCGAAGAGTCCTTAAAGTGGGGTTCCCCGGCGTACTCTCTCGACGGCACCATCATGTTTGTTTTCGCCGGATACAGCCGGCACGCGAACATGGTTTTCACTCCCGGCACCCGGGTGGCGTTCGCCGACGAATTGGCTGGCTTCCGGACAGGCAAGGGATCGGTGCAGCTGCCCTACACGCAGCCTGTGCCCGCGGAGCTGCTGGGGAGGATGATTGCCCACCGCGTCCGGGAGTTCCGGGAAGACGGTGTCCTGTGGATGTAGGGCACAACCTCCGCCGCCTCATCGGGGTCCGCGCGAGCCTCCGGCGTCGTCGTTTCCCCTGTTGTGGGCGAATTGGATGGGTTAGGGTGGGCCCATGTCGCGGTTCAGCTTCCTGGAGTGGCCGGTTGTACGGCAGTTCCGCACGAGTGATTCGCTCGGGCGGGGCGAGGCCGTGACCTCGCGGCGGACCCGTGAAATCGCTCCCCGGACGTCCACCGCGGACCGCGTGGTGCAAAGCGTGTGTCCATACTGCGCGGTGGGATGCGGTCAGCGCGTCTTCGTCAAGGACGAAAAGGTTGTCCAGATCGAGGGCGACCCGGATTCGCCGATCTCCCGCGGCCGGCTCTGCCCCAAGGGATCTGCCAGCGAGCAGTTGGTCAACGCGCCCGGCCGGCAGACGAGGGTGCTCTACCGGGCGCCCCACGCCAAGGACTGGCAGCACCTTGACCTGGACACCGCCGTCGACATGATCGCCGACAGGTTCCTCGAAGCCCGCCGGAACACATGGCAGCAAAGCGATGAGCACGGCCGGCCGCTCCGTCGGACCATGGGCATCGCCGGGCTGGGCGGGGCGACCCTCGACAACGAAGAGAACTATCTGATCAAGAAGCTCTTCACCGCTGCGGGCGCCATCCAGCTCGAGAACCAAGCCCGCATTTGACACTCCGCAACGGTTCCCAGTTTGGGAACCTCGTTTGGACGCGGCGGCGCGACGCAATCGCTGCAGGACATGGCCAACGCCGACTGCATCGTCATCCAGGGCTCCAACATGGCCGAGTGCCATCCCGTGGGCTACCAGTGGGTGACGGAAGCCAAGGCCCGCGGTGCGAAGGTCATCCACGTGGATCCGCGGTTTACCCGAACCAGCGCGGTGGCAGACAGGCACGTGCCCATCCGTGCCGGTTCGGACATCGTGCTGCTGGGCGCCCTGATCAATTACGTGATCCGCAACGATCTGTGGTTCAAAGACTACGTTCGGGCCTATACCAACGCGGCGACCCTGGTGAACGAAGACTTCCGTGACACCGAGGACCTCGACGGGCTGTTCTCCGGATTCGATCCGGAAACGGGCCAGTACGACCTCGCGTCCTGGGCCTATGAGCGGAAGTCGGAGGCCGGAGCACCCGGGGGCTACGAACACGGCGCCGACACCGCGGAACGGGCAGCGGGGCACCAGTACGGCAGCGGAGGGCCGACCCTGGCCCACCCCGATTTCGAGCAGGACCCCACGCTGGAGCACCCGCGGACGGTGTTCCAGATCCTGAAACGGCACTATGCCCGGTACACCCCGGAGATGGTCCGGGACGCCTGCGGCATTTCCCTGGCGGACTTCGACTACCTGGCGCGGGCCGTCACGGAGAACTCAGGCCGCGACCGGACCACGTGCTTCGCGTATTCCGTCGGCTGGACCCAGCACACCGTGGGCGCGCAGTACATCCGGACCGCTGCGATCCTGCAGCTCCTGCTGGGCAACATGGGCCGGCCGGGCGGGGGAATCATGGCGCTGCGCGGCCATGCCAGCATCCAAGGTTCCACCGATATTCCGACACTGTTCAACCTGTTGCCCGGCTACCTCCCCATGCCGAAGGCCGAGATGGAGACGTTGCAGGACTACCTCGGCGGCATCGCGTCGCCGGACCAAAAGGGTTACTGGGCCGACGCCGATGCCTACACCATCAGCCTGCTCAAGGCCTGGTGGGGCGACGCGGCCCGTGAGGACTCGGAGTGGGGCTACGGCTACCTTCCGCGGATCACCGGCGCGCACGGGACCTACCAGACAGTCATGGGCATGCTTGCCGATGAGGTCGAGGGCTACTTCCTCTTCGGCCAGAACCCCGCGGTCGGGTCGGCCAACGGCCGGATGCAGCGTCTTGGCATGTCCCATTTGAAATGGCTGGTGGTGCGCGACCTGAACCTCATCGAGTCGGCGACGTGGTGGAAGGACGGCCCCGAGATCGCCACGGGCGAGCTGCGGACCGAGGACATCGGCACCGAAGTCTTCTTCCTGCCGGCGGCGACGCACGTGGAAAAGGCGGGAACCTTCACGCAGACCCAGCGGCTGCTGCAATGGCGGCACCAGGCCATCCAGCCGCCGGGGGACTGCCGGAGTGAACTGCAGTTCTTCTACGAGCTGGGCCAACGCCTCCGGGCCAAGCTGGCGGATTCGACCGATGAACGGGACCGGCCGCTGCTGGACTTGACGTGGGACTATCCCACCGACGAACACGGCGACCCCGACGGCGAGGCGGTGCTCGCGGAAATCAACGGCCGGCATCTCACCGGTCCCCGAGCCGGCATGCCCCTCTCGTCGTACACCGAGATGCGTCCCGACGGCTCGACCTCGGGAGGATGCTGGATCTATACCGGCGTGTATGCCGACGGCATTAACCACGCCGCCGACCGCAAGCCCGGCCAGGAACAAGGGCCGGTCGCCTCCGAGTGGGGCTGGGCCTGGCCGGCGAACCGGCGGATCCTCTACAACCGCGCGTCGGCGGACCCTGACGGCAAGCCCTGGAGCGAACGCAAGAAGTACATCTGGTGGGACCCGGAGCAGAACCGGTGGACCGGAGAGGACGTCCCCGATTTCCCGCTGGACCGCGCTCCCGGGAGCAGGCCGGACCCGACAGCCGGCGGCGCCGCCGCGCTGGCAGGAGACGACCCCTTCATCATGCAAGCCGACGGCAAGGGATGGCTGTTCGCGCCCAAGGGCATGGTGGACGGGCCGCTGCCGACCCACTACGAGCCGCAGGAATCTCCGGTCGCCAACCCGCTCTACCGGCAGCAGCAGAATCCCGCCCGGATCACCTTCCCGCGCGCAGACAACCTCAGTGCGCCGAGTGCCAACGTGCGCGGTTCGGACATCTACCCCTACGTGTTCACCACCTACCGCTTGACCGAACACCACACGGCCGGCGGGATGAGCCGCTGGCTGCCGTACCTCTCGGAGCTGCAGCCGGAAATGTTCTGCGAAGTGTCGCCGGAACTGGCGGCCGAACGCGGCCTGGAACCCTACGGTTGGGCGACAATCGTCTCGCCACGGGCAGCCATCGAGGCCAAGGTGCTCGTGACCGAACGGATGAAGCCGCTGGTCGTCGGCGGGCGCACGGTGCACCAGATCGGGGTGCCCTACCACTGGGGCGTCGGACAGGAAGCGGTCATCAGCGGGGACGCAGCCAACGACCTGCTGGGCGTGACCCTGGACCCGAACGTACAGATCCAGGAATCCAAGGCCGGATCGTGCGACATCTTCCCGGGCCGCCGGCCTCAGGGCCCGGAACTGCTCGCCCTGGTCGCCGAATACCGGGCCCGCGCCGGGGTGACGCCCGAGACCGGCAGCGACAAGATCACCCATCCCGGCCCCGTGCCGGGTGATGACACCACGAGGGAAGGCTTATGAAACGGCTGACCGAAGCGCCCGGGGACATTCCGCACACCGGACACCCGCGCAAGGGCTTCTTCACGGACACCTCGATCTGCATCGGCTGCAAGGCGTGCGAGGTGGCCTGCAAGGAATGGAACCGCAATCCCGCCGACCCGCAGTACGAACTGCTGCAGTCCTCCTACGACAACACCGGCGCGCTGGGAGCCGACACGTGGCGCCACGTCGCCTTCGTCGAGCAGGACCGCGGGCGGATCGAAAAGGCACGCGACTCCGGGCGGGCACTCGTCAGCCTCGGCATGCCCGGCATCGGACCGCCGGGAAGCGCGGCTGCAGCGGTGAAGCCTTCGGGCGTGGATACGACGCCCCCCGATACGCCCGATTTCCGCTGGCTGATGTCCTCGGATGTGTGCAAGCACTGCACCAACGCCGGGTGCCTGGACGTGTGCCCCACCGGTGCGCTGTTCCGCACAGAACACGGCACGGTGGTGGTGCAGGACGACGTCTGCAACGGTTGCGGCACCTGCGTCGCGGGATGCCCGTTCGGCGTGATCGAACGGCGCAGCGACGGCACGGCAGGACCGAAGACGCAGCGTGACTTCACCCCGGGGGAACAAGCCCCGACCCGCAACGTCGGTGTCGCCCAGAAATGCACGCTGTGCTACGACCGGATCACCGACGACCAGACGCCGGCCTGCGCCCAGGCCTGCCCCACGACGTCGATCAAGTACGGCGAGCGCGAGGAATTGGTGGCCACCGCGAAGCAGCGGGTAGCTGAACTGCACTCGCAGGGGCTGACCGAGGCACGCCTCTACGGGGCCAACGATTTCGACGGCGTGGGCGGCACCGGTTCCGTGTTCCTGCTGCTCGACGAACCGGAGGTGTACGGGCTGCCGCCGGACCCGCGGGTGCCCACGGCGGACCTGCCGCGCATGTTCAAACGGGCGGGCATCGCCGCGGCCGGCATGCTGGCCGCGGCCGCGGCCGCCTTCCTGACGGGAGGCCGCGGGTGACAGTCTCCGACTTCGATAGCTACCGCCCGCCCGAACCGCCTCGCCGCTCCCGGCGCGGCGGCAAGCGGCGCCGCGCCGGGACCGGAGACGGCTCGGGCGAAATGCCGGTGGTTCCGGACGCCCGGTTTGACTCCTACTACGGCCGGCCCGTGGTCAAGCCGCCGCCGTGGGGCGACCCGATAGCCCTCTACCTCTTCCTCGGCGGCGTGGCCGGCGGCTCGGCGCTGCTCGGACTCGGCGGGCAACTGACGGGCCGGCGTGCGCTGTGCCGCAACAGCCGCCTGTCCGCCCTCACGGCAGTCGGCCTCGGCGCCGTCGCGCTGATCGAAGACCTGGGCCGGCCCGAGCGGTTCCTCAACATGCTGCGCACCATCAAACCCACCTCGCCCATGAGCCTGGGCTCCTGGATCCTTGCCGCGTTCAGCGCCGGTGCCGGGATCTCCGCGGCGTCCGAAATCGACCGCCTGACCGGCTCCCAGCTGCCGCTGGGGCCGCTGCGCCCGGTGCTGCGCGCGCTCGAGGGCCCGGCGGGAGTCGAGGCAGCGGTGTTCGCGGCACCGCTCTCCGCCTACACCGCGGTTCTGTTGTCGGACACCGCGAACCCGACCTGGAACGCCGGTCGCGACAACTTGCCCTTCGTTTTCGTCAGTTCTGCCAGCCTCGCCGCGGCCGGTCTTGCCATGATCACGACCCCCGTCCGCGAAGCCGGGCCCGCCCGGGCGCTCGCGGTCCTGGGCGTTGCCGGTGAGGTCATCGCCACCCGGGCCCTGGAACGCGGCATGGACCCGGTGGCCGCGGAACCCCTCCACGAGGGTGGTCCCGGGCACATGCTTAAGTGGAGCGAGCGGCTGGCCGTCGCCGCCGGTGTGGGGGTGCTCGCCGTCGGCAGGCACAGGCCGGCGGCCGCGGCCTGCGGCACGGCGCTGCTGGCCGCGTCGGCGCTGACGCGGTTCGGCATCCTGCGTGCCGGTATCCGCTCGGCGGAGGATCCCCGCTACACGATCGAGCCGCAGAAAACCCGGCTCGCCGCCCGTCGCCGCGCGGGCACCGTCCACGATTCGATCACGACCGCCGGCTGAGCCAGACTGGCGCCAGCCAGGCTGGCGCGGGCCTAGCGCACCTCGATCCCGGCTCCCGGAACGGTCTGCCCCACCACGGGGTGCCCGGGCAGTTCCCCGACCACGAGCAATCCGCCGGAAGTCTGCGCGTCGGCCAGCAGCAGCAGGTCATCCTCCGTGATGCCGGCCCCCGGCCGCAGGTGCGGGCGGACCCATTCGAGGTTGCGCCGGGTGCCGCCGGAGATGTAGCCATCCCGCAGCGACTCCCGCGCGCCGTCGATGAGCGGCACGGCCTTCCGGTCGATGACCGCACCCACGCCGGACGCGCGGCACATCTTGTAGAGGTGGCCGAGGAGGCCGAACCCGGTGACGTCGGTCGCCGCGCGGACGCCGCCGCGCACGGCCGCGTCGGCGGCCTCCCGGTTCAGCTGCGTCATCACGGCGACCGCCTCGTCGAAGACCTCCCCGGTCCTCTTGTGCCGGTTGTTGAGCAGGCCGAGGCCGATCGGCTTGGTCAGCGTGAGGGGCAGCCCGGGCCGGGCCGCGTCATTGCGCATCAGCTTGCCGGGGTCGGCGATGCCGGTCACCGCCATCCCGTACTTCGGTTCCGGGTCGTCAACCGAGTGCCCGCCCGTCACCGGACAGCCCGCACCGGACGCCACGGCGAGCCCGCCCCGCAGCACTTCGGTCAGCAGTTCCATCGGCAGGACGTCACGGGGCCAGCCAACCAGGTTGATCGCGCTGACCGGACGGCCGCCCATGGCATAGATGTCGGAGAGGGCGTTCGCCGCCGCGATCCGGCCCCAGTCGTACGCGTCGTCGACCACGGGAGGGAAGAAGTCCGCCGTCGAGAGCACCGCGAGGTCCTCGCCGACCCGCACGGCGGATGCGTCGTCGCCGTCGTCGAGCCCCACCAGGACGTCGGGGTTGGTTTGGCCGGTCAGGCCGCGGACAACGTCCTCGAGCTCGCCGGGCGGAATCTTGCAGGCACAGCCTCCGCCGTGTGCGTATCCCGTGAGCCGGACTGCTGCGGCGGACTCTTCTGCGAGGCCGGTGAACCCGTTCATGATCACAGCATAGGAGCGGCGGGCCGGTGTTACCATGCTCGTGGAGGCGTCCGGGTCCTGGTGGGCCCCCCGGTCTTCAAAACCGGTGAGGCCGAGTACCTCGGCCTGGCGGGTTCGATTCCCGTCCGCTTCCGCCAGCTGCGCAGCTGAAGGTGACCCGGAAGGAGGGCCGTGGGCCAGAACGACCCGCGCCGGCACATTCCGCGCACCGACCAGCTGCTCGCCCACCCGGAACTTCTCCACGCACGCGTGCGCCTCGGCGACGACGCCATCCGTTCCACCGTCCGGGAGGTGCAGGAACAGGCGCGTCGCGGCGACCTTGCGCCGGAAGACGTCGAGGCGACGGTCCTGTCCGCGGTGGCTTCCCGCGCGGCCAGCTCGTTGCGGCCGGTGCTGAACGCCACCGGCGTCATCGTCCACACGAATCTGGGACGAGCTCCGCTCTCCGCGTCCGCACGCCAGGCGGTGCTGTCGGCGGCCGGTTATGTCGACGTCGAGATGGACCTGCCCACCGGCGGACGGTCCCGGCGCGGGGCCGGTGCGCGGAAGGCTTTGCTGGACGCCTGCCCGGCCGCCGAGGAAGCGCTGGTGGTGAACAACGGCGCCGCAGCCCTGGTGCTGGCCACCACCGCCCTGGCCGGATCGCGCGAAGTGGTCATCAGCCGCGGCGAACTCATCGAGATCGGGGCCGGTTTCAGGCTGACCGAGCTGATTGAATCGACCGGTGCCCGGCTGCGCGAAGTGGGCACCACCAACCGGACGCACCTGGAGGACTACGCCTCGGCGATCGGCGCGCAGACCGGCTGCCTGCTCAAGGTGCACCCGAGCAATTTCCGGGTCAGCGGGTTCACCGCGGACGTCGGCGTCGGCCGGCTCCGGTCCCTGGCCGAAGAGCACCGGATCCCGCTGGTCGTGGATCTGGGCAGCGGCCTGCTCCAACCAGACCCGGTGCTGCCCCAGGAACCGGACATCTCCGGCGCGCTCGCCGCCGGGGCCGACGTCGTCATCGCCAGCGGCGACAAACTCCTGGGCGGTCCCCAGGCGGGGCTGCTTTTGGGCCGGGCCGCGGTCATCACCCGGCTGGCCCGCCATCCGCTCGCGCGGGCGATGCGGGCAGACAAACTGACGCTGGCCGCGGTGGAGGCGACGCTCACCGGAGAACAGACTCCGGTGGCGGCGGCCCTGCACGCCGATCCCGCCCGGCTGCGGCAGCGCACGGAGCGCCTGGCGGCCAGCGTTGGCGGCCGTATGGTGGAGCACGACGGAAGGGTCGGCGGCGGGGGAGCGCCCGGGGTGCCGCTGCCCGGGTGGGCCCTCCAGCTGCCCGAAGCGGCCGCCCGACGGCTGCGGACGGGCGACCCCGTGGTGTTGCCCCGGGTCCACCGCGGTGCCTGCCTGGTCGACCTGCGCTGCGTGCCCGAGGCCGACGACGAGCGGCTCGCCGCCGCTGTGCGCTCGGCGTTGGCACACGTCGACGACCAGCAGCGAACCACGGAGTCCTGACATGTTCGTGGTGGCCACCGCTGGACACGTCGATCACGGCAAAAGCACCCTCGTGCGCGCGCTCACCGGAATGGAGCCCGACCGGTGGGCCGAGGAACGGCGCCGCGGTCTGACCATCGACCTGGGTTTCGCCTGGACCGTGCTCCCGTCGGGCAGGGACGTGGCGCTCGTGGACGTGCCCGGGCACGAGAAGTTCCTGGGCAATATGCTGGCCGGACTCGGTCCCGTTCCCGCCGTGTGTTTCGTCGTCGCCGCGGACGAAGGCTGGCAGGCCCAATCCAGCGACCATCGGGACGCCGTCGCGGCGTTGGGGATCAACCACGGGCTGGTGGTGCTGACCCGCAGCGACCGCGCGCCGGGCCGGGCCGGCGAGGTCCTCGCGCGGGTTCGGGCGGAGCTGGCCGGCACCGGGCTGCACGACGCCCCGGCAGTCGCCGTGTCCGCGGTCACGGGAGCCGGCCTCGACGAGTTGCGCAAGGTACTGGATACGACCTTGTCCTCGATCCCCGCTCCCGACCCCTCGGGCCGCGTGCGGTTGTGGATCGACCGATCCTTCACGATCAGCGGCGCGGGAACGGTGGTGACCGGGACGCTGACGGCCGGCTCCCTTGCCGTGGGCGACCGCCTGCAGCTCGCGGGCCACGGCTGCCTCCGGCCGGTGTCGGTGCGGGGCCTGCACAGCCGTAACGAAGCCTTATCGTCCATCGGTCCGAGCAACCGGGTCGGCGTCAATGTGCGTGGTATGGCCGCCGGCGGCATCCATCGCGGCGACGTCCTCCTGTCCGAAGACGCCTGGCTCCTCGTGGACAGCATCGACGTCCGCCGCACGATGGGTGCGGCGTTCCCCGACGGGCCGCGGCACCTGCTCGCCCACATCGGCACCGCGGCCGTGCCGTGCCGGGTGCGTCCGTTCAACGAGGACCACGCCCGGCTGACCCTCGAGCGGCGGCTCCCGCTGGCGATCGGGGACCGCCTGGTGCTGCGGGCCGAAGGCAGCCGGTCGGTGCTGGCCGGGGTCCAGATCCTCGACGTCGACCCGCCGGCGCTCGACCGCCGCGGGGACAGCGCCAGGCGCGCCGAAAGCCTCGCGGCGATGCCTCCCCGGGGCGACGCGCTCATCGAGGTGGTCCGCCGGGGGGCTGTCCGGAGTGACCACCTCCGCCGGATGGGTGTCTCGACGTCCGGCAGGGTCCCCGACGACGTCCGGGCGTTCGGCGAGTGGTGGGTGCACGCACCCCTCTTCGACGACTGGCGGCGGCGGCTTCGGGACGCAGTGCTGGAACTGGGGGAGCGGGACCCGCTTGCGGCCGGCCTGTCCCGCGGGGCCGCCGTTGACCTGCTCGGACCGGCAGGGAACGCGGTGCTCGGTGCGGCCGTCCGGGAGGCGGGGCTGGAACAGGTCGGCGGATACGTCCGGCTGGCGGGCCGGCACGGCGATCTCGGTGCCGCCGAGGACGCTGTCAGCACGCTGGAGCGCCGCCTCGGGGCCGAACCCTTCGCCGCCCCGGAAGCCCACGACCTGAGGGCCCTGGGTCTCGGCAACCGTGAACTCGCCGCCGCGGAACGCAGCGGGCGTCTGCTCCGGTTTGCCGGCGGGGTTGTGCTGCTCCCGCAGGCGCCCGCCCTGGCGATGCGCGAATTGGCCCGCCTGCCCCAGCCCTTCACGGCCAGTGAGGCACGCCGCGCGCTGGGCACGACCAGGCGGGTGGCCATCCCGCTGCTCGAACACCTCGACGCACGCGGCTGGACCCGGCGGCTCGACTCCGGCCACCGGACCCTCGTGCGGCGGGCAATACCGACGGGCTAAGGTCGCGAGGGCCGGCGGCGGGGACACAAATCGGTTAGCGTTCGATAACTGAAGCTTGTCTGAGGCAACCGTTTCCGGCGGCGTCCCGAGCCCTCCAGCAGGCCGGGATCCCCGTGTTTCCGGGCATCCGGCCATGGCACCCTGCCTGGGGCCGAAGTTTTCGCCCGGTGGCGGCCCGTGGCTTTAAGGTTGCATCTCGGTAACAACCGGATATGAAGCGAAGTTTTTATACCCAAG
This sequence comes from Arthrobacter sp. Cza30, assembly GCF_059090765.1. Lineage (NCBI taxonomy): Bacteria > Bacillati > Actinomycetota > Actinomycetes > Micrococcales > Micrococcaceae > Arthrobacter > Arthrobacter sp. Cza30. The sequence goes on along the minus strand of NZ_JBNHGA010000005.1, from coordinate 479,618 downwards.
CCGAGGGGTTCCGGTTTACGCTCTATTGCGTGTGAGACATGCCACGTTCGGCGGGAAGCTCGTTGAACTTCAGGCGACGCGGTCTATGTCCGTCCCCTGCAGCACTGCAGGGGACCTTCCAAAGACAGAAACAAGGAGGCGGAATGCGTTTCGGACGTACTTCCAAAGCTATCGGGGTCGCGGCTGTTGCAGCCCTGGCCCTGAGCGCCTGCGCGACTTCGGGTGGCGGAAATTCCCCCGAGGGCACAGGCGATTCCACCGCGGCTGGAGCCGGTGGTTCCATCAGCGTCGCTGAAGTGAACGCCTTCAGCTCCTTTAACTCGGACACCGCCGTCGGCAACGTCGATATCAACTCGAAGATCTCGTACCTGACCCACGCGGACTTTAACTACATCGACAACGAACTCAACGTGGTCAAGAACGAAGAGTTCGGCACCTACGAGAAGGTCAGCGAAGACCCGCTGACCATCAAGTACACGGTCAACGAGGGCGTCGCCTGGTCGGACGGCAACCCGGTCGACGCCGGCGACCTGCTGCTGGCCTGGGCCGTCTACTCCGGCCATTTCGACGACGCCACCTACAACGACGAGGGTGAAGTCGACAAGGGCACTGCCTACTTCTCCTACGCCGGCGACACTTCCGGCCTGGGCCTGACCGACAAGCCCGAGATCAGCGACGACGGCCGCTCCATCACGCTGAAGTACTCCAAGCCGTTCGCCGACTGGGAGATCTCCTACGGAGTCCTAGACAGCCCGGCTCACGTAGTGGCCGAGAAGGCCGGACTGGCGGACGAGCAGGCACTGGTCGACCTGATCAGCGAGAGCCCCAAGGGTAATCCGGACAAGCCGGCCGAGAACGAAGAGCTGAAGGCCGTCGCCGATTTCTGGAACACCGGTTTCGACAGCAAGACCCTCCCATCGGACGCCAGCCTCTACCTCTCCACCGGCCCGTTCATCGTGGACAGCATCACTCCTGATCAGTCCATGACCCTGGTCCGCAACGAGGCCTACGAATTCGGACCGATGCCGAACGTGGAGGAAATCACCATCCGCTACATCGGCGCCGCTCCGGACCAGGTCCAGGCGCTGAAGAATGGCGAAGTGGACATCATCGCCCCGCAGGCGTCCGCCGACACCGTGGAACTGCTCGAAGGCCTGGAGGGCGTGACCGTCAACCGCGGCGAGCAGCTCTCCTACGACCACATCGACCTGAACTTCTCGGGCGTCTTCAAGGAAGCCAACGTCCGCGAGGCGTTCATGAAGGCCGTGCCGCGCAAGGCCATCGTCGACCGCCTGATGGCTCCGCTGGATCCGGAGGCCACGCCGCTGGATTCCCAGTTCTTCGTGCCGGCGCAGGCCGCCTACGAGGACTCCGCCGCCAACAACGGCTCCGAGAACTACCAGGAAGCCGACATCGAGGGTGCCAAGGAGCTGCTGGCCGGCGCCACCCCCGAGGTCCGGATCATGTACAACAAGGACAACCCCAACCGCGTGGACGCCTTCACGCTGATCGAGGAATCCGCCTCCAAGGCCGGCTTCAAGATCGTCGACGGCGGCCTGGGCGGCTCCGACTGGGGCTCGGCCCTGGGCGGCGGCACCTACGATGCCACCATCTTCGGCTGGATCTCCCCGGGCGTGGGCGTCAGCGGCGTGCCGCAGATCTTCCGCACCAAGGCCGACTCCAACTACAACGGTTTCTCGAGCAAGGAAGCCGACGCCCTGATGGACGAGCTGATCGTCACCACGGAGCCGGAGAAGCAGGACGAACTCATCAAGCAGATCGACAAGATCGTCTGGGATTCGTTCTACGGCCTGCCGCTGTTCCAGCCGGTCGGCATCGATGCCTACAACAGCGACCGGATCGACGGTGTGAAGTACATGCCGAACCAGACCGGCGTCTGGTGGAACTTCTGGGAGTGGAAGGTTAAGTAACCGCCCCGCCTGTTCCTCGGCAGATAGCATGCAAGGCGTCGGGACCTTGAGTACCACGGTCCCGGCGCCTTGCGGCATTTACCACCGGATTTTCCCGCATAAGTGATTGGGATTCCCCAAATTCCGCTCGTGTGTAACCTGCATTACACTCACTGTGAAAATGCCGGATCCACAAGATCCGCAAACACATACCAACGAGGTTAAAAACGCTATGGTGACCTACATTGTGCGGCGGTTATTCACCGCCGTGCTCATTCTCCTAGGTGCCTCTTTCCTGGTCTATCAGTTGACGGCGCTGTCGGGTGATCCCCTGCACGACCTCCGGGAGAGCAATGCCGCGAATAAGGAGCAGCTCATGCAGCAGCGCATTGCGCTGCTCGACCTGGGAACGCCGGCACCCATCCGGTACTTCGGCTGGCTGGCGGGCGCCGCCAAGTGCGTCGTCCCGTTCGTGGCGCAGTGCGACCTGGGCTATGCCGTCAACGGCCAGCCGGTCACCGTAGAACTCGGCCGGGCCATGGGCATGACCATTCTGCTGGTCACTGCGGCGACAGTCCTCGCCATCATCATCGGTGTTTCCCTGGGTATTGTTTCGGCACTGCGGCAGTACAGCGCCCTGGATTACGGCATCACCTTCATGGCGTTCCTCTTCTTTTCACTTCCCGTTTTCTGGGTAGCCGTCCTGCTGAAAGAATTCGGTGCCATCGGATTCAATAACTTCCTGAGAGACCCAAACATACCCCTGCAATCCATCCTCATCATCGGGTTGGTCAGCGCGGTCGTGTGGTTCGTCTGCGCCAACGGCAGCTACAAACGGAAACTGGGCGCCGCCGGGATCGGTTTCCTGCTGGCTGCCGCAGTGTTCTGGGGTCTGTCGGTCACCCAGTGGTTCAAAACTCCCGGGCTCGGCCTGGTAGTTATTGCCATCAGCGGCGTCGGCATCGCCTTCGGCATCACCCTGCTGGCCGCGGGCCTGAAGAACCGCAAGGCGCTCTACTCTGCGCTCATCAGCGTCGGCGTCGGCGTGGTCATCTACTTCCCGATCCAGCCGCTCCTGGCCCAGGCCACCGGGCTGATGATCTTCCTGCTGGCCCTTGCCGCCGTCCTGGTCGGACTCGCGGTCGGATGGTTGATGGGCGGGTATGACCGCCGCCAGAGCATGAATGCTGCGGCGATAACCTCCTTCCTGGTCGGATGCCTCATCGCGCTCGACCGCTTCATGCAGGCATGGCCCACTTACTTCACCAACGGGCGTGTCAACCAGCGCCCCATCGCCACCATCGGCTCGGAAACGCCGAACCTGAAGGGCGACTACTGGGTCCACGGCCTCGACACGTTCACCCACCTGCTGCTGCCCACCATCGCGCTGCTGCTGATTTCCCTGGCGTCCTACAGCCGCTACTCGCGGTCGTCGATGTTGGAGATCATGAACATGGACTACATCCGCACCGCCCGGGCCAAGGGCCTGGGCGAGCGCACCGTGGTAATGCGCCACGCGTTCCGCAACGCGCTGATTCCGATCGCCACGATCGTTGCCTTCGACATCGGCGGGCTCATCGGCGGCGCGGTGATCACCGAGCAGGTGTTCGCGTTCGCCGGCATGGGGCAGCTGTTTATCCAGGCGCTGCAAAGGGTCGACCCGAATCCGGTGATGGGTGTCTTCCTCATCACCGGCATCTTGGCACTGGTCTTCAACCTTGTCGCGGACCTGGTCTACTCCGCGCTTGATCCGCGAGTGAGGGTAAAGGCATGAGCACCACGGCAACGAAACCCGTCGCAGCCACCAACGAGAACAAGGCCGGCCTCAGCCAGGGCCAGATCGTCCGCAGGCGCTTCATCGGCAATACGGCCGCCGTCGTCAGCCTGGTGGTCTTCGGCCTGATCCTGCTGATCGCCTATTCGTCCAGCGGGATGTTCGGCCTGCCGGGCTGGTGGAAGTACACGCACAACGGCGTCAACGACATGGTGAACTCGGGAGCGCCCACCCTGCAGCTGTTCCCGTTCAGCCTGGGCGAACATCCGTTCGGCCAGGACCGGCTGGGCCGCGATACGTTCGCCCAGACCATGCGCGGCATCCAGATTTCCGTGGCGGTAATGTTCATCATCGGCCTGGTCGGCGGCGCCATCGGGGTGGTCATCGGCGCCCTCGCCGGCTACTTCCGCGGCTGGGTCGAAGCGGTGCTGATGCGGCTGACCGACGTCGTCATCGTCATCCCACTGATCATCATCGCGGCGGTGCTCGGCCAGGTCGCCGGGCGGGCCGTCGGGCCCGGCATCCAGCCGTATTTCCTGGGCCTGTTCGTGGGCTGCGTGATCTGGACCGGCCTGGCGCGACTGGTCCGGGCGGAATTCCTGTCCCTGCGCGAGCGCGAATTCGTCGACGCCGCACGGATCGCCGGCGCGTCCAGCGCCCGGATCATCTTCAAGCACATCCTGCCGAACGCCGTGGGCGTCATCATCGTCTCGGTGACCCTGAGCATGTCGGCCGCGATCCTGCTGGAGACCAGCCTGTCCTACCTGGGCCTGGGCGTGAAGGCACCCGACGTCTCGCTGGGCCTGCTGATCAGCCAGAACCAGGAAGCGTTCCAGACCCGTCCGTGGCTGTTCTGGTGGCCGGGCATGTTCATTGTGGCCATCTGCCTGTGCATCAACTTCATCGGCGACGGACTGCGCGACGCGTTCGACCCGCGGCAGAAGAAGTTCAATGCCAAGCGGGCGAAGGCGGCAGCGGTTTCCGCGCACCCCGAGACCGGAACCACCGCGACGACGGGTGTCTAGGATGGGCACCCGTCGCCTGCCCGGCCCCCCGAGGCCCGGCTCAGCGGGCCAGCGCCACGACGCTGAGTACCGCGAGCGCCGTCCCGACGGCGAGGACCACCCAGTTCGGTGTCCGTCCCACCGGGACGTTGTCGGCATCTCCGATGCTGATGCTGCCCGCAGCCAGCAGCTCCGCCCAGCGTTTGCGGACGTAGTACGCGGCTGCCCCGGAATCGGTGTTCGCGAGATCGCCGGGGCGGATCGACTGCGCCGGCCCGTAGGTGGTCTCGGGAAGCCCCTGGACGTGATCGGCGCGGGCGCGGTGGACGCCGAACATGCCGGGAGCCGGTGCGGCCCACGAAGTGTACTTTCCGCGCGGGGTGACCAACGTCAGCGCATACTTGGTGTCCACCGTGGCCAGTGCTCCCCAGGGCACGGAGGTTGTCCGCACCGGGTTGCGCAGCACCACGCCGTCGTCGCCGATTACGACGGCGGGATACCAGGCCAGCCACCAGGTCAGATAGGCAATAGTGAGCAGCGGCCAGGAGACGAGCAGGCTGCCCGGGCCGTGCGTGAGGACCGAGGACGCCAGGCTGACCGCCACGATCGCCCAGACGATTCCCGTGAACCAGGTCGCGGAGCGCGGACGGAAGACCGTGGTGCCGGCGGCAGCAGACGTTGTCATGCCCCCATAGTTTCAGGACCGGGTGCCGGTTCTCCACTAGCCACAACCAACTGCGACAAGTTGGAAGGGAAAGACCAGCCATGACTGAAATCATCGATCCGACGCTGCCGGCAGGAAAACTGGAGACGGCCGGCGGAACACCACCCGTCCTGGAGGTCACCAACCTCAGCGTGGACTTCGGCGTGGACAAGGAGTGGGTGCCGGCCGCGATCGGCCTCACCTACGATGTCAAGGCCGGCGAGGTCCTGGCGATCGTGGGCGAATCCGGTTCGGGCAAGAGCGCCAGCTCGATGGCGTTGTTGGGCCTGCTCCCGGGCAACAGCCGTGCCACCGGAAGCGTCAAGCTCAACGGCCGGGAGATCCTGGGCCTTAGCAGCGCAAAGCTCCGGCAGGTGCGCGGCAAGGACGTCGCCGTGATCTTCCAGGAACCCATGACGGCGATGAACCCGGTGTACACCATCGGGTTCCAGATCGTGGAGACGCTGCGGCTGCACTATGCCATCTCGCCCGGCGAGGCGAAGAAGCGGGCACTGCGGCTGCTGGAGCTCGTCGAGCTGCCCGACCCGGACAAGGCCTTCCGGTCCTACCCGCACCAGCTTTCCGGCGGCCAGCGCCAGCGCGCCATGATCGCCCAGTCGCTCTCCTGCGACCCCAAACTGCTGATCGCCGACGAGCCCACCACCGCCCTGGACGTCACGGTCCAGGCCGAAATCCTCGACCTGATGCGCAACCTGCGCAACAAACTGGACAGCGCCATCGTGCTGATCACCCATGACATGGGCGTGGTCGCCGACCTGGCCGACAAGATCGCCGTGATGCGCCGCGGCCGCATCGTGGAGGCCGGCACCGCGATGGAAATCTTCAACAACCCCCGGCACGAATACACGCAGGCCTTGCTGGCCGCCGTGCCGCACCTGGGCGGGCGCCCGGAGGACGGAACGGAAGTCGACCTCACGGCGGCGCTGGCCGCCGCCACCGGGGTCTCGCTGAGCATCGACGAGACCGAGCTGCAGCGGCGCGAACGCGAAAACGCCGAAGCCCTGGCGCAGTCACGCCATGAATCGGCCAAGGGCGACCCCGTGCTTCAGCTGACCAATGTGGCCATCGAATACCCCAAACAGGGGCGGGTGCCCGCCTTCCGCGCCGTGGAGGGGGCCAACTTGTCCATCTACCCCGGACAGGTGGTCGGGCTGGTCGGAGAATCCGGATCGGGCAAGACCACGATCGGCCGCGCCGCCGTCGGACTGCTGCCCGTCGCGGAGGGCTCCCTGCGGGTGGTGGGCCACGAGATCGCCGGCGCCCGGCCCAGACAGCTGCACGCGCTTCGCCGCCACGTGGGCATGGTGTTCCAGGACCCGTCGTCCTCGCTGAATCCCCGGCTGCCGATCGGCGAGAGCATCGGCGAACCGATGTACCTCGCCGGTGTCGCCAAGGGCGCCGCCCTGCAGCGGAAAATCGAGGCGCTGCTGGACCAGGTGGAGCTGCCGCGCGCGTACCGCAACCGCTACCCGCACGAACTCTCCGGTGGCCAGAAGCAGCGCGTGGGCATCGCCCGGGCACTGTCGCTGGAGCCGAAGCTGATGGTGGCGGACGAACCCACCTCCGCGCTGGACGTGTCGGTCCAGGCGACGGTGCTGGATTTGTTCCAGAACCTGCAGCAGGAACTGGGCTTCGCCTGCCTGTTCGTCACCCACGACCTGGCTGTCATCGACGTGCTCGCGGACCGCATTTGCGTGATGCGCCACGGCCGGATCGTTGAGCAGGGCACCCGCGACGAGATCCTGCGCAACCCGCAGGAACTGTACACCCAGCGGCTGCTGGCTGCAGTGCCGTTGCCCGATCCGGAAAAGCAGCGCGAACGCCGCGAGCTGCGCGCCCAGTTGCTGGCCGCCGGCGACTGACCAGACCCGCAAAGCCCGCCATCCATAGTGCCGGCCCCCCGCCCATGATGAAATGGCGGCGGGGGCTCAGCCGCCCCTGGCCGGTGCGCTGCCACGACGGCGCCGCCGGCCATCGCGCAATCCAGGAGGTTTAGTGGTACGCAGCATGAACATCGAGGCGATCGAAAAGGGCATCGGCGTCAGCTGGGCCGAGGTGGAGGAGTACTTGGCCGGAATCGGCGCCAAGGAACTCAGCCACAAGGACATCGCCGCTGCCTTGCATGAGTCGGGGCTCGCGGACGGCTGGTGGGCGCAGACGGCTACCGTCGCCTACGAACAGCAGATCGGCCGCCGCCAGCCCGGCCAGGACTGCGACGGGGAGTTCCAAACCTCGGTGAGCAGGACCGTCACCGGAAACATGGATGAGGCGCGCAACAAGTGGGTGGCCGTGGTGGGCGCGGCCGAGGAATTCTCGGGCATCGCGGTCACCCGCGGACCCGAGTTGAGCGACACCGCCAAGTGGCGGTACTGGCGCTGCGGCTTGGCCGACGGCTCCCGGGTCAGCGTCCATATCTACGAGAAGCCCTCGGGCAAGTCCTCGGTTGGCGTGCAGCATGAACGGCTCGAGTCGACCGAGCAGCTTGACCACTGGCGTGCCTACTGGAAAGCGAAGCTCGCCGAGCTGTCCTGAGGGGACCGCGACCGGTCCGTCGCCGTCGCCCCGGTAATGTTCGTGGCCAGGCCCCCGGCACACCGGCCCGGAAACCCGGTCAGCGGCCGCGTTAGCACCCCTTTTCACCAAATCGCAACCCAATTGGAAGCAAGGCCTGTTATCAGCGTCACAGTTGGCGCCTATGCTGGTGCCACCTGAGCCTGCGCGGCTGCGATCCATGCCGGCGCGGACCGGTCCGGCGTCACAAGCCGCCGGATGGAGCACGGTACCTGAGGAGGCGGCATGCGTTTCGCTCGAACATCCCGACTGGTTGGACTGGCAGCCGCGGCAGTGCTCGCGGTCACGGCCTGTGGGGGCGGCGGTGGTGGCGGCGGCGGCACGGAGGCCGGCGGCGGCAATGCCGAGGCGGTGATCACGGCCAACAGCACGGAGCCGCAGAACCCGCTGGTCCCCACCAACACCAACGAGGTCGGCGGCGGCCGCGTGGTTGACCTCATCTTCGAGGGCCTGATCAGCTACGATCCCGAGGGCAAGCCGGTCAACGAGGTGGCGGAATCCATCGAGACCGAGGACGCGCAGAATTACACGATCACCCTCAAGCCGGACCAGACGTTCACCAACGGCGACCCGGTCACCTCCAGCTCCTTCGTGGACGCCTGGAACTACGGTGCCGCCGTCGAGAACGCCCAGCTGAGTGCCTATTTCTTCGAAAGCATCGAAGGATACGACGAGGTCAGCTCCGAGGGCGCGACCACGAAGGAGATGTCCGGGCTCAAGGTCGTCGATGACACGACCTTCACCGTGGCGTTGAGACAGCCCGAATCCGACTGGCCGTTGCGCCTGGGCTACACGGCCTTCGTGCCGCTGCCGCCCGTGGCCTTCGAGGACATGGAGGCCTTCGGGGAGAACCCGGTCGGGAACGGACCCTACATGCTGGGCGGCGACGGCGCGTGGCAGCACGACGTGCAGATCGAACTGGTGCCGAACCCGGACTACCAGGGCACCCGGACCCCGCAGAACGGCGGGATCACGTTCAAGTTCTATTCGTCCTTTGAGGCGGCCTACCAGGACCTGCTCTCGGACAACCTGGACGTGCTCGACACCGTCCCGCCGAGCGCGCTGGCAAACTTCAAGACCGACCTCGGCGAGGGCCGCTGGCTGGAAAAGCCCTATGCCGGCAACCAGACCATCGTTATTCCGCAGTACCTGGACGAATGGACCGGCGAGGCCGGCCAGCTGCGGCGCCAGGCCATCTCCATGGCGATCAACCGGGACGAGATCACCGAGGTGATCTTCCAGGGCGGCCGGCAGCCGGCCACCGAGTTCACCGCCCCCGTGCTCACCGGCTACAGCGACAGCATCCCGGGCAACGAAGTGCTGCAGTACAACGAGGAGGAGGCCAAGCGGCTGTGGGCGGAAGCCGACAAGATCGAACCGTGGGGCGACAAGACGTTCACCATCGCCTCCAACGCCGACGGCGGCCACAAGGAATGGATCGAAGCAGTCGCTAACGGCCTGAAGAACGTGCTCGGCATCGACGCCCAGTTCGAGTCGTACGCCACCTTCCCCGAGCTGAGGACCAAGGTCACGGCGAAGGAGATGACCGGCGCCTCGCGTGCCGGCTGGCAGGCCGACTACCCGTCGCTGTACAACTTCCTCGGCCCGCTGTACGGCACCGGGGCGGGATCCAACGACGGCGACTACTCGAACAAGGAGTTCGACCAGAAGCTGCGCGACGGGCTGGGGGCGGCCACACCGGAAGAGGGCAACCAGATCTTCAACGAGGCGCAGGAGATCCTGATGCAGGACCTGCCCGTCGTCCCGTTGTGGTACCAGGTCCGGCAGGTCGGCTGGAGTTCCGTCGTCGAGAACGTGGACACCGCCTGGAACGGGGTGCCGATTTACCACCAGATCACCGGCAAGTGACCCCGGGGCGGCGGCGGGCCCGGCCCCCCGCGGGCCCCCGCCCCGCGCCCCAACTCCCGATCCCACCGAGAGGCAGGGTTGATGATCCATCACTTGGCGGCACGCAGGGCGCAAGGAGGAAGCTAGTGCTCTGGTACATCTTCCGGCGCTTCCTGCAGATGATCCCGGTGTTCTTCGGCGCCACGTTCCTGGTCTATTTCCTCGTTTTCTCGCTGCCGGGCGATCCCATCCAGGCCCTGTTCGGCGACCGCACGGTCAACCCCGCGGTGGCCGCCCAGCTCCGGGCGCAGTACAACCTGGACCAGCCGTTCCTCATTCAGTACGTCCTCTATCTGAAAAACCTCGTCACCTTCAATCTCGGCAACGACTTCTCCGGCAGGCCCGTCGCCGAGGTGCTGGCCCAGATCTTTCCGGTCACGGTCAGGCTCGCCATCCTCGCGCTGATCTTCGAAGCCGTCTTCGGCATCCTCTTCGGATTGATCGCCGGGCTGCGGAAGGGCCGGATGTTCGACGGCACCGTGCTGGTCGCCTCGCTGATCGTCATCGCGATCCCGATTTTCGTCCTCGGTTTCGTCCTGCAGTTCGTCGTCGGCGTCAAGCTCGGCTGGGCCAGACCCACGGTCGGCGCCCAGGCGGGCTGGTCCGACCTGATACTCCCCGCCGTCGTGCTGGGCCTGGTGTCGCTGGCCTACGTGCTGCGCCTGACCCGAACCTCCATCATCGAGAACATGAACGCCGACTACGTGCGCACCGCGATGGCCAAGGGCTTGTCCCGGCCGCGCGTCGTCGTCGTACATATCCTGCGGAACTCGATGATCCCGGTCGTGACGTTTTTGGGCGCCGATCTCGGGGCCCTGATGGGCGGGGCGATCGTGACCGAGGGCATCTTCAACGTCCCCGGCGTCGGCCAGCGCCTGTACCAGTCGGTGCTGCGGGGCGAGGGCCCCACCATCGTGTCCATCGTCAGCGTGCTCGTGCTCGTCTACATTCTGGCCAACCTGCTGGTGGACGTGCTCTATGCCTGGCTCGACCCGAGGATCCGTTATGCCTAGAGAACCGCTGGAACGCGACAACCAGGCCATCGAGCATTTCGTGGCGCCCCTGGACGAAACGCCGCTGCTGGCCACCGACAAGGTCGACGAGGATGTCCAGCCGCTGAGCCTGTGGGCCGAAGCCTGGCGGAACCTGCGGAGACAGCCGCTGTTCATCATCTCGGTGCTGCTGCTGGTGCTGGTCATTGTCGTGGCGCTCTTCCCGTGGATCTTCACCCAGACGCCGCCGGCGCAGAATTGCCTGCTGGCCAATTCCGACGGCGGACCGGCGCCCGGGCACCCGCTGGGGTTCACCAAACAGGGCTGCGACGTCTATTCGCGCATCATCTACGGGACCCAGGCGTCGCTGACGGTGGGTATCTTCGCCACGCTCGGCGCCCTGCTGATCGGCGGGACGCTCGGCGCCATTGCCGGGTTTTACGGCGGCTGGCTGGACTCGGTGATCGCCCGGATCGGCGACGTCTTCTTCGCGCTGCCGCTGATCCTCGGCGCCATCATCATCATGCAGCTGCCGTTGTTCCGGGCCAACCGCAACGTCTGGACGGTGGTCATCACGCTGGTGGTCTTCGGCTGGCCGCAGGTGGCACGCATCACCCGGGGCGCTGTCATTTCGGTGCGGAACGCCGACTTCGTCACGGCGGCCCGGTCGCTGGGCGTCTCCAAGCTTGCCGCCCTGGTCAAGCACGTCATTCCCAACTCGCTGGCGCCCGTCATCGTGGTGGTGACGGTGAACCTGGGCATCTTCATCGTCGCCGAGGCCACCCTGTCCTTTTTGGGCATCGGGCTGCCGCCGGACGTGATGTCCTGGGGCAATGACATCTCCACGGCCCAGGTGTCGCTGCGCTCCAACCCGGCCAGCCTGCTCTGGCCGGCACTGGCGCTCTCCGTCACCGTGCTGAGCTTCATCATGCTCGGCGACGCCCTCCGCGACGCCCTTGACCCGAAGGCGAGGAAGCGATGACGCACATCCGCGAAGTCGAGGGTGCCGCGCCCCTGCTGCAGATCAAAGACCTGGCGATTACGTTCCGAACGTCCACCGGTGACGTGGAGGCGGTCAAAAACGCCCACCTGACGGTCATGCCGGGGGAGACCGTGGCGATCGTGGGCGAATCAGGCTCGGGGAAGTCGACCACCGCGCTGGCGGCCATCGGGCTGCTCCCGGAGAACGGCCGGGTCTCCGGAGGGCAGATCGTCTTCGCCGGGGAGGACCTGGCCGGCGCCAGCAGCCAGCGGATCGTGGAACTGCGCGGCAATTCGATCGGCATGGTGCCCCAGGACCCCATGTCCAACCTCAACCCGGTGTGGAAGATCGGCTTCCAGGTCAGGGAAACGCTGCGCGCCAACGGGCTCCGGTCCGATAACGCCGCGGTGGCCAAAGTGCTGGCCGAGGCGGGCTTGCCCGATGCCGCCAGCCGATCCCGGCAGTTCCCGCACGAGTTTTCCGGCGGCATGCGCCAGCGCGCCCTGATCGCCATCGGCCTGTCGTGCCGGCCGCGGCTGCTGATTGCCGACGAACCGACCTCGGCCCTCGACGTAACGGTGCAGCGCCAGATCCTGGACCACTTGGAATCGATGACCCGGGAGCTCGGCACCGCCGTCCTGCTGATCACGCATGACCTGGGCCTGGCCGCCGAACGTGCCCGCAAAGTGGTGGTGATGTACAAGGGCCGAGTGGTGGAATCGGGTCCCGCCCTGCAGATATTGCAGAACCCGCGCCACCCCTACACCCGGCGGCTGGTCGAGTCCGCGCCCTCCCTGGCCTCGCGGCGGATCCAGTCGGCGAAGGCCGCCGGCATCGAAACCACGGAACTGCTGGCCCCGGCCGGCCAGGAGGCCCAAGCCGCGGACAACGTCATCGAGGTCAAGGACCTGACCAAGGTCTTCAAACTGCGCAGCGGGTTTGGGAAGTCCACCGACTTCACCGCCGTGGACAACGTGTCCTTCACTATCAAGCGCGGAACCACGATGGCGTTGGTGGGGGAGTCGGGATCCGGCAAGTCCACGGTGGCAAAGATGGTCCTGAACCTCGAGTCGCCGACCAGCGGCCGCATTGTCTTCGACGGCGTGGACATGACCGGCCTTAACGCCAAGGCCCTGCTGGCCTTCCGCCGGCGGGTCCAGCCGATCTTCCAGGATCCGTACGGATCGCTGGACCCCATGTACAACATCTTCCGCACCATCGAGGAGCCGCTGCGCGTGCACAACATCGGCGACCGCTCCAGCCGCGAGGCAAAGGTCCGGCAGCTGCTGGACCAGGTGGCGCTTCCGGCGTCGGCCATGCGCCGGTTCCCCAACGAGCTCTCCGGGGGCCAGCGCCAGCGGGTCGCCATCGCCCGTGCGCTGGCCCTGGATCCCGAGGTCGTGATCTGCGACGAGGCCGTATCCGCGCTGGACGTGCTGGTCCTGGCCCAGATCCTGGACCTGCTGGCGGGCCTGCAGCAGGACCTGGGGCTGAGCTACCTGTTCATCACGCACGACCTGGCCGTGGTCCGGCAGATCGCCGACCACGTCACCGTGATGGAAAAGGGCAGGGTGGTGGAGGCCGGAACCACGGACGGCGTCTTCGACTCACCGCAGCAGCGGTACACGCAGGAGCTGCTGGCCGCCATTCCCGGCGCGACCCTGGAGTTGCCGCCGGAGGTGGCCTGACACGGGATTCCGGCCCCGCCGCCGGCCCCGGCTCCGGGCCCCCGTTAGGCCCTGAGTGGCGTTGCGGATTACAATGGAGTGCCTACCCGCATCCGGGCACGGCGCTGGCTGTCCGATATTAGGCCCAGGTTCCATGTAATCCACGGAAGAGTAATCCCGCATGTCTGAAACCACCGCATCGACGCAGAGCGCCGTCCGCAGCGACCTTCGCAACGTCGCGATCGTAGCCCACGTCGACCACGGGAAGACCACCCTCGTAGACGCCATGCTGAAGCACACCGGTGCCTTCTCCAGCCACGGCGAGACCGAAGAGCGCGTCATGGACTCCGGGGAACTGGAACGTGAAAAGGGCATTACCATCCTGGCCAAGAACACCACCGTGTTCTACTCCGGCCCGTCTGCCCAGGGCGAGACCATCACCATCAGCGTGATCGACACTCCCGGGCACGCCGACTTCGGCGGCGAGGTGGAGCGCGGCCTGTCCATGGTGGACGGCGTGGTCCTGCTGGTCGACGCCTCCGAGGGCCCGCTGCCGCAGACCCGTTTTGTGCTGCGCAAGGCGCTGGCCGCCAAGCTCCCCGTCATCCTGGTGGTCAACAAGACCGACCGTCCGGACGCCCGCATCGACGCCGTCGTCGCCGAGGCGATGGACCTGCTGCTGGGCCTGGCCTCCGACCTTGCCGACGAAGTCCCCGACCTGGACCTGGATGCCGTCCTCAACGTTCCCGTTGTCTATGCATCCGGCAAGGCCGGCCGCGCCTCGCTGACCCAGCCTGCCGACGGCTCCCTGCCGGAAGACGAGGACTTGGAGCCGCTGTTCGCCACCATCATGGAGCACGTGCCGGCCCCGTCCTACGATCCCGACGGCGTGCTGCAGGCCCACGTGACCAACCTCGACGCCTCCCCGTTCCTGGGCCGCCTGGCGCTGCTGCGCATCTACAACGGCACCCTTCAGAAGGGGCAGACCGTGGCCTGGGCCCGCCAGGACGGCCAGTTGAAGAACGTCCGGATCTCCGAGCTGCTGGCCACCAAGGGACTGACCCGTGTTCCGGCCGAATCGGCCGGCCCGGGCGAGATTGTCGCCGTCGCCGGCATCGAGGACATCACCATCGGCGAGACCCTGACCGACGCCGAGAACCCGCAGCCGCTGCCGCTGATCAAGGTGGACGATCCGGCCATCTCGATGACCATCGGCATTAACACCTCGCCGCTGGCCGGCAGGGTCAAGGGCGCCAAGGTGACGGCCCGCCAGGTCAAGGACCGGCTGGACAAGGAACTGGTGGGCAACGTCTCGCTGAAGGTGCTGCCGACCGAGCGCCCGGACGCCTGGGAGGTCCAGGGCCGCGGCGAGCTGGCGCTGGCCATCCTCGTGGAGCAGATGCGCCGCGAAGGTTTCGAGCTGACCGTGGGCAAGCCCCAGGTGGTCACCAAGACCATCGACGGTAAGGTGCACGAGCCGATGGAGCACATGACCATCGACGTGCCCGAGGAGTACCTCGGCGCCGTCACGCAGCTGCTGGCCGCCCGCAAGGGACGGATGGTCAACATGGCCAACCACGGCACCGGCTGGGTCCGGATGGAGTTCATCGTTCCGGCCCGCGGCCTGATCGGTTTCCGCACCCGGTTCATGACCGAAACCCGGGGCGCCGGCATCGCCGCGTCCATCTCCGAGGGCTATGAGCCGTGGGCCGGGCCGATCGAGTACCGCACCAACGGTTCGATGGTGGCCGACCGGGCCGGCGTGGTCACGCCGTTCGCGATGATCAACCTGCAGGAACGCGGCTCCTTCTTCGTCCAGCCCACCTCGGAGGTCTACGAAGGCATGATCGTCGGCGAAAACTCGCGGGCTGACGACATGGACGTGAACATCACCAAGGAGAAGAAGCTCACCAACATGCGTGCCGCTTCCTCCGACAGCTTCGAGAACCTCACCCCGCCGCGGAACCTGACCCTGGAAGAGTCGCTCGAATTCGCCCGCGAGGACGAGTGCGTGGAGGTCACCCCGGAAGCGATCCGCATCCGCAAGCTGGTGCTGGACGCCAACGAGCGGCTCAAGGCGGCCCGGGCGCGCGCTAGGGCATAAGCTGGACCGTATGACAGAGCAGAGGCAACCCGCCGGAGACCGCGGCGGGTTGCCTTCCGCTGTTTTCGGGCCAGGCCTCGAACGGCGCCCCGCACGACGGCGGCGTCCCGCCCTTCAGGGGTGGGGCACGGCCGTCTTCGGCGCGGTGGCGACGGCGGTCGCCGGAACGGCCCTTCACTCCCAGATTCTCTATGCCGGCGAGTCCGGGTACCCGTGGGGCGCCGCGGCGGCCCTGCTGTTCGCCCTGGCGGTGATGGTCTGGGCCGGACTCAAGACGCACAACGTCCTGACGGCCGGCCTGACGGGTGTTCTCTCGTACGTCCTCGTCGGGCTGATGGCGATGGCTCCCGGTGGGGAGCCGCTGATCGTCACGGGGACCACCGCAGCGGTGGAATTGCCGATCGCCGTGGCCGGCCGGATCTGGATGATCGGGCTGGTTTTCGCCACCATCGTGGCGCTGCTGGCCTGTGCCTGGGCACTTAGGCCGCGGCGGGCCGGGGCCTGATCCGCGTCGCCCGCGCGCCGGGCGTCAGTTCGCCGTCTGGTCCAGATGGTGGGCCATGAAGATGGAAGTTGCGGTCCCGTCTTCGTCGGCGGGCAGCATCGCGTATTCCTCGAAGATTGCGCGGATCTTCGCCAGCATCTCCTCGCGATGCGCGTCGTTGAGCTTGATGCCCATCCGCGTGGTTTCGATCTGGTCAGGGGCCAGGCCGTCGATTTCCTGCAGGAAGGTCTCTACCAGCACCGGTGCCGCGTCCGGCATCTTCGCGCCCCACGACATCCGGGTGGCACGGTAGGGGACCTCCTTGGCGCCCCGGTTGCCCTTCCGCGGTTCCTCGGCCTCCAGGAAGCCGGTGTTGAGCAGCGTGCGCACATGGTGCAGCGAGGTGGCCGGATTCAGGCCGAGCAGTTCCGCGATCTCCTTGTTGGTCCGGGACCGGTGAAGGCAGAGCCGGAGTATACGCAGCCGTACCGGGGAGCTGAGCGCCCGCCCGGTGGCTTGCAGGTCCTGATCCGTAGGCATGTCTCCAGCATACGACACCGACACCTAATGATTGACTTTCCCCAATCGCTGTCTGAGACTGTGACCTGTGACCCAGCTACCCGCGCCAGGGGCCTCCGGAACAGCTCCGGCGGCCGGCGCCACCCACCCGGGCGGCGCACCGCCGTCGTTATGGCGGGACCGGAACTTCCGTACCTTCTGGTCGGCCCAGACGCTCAGCCAGGTCGGGGCCCAGGTCGGCCAGCTGGCCGTCCCGGTGCTCGCCGTGGCCGTGCTCGGGGCCACCGAATTCCAGGTGGGTGTCCTCACTGCCAGCGCCACCGCCGCCTTTCTGCTGATCGGGTTGCCGGCGGGCGCCTGGGTGGACCGCTGGCTTAAGCGGCGGGTCATGATCACGGCCGACCTGGTCCGTGCCGCCGCGATGCTGTCCGTGCCGCTGCTGTGGTGGGCGGGCGTGCTGCAGATGTGGCACCTGTACGCGGTGGCGGTCGTGCTCGGCTGCGCAACGGTGTTCTTTGACGTGGCCTACCAGAGCTACATCCCGGTCCTGGTGCGCAGCGACCAGGTGTCGTCGGCGAACTCCAAGCTGGAGAGTACCGCGCAGCTGGCGAGGATGGGCGGACCCGCCGCGGGCGGCGGCCTGCTGCAGGTGATGGCGGCCCCGCTGCTGTTCCTGGCGGATACGCTCGGCTACCTGTTCTCGGCCCTGTTTTTGGTCCGCACCTCGGACCGGGAAGTGCCTGCTCCGCGGCACGGCCGGCGGCCGCTCGCGGTGGAAATCAAGGAGGGGCTCGGCTTCGTGGTGCGGCACCCGCTGATCAGCCGGATAGCCGCGTGCACGGGCCTGACCAATTTCTTCGCCGGCTTGGCCTTCACGTTGTTTCCCATCCTGGTGCTGCGCGAACTGGGCCTGGGCCCGGCCGCGCTGGGGCTGGTCTACTCGGTCGCCGCGGCCGGCGGACTGCTGGGCGCGGTGGTCGCGCCGCGGCTGGCGAAGCTGACCGGCGAGGGGGCCCTGATTCCGCTGGCGAGCGTCGCGTCGGCGGTCTTCCTGGCGGCGATGCCGTTGTCGGTGCTGATGCCGGACACCGCCTCGGCACTGCTCCTGCTGATCGTGGGCGAGGCCGGCGTCTCCTTCTGCTCCCTGGTCTACAACGTGATGCAGGTGACGATGCGCCAGCGGGTCTGTCCGCCGCGGCTGCTCGGGAGGATGAACGCCTCGATCCGCTTCGTGGTGTACGGCGTGTTGCCTCTCTCCGGACTGCTGGCGGGCCTGCTCGGCGGAACCATCGGGTTGGTGCCCACCCTGTGGATCGGTGCGGCCGGGTCCGCGCTTGCCGCGGCGCCGGTGCTGTTCTCGCCCCTGTGGGCCCTGCGGAAACTGCCGGACAGTTACGAGGGCTGACCGCCGGCCCGCGGGCGGCGCCGCGGCGGGGCGGGCGGCACCTGCTTGGCCGCGGCCACGGCCGACAGGGAGACGACGACGTCGCCGCGCCTGGTGACCACCGTGCAGCTTTCGGCGTCGACGGCGCGCAGTTCGCCGAGCACGTCGGTGAATCCGCCCTCGATCCGGTATCGGACCACCACGCGCGTTCCCGGTGCTGCTGCGGCCAGAAACGCGGCGGGGGTAGCGGGTATCACGTGACCATCTTAGGCAGGCCGTGCCCGGCTGGGGAGATAATGGTCCGAACGGATACGCTGGTGGGAACTGTTCAGAAAGGTGCTGACGGACGTGACGTACGTAATCGCACAGCCGTGCGTGGATGTAAAAGACAAGGCATGTATCGAAGAATGCCCGGTGGACTGTATCTACGAAGGCGAACGGGCCCTGTACATCCACCCGGATGAATGTGTCGATTGCGGCGCCTGCGAGCCGGTCTGCCCGGTTGAAGCCATCTACTACGAGGATGACACCCCCGAGGAGTGGGCCGACTACTACAAGGCCAACGTGGAGTTCTTCGACGATCTGGGTTCCCCAGGCGGTGCCGCCAAGCTGGGCAACACGCACAAGGACCACCCGCTGATCGCCGCGCTGCCGCCGCAGAACCAAGACTGAACTCGATGAGTCCCTTCGGCCTGCTGCTGCCGGAATACCCGTGGGACGCCATGGCGCCCTACGCGCAGAAAGCGGCCGCGCACCCGGGCGGCGCGGTGAACCTGTCCATCGGCACGCCGGTTGACTCCACTCCGGCCGTCGTCCGGGAGGCCCTGGCCGCGGCCGCCGACGCGCCGGGCTACCCCACGACCCACGGCACCGCCGAACTGCGGGAAGCGATCGTGGATTGGTTCGGCCGCCGTCGCAACGTTCCCGGCATGGACCCGGAAGCGGTCATGCCCACCGTCGGCTCCAAGGAACTGGTCGCCTGGCTGCCCACCTTGCTGGGACTCGGGGCGGGCGACGTGGTGGTGCGCCCCGTCGTGGCGTATCCGACCTACGACATCGGCGCCATCCTCGCCGGCGCGACCCCGGTGGCGGCGGACAACTTGGCGGACCTGGATCCGCAGACCAGGAGCCGGGTCAAGCTGGTGTGGGTCAACTCGCCGGGCAACCCCACGGGCATTGTCCGGGACCGGGCAGAGCTGCGCACCCTGGTGGAGGACGCCCGCGGCCTGGGCGCCGTGGTCGCCTCCGACGAATGCTACGCGGAGCTGGGCTGGGGCGCCTGGGACACCGCGCGCGGCGGGCAGGCCGTGCCGAGCGTGCTGGACCCGTACGTCGCGCAGGGCTCGCACGAGGGCCTGCTGTGCGCCTACTCGCTCAGCAAGCAGTCAAACCTCGCCGGGTACCGTGCCGCGTTCCTGGCCGGCGACCCGGCGCTGATGCCGAACATCATTAACAGCCGCAAGCACGCCGGCATGATCGTGCCGTTCCCGGTGCAGGCCGCGATGCGCGCCGCCCTGTGCGACGACGCGCACGTCCAGGAGCAGAAGGACCTGTACCGGAGCCGGCGCGAGCGGCTCTTGCCAGCGCTGGAGAATTTCGGCGTGCAGATCCGCCACTCCGAGGCCGGCCTGTACCTGTGGGGGAGCGCGGGGGAAGATACTTGGACCACCGTGGGCCGTCTGGCCGAGCTGGGCATCGTCACCGGACCCGGCGTGTTCTACGGCGAGGCCGGCAACGGCCATGTCCGGGTGGCGCTGACCGGCAGCGACGAACGGATCGACGCCGCCGTCGAACGGCTTTCCTGACCCGGCCCGGCGGTGCCTGACTGTGGATATGAACAAAAATATATGTCGCGGATTAGATATATCCGTGACTCTACGGGTAGCGTTTTACCCGAGTATGTGCATGCTCAGTGCCACAAGCGCCCGGCGTGCCGTAAGCTTCTAAACCTCCTGAAGGGGACTCAATGACTGAGCAGACCGGTGCCAAGCTGCACTTCGATGGCGGCGAACTCGAACTCCCACGGCTCAAGGCCGCCGAAGGCAACGACGGTTACGACGTATCCAAACTGCTGAAGCAGACCGGCGCGGTCACCTTCGACCCGGGGTTCATGAACACGGCGGCGACCACCTCAGCGATCACCTACATCGACGGCGACGCCGGGGTGCTCCGCTACCGCGGCTATCCGATCGAGCAGTTGGCCGAGCACTCGAGTTTCCTCGAAGTGTCCTACCTGCTGATCTACGGCGAACTGCCCACCCCCACTGAGTTGGAGGAGTTCGACCACAAGATCCGCCGCCACACGCTGCTGCACGAAGAGCTCAAGGGCTTCTTCGGCGGGTTCCCGCGCGACGCGCACCCGATGCCGGTGCTGTCCTCGGCTGTCAGCGCCCTGTCCACCTTCTACCAGGACTCGCTGGACCCGTTCGACGACAAGCAGGTGGAGCTGTCCACCATCCGCCTGATGGCGAAGCTGCCGGTGATCGCCGCCTACGCGCACAAGAAGTCGATCGGCCAGGCGCTGCTCTACCCGGACAACTCCATGAACCTGGTGGAGAACTTCCTGCGCCTGAGCTTCGGCCTGCCCGCCGAGCCCTACGAACTGGACCCGACCGTGGTCAAGGCCCTGGACCTGCTGCTCATCCTGCACGCCGACCACGAGCAGAACTGCTCCACGTCCACCGTGCGCCTGGTGGGCAGCTCCAACGCCAACATGTTCGCGTCCGTCTCCGCCGGCATCAACGCCCTGTTCGGCCCGCTCCACGGCGGCGCCAACGAGGCGGTGCTGAACATGCTCCGCCAGATCCAGGCCAGCGGCCAGGAGCCGGAGCAGTTCATGGAGAAGGTCAAGAACAAGGAAGAAGGCGTGCGCCTGATGGGCTTCGGGCACCGCGTCTACAAGAACTACGATCCGCGCGCCCGCCTGGTCAAGGCCACCGCGCACGAGATCCTGGGCAAGCTCGGCGGCAACGACGAGCTGCTGGACATCGCCATGCGCCTGGAAGAGAAGGCGCTGGCGGACGACTACTTCATCGAGCGCAAGCTGTACCCGAACGTGGACTTCTACACCGGCCTGATCTACAAGGCCATGGGCTTCCCGGAGAAGATGTTCACGGTGCTGTTTGCCATCGGGCGCCTGCCCGGCTGGATCGCCCAGTGGCGGGAAATGATCAAGGACCCGCAGACCAAGATCGGCCGCCCGCGGCAGCTGTACACGGGTGCGCAGGAGCGCGAGTACCCGGCCCGCTAGTACGACGGCGGAGCACGCCTTGACGCCGATGGCCCCCGGAGCAATCCGGGGGCCATTCGTTTGCTTCAGGCGGAGTTCATCGGCGCCTGCCGCCTGCAGCGTTTGGTCAGCCGGCGTAGCCGTTCGGGTTGTTCTTCTGCCAGCGCCAGTGGTCTTCGCACATCTGCTCGAGGTTCTTGACGGCCGACCAGCCGAGCTCGGCCAGCGCGGCCGAAGGGTCGGCATAGCTGATGGCGGCGTCTCCGGGGCGCCGGTCGGTCAGCTCGTAGGGGATGTCGTATCCCGCGGCCTTGCCGAACGCGGCGAGGACCTCCAGCACGGACGAGCCCTTGCCGGTGCCCAGGTTCCATCGGCGCACTCCGGGCCGGCCGGCGATGAAGTCTAGGGCCGCCAGGTGTCCGGCGGCCAGGTCCATGACATGGATGTAGTCGCGCACGCCGGTGCCGTCCGGCGTCGGGTAGTCGCTGCCGAAGACCCGGACCTTGTCCCGGCGGCCCACGGCCACCTGCGCCACGAACGGCAGCAGATTGTTGGGCACACCCGTCGGGTCTTCGCCGATCCGCCCGCTCTCGTGCGCGCCCACGGGGTTGAAGTAGCGCAACAGGGCCACGTGCCAGCGCGGGTCGGAGTCGCCCAGGTCGGACAGGATGTCCTCGATCTGTTCCTTGGTCCGGCCGTACGGATTGATGGCGTCCAACGGAAGCTTCTCGGTCAGCGGCACCTCCTCTGTGGCGCCGTACACCGTGGCCGAGGAACTGAACACGATCGTGCGGACGTTGTGGGCGTCCATCGCGCGGAGCAGGTTCAGCGTGCCGCCCACGTTGTTGTGGTAGTAGTGCAGAGGTTTCTCAACGGACTCGCCGACGGCCTTCAGGCCGGCAAAGTGGATCACGGCGTCCACGGATTCGGTCTCCAATACCCGGTTGAGCGCGGCCTCGTCGAGCAGGTCGGCCTGGTGGAACCGTGCCTGCCGGCCGGCCAGCTCCTGGACCCGTCGCAGCGACTCCTCGCTGGAATTGGCCAGGTTGTCGAGCACCACCACGTCATGCCCCGCCTCCAGCAGGGCGAGCGTGGTGTGCGAGCCGATGAAGCCGGTTCCTCCGGTGACCAGAATTCTCATGCCCACCAGCTTAGTAGCTCACCCCCGATCGCCCCGCCACGGACCGCAGCGGGGTAGGTACAGGGCTGGACAGCAAGGTCTAGAGTTGAGCTACAGGCGGCAGTGGAAATCCCCGCGGGCGGCACCCGCAGCGGGGCCACTGCAGATGAGCTGCGTCGTCGGTCCGAGCGAAAGGACGCGGACAGCATGCACCAGACGGGTGGGCCGGGGTGGCGGATCACCGCAGACACCTCGGGACATATGCTGCTGGCACTCTACCTTCGCGACGTCGCCGGCCTGGCCGGAGCCGGCTGGCCCGCGGTCTCGCCGGTGTTGCCGACGGTCCGCACCGCCGATCCCACCCAGCTGACCGCGCATGTCGGCGGCCCGGCAGCGCTGCGGGACGAATGGGAGAAGTGGTGGGAGGACCTGGTCCGTGACCGCCCGGGCAACGCCGCGAAACTGGCCCCGCCGTCCTTTCCCGCCTTCGCCGGCAGCCCCGCGCTGCAGCGGCTTCTGCAGGCCCACTTCGGCGCCGGGATGAGCTGGGCGCGTGCCCGGATGGCCGAGTACGGGAAGCTGGCGCAGGAGCGCGAGGCCAAGGGCACGAACGGGTTGATCCGCGAACTGGTCCAGGACCGGGAAATGGAGCTCGGACGCGCCGCGCGGACCTTCGAGCTGAAGCTCATCGAGCTGCCGCTGTGCGAGCCGCGTGCCTGGTTTGTGGAGCCGGACCGGGTGCTGCTGTGCCAGACACTGCTGGACGACGAAAGCGCCTTCCGCAGTTACCTTCAGCCGATCGTCGAACTCATCGTCTAGCTGCGCCGGGCGGCTCAGGCGGCCGGGCCCCGCGCCACCGTGATCACGACGTAGCCGGTGTCGGTATCGGCGCCGACCCAGCCGCCGTCGTCACGCTGCCAGCTCAGGCCCGCGTGGGCCACCGACTCAAGGTCGAGCCGTTTGGCAGATGCCACCGCCCACTGTGCCACCGCCCAGCCCCGCTCGTCGGCTGCCGCCACCCGGACCTCGCGGCCGGCGACGGCCATGTCCAGGCCGGGATGCACGGCCTCCAATTGCGCCAGGACGGCAGCGGGGTCCCCGGCTGCCTCGGCATCCTTGAGCACACAGTTCAGGGCGGCGGGCGAGTGGCCGGTCAGCGCCGAAGCGAAGGCCTTGGCCTCGGCCTCATGGTCCGCGTAGGCCAGCGGATAGGCGCTGCGCTGGACGGTCTGGGCCGCGTCGGTCACCGGCATGGACTCGTAGCCCGGGACCT
The DNA here is from genome assembly GCF_059090765.1 of Arthrobacter sp. Cza30. Lineage (NCBI taxonomy): Bacteria > Bacillati > Actinomycetota > Actinomycetes > Micrococcales > Micrococcaceae > Arthrobacter > Arthrobacter sp. Cza30. The sequence goes on along the minus strand of NZ_JBNHGA010000005.1, from coordinate 455,973 downwards.
CTTCGAGCACCTCGTAGAACTTGTTGGCCGCATACACCGGGTCCTGCACTTGTTCCTCGGTGCCCCAGCCCTGCGACGGCCGCTGCTGGAACAGCCCCCGGGAGTCGGGACCGGCCGTGTCACCGTAATCGATGTTGCGCAGCTTCGACTCCTGGATGGCCGTCGCCAAGGCGATCGACGCGGCACGTGCGGGCAGCCCGCGCCCGACGGCGATCCCGGAGATGAGCGCGGCGTTCGCGGCCTGGTCCGGTGCCAATTCGAAGGTTTCCGAACCGACGACGGCGGTGCACCGCTCCCGGACCAGGGTTTGGGAACGGTCTATGAAGGTGGCGGCGAAGTAGGCGGCACCGCCGACCAGGGCCAGCAGGACGATCAGGCTGAGCAGGCTGCGTGTCCTGCGTGCACGGGCTTGCCGGGACATGGCGGTGCCGTCCGGGACTGCTAGTTGGCGTGCAGGACCGCGTTGAGCTCCACGCTCTGGCCCTTGCGCGGCAGGACTTCCACTGCACCGCTGGTGGAGTTGCGGCGGAAGAGGAGGTTGGGCAGGCCGGAGAGCTCCACGGCCTTGACCTGGCGGTGGTCCCCGGTGGCAACGTCGATCAGGCTGACCCGGGTTCCGGCGGTGACATACAGGCCGGCCTCGACCACGCAGTCGTCGCCGATGCTGATGCCGACGCCCGAGTTGGCGCCCAGCAGCACGCGCTTGCCAATGCTGATCCGTTCCTTCCCCCCGCCGGAGAGCGTCCCCATGATCGAGGCGCCGCCGCCGACGTCGGACCCGTCCGCCACGATGACGCCGGCGGAAATGCGGCCTTCCACCATGGAAGTGCCCAGCGTGCCGGCGTTGAAGTTGACGAAGCCTTCGTGCATCACCGTGGTGCCGGCGGCCAGGTGCGCGCCAAGGCGGACGCGGTCGGCCTCGGCAATCCGCACGCCGGTGGGAACCACGTAGTCCACCATGCGCGGAAACTTGTCCACGCCGAAGACCGTGACCTGGCCGCGGCGGCGCAGCCGGCGGCGGACCGCTTCGAAACCGTCCGCGGCGCACGGGCCGAAGTTGGTCCAGACCACGTTGGCGAGGTGCCCGAAAATGCCGTCCATGTTCAGCGAATTGGGGGTGACGAGGCGGTGGGAGAGCAGATGCAGCCGAAGGTAGGCGTCGGCGGTGTCGGCCGGCGCGGCGTCCAGGTCGATGCTGCGAGTGAGGACCTCAAGACGGGTGCCGCGGTCCGCGTCGGCGCTGTCCGCGGCGTCGGCCTTGAGGCCGTGCTCCGCGTCCCGGGCGGCGCCGGCAGGGCCCAGCGCCGGCGCGGGATACCAGACATCGAGGACGGTGCCGCTGTCGGTGACGGTGGCCAGCCCGGTGCCGTGGGCGGTGCGGGGAGTGGCGGTGGCGGTGGTGCTCGCGGTCATGGATGCAAGTCTACCGAGCGCGCCGGGGCCGGTGACGCCGGGAGGCCGCAGCCGCGTCTGGCTAAGCTGGGGGAGTGACTTCCGCCATCGCCCTGGACTTGACCGCCGACGTCGCCGAGCTGACCGCGGCGCTGATCGACGTTAACAGCGTGTCCGGCAACGAGACCGCCCTGGCCGACGCCGTGGAGGCCGCCCTGCGTGCCCTGCCGCACCTGAAGGTGCTGCGCGACGGCGACGCCATCGTGGCCCGCACGCAGCTGGGGCGGCCGGAGCGGGTTATCCTGGCCGGCCACCTGGACACCGTGCCGTTGCCCGCCGTGCCCGGCTCCCGCGGGACCGTGCCGTCGGTGTGGGACGGAGACGTGCTGTACGGGCGCGGGGCCACCGATATGAAGGGCGGGGTAGCGGTGCAGCTGGCGCTGGCCGCCGAACTGACGGCACCCAGCCGCGACGTCACCTACGTCTTCTACGACCATGAGGAAGTGGATGCTTCGATGAGCGGGCTGGGCCGGCTGGTGCGCAACCACCCGCAGTTGCTGCAGGGCGACTTCGCCATCCTGCTCGAACCGACCGACGGAACCGTGGAAGGCGGCTGCAACGGCACGGCCCGGTTCGAAGCGAGCACGGTCGGCCAGGCGGCGCATTCCGCGCGCGCGTGGCGGGGCGTCAACGCTATCCACGCCGCGGCTGACATCCTGGTCCGGCTCCGGGACCATGAACCCGCCACTGTCACGGTGGACGGACTGGAGTACCGCGAGAGCCTGAACGCGGTGAAGATCAAGGGCGGCACGGCGGGCAATATCATCCCCGACAGCACCACGGTGGAAATCAATTACCGGTTCGCTCCGGACAAGACGCCCGGGGACGCCGAACTGTACGTGCGGAACCTCCTGGAGGGCTTCACGGTGGTCTGCACCGATGCCGCGGCCGGCGCCCGGCCCGGCCTCGACCACCCGGCGGCCGCCGAATTCGTGGCCGCCGTCGGGGCGGAGCCAAAGCCCAAGTACGGCTGGACCGACGTGGCGCGGTTCAGCGAGCTGGGCATTCCGGCCGTCAACTTCGGCCCCGGTGATGCGTTGCTGGCCCACACCGACAACGAACACGTGCCGGCGGAGGCCGTCCGCGAGTGCCGGGCGGCGCTGCGCCGCTGGCTGCTGGCCTGACCGCCCGGCGGCGGCGGGGAGGCCGCGGCCGGGCAGCAGGGCCGCCGCAGACGGGGAAGGGGAGGACGCGCAGGCATCCTCCCCTTCCCCGTCGGCGGTCAGCGGCAGCCGGTCACACCTTGACGGCCATCGGCTGCGTGGTCAGCGGCGCGGTCTCGCCCGCGGTCCGGCTGCTCAGGAACTTGGAGAGCCAGTTGGCTACCCAGGACAAGGCGAAGTTGACGATGATGAAGAGGACGGCCGCAATCGTCAGCGACTGCAGGATCGGACCGGCGGAGCCGTAGATCTGCATCGACCGCAGCAACTCGGAGTACGTGATGATGTAGCCGAGGGCGGAGTCCTTCAAGATCACCACGAATTGGCTGACCAGGGCCGGCAGCATGGCCACCAGCGCCTGCGGCAGTTCGATGCTGCGCAACGACTGGCCACGGCTCATGCCGATCGCCATGCCGGCTTCACGCTGGCCCTTGGGCAGGCCGAACACGCCGGAGCGGACCAGTTCGGCGATCACCGATCCGTTGTACAGCGTCAGGGCTGTCACGACGGCGTAAAACGGGATGTCGGCAGGGGTGCCGATTCTCAGCTGCCCAAACAGGAGCCAGAAGAAGATCATCATCAGCAGCACCGGGACAGCCCGCAAGAGTTCGACGATTACCCCGCAGAGCCACCGCAGGGGGCCGTTCGAGGCGAGCCTGCCCACGCCAAAGAGCAAACCGAAGACCACGGACGTGAGGATCGAGACTGCCGCGGCCTTAAAGGTATTCATCAGGCCCGGCAGGATGGTGAACTGCCAGACCTCGCCGGTCAGGAAGGGCGTCCACAGCTCGGATGCCAGCTGGCCCTTGTCGTTCAATCCGACGATGACGAAGATCGCCGCGCCGAGGAAGAGCAGGATGCCGATGACGTTGGTGACCATGATCCGCGCACGGGCCTTCGGGCCGGGCGCATCGAAGAGGACGTTCTGCTGAATTTTCATCGTGACACCGCCAGTTTCTTGGAAAGCCAAGTGGTCATCAGGCCGATCGGCAGCACGATGATCACGAAGCCGATGGCGAAGGTCGCGAAAATGGCCATGATGACATCCGGCCGGAACTCGATCATGGTTTTCATCAGCCCGGCGGATTCGGCGACCGACGCCGCCGTTGCCACCGTGGTGTTCTTGGTCAGGGCGATCAGGGTGTTGCCCAGTGGCGCCACGGCGCCGCGGAAGGCCTGGGGCAGGATGACCATCCGCGCCGCCGGCAGGAAGCTCAGCCCGATGGCGCGGGCGGCCTCGGCCTGTCCCAGGGGCACGGTGTTGACGCCGCTGCGAATGGATTCGCAGACGAAGGCCGCGTGGTAGATGGACAGCCCGACGATGGCCCAGAGGAAGAAGTTGAAGTCGAAATCGCCGGAGAGGTTCAACTGGAGCTGGAAGACCGCCACCAGGATGCAGAACACCATGATGATGGTCAGCGGCGTGTTGCGGAAGACGTTGACGTACGCCGCGCCGGCCCAGCGGAAGCTGGGTACCGGTGAGATACGCATCAGGGCCAGGACGGTACCCAGCACCAACGAACCCAGGGCGGCCCAAAAAGCGAGCTGGATATTGACCCACAAGGCTCCGACGACGTCGTAGGTCTCCAGCGCCGTCAGGTAGCTCTGGAAATACTCGGACAAACTGTCCATCCCCTTTCGGTGGGAAGAGGCAGATCATGTTGTGGGGCGGGGGAGCCCCGCCCCACAACGGATGTTGCTAGGCGCAGGCTTCGCCCGGCTTCGGCGGGTTCAGGTCCTTGTTGTAGGAGTAGTCCACACCCTCGGTGTTCTTCTTAAGGGCTTCTTCCCAGGCGCCATCCTCGACCATCTTGTTGATGGCTGCGTTGATGTCCGCGCACAGCTCCGAGCCCTTCGGCAGGCCGACGCCGTAGTTCTCCTCGGAGAACGGGTTGCCGACCACCTTGTACTTGCCGGCGTTGTTCGGCTGCGCCGCGAGTCCGGCCAGGATGATGTCGTCGGTGGTCACCGCGTCGATCTGGCCGCCCTGCATGGCGGTCACGCACTCGGCGTAGCTGGGCCGCTCGACCAAGTTCACTTCGGCGGCGTGCTCGTCCTTGATGCGCTGGGCGGAGGTGGAGCCGGTCACCGAGCAGAGGTTCTTGCCGTTAAGGGCATCCGGGCCGGTGATTTCGGTGTCGTCGGTCCGGACCAGCAGGTCCTGGCCGGCCACGAAGTACGGTCCGGCGAAGTCGACGGTCTGCTTGCGCTCATCGGTGATGGAGTACGTCGCGAAGATCATGTCCACCTGGTTGTTGGCGAGCATGTTTTCGCGGTTGGCCGAGGGCGACTCGACGAATTCGATCTGGTCCTCCGAGTAGCCCAGCTCGTTGGCCACGTACTTGGCTACGTCCACGTCGAAGCCGGTGAACTTGCCGCCGGAGGAGAAGCCCAGGCCCGGCTGGTCGTACTTGATGCCGACGCGGATGCCTTCGCCGCCGCCTTCGCCGCCGCCGGCAGTCTCGCCGCCGCCGCCTTCGCCGCCTGTGCCGCCACCGCCGCCGCAGGCGGACAGCACGAGTGCGGCTCCGGCTGCCATGGCAGCCATTCCATAACGGGTCTTTCGCATGTTTTCTCCTTGCGTTGTCGGCCCTCCGTCAGTGGAAGGCCAGGTGTGGGGGTCAGTGTTCGAGGATCTTGCCCAGGAAGTCCTTGGCGCGGGTGCTCTTCGGGTTGGTGAAGAATTCTTCCGGGGTGGCCTGCTCCACGATCTGGCCGTCGGCCATGAAGAGCACCCGGTCTGCTGCCTTGCGGGCAAAGCCCATCTCGTGCGTAACCACGATCATGGTCATGCCTTCCCTGGCCAACTGCACCATGGTGTCGAGCACTTCGTTGATCATTTCCGGATCGAGTGCCGAGGTGGGCTCGTCGAAGAGCATCACCTTCGGCTTCATGGCCAGTGCCCGGGCAATCGCCACGCGCTGCTGCTGGCCGCCGGAGAGCTGGGCCGGCAGCTTTTGCGACTGGTTGGCCACGCCGACGCGCTCGAGCAGGCTCATGGCCAGCTCCTTGGCCTCGGACTGCTTCATCCCCTTGACCTTGATCGGTCCCAGGGTGACGTTCTCCAGGATCGATTTGTGGGCAAAGAGGTTGAAGGACTGGAACACCATGCCGACGTCGGCCCGCAGCTTGGCCAGGGCCTTGCCCTCGGCCGGCATCTTCTCGCCGTCGATCAGGATCTCGCCGTCGTCGATGGTCTCCAGGCGGTTGATCGCCCGGCAGAGGGTGGACTTGCCGGAGCCCGACGGCCCGATCACGACCACCACTTCGCCCTTGGTGACCTCCAGGTTGATGTCCTGCAGCACATGGAGGGATCCGAAGTGCTTGTTGACGTTCTTCAAGGACACCAGCGGCTGACCCGCCGGCGCGGCGGACGTGGCTCGGGTTGCCGCCGCCGGAGCGGCAGGCGGCGTTTTACTGTGCGATGCGTCACTGGTCATGGAATGAATCTAGCGAAAGATTCCCTTCAAGCAATGCATTCGCGACCGAACCGCCGGAATCGTGATTTAAGAGCAACCTGCGCCCAAAACCGCGTGAACGCCGAATTGCTACCGAAACAGGGGAAACCGCCACGGACGGCCGGCGAATCTGTAGCCTTGGGAAATGACAAACCAGCAAGACATCCCGCTCCCGTCGCAACTTCCGGGCGCACCGAAGACCCGTTTCAAGGGGCCGGTGGAGCTGCGTCGCCGCCAGGCGGACATCCCGCAGGCCGACCAGTACCTGCTGGACACCAAGGACCGGGCGGAGTTTACGCACACGGATCCTTGGCGCGTGCTGCGGATCCAGAGCGAATTCGTCGAAGGGTTCGGCACCCTGGCCGACCTCGGCCCTGCGATCAGCGTGTTCGGTTCGGCCCGCACCCGGCAGGGCAGCAAGCACTACGCCATCGCCGAGGAGATCGGTCAGCTGCTGGTCCGGCATAACTTCGCGGTCATCACCGGAGGCGGCCCCGGTTCCATGGAGGCGGCCAACAAGGGGGCCAGCGAGGCCGGCGGCGTGTCGGTCGGACTGGGCATCGAACTGCCGTTCGAGCAGGGGCTCAACAACTGGGTGGACCTGGGCATCAACTTCCGGTATTTCTTCGCCCGCAAGACCATGTTCGTCAAGTACGCGCAGGGGTTCATCGTGCTCCCCGGCGGGCTGGGCACGCTCGACGAGCTGTTCGAAGCCATGGTGCTGGTCCAAACGAAGAAGGTGACGTCCTTCCCGATCGTGTTGGTGGGCACGGCATTCTGGTCGCCGCTGATCGACTGGATCCGCAACACGCTCCTGGCCGAAGCGATGATCGCGGAGGCCGATCTGGACCTGGTCAGCGTGGTGGATACGGCCGAGGAGGCAGTCGAGCAGGTCATCTCCGGGTTGTCCGCCCGCTCCGGATTTTGACCCGGCGGGACGTCCTCTCTGGCACGATGGTGCTGTGAGCGCATTCCTGGTTTTCCTAGCCATCGCCGTTGCAGGTGCGGCCGCTGTCGCCGCGTCGGGGTGGCGGGGCCGGAGGAAGGCGGCCGCCGACGGCGCGGGCGGCGGGGGCGCCGGCACCGGATGGGAGCGAGGGCACGTGGCCGCGCTGCAGGGCCTGAGCGAGCATGAGGCGCGGCTGCCAGCGGTCTTGCTGCCCGAACACCCCCGTGCCGAAGACCTGGACAGTGTCCGGTTTTCCACCGCCCTGCGGGGCTACCGGATGGACCAGGTGGACGAAGTGCTGGACGTGCTGCGGGCCGAGCTGGGAGCCAAGGAGCGCCTGATCCGGCAACTGAGCCACGAACAGCCACAGCACGACGGCGGTGCCCACCCGGCGCGGGAAGGATGACGGGGGTGCAGGACCGCCTCGCGCGCACCCGCGTGCTTCGGGAGGCCGTGCACGCTGAGCTTTCCTTCTGGCGCCGGCGGATCTCCGGTTGGCCGTGGTGGGTCCAGGTCTGCGTGCTCTACGCCCTTTCCCGGGTGTATTCGCTGCTGGTCTTCCTCGCGGTGGCACGCCAGCAGGGGCCGAATCCGTGGACCGGCCCGCACCCCGACTATCTGTCCTTCATCGGAATCTGGGACAGCGCCTGGTACGAGCAGGTCTACCAGGAGGGGTATCCCGCCGATATTCCCCGCGGCCAGGACGGGCGGGTCGACGAAAACCAGTGGGCGTTCTACGCGCTTTTCCCCGGCATCGTCCGCATCCTGGCGGCGGGCACCGGGCTGGGGTGGCAGTTGCTGGCACCGCTGGTTGCGACCCTCGCAGGTTTTGCCGCCGTGCTGCTCATCTACAAACTTTTCCGTCGCTACGCCCCCCACGGCACCGCGCTGTGGGCCGTGCTCTTCGTGGCGGTCTTTCCGGTCTCGCCGATCCTCCAGGTGCCGTACGCCGAATCGCTGAATCTGGCGCTGCTGGCGGGAGCGCTGCTGCTGCTGGTGCGGCGGAAGTACCTGCTGGCGATTCCCGTCGTCGTGCTGATGTGCCTCTCCCGGCCGGTCGGCGTGCCGTTCGCGGCGCTCGCCGGCCTTCACCTGCTGTGGCGGATCAAGCAGCGCCGCATCGATCCGCTGCAGACGCCGGAATTCCTCCGCGCGGCAGCGCTGGCGCTGGTCAGCTGTGCCGCAGCCCTCGCCTGGCCGGTGCTGGCCTGGTCGGTCACGGGCGAGATGACGGCGTACACCGATACCGAGACCGCCTGGCGGGGCGAGGCCCTGATCCTGTTCAAGCCGTGGTTCGACATGGGCGTGAACCTTTTCGGGCTGTTGGGCGGAATGATCGCCCCGCTGCTGCTGGTGGCCGCGGCGGCCTGGGTCCTCTGCTCCCGGCCGGCCCGGGAGATGGGGGCCGACCTGAGGCTGTGGTGCGCCTGCTACCTGAGCTACCTGCTTGCCTTTCTTCATCCGCAGACCAGCACCTTCCGGTTGTTGCTTCCGCTCTTCCCGCTGGCCTTGGCGGCGGCCCTGGTATCACGCAGCCGGGCCTACCGTGCATGCCTGGCAGTGATGTTCCTGGCCGGGCAGATTGTCTGGGTCACCTGGCTCTGGTCCTGGGTCGAACTGCCCGGCGGCGGGGACTATCCGCCCTAGCGGCGGCCGGCGCCGGTGCGCCCCGTGTCGCGCAAATTAGCACCCGGTTGTGATGTACGCGATAATGGGTAGTGGTTGGACATGGCGGCCGGGCAACTGAAGGGCCGCCGATGTGAGGTTGGCGGGCAGGGCGATCACCGATCGGGCTGCCCCATGGCGGAAGGGAATTCCCAGATGGCTGCGATGAAACCGCGTACCGGTGACGGTCCGATGGAAGTGACCAAGGAGGGGCGAAGCCTCATCCTGCGGGTGCCCATCGACGGCGGCGGGCGTCTGGTGCTGGAACTGAATGCCGAAGAAGCCGGCAACCTCAAGGACTGCCTGCTCGGCGTCACCAGCGACGTGGCAGGCTAGGAACCGTTTGCTGTGAACCACGTTCCCTCCACCGCAGAGGAACAAACCGCCCGTCATCTGGAGCAGGCCCTGGTTGAACCGCAGATGGCGCGCGTCCAGGCCCTTCCGGCCCTCGGCCGCGGACAGTCCCCGGCCGAAGGCGCCGGGGATGTCACGGTGCTGGCGGTCCCCATCGCCGAAGGCGAGGCCAACGTTGAGCGGGCCACACCGCAGCCGCGCCAGGGTGCCGCCGAGGCGGCAGCCGACTTTGGCGCCGACGTGGCGGCCCTGGCGGAGGTCCACGGGATCTCCGGCAAGGCCGGTGAAGTGCTGGCGGTGCCGGCGCCGCCCGGCTCCGTCCGGCTGCCTGAGCGCCTCGTCTTGATTGGGCTGGGCAGTGGCAGCGCGGCGGAGCTGCGCAAGGCCGGAGCCGCCCTGGCCAAGGCGACGATGGGCACCGACCGAGTGCGCAGCAGCGCCGTCGAGGGCCTGCCGGAAGGGCTGCAACAGGCTTTCATCGAGGGGTTCCTGCTGGGCGGCTACCGGCCGCCGCGCGCCGGGACGTCCGCCGCGCCCAAGCCGATGGCCGCGGTGCTGGAACTGACCGGGATTGCGGCGGAGACGGCCGCAACGGCCGCCGCCGGCGCCCGGGCCACGTGGCTGGCACGGGACCTGGCGAACATGCCCTCCAACGTGAAGAACCCGGAGTGGATGGCTGGCCAGGCCGCGCGCCTCGCCGCGGCCCGCGGCCTGGGCATCCGCACGTGGGACGAGCATCAGCTGGCTGCCGGAGGGTTCGGCGGCCTGCTGGCGGTGGGATCGGCCTCGCCGACTCCGCCCCGGCTGGTCCAGCTGGACTACACGCCCGCACAGGCCGGCGAGAACACCAGGCACATCGTCATCGTCGGCAAGGGCATCACCTTCGACACCGGCGGGCTGTCGCTCAAGCCGCGGGAACCGATGGTGCCGATGAAGACCGACATGGCGGGCGCCGGCGTCGTGCTGGCGGTGCTGGCCGCTGCGGCGGAGCTGCGCGTCCCGCACCGTGTCACCGGCCTGCTCGCCCTGGCCGAGAACGCGATCGGCGCCGACGCCTACCGTCCCGGCGACGTGGTGACCGTCCATGACGGCACCACGGTGGAGATCGGCAACACGGATGCGGAGGGGCGCATGGTGCTGGCCGACGGCCTCTCCTACGCCGCCGCCCGGCTGCAGCCCGACGTCTTGGTGGATATCGCCACCCTCACCGGTGCGGCGTCGCTGGGGCTGGGCAGGCAGCATGCGGCGCTGTACGGCACCCGGCCGTCGCTGGTGCGCGCCTTCGAAGCCGCGGGGGAGGCAACCGGGGAGCGGGTCTGGCACATGCCCCTGGACGAGGTGGCGGCCGAATACGGCTTCGCGTTGGAATCGGGCATCGCCGACATCTTACACATCGCATCCCAGCGGTCGAAGGTGGGCGGGGGATCGATCACCGCAGCGCTGTTCCTGCGCGAATTCACCGGCACCCTTCCCTGGATCCATCTGGACATCGCCGGCCCCGCCCGGGCAGACTCCGACCGGGCGGAGGTCACGAAGGGCGCCACGGGGTACGGCGCCCGGCTGCTGCTGTCCTTTCTGCGCTCCTACCGCGGCTAGCACCGGGCCGGGCGGCGGCCCGACCCGGTGCGGGCAGGGCACGGGTGGTCAGCGTTTGACGGCCAGCAGCAGTCCCTCGCCGGTCGGCAGGATGGTGGACAGCAGCCGGTCGTTTTCCCGGATGGCCTTGCCGACCTTGCGCAGCGTGGTGGTGGATTCTTCGCGGATGGCCGGATCCGAGACCCGGTCGTGGTCCAGGGCGTCGTTGACAATCAGCATGCCGCCGCGCTTGAGCAGCCGGACCGCTTGCTCCACGTACAGCGGATACGAGGGCTTGTCCGCGTCGACGAAGACTAGGTCGTAGGCGTTGTCGGTCAGCCGGGGCAGCACGTCGGCCGCGCGGCCGGAGATGGTGCGGGTGCGGTTGCCCGGAATACCGGCATCGACGAAGGACTGGCGTGCCGCACGCAGATGGTCGACATCCGCATCGATGGTGGTCAGCACCGCGGCCGGCGGCAGTCCGCGCAGGAGGCAGACCCCGGAGACACCGGCGCCGGAACCGATTTCCACCACCGTCTGCGCCTTGGTACCCGCGGCGAGGACCGTCAGGGCGGCGCCGACCCCCGTGCCGACAGCGGCAACGCCCAGTTCATGGGAACGCTCACGGGCGCGAAGCAAGACGTCATCCTCGGCGGGGAGCCCCTCCGTGTAGGACCAACTCGTCTGCTTGTCGGCACTCATGAAATATCGCTTTCTCTTCAGCTTTTGCGGGGAAACGGCGCAGGGCCGCAGTGCCAAGCCTACTGCCACAGGTGGCGGGATCAGGCGCGTGCCCCGGCGTCGGGACACGCTGCCGCCGGCCGGGGCAGACGGGGAACAGAGCTTAGCGGTATTTGTGCAGCCGGTTTACAGAATTCTCCCAGTTTTTTGCGCCAAGATGGGTACCCGGGACGCCGAAAGCCAGACCGGCAGCACGCAGCCGCATTCCCGGACCCCCAGGAGGTGGGCGGCATGCGGGCGGTCCGACGAAGGGGCACGATGATGACGAAGCTACAGGACGCCGCGTCGGCCGCCGCGGCCGGCAACGATCAGTGGGTCGCTCCGACGTGGGAAGAAGTGGTGAGCAACCACTCCGCAAAGGTCTACCGCTTGGCCTTCAGGCTTACGGGCAACCGGTACGACGCCGAAGACCTCACCCAGGAGGTCTTTGTCCGTGTTTTCCGGTCGCTGGACAACTTCAAGCCCGGCACGCTGGACGGCTGGCTCCACCGGATCACCACCAACCTCTTCCTGGACCAGGCCCGGCGCAAGAGCCGGATTCGGTTCGATGGACTGAGCGACGAAGCCGAAGCCCGGCTGCCCGGCAAGGATCCCGGCCCCGAGCGCAGCTTCGAATTCAACAACCTGGATATCGATGTCCAGGCCGCCCTGGAAGAGCTGCCGCCGGACTTCCGCGCCGCAGTGGTGCTCTGCGATTTGGAGGGGCTGTCCTATGACGAGGTCTCCGCGGCCCTTGGCGTCAAGCTGGGCACCGTCCGCTCACGGATCCACCGTGGCCGGACGATGCTGCGGGAAAAGCTGGCGCACCGGGATCCTGCCGAGCGCCCGCGCCTGAAACTGCCGCGAATCGCCGGAGCCCACTGATCGCTGCCATGCTCCACCCGGGAAGAGAGCTGGCGGAGTACCTGGACGGCGAACTCTCCGATGATCGCCGCCCGGCCCTCGAACGCCATCTTCAACGCTGCCGGCGGTGCCGCAAGAGTGTCGACGAATTCCGCCGGATCCAGGACCGCCTGCGCTCGCTGGACGTGCCGCCCCCTGACGACAACCTGACCGCGCGGTTGCTGCGCTGCAGCCAGCCCGGGGCTGCCGGACCGGCCGGGCCCCCGCTCGGCGTCGAACCCTCCGGTGCCGCGGAAAACCGGCACGATGGCATACGCGCGGACGCGCGCACCCCCGCGCCGGGCGGTGCCGCCGCCGGCCATCCGCGCGCCCCCGGCGTGCCGCCCGCCCCCGGCGCCCTGCCGCCCGCCGCCGGCGCCCTCCCGCCCGCCTCCGGTGCCGCGGCGGAGGCGTTGCCTGCGCGAAGGCCGGTCAGGCGCGTGCTGGCCGTTGCCGGCGGGGTCCTGGCCGGCTGCGCCGTGCTGACGTTATCCGCGGCCTTCGTGCTGGGCGGCGAGACCGGGCAGGCGGACGCCGGCCGGGGCCTTGCCACCGGGACGGCCTGGGTGCCGGTGGCCGCCGATGCAGGCACCGCCCGTCCGATCGCACTGGACGGCGCGGCACTCGAGGAGCTGCGGCGCAGTGGCTGGACCTGCCCGCTGCTGCCCGGGCTCGGCTACCGCTTGCAGAGCGCGGAACAGACGGTCGTGGACGGGCAGCCTGCCGTCAGGCTCGAGCTCAGCGACGGCGGCCACCGGGTGGTGGTCACCGAGCAACGGCGCGGAGACGGCAGCGCCGGCGGAACGGCCTGGGTGGCGGACCCCGCGCCGCCGGTGAATGCGACCACTGGCCATCCGGTGACCATGGACGGATTCCGGGAAGTGGCCGGGCTGAACCGCGCAGTGTGGGTGCGCGGCGGCGAGGACTGGACCGTGGTGCTCCATTCCGACGAGGTGACGTACACGTTGTGGTCCGACCTTCCGCTGGCCGAGATGCCGGAGACGGTCAGCCACGTGGTGCTGTCGGAGAACTCCCGGCTGAAGCTGCCGATGCCGTCCCCGGCCGACGATCCGCTCAGCCGGATCGTCCGCGGACTGGGCATGATGGTCAAACCGCCGGCCGCCGGCTGATGCACCCCCGGCGAGGCCCGGACGGCCCGGGCCGGATGAGGGGCCGCCGCGGGGCTCCGGCAGCAGCGGCCGAGTGGCTGACCGGCCCGGCGAACGGGTAACCTTCAATCGTGTTTGGAATCAACGGCTCAGAACTGATCATCCTGGCAATTCTTGCCGTGGTGATCCTCGGACCTGAGCGGTTGCCCGAATACGCCGCGCAGCTGGCCAGGTTCGTCAAACAGCTGAAGACCATGGCCGCAGGTGCCAAGGAACAGCTGCGCGAAGAAGTCGGCGACGACATCGTCGACATGGACTGGCAAAAGCTTGATCCGCGGCAATACGACCCTCGGCGGATCATCAAAGAAGCCTTGTTGGACGACGACGAGGCGCCGCGTCCTGCGCCGGCGGCGCCGGCTGTCGCGGCAGCAGCCGCAACCGCGGCCGGAACGGCCGTGTCAACCGGTTCGCGGGCGCCGGCGCGTGCGGCGGCCAAGTCCCGCACGCAGCTGGCCCCGGGTGAGCCAGCGCCGTTCGACACCGAGGCGACCTGACCTCCGGAGCGCATTACCCACCGGCGCGCCCTGGCGCGCAGCGCGGTTCCCGCCGCGGCCCCTAGCGGGGGGTGACGCCCAGCGTGCGCCCGGCCAGGCCGCGCGGGCGCGCCGCCAATTCCGCCGCAATCCGCCGCAGCTCGGCCGCGGCGCTGCCGGCGCCGGAGGCGTCCGCCCCGTCCAGGACGATCGGGCGGCCGGCGTCGCCGCCGGCGCGCAGCCGTGGCTCCAGCGGGATGCTTCCCAGCAGCGGTACCGGCTTCTCCAGCACGGCGGAGAGCCGCTCGGCGACGGCGGTTCCGCCGCCGGAGCCGAAGACTTCCATCCTGGATCCGTCCGGCAGCGCCAGCCAGGACATGTTCTCGATGACTCCCGCCACCTGCTGCCCGGTCTGCGCGGCGATGGCGCCGGCGCGTTCCGCCACCTCGGCCGCGGCGGCCTGCGGGGTGGTCACCACCAGGATCTGCGAGGACGGCAGCAGCTGCGCCACCGAGATCGCCACGTCCCCGGTGCCCGGAGGCAGGTCCAGGAACAGCGCATCCAGGTCGCCGAAATAGACATCGGTGAGGAACTGCTCCAGGGCCCGGTGCAGCATGGGCCCCCGCCAGGCCACCGGCTGGTTGCCTGAGACGAACATGCCGATCGAGATGACCTTCACGCCGTAGGCCACCGGCGGCAGGATCATCTCGTCCACTCGGGTGGGGGCCTGCGTGATGCCCAGCAGCCCGGGAACCGAGAAACCGTAGACATCGGCGTCGATGATGCCCACGCGCAAACCCTGGGCGGCCATGGCGCACGCGAGGTTGACGGTGACGCTCGACTTGCCCACCCCGCCCTTGCCGCTCGCCACGGCATAGATACGGGTGAGCGAGGACGGATCGGCGAACGGATTGCCGCGGCCGGCGCCGCGCAGCTGCTCCTTGAGCGCGTCGCGCTGCTGCGGCGTCATTACGTCCAGCTGCACCGCCACCCCGGAGACGCCCGGGACGTCGGCGAGGGCGTGCTCGACATCGGCGGTGATGGTGCCCCGCAGCGGGCAGCCCGAGATGGTGAGCAGCACGCCGACGGTGACCCGTCCGGAGTCGTCAATCCGGACGTCCTTGAGCATGCCCAGCTCCGCGAGGGGCCGGCGAAGCTCGGGGTCGATCACGGTTCCCAGTGCGCGCCGTACGGCGGCGGGGTCCGGGTGTTGCGACGGGTGTGGATCAGTCATGCATCAGTTCTCCTGGCCGCCGTGTTGGGCCGGCGGCAGCTTGGGCAGCGAGGTGGTGGCATCGGAGGGCCGGCGCCTGCCGCGGCGGCGTTCGTCCGCGGACTCGTCGTCTAGCAGTTCTTCCAGCACCGAGCGCAGCTCGCTCCGGACGAAGTCACGCGTGGCCACTTCGCGGATGGCGATCCGCAGCGCGGCCAATTCGCGGGTCAGGTACTCGGTGTCCGCCAGATTGCGTTCGGCCCGCTGGCGGTCCTGCTGCAGCGAGACCTTGTCCCGGTCATCCTGGCGGTTCTGCGCCAACAGCAGCAACGGAGCGGCGTAGGAGGCCTGCAGCGAGAGCATCAGGGTCAACGCGGTGAAGCCCAGCGCGGCGCTGTCGAAACGCAGGTGTTCGGGTCCGAACGTGTTCCAGGCCAGCCAGAGCAGACAGAAAACCGACATCCACATCAGGAACTGCGGGGTGCCCATGAAACGGGCGAAGGACTCCGTGGCCTTGCCGAAATAATCCGGGTTCGGCCGCAACCGGACCAGCAGGCGCGTGCGGGTCTCGCGCGGGGTGTCCAGCCCCGCGACCTTGATTTTCCGATCTGCCTTCTCAGCCAAAGCGTCCACCTCCGCTTACGGGGGAGTCGTCCTGCGCCCGCCAGTCGTCGGGCAGCAGATGGTCCAGCACGTCGTCAACGGTCACGGCGCCGACCAGCCGGCCGGCGCTGTTGACCACTGCCAGGGCATTCAGGTTGTAGGTGGCCAGGGTGCGGGCCACGTCGCTGACATCGGCCTGGTCCAGCACCGGCTCCAGGTCTGTATCCACGATGTTGCCCAGCGCCTCCGGCGGCGGGTAGCGCAGCAGCTGCTGGATGTGGACCACGCCCAGGTATTTCCCGGTGGGGGTCTCCAGCGGCGGCCGGCAGACGAAGATGGCCGACGCCAAGGCCGGCGTGAGCTCTTCGCGGCGCACATGCGCCAGGGCCTCGGCGACCGTGGCTTCCGGGGGCAGGATCACCGGCACCGGGGTCATCATGGACCCGGCGGTGTTTTCCTCGTACTCCAGCAGGCGGCGGACGTCCTTCGCTTCTTCCGGCTCCATCAGCTGCAGCAGTTCTTCCTTCTGCTCCTCGGGCAGCTCGGCCAGCAGGTCGGCGGCGTCGTCGGGATCCATTTCCTCCAGCACGACGGCGGCGCGTTCGGCATCCAGCGACGTGAGGATCTGCACCTGGTCGTCGTCCGGCAGCTCCTGGAGCACATCCGCCAGGCGGTCGTCCTGCAGCTCGCTCGCGACTTCCAGCCGGCGCTTCTGCGTCATCTCATGCAGCGCCTCGGCGAAGTCGGCGGGCTTGAGGTCCTCGTGGCTGGCCACGAAGGTAGTGGCCGACTGCGGTTCGTGCCGGGCACCCTGGTAGGCCTCGTGCCAGTCCACGATCAGTGTTTCGTTGCGGCGCAGGCTGCGCAGCGGCGAGGTCGAATGGCCGCGCCGGACGAAGAGCTGGGACACATACCAGTCGCCGTCACGGGACTGTTCCATGCCGATGTCCAGGATGGTGGCATCGCCGCTGCCGTCCGCGAGCGTGACGCGGCGGTCGAACATCTCGGCGACCACCAAGGTCTCGGCGCCGCGCTGCTCGAACCGGCGCAGGTTGACCAGCCCGGTGCAGATGACCTGCCCGGCGGTGATCGAGGTGATCCGGGTCATCGGGACGAACACGCGTTTCTTGCCGGGAACCTCGACCACCAGGCCGACCACCAGGGGCGGCTTGGCGGGGCCGTAATCGAGGACGACGACGTCGCGCAGCCGGCCCAGGCGGTCTCCGAGCGGGTCGAAGACGTCCAGGCCGAGCAGCCGGGCTACGAAGACGCGGTTGGTTTTTGTGCTCACCCCTTTAGGCTACGTGCTGGCCCCCGGAATCCGGGATTCAGCGGGCCGGCCGTGCCCCGGGCCGGGCCGCTCTACGGGCCTGAGGCGGACGGCGGGCGAGGGGTCCCGCGTTCACCTGAAGCGATACCCAAACCACCGGTTGCGTATATCAGCGACAATGGGGGTATGTCGATGCTTGGCCGTACAGATTCCCGAGACCTTAGCCGTACGCTTCCGCAGGGCGAGCTGATCGGTAACTACCGCTCGTATCTGGATGCCCAGAAGGTGGTGGACTACCTCGCGGACGAGGAATTTCCCGTCCAGCACGTGACCATCGTCGGCAACGACCTGAAAATGGTCGAGCGGGTCACCGGCAAGCTCAGCTACCCCCGGGTTGCCCTCTCCGGTGCGGCCACCGGCGCGTGGTTCGGCCTGTTCGTCGGCTTGCTGCTGATGCTCTTCGGCGGCGGCGAAACCTTCGTGCTGCTGATCTCGTCGATGGCCATGGGCGCGGCCTTCTGGATGCTGTTCGGCATCATTTCCTACGCGCTGCAGCGCGGCAAGCGGGACTTCACCTCCACGAACCAGGTGATCGCCACCAGCTATGACGTCGTGGTCTCCACCGAGGTGGCACACGAGGCCCGGCGGTTGGCCGCGCAGCTGCCGATGGCCGGAACCGCGGTTCCCGGCCGGCCGGGAAACCACGGGCAGGCGCCCGTCGGGCCGCAGCCTCCTGCGGGCCAGCAGCCGCAGGCCCCGGAGCGGCCGGCCCAGTGGGGCGAGGACCCGTACCGCCAGGGCGGCAGCGTCCCGGGACAGCAGCCCCAGCCCGGCCCGGCGCGGCCCGACGCGGCCCAGCCCGGGGTGACGGGCCAGCCCGTGCGCGGACGCTTCCCGGACCTGCCCGACGGCCGCCCGCAGTACGGAATCCGCGTTACTCCCGAGCCCGCCCAGCCCCAGCAGTCCGGCGAGCCCCAGCCCGGCGCCGGCGCGCAAACCGGGGCCAGCCCGCAGACCGGCGAGCCCCAGACTGGCGCCAGCCCGCTGACCGGTGGTTCCGAGCCCGACGGCGGCACGCCCGCCGGCGAGAGCCAGCCGGGCCCCGGCCCTCGGGTCGGCGAGGGGAACCCGGGCTCCTTCAACGACGACGACCGCCCCGGCACGTAGCAGCCAGCAGTGCCCGCACGATAAACGGGCGCACCAGGCAAGGCCCGACCATGTACGGGCGCACCAGGCAAGGCCCGGCCGTGAACGGGCGCACATAACCGGAAGGGATCCGCCGTCGTAGACGGCGGATCCCTTCCTGTGTGGCGTTGCTCCGGCGGCGGACGCCGGGGGCGCTATTCCCCTGAGGTGCCGTAGATGCCGGCCATCCAGGACTCCACGTCCTCGGGCTTGCGCGGCAGGGCCGCCGACAGGTTCACGGGGCCGTCCGCGGTCATCAGGATGTCGTCCTCGATCCGCACCCCGATGCCGCGGTATTCGGCGGGGACAGCCAGGTCTTCGTCCTTGAAATAGAGGCCGGGCTCGATCGTGAACACCATGCCCGGGGTGAGCACGCCGTCCAGGTACAACTCGCGCTTCGCCTGCGCACAGTCATGGACGTCCAGGCCCAGGTGGTGGCTGGTGCCGTGCGGCATCCAGCGCCGGTGGTGCTGGCCCTCGGGGGAGAGCGCCTCGGCCAGGGGAACCGGCAACAGGCCCCACTCGTCCAGCCGCTCGGCGAGCACGGTCACGGCGGCGGTGTGGACGTCACGGAACTTCACGCCCGGCTGGGCGGCGGCGAAACCGGCGTCGGCGGCATCGAGTACCGCCTGGTAAATCCTGCGCTGGACCTCGGTGAACGTACCGTTAACCGGCAGGGTGCGGGTCACGTCCGCCGTGTACAGGGAGTCGGCTTCCACCCCCGCGTCCAGCAGCAGCAGGTCTCCGGCCTTCACCTGCCCGTTGTTGCGGATCCAGTGCAGGATGGTCGCGTTGTTGCCGCTGGCGGCGATGGTGTCGTAGCCCAGGTCGTTGCCTTCTTCGCGTGCCCGGGCAAAAAACGCGCCCTCCACCACACGTTCGCCCCGCTCGTGCGTCAGCGCGCGAGGCAGCACCTTGACCACCTCATGGAAGCCGTTCACCGTGGCCTCCACGGCCTTCTTCATCTCCTGGACTTCCCACTCGTCCTTGAGCAGGCGCAGTTCGGACAGCGCTTCGGAGAGCTTGCCGTCGAGCCGGTCTGATTCCTCCAGATCCACGCCGGTGTTGATCCGGGAGGTGTCCACGAGGGCGTCCACGTTCAAGTCGACCTCGCGCAGCAGCCGGATGCGCATGCCGCCCACGTGGACGACGCCGGCGTCCTTGGTGATGGCGACTTCGAGTTCGCCCAGGTCGGCGGTGGGCAGGCCCAGCCGGCGGCTCAGCTCCTCCAGCGTGGGCCGGGGACCGATCCAGAACTCGCCGTACCGGGCGTTGGCGTAGAACTCGGCGGAATCCCGGCCGGACATGGGGCGGAAGTACAGCGTGGCCCGGTGGTGGCCGCCGTCGTCGCCCGCTCCCGCCTCGGTCGGTTCCATGATCAGCACGGCGTCCGGCTCATGGTCCAGGCCCAAGCCCGTGAGGTGGGCGAAGCCCGAATGCGGACGGAAGCGGTAGTCGGTGTCGTTGGAGCGGACCTTCAGCGGGCCGGCCGGAATGACCAGACGCTCGCCGTGGAAATGCTCGGAAAGAGCCCGACGGCGGCGCGCGGCGTAGGGTGCGACGGCATCCTGCTCCGGTGTGGACGAGCCGGCCGGAGCCCAGTGGCTGCCCATGAACTCCTTGAAGGCATCCGATTCGGGGCGCTGGGAACGGTTGTTGACGCGGTCTTCCAGCGGCTGCTCCCCGGCAGGCTGCTGTGAGGCGTCCTCATTCTGGTAAGTACTCACCGTTCCATCGTCTCACCGGCCCAAGGCGCTGCCAACATCGGCGCCCGGCAGGGGGCTCCTGGCGTAAATTGGTTCTGTGAAGATCGACCTGCACGCGCATTCCACCGTTTCCGACGGCACCGAACCGCCCGCCGAGGTGGTGCGTGCCGCCGCAGCCGCCGGTCTTGACGTCGTGGCGCTGACCGACCATGACTCCACTGCCGGCTGGGAAGCGGCACGAACCGCCGCCGTCGAGGCAGGCCTGGGGTTTGTGCCCGGCATGGAGGTCACCTGCCGGACAGTGGAGGGCATCAGCGTGCATGTGCTCTCCTATCTGCACGATCCTGCCCACCCTGGCCTGCTGGCCGAAATCAAAAAGGCCCGCGACGCGCGGATGACCCGGGCCGAACGGATGGTGGAACTGCTCGCCGAGGACTTCCCCATCTCGTGGGCGGAGGTCACGGCCCGGGCCGGGCACGGGGCGACCATCGGCCGCCCGCACATCGCCGATGCCTTGGTGGCGGCGGGGATCGTGTCTGACCGCAGCGAGGCCTTCGCCCGCATCCTGACCGCCCACTCGCGCTACTACGTGTCGCACTACGCGCCCGACCCGGCCACCGCCGTCGCCCTGGTGCGCGAGGCGGGGGGAGTGCCGGTCTTTGCCCATCCTGTGGCCAGCAGCCGGGGCCGGGTGGTCGGCCATGCCGTCGTCCGCGAGATGCTCGACGCGGGGCTGGCCGGCGTGGAGATCGATCACCGGGACAACCCGGAAGAGGGCAGGGAACAGCTGCGCCGGCTGGCCGCCAAGCACGATCTGATCGTCACCGGTTCCAGCGATTACCACGGCGCGGGCAAGCCGAACCGGCTGGGCGAAAACACCACCGACCCGGCCATGCTGGACCGCATCCTCGCCGCCGGGACGGGCGCTGCGGCGCACCTTCCCGGCCGCATCGCCCGGTGATTGGTCACGCCTTTGTGAATGCCGCCTGACCCGGGTTCAGGTAACGGGCTGTGCGGCTGCCGCCTCGCCGGCGCCGACCGTGGCCTCGGTGGCCTCGGCGGCCTCAACCACTACCGCATGGCGGCCCAGCCGTTTGCGCATGACGTCGATGGCCTGCGGGTTCTGGTCCACGCAGACGAACCGCCGGTCCATGCCCGCGGCCACGGCGCCGAGGGTCCCGGAGCCGGCAAAGAAGTCGAGCACCCAGTCGCCCGGCCGGCTGCTCGCGGCGACCATCCGGCGCAGCAGCCCCTCGGGCTTCTGGGTGGGGTAGCCCGTCTTCTCCCGGCCGGTGGGGGAGACGATGGTGTGCCACCAGACGTCAGTCGGGAGCTTGCCGCGTGCGGCCTTCTCCGCGGTCACCAGGCCCGGAGCCATGTACGGCTCGCGGTCCACTTCCGCGTTGTCGAAGTGGTACGCCTTCGGGTTCTTGACGTAGACCAGGATGTTGTCGTGCTTGGCAGGCCAGCGGTTGCGCGCACGGGCGCCGTAATCGTAGGCCCAGATGATCTCGTTCAGGAAGCTCTCGCGGCCGAAGAGCATGTCCAGCAGCACCTTGGCATAGTGCACCTCGCGGTAGTCGAGGTGCAGGTACAGCGTGCCGTCGTCGGCCAGCAGCCGCCACGCCTCGGAGAGACGGGGCTCCAGGAAGGACCAGTAGTCGTCGAACGCGTCGTCGTAGCTGGCGAGCGTGCCCTTGACCGTCTGGTACGACTTGCCCTTGAACCCGATGCGGTCGCCTTCACCATCGGCGCTGCGCACCATGGAGGTCTGCTGCCGGACCTGGGCCCGGCCGGTGTTGAACGGCGGGTCCAGGTAGATCATGGTGAAAGCGCCGTCGGGCAGCGTGGGCAGGAAATCGGCGTTGTCCGCCCGGACCACCAGCGAGCTGCCGTCGGGCGTCCACCGGATACCGGCCACTATTCCCCGCTGGCGCCGTCGGTGACCTGCTGGGCGGTCCCGTTGACGACCTCGCCGTTGCGGCGGCGGGTGCGTGAACGCTTCCGGCGCGGCTTGTCGGCCGAGGCGACGGCCGTGTTCTCGGCGGCCGCCTCCTCGGTGCCGCGGCGCTGCCGCGGGTTGCCCGAGTCGGACCGGCCCTGCGGGCCGCCCTGGCGTGCGCCGCTGCGGCGGGCGCCGCCCCGGCCGCCGTCCTGCCGCTGGCCGCCGGAGCGCGCCGGGTGCTTTCCGGTCTCGCCCAGGTCTTCGAGCTTTTCGGCGTCGATGCCGGCGAGCTTGCGCTGGCTGCGCGGAAGCCTGCCCTTGGTGCCTTCGGGAATGTTCAGGTCGGTGAACAGGTGCGGGGAGGAGGAGTAGGTCTCCTGCGGTTCCGGTACATCCAGGCCGAGGGCCTTGTTAATCAGGCCCCAGCGCGGGACGTCGTCCCAGTCCACGAAGGTGACGGCGGTGCCCTTGTTGCCGGCGCGGCCGGTCCGGCCCACCCGGTGCAGGTAGGCCTTCTCGTCTTCGGGGCACTGGAAGTTGATGACGTGGGTGACGTCTTCGACGTCGATGCCGCGGGCAGCGACGTCGGTCGCGACCAGCACATCCACCTTGTTGTTGCGGAACGCGCGCAGCGCCTGTTCGCGGGCACCCTGGCCGAGGTCGCCGTGGATGGCGCCGGCGGCGAACCCGCGGTCGATCAGCTCCTCGGACAGCTTGGCGGCCGTGCGCTTGGTCTTGGTGAAGATGATGGTCCGGCCGCGGCCCTCGGCCTGCAGGATGCGGGCCACCACCTCGTCCTTGTCCAGGTTGTGTGCGCGGTAGACAACCTGGCGGATGTCCTTCTTGGTGATGCCTTCGTCGTCCGGGTCGGCGGCGCGGATGTGCGTCGGCTGCGTCATGTACCGCCGGGCCATGGCGATGACCGGTCCGGGCATGGTGGCGGAGAAGAGCATGGTCTGGCGCACGGTCGGGGTCGCGGCCAGCAGCGTCTCGACGTCCGGCAGGAAGCCCAGGTCCAGCATCTCGTCGGCTTCGTCAAGGACCACGATGCGGACGTTCTTCAGGCTCAGGTGCTTCTGCCGGTGCAGGTCGATCAGCCGGCCGGGGGTGCCGACCACGACCTCGACGCCCTTCTGCAGCAGCTCGATCTGGGGCTCGTAGGCGCGTCCGCCGTAGATGACGGCGACGCGGGCGTTGCGTTGCTTGGAGGCGGTCATCAGGTCGTTGCCCACCTGCACGGCCAGTTCGCGCGTGGGCACAACGATCAGGGCCTGCGGCGCACCGGGCACCGGAAGCTTGTCGAAGCCGTCGTCGTCAGGTCCCACCACCCGCTGCAGCGCGGGGATGCCGAAGCCCAGGGTCTTGCCCGTACCGGTCTTGGCCTGGCCGATGATGTCGTGGCCGCCGAGGGCCACCGGCAGTGTCATGGCCTGGATCGGGAAGGGGTGGGTGATGCCGGCATCGAAAAGCGACCGCACGATGTCCGCGCGGACGTTGAAGTCGGCGAAGGTCTGCTTGGGCAGTTCGTGGGGGCGCTCGTCGGAGGCCAGCACGGCCTCGACGACCAGTTCCTCGGCGCTGTTGTCAGCGTGGATGAGCTGTTCGCCAGCCACCTGGATATTTTCAGTGTTCAATTACATACCGTTCATTCAGGCGCCGACGCCGGCGGTGCTCAACGGTCCCGCAGGTGCTGCGGGAGCGGAACAAGGCGGAAGCGTGGCGCAACCAGTGGAAGCCGATCGCGGGCTAACAACTGCTTTCCCGGCCTGCCAACGAGGCAGCCAAGGAGGTTAAAGATCGCGTAGGGACGGATCTGTTGATGGATTCACTTCACTCAATCAACGACCGGGCATCCAGTACTACACGGTTAAGTCTACCGGTCGTTGGCAAACCGGGCCCTGCGGCGCACCGTGCGGGGCATTAACCGTCGGCGAGTTCGAAGTGCAGGCGCCGTTCCTCGATGTCCGCCACGGTCAAGCGAACGCGCACCGTGGCCCCCGCCGCCAGGATTCCCGAGCACCGTGCGGTGACCGGCGGGTCGCTGAGCTGGACCACGCCGTACGGCTCCTGGCCGCCGTTGCCTTTGCCCCTGCCGGCCACCAGGACCTTCCCGTTGCCGTTGCCGTTGCCGTTCCCGTTGCGGCCGCCGGCGGCGTTACCGTTGCCGTTTCCGTTGCCCGGGTACCGGGTGCCGGTGATGACGACGGCGTCGAACTCTTCCCCGACGCGGTGGCTCAGCAGCGCCGTTTCAACGGCGTCCAGGGCAGCGCGGTCCACCCGTCCCGCCAGCTGGTCGGAGGCCGCCATCAGCTTGGGCAATTCCTCCAGCGCGTCCTGGGCCCACTGCGGGACGGGTTCGCCGGCGCACAGGGCATGGCAGATCACCAGCACGAAACGGTCCACCAGCCGCCGCAGGGGAGCCGTGGCGTGCGCATAGGGGGCGGCAATGGCGGCCTGCTGCCGTTCGGGCGGGAGCTCGCCGACGAACGGCGTGTAGCCGGCACCGCGGAAGAGGGCGGTGGCCCCGTGCATCAGGGCCAGCTGCTTGGGATCGGTGGTGTCCAGGCTGCGCAGATAGTCGCCGTAGGCCATCTCGTGCGGCCACGGGAACCCCAGCGCCTCGGTCTGCCGGCGGTACTGGGCCTCGGCGTCCGCGTCCGGTCCCGGCATGGTGCGCAGGATCCCGATCCTGCCCTCCAGCATGATCTTGGCCGCGGCCATCCCGGTCATCAGCGATATCTGGGCGTTCCAATCCTCCACCGGCAACGGCGGCCTGGTGACAATGAAGTAGTGCCGGCCGTCATGGGCGATCTCCTGGTCGGGGACATTCAGGCTCGCCCCGCCGCGCTCGCGTTCGAGCTCCACCCGCTTGCTGCCCACTTCCTTCAGCAGCAGCAGGGTGGGCGCCGCGTCGCCCGAATCGATGTCCTGCTGCACCTGCTCGTAGTTCAGCTTGGCCCGGCTGCGCACCCTGGCGCGTTCCAGCGTTGCCGCGGTGACGCGCGCAGCGGCGTCGAGCTCGAATCGCCACACGTAGGCCGACCGCAGCTGGTCCGCCAGCAGCGACCCGGCCTGTTCCCCGATGACGTCGGGATGCAGCGGGATCCGTCCGTCCGGGGCATAGATCGTCTGGCCCCGCCGCCGGGTTTCGGCATCCAGTTCACCGCCGGCCTCCACGAAGGAGGGGACGTCGGCGATCGCGTACCAGACCGTGTAACCGCCGTCGGTGGACTCGATGTACAGGGCCTGGTCCAAGTCGGTGGACGCGGGCGGATCGATGGTCACGAATTCCAGTGCGGTCAGATCGGTCTCCGGCAGCCGATGGGCGGCCACAGCGGCCCGGGCCTCCGCGAGTGCGCCCGCGTCAAACTCCTGCGGCAGGTCGAACTCTGTCCGCAGGTCCTTCAGCACCCGTGCCAGCAGATGCTGGGACTCGTTGACCTTCGGGTCCAGATGCGGGTACGGCACACGGTTAGCCTAACGGCAGCCGCGTCGAAATGGGACGCTACCCTTGGATTTATGAGCACCGTGAGCACCGTTCCCGCAGCGCCCGGCGAGGATTCCGGCCGCCGCCGGCAATTCCTGATCGATCTGTACGGCGTGATGGCCTACGGCGAGCTGTCCGCCTTCGAGCGGTTTTCCTCCGACGCACGCTTTTCGCCCACCCTGCATGACCGGGCCGCCGTCGGCCGGCTCGCGGTGACCGAGTTTGAACATTTCGAGGCCGTGGCCGCGCAGCTGGAGCAGCTCGGCGTGGACGTGGAAACGGCCATGGCCCCGTTCCAGCCCTCCATCGATGCCTTCCACGACCGGACGCGCCCGGCCGACTGGTACGAGTCCCTGATGAAGGCCTACGTCACCGACGGCGTGCTGGGCGACTTCTACCTGCACATCGCCGGGGCCCTCGACAGCGAGACGCAGAAGCTGGTCGCCCGGATCAAGGAAAACACCGAGCAGATCTCCATGATCGCGGCCCGGCTGCAGCAGGTGCTGGCCGACGATCCGCGGCTGGCCTCGCGGCTGGCGCTGTGGGGGCGCAGGCTGGTGGGGGAGGCCTTGACCCAGGCCCAGCGGATCGGGATTGAGCGCGCCGTGCTCAGCGAGCTGATGCGGGGGCAGGATCCCGACCGGCAGGCGCAGGCCACCGGAGAGTTGTTTGCCCGGCTGACCCAGAACCATTCGCGCCGCATGAATGACCTGGGCCTGACGGCGTGAGCGCGGGCCTTCAACGCGGTTGGGTTCGCCGGTAGGCTGGCGGCACAGGCGGCCGCAAGCCGCGGCAGCCGCAGACCGCCGCGCAACCGGGAGGCATCGTGGGACGTGCGAAAGACGTACTCGGCAGTGAGGAAATCGACCGGCAGCTGCGCGGGTTGCCGCAGTGGCGCTACGCGGACGGAGCGCTGGTCAGCGCGTTCAAGCTGGACAATGGGCGCGAGGCCCTGAACTTCATTGCCGCCGTGGGCAACCTGGCCGAGGAGCAGCGGCATCACCCGGACCTGGACTGGCGGTACAACAAGGTCTTCCTGCGCTTCACGTCGCATGACGCCGATTCCGAAGTCACGACCCGCGACGTGTCCGCGGCGGCAGCGGTGAGCGTGCTGGCCCGGAAGCTCGGCGCGGACGCGGACCCGGACGGCTATCCCGGCTAGCTATCTGCCCCGGCTGGCTTCGTTCAGCCCAGCAGGGCGGTCAGCCGTTCGGTATCCCGCTGCGCGCGGCGGCGTCCGATCCACCACGCACCGGCCCACACGGCCGGAACGGAGACGGCCATCGGCAGCAGCCAGGACAGGAAGTGCACGCCCGGTTCGGAGCCCAGTCCGGCGGTCATGAGGACGAGCCAGAGCAGCACCGCCGCCGCCACCGCGATCCCGGGCAGCAGCAGCACCCCGTAGGCGTGGCGCCGCCGGTCCACCGCCCAGGCAGTGAAGCCGACGGCGGCGGCGACGAGCACCAGCAGGACCAGTGCGACCATGGCTGGTTACAGGGCGCCGAATCCGACGGGGCGCGGCCCCTCGGCGCCGATCTCGACGTAGGCCAGGACATTGGACGGGATGATGACCAGGCGTCCCTTGGCGTCGGTCAGGCGCAGTTCGGCGCCGCCGTTCATGGCGCGGCTCGCGATCTCGGCCACCTCGTCCGGCGACTGCGACGAATCGAGCACGATTTCACGGCCGACGTTCTGCATGCCGATCTTCACTTCCACGCTGATGCCTCCTGGTAATGCTGTAAGCCGGGTGGGTTCCCTACTGGCGAATCTATCCTAGGGTTCCTTCGGGAAGCGTGAAATTCCGCGCCAAGCTAAACGGTAGATCAGTTCGCTCGCGGCGTCCTGATCCAGTTCCCCTCCCGAGCGCAGCCAGTGCCGGGCACTGATCTGCGCCATGCCGGCCAGGGCCCGGCCCAGCAGCGTGGCCTCGACTGCCGACAGCTTGGTGTCCTCGGCGATGACTCCGGCGATGGCGCTGGCCAGCCGCGCATTGAAGTCCTCCAAGCGGCCGCTCACGTCGGGGTCGTTGTTCAGGTCGGATTCGAAGACCAGCCGGTGCGCCTGGCTGTCCTGGGCGATGAACTGGTAGTAGGCCCGGATGGTGGCGTGCACTCGGAGTTTGTTGTCCGTCGTCGAGTTCAGCGCGGCCATCAGCATCGCGTTCAGCGATTCCAGATGGTGATCCAGCAGGGCCAGGTAGAGCTCCCGCTTGCCGGGGAAGTGCTGGTAGAGCACCGGCTTGCTCACGTTCGCTGCGTCGGCGATCTCGTCCATCGCCGCCGCATGGTAGCCGTTGACCACGAAGACCTCGTGTGCCGCCTGCAGCAGCTGGCGCCGTCGTTCCTCCCGCGGCAGTCGGGTGGGCTTGGCGGCTGAGCGGGGTTCTGTCGTCACGGTATTATACGGCCTCTTCCGGCGCTGCGGTCAGGAAAACTTACAGCGCCACGGTGCAGTAAGTGTCAGTCCCGACCAGTCTACGCACCAGCAACCGGCTGGGGCGTAGATTGGAAGAATGAGCACCTTGGAGACCCGGCAGCTGCCGCCGCTGGTGGAACCGGCAGAGTCCCTCAGCAAGGCCGAGACCGAGCGGTATTCGCGGCACCTGATCATCCCCGAAGTCGGCATGGCCGGCCAGCTGAGGCTGAAGAACGCCAAGGTGCTGGTGATCGGCGCCGGCGGCCTCGGATCGCCGGCCATGCTGTACTTGGCCGCCGCGGGGGTGGGCCGGATCGGGATCGTGGACGACGACGAGGTGGAAGCGAGCAACCTGCAGCGCCAGGTCATCCATGGCGTGGCGGACCTGGGGCGCAGCAAGGCGGCCTCGGCACGGGACAGCATCCTGGCGCTGAACCCCGGCGTGGACGTGGTGTTGCACGAGGTCCGGCTGGACACCGGCAACGTCCTGGAGATTTTCGCCGGCTACGACGTCATCCTGGACGGCACGGACAACTTCGTTACCCGGTATCTGGTCAACGACGCCGCCGCGCTGCTGGGCAAGCCCTACGTGTGGGGATCCATACTGAGGTTCGACGGGCAGGTGAGTGTCTTCTGGGACGCCCACGGGCCGAACTATCGCGATCTCTATCCGGAGGCGCCGCCGCCCGGCTCGGTGCCGTCCTGCGCCGAGGGCGGCGTTCTCGGCGTCCTGTGCGCACAGATCGGCTCCGTGATGGTCAATGAGGCGATCAAGCTGATCACCGGCATCGGGCAGACGCTGTTGGGCCGCGTCCTGGTCTTCAATGCCCTCCAGATGAGCTGGCGGGAGCTGAAGGTGCGCAAGGATCCCGACGCCGAGCCGATCACCGGGCTGGCCGACTACGAGGCGTTCTGCGGGGTGGCGCCGGCGCGCCGGGTCGATGCCGACCACGCGGTGGACGCCCGCACCCTGTCCCGGATGCTGGCCGACCGCGATGCCGGCAGGGGCAGCTTCGAGCTGATCGACGTCCGCGAACCGGGCGAATACGAAGTGGTGAACATTCCGGGCGCCGTCCTGGTTCCGAAGGGACGCATCCTCTCCGGCGAGGCCCTCGAGGACCTGCCTCGGGACACGGACCTGGTTTTCCACTGCAAGTCGGGCGCGCGCTCGGCCGAAGTCCTGCAGAGCCTGTTAACGCGCGGCTACACCCGGGTATCCCATCTCGACGGCGGAATCCTGGCGTGGGTCAGGGACGTGGAGCCCTCGAAACCGGTGTACTGAAGCTCACGCCCGACGCCGGTCGGTCGGCTGCAAGCGCCGCGGCCGCCTCAGGCCGTGGCGGCCTCTTCGCCGTGCCCGGCGACCGGGCAGGACGCCGCATCCGCGGCCCGCGGCAGGGCGGGTTCTTCGACGGTGATGCCGTACAGCGCTTCCAGGGCGGCAATGTAACGCTCCTGCTCGCCGTTGGCGGCCAGCTCCCGCGCCCGCACGGTGGGGAGGTGCAGCAACTGCTTGACCATGCGGCGCATGGCGAACTCGACTTCCTGGGCCGGGCCGGTGCAGCCGTGCTGCGAGCGCACTTTCTCGAGCTCGTTCTCCAGTACCTGCATGGTGTGCTTGCGGAGCGCCACGATGGCGGAGTCCACGCTGCGCGCCTGCCGGCTGGCCTCGAAGCTGCGCGCCGCGTTGGCAACGATTTCGGCCGCCTGCTGCACGGATTCGGCCTGTTCCTCGGGCGCGGCCATCCGCACGGACTCCAGCGTGATCAGCTCCACGCCCTTGAGCGCCCCCACGGCGGGATCAAAGTCGTGGCTCAGCGCGAGGTCGATGATCGTCAGCGGCTTGTCGACGCCGGTGCGCACCCCGGCCACGCGCTCGGCACTGACCTGGTTGTCGCTGCCGCTGCAGCCGATGACGACGTCGGCGGAAGCCATCGCGTCGTCCAGCGCCGCGTGGGTCAACGGGACGCCGCCGCGGGTTTCGGTAAAAGCCGCGGCGCGGCCGGAAGCCGAGTAGACGCTGATCCGCGTGCAGCCGCGTTCGCGCAGCAGCGCCATGGTGGCCCCGGCATACGCGCCGGTGCCGAAGAGTACAACCTGCTTGCCCGACCAGTCCTTCTCGACGGCCAGATCCGTGGCGAGGTCGAGCGCGACCGACACGATCGAAAGCCCGCGGCCGCCGAGGGCCGTCTGCGTCCCGACGTCCTTGGCCGTCCGGGAAGCGGTCTGGAAGAGCCGGACCAGCCCCCCGCTCGCGGTGCCCTTTTCCTGCGCCTCGATCAGGGCCCGACGCACCTGTCCGGCCACCTCGCGTTCGCCGACCACGGCCGAATCCAGGCCGGCCCCGACCGCGAACAGGTGCCGCGCAACATCCTCGCCGGTGTTCACGTCGAAGGAGCGGGCGACCAGCGCGTCGTCCAGCCCCGAGCAGCGGCTGATCTGTTCGATGAGCGCGGCGCGGGCGGCCTCCAGGTCGGAATCGCTCTCGGTCTCGCAGTAAACTTCCACCCGGTTGCAGGTAGCCAGGACCACGGCGCCGGTGACCGGGGACCCGTCTGCGAGCACGTCGGTATCGATCCGGGAGGTGCCGGCACTCAGGCGGGCCACCGTTTCCAGATCGACCTTGGAATGGGTTGCAACAAGTGAAAGTAAGACCACAGCGCCTCTATCTTAGCGGGAAGCCAGCGTCGGCTCCTCCAAGCTTGGCCCATTAACCCGGCGTTAACCTGGTTTCGGGCGCCGCCGGCGCCGGTGATATTGGCCACTCGGGCCGGTGGCCGCCGCCATCCCGCGCTCCTCGGCGACGCCCGCGGTTGGCCAGAAGCATGGCCGCTGGACGAGAATCTATGTCATGACACTCAATGCTTCCCATCCCCTGGTGGATGGGCGTACCGCCGACTCGGACCTGATCACCGCCTACCGCGGAGGGAAGCCGGGCCGCCGTCCTGTCTGGTTCATGCGGCAGGCCGGGCGCTCATTGCCCGAATACAAGGAAGCGCGGCAGGGCATCGCGATGCTGGATGCCTGCCTGAAACCGGAACTGGCAGCGG
The DNA here is from genome assembly GCF_059090765.1 of Arthrobacter sp. Cza30. Classification (NCBI taxonomy): domain Bacteria; kingdom Bacillati; phylum Actinomycetota; class Actinomycetes; order Micrococcales; family Micrococcaceae; genus Arthrobacter; species Arthrobacter sp. Cza30. The sequence goes on along the minus strand of NZ_JBNHGA010000005.1, from coordinate 425,221 downwards.
AGATCACCCTGCAGCCGGTGCGCCGCCACGATGTGGATGCCGGCATCTTCTTCTCCGACATCGTTATCCCGTTGAAGCTGGCCGGGGTCGACGTGGACATCGTCCCCGGTGTCGGCCCGGTCCTGGGCGCACCCGTCCGCACCGCCGCCGACGTCGCCGCCCTGCCGGAACTCACCGACGATTCGCTGGAGCCCATCCGCGAGGCGGTCCGGCTGACGGTGGCCGAGCTCGGCGCCAAGCCGCTGATCGGCTTCGCCGGCGCCCCGTTCACGCTCGCCGCGTACATGGTGGAGGGCCGGCCGTCCCGCGACCACCTGGGGCCGCGCACCATGATGCATGCCGACCCGGAGACCTGGGATGCCTTGGCCGGCTGGGCCGCGGACGCTTCGGGCAGGTTTTTGCGGGCGCAGCTGGAAGCGGGCGCGAGTGCCGGACAGCTGTTCGATTCCTGGGCGGGTTCGCTGTCCCTGGCTGACTACCGCCGGCGCGTGGCGCCGGCGTCGTCGCGGGCGCTGGACCACGTCCGCCACCTGGGCGCGCCGCTGGTCCACTTCGGCACCGGCACGTCCGAACTGCTCGTGGCCATGCGCGACGTCGGGGCCGATGTGATCGGCGTCGACTACCGGCTGCCGCTGGACGAGGCGAACCGCCGGCTGGGCGGACGCACGCCGCTGCAGGGCAACATCGATCCGGCGCTGTTGTCGGCGCCGTGGGAGGTGCTGGAGGCCCATGTCCGCGAGGTGCTGGCCGCCGGCAGCAGCGCCCCGGGCCACGTAGTCAACCTGGGCCACGGCGTGCCGCCGGAGACGGACCCGGAGGTCCTGACCCGGGTGGTCGAGCTGATTCATTCCGTGGCCCCGTAGCCATGCAGCACCCGCATCCGCAGCCCGCCCGCCGTCCCGAACGGCAGGGCGGGCGCAAGCCCAGGCCGGGCACCGCCGTCGTCGTTGGCGGCGGGATCGGCGGCCTGGTCGCTGCGCGCGAGCTGGCGCTGGCCGGCGTCGAGGTGACGGTCCTGGAGCGCGGTCCCCGGTTCGGCGGCTGCGTCGTCCGGCACGAGGTGGGCGGGCTGATGCTCGACGCCGGCGCCGAATCGTTCGCGACCCGCTCCAGCGTGGTCCCGGACTTGATCGGCGAACTGGGCCTGGGCAACGACATTGTCCAGCCGAACCCGGCCGGCGCCTGGATCCAGCTGCCGGACGGTGCGCAACGGCTGCCGAAGACGGGCGTGCTCGGCATCCCGGCAGACCCTTCCGACCCGGACGTGGTGCGTGCCATCGGCCGCCGGGCGGCGTTGCGCGCCTCGGGCGACAAGGTCATGCCGCTGGGTTCGCTGCTGCGCCGCGAGCAACTCAGCCTGGGCCAGCTGGTGCGCGCCCGGATGGGTGATGCCGTGCTGCAGAAACTGGTCGCACCGGTGGCAGGCGGGGTGTACTCGGCGGATCCGGATGTGCTGGACGTGGACTCGGTGATGCCGGGGCTGCGCGCCTCGGTGGCCGCCCACGGGTCCCTGGCGGCCGCGGTGGGCGCCATCCGGAAGGCCGCCCCGGCCGGTTCCAACGTGGCCGGGATCGCCGGCGGCATGGGGCGGCTGACCGAGGCCCTGCTGGCCGATCTGAAAGCCCGTCACGTGGCAATGCACACCGGGGCGGAAGCCACCGCCGTCACCCGGCACGGCGGCGGGTGGCAGGTCGAGTCGGCGGCCGGGACGTTCCCCGCGGACGCCGTGATGCTGGCGGCCGATGGCGCTGCCGCCGTCCGGCTGCTCTCCGGCGCCGTCCCCGGGCTGGCCGGGCTGGAACCCGAAACCGGACCCGCCGTCTCGCTGGTGACCCTGGTGGTGGACCTGCCCGACCTCGACGCGATGCCGCGGGGCACCGGCATGCTGGTGGCCCCGTCGGTCCGCGGCGTCAGGGCCAAGGCACTCACCCATGCCACCGCCAAATGGCCATGGCTGGCGGACGAAGCCGGCCCGGGAAGCCACGTGCTGCGGCTGTCCTACGGGCGCGCGGTGGGGCAGCAGGGCGCCGAGGACTTCACCGGCTGGGCCGACGACAGGCTCTACCGCCAGGCGCTGGCCGATGCCAGCTTCCTGCTGGGGGTGGCTGTGGGCGACGACGACGTGGTGGGCTCGAAGGTGGTGCGCTGGATCAACGCGCTTCCCTCCGCCACCGTGGGGCACCGCGAGCGGGTGGCGGCGGTGCGCCGCGAACTGGTTGCGCACCCCGGGCTGGGCAGCACCGGGGCCTGGCTCGCGGGCACCGGGCTGGTGGCCGTGGTGGGGGACGCGCGGCGCCGTGCACGGGATCTCGCCGCACGGCTGCAGCCGGCGGCCCCCTGATCTTCTACAATATGTAGAAGTGGTTTTCGATTAATTACGATGCAGAAGGCAGACTGGTAAGCATGAGCGAATCGGCAAGGTCAGAGTCAGCAATCCCCGCCGCCGGCGGCACCGACGAGGAACTGTTCTACACCCTCTGGACGGTCTTCAAGCGCACCGGCGCACCGGTGGATCCGTCCGCCGCCGCGGCGTTCGATGAGACGGTTGCCGAACTCGCCGGCCGCAACGTCACCTTCCGCGGAGCGTACGACGTGTCCGCCATGCGCGAGGACGCCGACGTGATGATCTGGCTGCACGGACCGCAGCCGGACGAACTCCAGGCGGCGGTCCGCGACATCCGCCGGACCGGGCTGTTCGCCCCGACCGAAATGGTCTGGTCCGCAATGGGCGTCCACCGCGACGCCGAATTCAGCAAGAACCATGCCCCGGCCTTCTCCCTGGGCAAGGACCCGGAGGCCTGGCTCTGCGTCTACCCCTTCGTGCGCTCCTATGAGTGGTACCTGCTGCCGGCCGAGGAGCGCGGCAAGATGCTGCGCGACCACGGACTGCTCGGCCGCGACTTCCCGCAGGTGCTCTCCAACACGGTCGCCTCGTTCGCGCTGGGGGACTGGGAATGGATCCTGGCCCTGGAAGCCCCCGAACTGATCGATCTGGTGGACCTGATGCGCCACCTACGCTACACCGACGCCCGCAACCACGTGCGCGAAGAGATCCCGTTCTACACCGGCAAGCGCATCAGCACTGCCGAAATCGCCGAGGTGCTGCGGTGAACCAGTCCGCCGAACCGTCCTTCGACCCGCGTGCCGGCGTCGCCGCCGACGGAACCATGCAGCCGAAGAAGTACGACGCCCTGCTGCTGGCCTCCTTCGGCGGCCCCGAGGGCCAGGACGATGTCATCCCCTTCCTCCGCAACGTCACCAGCGGCCGCGGGATCCCCGATGAACGGCTGGAAGAAGTCGCCACGCACTACCGCGCCAACGGCGGCGTCAGCCCCATCAACGAGCAAAACCGGGCACTGAAGGCGGCGCTCGAGGCCGAGCTGGCCCGCCGCGGGATCGAACTGCCGGTGCTCTGGGGAAACCGCAACTGGGATCCCTACATCTCCGACGTTTTCAAGGAAGCGTACGACGCCGGCCACCGCCGCGTGCTGGCCGTGACCACCAGCGCCTACTCCGGCTACTCAAGCTGCCGCCAGTACCGCGAGGACTTCGGCATGGCCCTGGTCGAGACCGGGCTCGCCGGCAAGCTGGAAGTGGACAAGGTGCGCCAGTACTTCGACCACCCGGGCTTCGTGGAACCGTTCGCCGAAGGCGTGGCCGAGGGCCTGGACCGGGTACGCGCCGAGCTGGCCGCGCAGGGCGCCGCGGACGCGCCGGTCCACGTGATGTTCGCGACCCACTCCATCCCCCTCGGGGACGCCGAAAACGCCGGCCCCCGCGGGGTGGACTACGAGGGCGGCAGCGCCTACGTGGCGCAGCACCTGGCCACCGCCCGGGCCGTCCTGGACCGGGTGCCGGGAGCAGCCGGCGTCGACTGGTCCCTCGTCTACCAGTCCCGCTCCGGCGCGCCGCATGTGCCGTGGCTGGAGCCGGACATCAACGACGCGCTCGAAGAGCTGCCCGCCCAGGGGGTGAAGGGCGTGGTCATCGTGCCGCTGGGCTTTGTCAGCGACCACATGGAGGTGATGTGGGACCTGGACACGGAGGCACTGGAGACCTGCCGCGGCCTCGGGCTGGCCGCCGCCCGCGTGCCCACCCCGGGCGTGCACCGCAAGTTCGTCGAGGGCCTCGTGGACCTGGTCTGTGAGCGCACGGCGGAACAGCACCGCGCCGACCGTCCTGCGCTGACCGACCTGGGACCCTGGATGGACGTGTGCATGCCCGGCTGCTGCGCCAACCGCCGCGGCGAGAAGCCGACGGTGGCCGGCATGGATGCGACCGTGGGGGTGCCGCAGCCATGACCGTTAAAGTCCGCATCGGCACCCGCGGCAGCGCCCTGGCGGTCACCCAGACCACCACCGTGGCCGAGGCGCTGGCCGCCGGCGGGGCCCTGGAATATGAACTGGTCCGGATCAAGACCGAGGGCGACGTGCTGCGGGGGCCGCTGGCCCAGATCGGCGGAACCGGAGTCTTCACCGCCGCGCTGCGCGAGGCGCTGCTCGACGACCGCTGCGACGTGGCCGTGCATTCGCTCAAGGACCTGCCCACCGGCGTGGCCGACGGGCTGCAGATTGCCGCCATTCCCGCCCGCGTGGACGTCCGCGACGCCCTCTGTGCCCGGGACGGGCTGACCCTGGCCGGGCTGCCGGCCGGCGCCAAGGTCGGCACGGGCTCCCCGCGCCGGGCAGCCCAGCTGCGTGCCGCCCGCCCCGACCTGGACGTGGTGGATATCCGCGGCAACGTGGACACCCGGCTGGGACGGGTCAAGGGGCTCACGGGCGAAGAAAGGCACGAGGGAAAGCACGCAGATCTCGACGCCGTGGTGCTCGCCGCGGCCGGGCTGGCACGGCTGGGGCGCACCGAGCACGTCACGGAGCTGCTGGATCCGTCGGTCATGCTGCCGGCCCCCGGCCAGGGCGCGCTGGCGGTCGAATGCCGGGTTGCCGACGCAGCTTCCGGAACGGCGCTGGCCGGCGCGCTGGCCGACTACGACGACGCGGACACCCGCCTGGCGGTGACGGCCGAACGGTCGCTTCTGGCGCGGCTGGAAGCCGGCTGCAGCGCCCCGGTCGGGGCGCTGGCATCGGTCGACGCCGGCTCCCTGGTGCTGCGGGCGGTGGTCTGCAGCCCCGACGGCAGCCGGCTGCTGCACGGCGAGCGGACGGTGCAGGCAGCCGGTTCCGAAGATGCCGTGGCCCTGGGCTCCCGACTGGCTGAAGAGCTGCTCGGGCAGGGCGCCGGCGACCTGATGAGCCTGGCCGGGCGCTGACGATGGCGTTGCTGTGGCAGCGCGGCGCGCCGGACAACCAGCTACAGGGGCTGCGGGTGGTGCTGCCGCGCAGCCCTGACCGGGCGGCCGGCATGGCCGCCGAACTGGTCCGCCGCGGCGCGTCCGCCAGCGTCCTGCCGCTGATCGACTTCGAACGGACGGACAAGCCGGACGAACTGGACCAGGCACTGACCCTGCTGGCGCAGAACAAGGCCGTCTGGCTGGTCATCACCAGCATCACGACGGTGCGGGCGCTGAAGGCGTGCGCACTGGAGCGTGGCACCAGTCTCGCGGCGCTGGCAGGGGACACGAAGATTGCGGCCGTCGGAAGCCCCAGCGCCAGGGCGCTGGAGGCCGAGGGCCTCACCGTCGACCTGGTGCCGCCCGGCAGCATGGACGCCGTCGGCTTGGTGGATGCCTGGCCGCTGCCGCCGGAAACCGTCGGCGGCCCGGCGGAGCGGATGCTGGTCCTGCTGCCGCAGGCCGACATCGCCGCGCCCACGGTGTTCGAAGGCCTGATGGCGAAGGGCTGGCAGGTGCTGCCCGTGACCGCCTACCGCACGGTGGACTACCCCGCCCGTCCCGAGCTCCGCCTGACCGCGGAATTGGAGATCGCCGCCCGTGAGCCCGCCGACGACCTGGAACTCATCACGGCCGCGGATTTCCGCAGCCGCGCCGGCGACGGCGCCATCGACGCCGTCGTCCTGACCTCGCCCAGCGTCACCAGGCGGCTGGCGGGACTCCTTGACCCGTGGCCGGCCGGACTGCGGCTGATCGCGATCGGCACCAGTTCCGCGCGGCAGGCCGCCGAACTGGGCCTGGAGATCGCCGCCACCGCTGCCGAACCGACGCCGCCCGGCATCGCCGACGCCCTGGCACGGTCGCTTGAAAACCATCCCACCGAACCAGAAGGAACGCCATGAGCTTCCCCTCCCACCGGCCCCGCCGGCTGCGGGCCACCGAGGCGATCCGCCGGATGACGGCGGAGGTCCGGACCCACCCGAACCAGCTGATCCTGCCCGCCTTCATCCGCGAAGGCCTCAGCGAACCGGTGCCGCTGCAGTCCATGCCGGGCGTGGTCCAGCACACCACCGATACGCTCAAACGCGCGGCCGCCGAGGCCGTGGAGCTGGGCCTCGGCGGCATCATGCTCTTCGGCGTTCCCCTGGTGCGCGACGCCACGGGCAGCGCCGGGGTGGATCCCGACGGCGTGCTGAACCGCGCCATCGCCGACGTGAAAGCGGAGGTCGGGAACGACCTGGTGGTGATGGGCGACGTCTGCCTGGACGAATTCACCGACCACGGCCACTGCGGCGTGCTGGCCCCAGACGGCACCGTCGACAACGACGCCACGCTGTCGATCTACGCGGAAATGGCCGTCGCCCAGGCGGCGGCCGGCGCGGACGTGCTCGGTCCCTCCGGCATGATGGACGGGCAGGTCGCGGTGATCCGGCAGGCACTCGACGAGGCCGGCCACCAGGACGTCTCCATCCTGGCGTACGCCGCAAAGTATGCCTCGGCCTTCTACGGGCCGTTCCGCGAGGCAGTCGACTCACAGCTGACCGGGGACCGGCGGACCTACCAGATGGACGCCTCCAACCGGCGCGAAGCCCTCCGGGAAGTGGAACTGGACCTGGCAGAAGGCGCGGACATGGTCATGGTCAAACCCGCGATGAGCTACCTGGACATCCTCTCCGACGTGGCGGAGATGTCTCCGGTGCCGGTGGCCGCGTACCAGATCTCCGGCGAGTACGCGATGATCGAGGCAGCCGCCGCCAATGGCTGGATCGACCGGAAGGCGGCCATCCTGGAATCTGTCCTGGGCATCCGCCGCGCCGGCGCCGACATGGTGCTGACCTACTGGGCCCCGGAAATCGCCCGCTGGCTGAAGTAACCGTTCGCCGCCGGCCGGTTGCCGCGCCCCACCACCCTGTCCGCAGCGGATTCCGCTGTCCCGAAAGGACCCAAGACCATGATTGAAGCCATCCGCTCCGAGGAACTCTTCGAACGCGCCCGCCAGCTGATGCCCGGCGGGGTGAATTCACCGGTCCGGGCCTTCGGCTCCGTCGGCGGGACGCCCCGCATGATGGTCGGCGCCAAGGGTGCCTACCTCACCGACGCCGACGGGCGCGAGTACGTAGACCTCGTGTGTTCCTGGGGCCCGGCCCTGCTGGGCCACGCCCATCCGGCCGTCCTCGAGGCCGTGCACACGGCCGTGGACCGGGGCCTGTCCTTCGGCGCCTCCACGCCCGCCGAATCGGAACTGGCGGCCCTGGTCGTCGGCCGGGTCTCCGCCGTCGAGCGCCTGCGCATGGTCTCCACCGGCACCGAGGCGACGATGACCGCCGTGCGCCTGGCCCGCGGCTACACCGGCCGCAACCTGGTCGTGAAGTTCGCCGGCTGCTACCACGGGCACCTGGACGGGCTGCTGGCCGCCGCGGGCTCGGGCGTGGCCACCCTGGCGCTGCCGGGTTCGGCGGGCGTCACCGAGGCGACAGCCGCGGAGACCCTGGTGCTGCCGTACAACGACATCGCCGCCGTCGAGGAAGTGTTCGCCGCCCGCGGCAGCCAGATCGCCGCCGTCATCACCGAAGCGGCACCCGCGAACATGGGCGTGGTCACCCCCGCCGACGGCTTCAACGCGGCCCTGTCCCGCATCACCCGGGAGCACGGAGCACTGCTCATCCTGGACGAGGTGCTGACCGGCTTCCGCACCGGCTACGCCGGCTACTGGGGCCTGACCGGGGGAGCCGACGGGGCAGCCGATCCGTTCGTGCCCGACCTGTTGACCTTCGGCAAGGTCATCGGCGGCGGCATGCCGGTGGCGGCCCTGGGCGGCCGGGCCGACGTGATGGATTACCTGGCGCCGTCCGGTCCCGTCTACCAGGCCGGCACGCTCTCCGGCAACCCGATCGCCATGGCGGCCGGCGTCGCGACGCTGACCGCCGCGACGCCGGCTGTCTACGCGGCAATCGACGCCCGCTCGATCGAACTGCAGGCCGCGCTGACCGCCGCCCTGTCGAAGGCCGGCGTGGACCACAGCATCCAGACCGCGGGGAACCTGTTCAGCGTGGCCTTCGGCACCTCGGCCAACGGCGTCCACAATTACGCCGACGCCCAGGGCCAGGAAGCCTTCCGCTACGCCCCCTTCTTCCATGCCATGCTCGACGCCGGCGTCTACCTGCCGCCGTCGGTGTTCGAAGCGTGGTTCCTCTCGGCAGCGCACGACGACGCCGCGATGGAGAAAATCTTCGCCGCGTTGCCGGCGGCCGCGCGGGCTGCCGCGGCCGCCACGCCGCCGGCCTGACCGCAACTCCGGCGCGGGGACGGGGCTCGTCGTCCGGCTGCGGCCCGGTCCCGGGGACGGAGGCATGGCAGACTGATGCTGACGGCGGTACACGGGACCGCCGCGCGAACCCAGGAGAGTGCAGATGGGCCTGTTCTCCAGGCGCAGGCAAACACCGGAAGACTACGACGCCGAGACGCTCCGCCCGGAGGCCGCGGACGACGCCGAGACGCTCCGCCCGGAGGCCGGGCCGCCGCCGGTGCGGCCCGGGACGGAGCCCGCTCCCGTACCGGTGCAGTCACGGTTGGATCCGGCCCCGGCGCCCATGCCGCCGCGCGCGATCTGGTCCGACGGACTGGGACGGACGGCCACCCGCTCCGCGCAACTGCTGCTGACGCTGCTGCTGGCCGTCGTGGTGATCTACGGGCTGCTGCAGCTACGGCTCCTCGTCATTCCCGTCCTGATCGCCCTGATCCTGGCGGCGGCCGTGGGCCCGGTGGTGCGGCTGCTGCGCAGCTGGGGTTGGTCCGCGGCGCTGGCTACGGCCACTGCGTTCCTCGGGATCCTCGTGGTGCTCGGCGGCGTGATCACCGGGATTGTCTTCGCGGTCCGCAGCGAAGCGGACGAACTGGTCAGCTCCGCCCGCGAGGGCTGGATGCAGCTGCAGGAGTTCCTGGCCAACTTCCCGCTGCCGGTCAGCCAGCAGCAGATCGACGAGGCGCTCGCCGGGGTGGTCGACTTCCTGACCAGCGCCACGGTGGGACGCAGCGCGCTGAGCGGATTGTCGACGGCTGCCGAAGTCGTCACAGGAGCCGTCCTGATGGCTGTGATCCTCTTCTTTTTCCTCAAGGACGGACCGCGCATCTGGCGTTTCCTGCTCAGCTGGTTCCCGGCGGCCAAGCGGCCGCAGCTCGAACTGGCCGGGTCGCGGGCCATGGATGTGCTGGGCAGCTACGTGCGGGGCACCGCCACCGTCGCGGCCGTCGACGCCTTCTTCATCGGACTCGCCCTGTTCATCCTGCAGGTACCGCTGGCGCTGCCGCTCTCGGTGCTGATTTTCATCGGCGGCTTCATTCCGATCGTCGGAGCCACCATCGCCGGCGTGCTGGCGACCCTGGTGGCGCTGGTGGCCAACGGGCCGGTAGCCGCGCTGGTAGTGGTCGCCGTCGTGATCATCGTGCAGCAGCTGGAAGGCAACTTCCTGCAGCCGGTGGTGATGGGCCGCTCGGTGGACCTGCACTCGCTGGTGATCCTGTTGGCCCTGACCGCGGGAACCATCCTGGGCGGCATTATCGGCGCCGTCCTGGCCGTTCCGGTCACGGCCGTCGGCTGGGTGGTGATCCAGGTGATGTCGGGAAGGACCTCCGCCGAGGAACCCGCGCCGGACCGGCGAGGCCGCTGACGAGCGGGCCCGACGGCCCGAAACCGGCGGGCCGGACACAGAAGGTCCCCGGAAGCCGAAGCTTCCGGGGACCTTCCCGGCGTCAGCCGTTGCCGCTCACGCGAGCGGTTCCGGGACTGACTAGAAAGCGGGGAAGACGTCGCCGTTGGGCCACGTTTCCTCGATGAACTTCTTCACGTCCGGCGAGTGGAGCAGCTCTTCGAGCTTGGCCACGGCGGGATTTTCGTCACCGGCGTTCCAGGCCAGGAAGTTGGCATACGGGTTGTTCTCGGAGGACTCGACGACCACTGCATCGTCGGTGTTCAGCCCCGCATCCAGGATGAAGTTGCCATTGATGATGGCCAGGTCGATCTTCGGATCCTCGATCAGCTGGACCAGGATTTCAGGCTGATTCTCCTCGAATTTCAGGCCCTTGGGGTTCTGCTCCGCGGTCAGCGTCAGCGCCGCCGAATCGTCCTCGATCCCGGTCAGCAGGCCGGCCGTTTCGAGCATCTTGAGTGCCCGCGGCTGGTTGCCCGGATCGTTGGTGATCGCAACGGTTGCGCCCTCGCCAAGGTCCTCGACGCTCTGGTGCTTCGACGAGAACCCGGCGTACGGCTCAATGTGGATGCCTTCGCCATGTTCGAGGTCGTAGCCCTTGTCGGCCACCTGCTGCTCAAAGAAGGCCAGATGCTGGAAGTAGTTGGCATCCAGCGAGCCGTCGCTCAGGGCGATGTTGGGGGTCTGGTAATCGGTGAATTCCTTGATCTCCAGATCGATCCCGGCCTCCTGGGCCAGGTTCTCATCCACGAACTCCAGGATCCGGCCCTGCGGCACGGGAGTGGCACCGACGGTAACGGTGACGGGATTGGCCGGATCCAGCGTGGTCTCGGCGCTGGGGGTGGATTCGGAGCCACCGCAAGCCGTCAGCGCCAAGGCCGCAGCCAGGCCGGTACCAATGAGCGTTAGTGCTTTACGCATCTGCGTGCGTTCCTTTCGAATGACCGGGCCGGCCGAAGTCGGCTCGTCCCGGATGTGGTGCAGCTAGCGGCTACTGGCTGCATTCTTCCGCTGCCGGTGAGGCGGGCGGGAAGCGTGGGGGAGCGGGACGGCGCTGTCCCGACACGTCGCGGACGCCGCGTTTCAGACGGCGGTTACCGGCTCATGGCGCCGGCGCTTCGAGCCTGCGGTGGAAGCGCTGCGGTGGTCCACCCGCCGGGCCACCGCGTCGCCGATCCACTGGATCAGCTGGACAAGGACCACCATGATCACGATGGTCACCACCATGACGGTCGTGTCGAACCGCTGGAAGCCGTAGTTGTAGGCGAGCTGGCCGAGGCCGCCGCCGCCGGTGAGGCCCGCCATGGCGGAGTAGCCCACGAGCGTGACCAACGTCGTCGTCAAGGCAGCGACCAGCCCGGGCAAAGCCTCGGGAACGAGGACCTTGGCCACGACCTGCAGGCGGGTGGAACCCATGACGAGGGCCGCGTCGATTTTGCCGGAGCTCACATCCCGCAGCGCGGTTTCCACCAGGCGGGCGAAGAACGGCACCGTGCCGATGGTCAGCGAGACGCAGGCGGCCAGGGCGCCGATCGAGGTGCCGGTGATGACCCGGGCCAGCGGGATCAGCGAGATCATCAAAATGGCGAACGGAATGGACCGGGTGATGTTCACGATGATGTCCGACACGATCCGGTTCGTCACCGGCATCGGCCGCAGCCCGGCGGGCGCACTGGTGTAGAGGAAGATGCCCAGCGGCAGGCCGATCAGCAGGGTAAAGGCCCCCGAGACCCCGACCATCAGCAACGTTTCGCCGATCGCTTCCGGCAGGGCATTGGTGATGCCCGGGTTGGTCGTCAGTTCGTCGATGAAGTTCATGCCGCTTCCTCCTGCAGGACGCGGACGGCCACGCCCTGGCCGACCAGGTGCTCGGTGAGGGCAGCCGTGTCCGCCCCGGCCGGCAGTTCGATGCGCAAGTGGCCGAACTGCGTGCCGGCCAGCGACTCCACGCTGCCGGCCAGGACGTTCAGGTCCAGGCCGAAGGCCCGGGCAGCCCCGGTCAGCACAGGCTCCGACGCGCGTTCGCCGGAATAGAGGATTTCCAGCATCGTGCCCCCGCCGGTCGCCTCGGCCGAGGGCAGCGGCAGCAGCGTGCTCGAGAGGCGGCCGCCCAGGTCGGCGGCGACCTCGCGCAACGGGCCGTGTTCGACGATCCGGCCGGCCTCCAGCAGCGACACCGAATCACAGATGCGCTTGATGACCTGCATTTCGTGCGTAATCACCAGCACGGTCAGTTGGAGCCGCTCGGTCAGGTCACGGATCAGGGTCAGGATTTCGTCGGTGGTCTTCGGGTCCAGGGCCGACGTGGGCTCGTCGCAGAGCAGCACGTCCGGGTCCGAAGCCAAGGCGCGGGCGATGCCGACCCGCTGCCGCTGGCCGCCGGAGAGCTGGGACGGGTAGGCGTCCTCAAACCCCTCCAGGCCGACGAGCTTGATCAGTTCCGAAACCTTGGCGCGGATGGACGCCTTGGGCGTCTTGACGATCTCCAAGGGATGCGACACGTTCTGGGCGGCGGTGCGGGAGTCCATCAGGTTGGCGTGCTGGAAGATCATCCCGATGCGGCGCCGGGCCGACCTGAGGTCGGCGTCGCGGGCGGCACTGAGCTCGGCCCCGTTGATCGATACCGATCCGGACGTCGGGGTGTCCAGGAGGGTCAGGCAGCGCACCAAGGTGGACTTGCCGGCACCCGAATGGCCGACGATGCCGTGGACGGTGCCCTTGGGGACGGACAGGCTGACCCCGTCCAGGGCTACCACTTCGCGGCCGCCTTGGCGGTAGACCTTGCGCAGGTCGGTAACGGTGATCATGGAACCTCGGGAAATCGATGTCTGGAGCGTCGACAGCCGCCATAGCATGTGCCGCCATCAAGGTTTAATTATGACAGCCGTGACAACGCGCCAGAATTCGACGGGACGTTGCGTCATACGGCGACGCGAAGTTGACAGTGCCGCGAGAAGCCAGGGGGCGGGCGGGTGTGCGCGCCGGTGGGGGCAGGGTCAGACGGCGGCGGGCATCAGGCGCACCGGCCAGACCCCGTCCACGACGGCTTCCGGATCCTTGCGCCGCAGCCAGGCCTCGAAATTTGCCGCCTGCTGTGCGCACCAGTCGATCTGCAGGGCATGCAGCTCGGCCGCGCCGATGCACAATCCTGCGTAGCGGCGGGCGAGGGCGTCCGCGACGCCGATGGTGGCCAGGGCGTCGGCCGCCGACGTGTGCGCGGCGTCGAGCCGGACGCCGTAAAGTTCGCACAGCGCCCCCAAGGTGCGCTTCCCCCGCCGGTAGCGGTCCACCTGCTTGTCCAGGACATACGGGTCGATCACCGGAGACGCCGCCGGGGCCGGCAGGCCGTACCGCGAGCATTCGCGTGCCAGCACGGTGAAATCGTAGGCGGCGTTGAAGGCCATGACCGGAATGCCCGCGTCGAAGTAGCCGGTCAGTGCCTCGGCGATACCGGCGGTGGCAATTGCCGCGGGCAGGCCCTCGCTGCGGGCCCGTTCGGTGCTGATCCCGTGGATGGCGGCGGCTTCCTCAGGGATCTCCACTCCGGGGTCCACCAGCCACTCCCGCTCCTGCAGCGGCTGTCCCGCTGCGTCGACCAGGACGATGGACGCCGTCACGATCCGCGCGGTGTGGGGATCACGGCCCGTGGTCTCGAGATCGAAGGCCGCGCGGGGACCGGTATGCCAGCTGTTCATGTCCGCAACGCTATCCGGCGGATCGGACAATCCCGGGGAGGCGCCGCGGGGTGTGTGGCAGCCGCTCCCGCCGCCCGCCGGTGCAGGCCGCACGGGGCCGCTAAATTACACTGGTGTAATGCGCGAGGCGATAGTAGAGGCGGTCCTCGACCTTGCCGCAATCATTCCGCCGGGCCGGGTGCTGTCGTACGGCGATGTCGCCGAACTGCTCGACGCCGGGGGCGCCCGGCTGGTCGGCAGGATCCTGTCCCTGCACGGCGCGGCGGTTCCGTGGTGGCGCATCATTCGTGCCAACGGTTCCCTGCCCGATGAGCTGATGGAACAGGCTGTGGCGCACTACCGCCGGGAAGGCACACCCCTGGCGGAGCCGGCGGCGTGGCCGCCCAGGGTGCGCATGGCGGAAGCCCGTTGGGTGCCCGGGCCTGAAGAATACGCAGCGATCGAGGAGCTCCGGCGCAAAGTGTCCGAACCGATTGATGGGATGGGGCCATGATCGAGACCAAGCCGTCGGCCGGGCTGCAGCTGGTCCGGCCCGAAACCAGGTCAGCCGGTGCCCCGCTTCCGAGTCCGGACCAGGCGCAGGTCATCGACCTGCCCGCCGGCTGCGGTCCGGTGCTGGTCCTCGGCGGCCCGGGTACGGGAAAGTCGACCGCTTTGGTGGAACACGCGGTGCGCCGGGTGGAGGAAACCGGACTTGACCCGGCGAACCTGCTGTTCCTGGCTCCGAACCGGCTGGCGGCCGCGCGCCTGCGCGACACGCTGACCGGGCGCCTCAACCGCAGCCTGGGCACCTCCCCGACCAGGACCTGGTCGGCCTACGCCTTCGACCTGATCCGACGGGCACGGGTGGAAGGACTGCTGCCGCTGGTGGAGCGCGCGCCGCGGCTGCTGTCCGGGGCCGAGCAGGACCAGATCATTGCCGAACTGCTGGCCGGCCATCGTGCCGGCTACGGCCCGGGGGCCGGCTGGCCGGAAGACCTGCAGCAGGCTCTGGCGACCCGCGGCTTCCGGCAGGAGGTCCGCCAGCTCTTCGACCGGCTGACCGAGTACGGCAGCACCGCAGGGCAGCTGGAGCAGTTGGGCGCAGAGTATGGCCGGGCGGACTGGATGGCGGCGGCCCGGCTGTATCGCGAGTACCGTGACGTGATCGACCTCCGGATGCCCGAAGCCTTCGACCCTGCCGGCATCATCACCTCGGCACGCCAGCTGCTGCTGGAGCATCCCGGCTTGCTGGAGCGGGAACGCAGCCGCCTCCGGCTGATCCTGGCGGACGACCTCCAGGAAGCCAATCCCGCGGTCTTCGAACTCCTGGCCTTGCTTGCGGAGGGACAGGATGCCGTGTTCGCCGCCTCGCCGGACACCGTCGTCCAGGGGTTCCGCGGCGCCCGTCCGGATGTCCTCGGCAAGTTGCCCGGGCTGGTCGGCACACCGGACAGGCCGCTGCACACGCTGGTCCTGACCACTTCGCACCGGATGGCGCCCGGAGTCGCAACCGCCTGGCAGTCAGCTGCCGCCCGGATCTCGCAGGTCGCCGGGGCGCACCGCGCCCGCGACCTCGTCCATCCCGGTGCGGAAGCAGAAACTGGGAGCGGAACCGTGCCCGCCCACGGCGGCGCGGACCGGAACGACGCGCCCGCCGCCAGTTCGCACGTGGTCGCGTCGCCGGTCCACGAGCACCGCTATGTGGCGCAGCGGATCCTGGAAGCCAGGCTGTTCGAGGGCTACCGGCTCAGCGAGATGGCCGTGATCGTCCGCACCGGCGGCCAGCTCTCGGCCCTCGCCCGCTACCTCACCGGCCAGGACATCGCGGTCAAGGTCCCGGTTGCCGAAAGCGCGGTGCGCGACGAGGCCGCGGTCCGGCCGCTGCTGGACGCGTTGGCCGTGGCCCTGGAACCGGAACTACTCACCCCCGACGCTGCCGTCGCCCTCCTGACCTCCAGGATCGGCGGCGCGACGGCGATCGACCTGCGCCGCCTGCGCCAGGCACTGCGGCGCGAAGAGCTGCTCGGCGGCGGGGGCCGGTCCAGCGATTCCCTGCTCGTGGAAGCGATCGGCGACCCCGTGTTCCTCGGCACGCTCGGAAGGGAAGCCGGATCCGCCAGGAGGATCGCGCGGATGCTCAAGGCCGGTCGGGACGCGGCGGCCGAGCCCGGGGCCAACGCCGAGACGGTGCTGTGGGCACTATGGTCCGCCACCGGGCTCTCCGATCGCTGGGCGGCACAGGCACTGCAAGGCGGACCGGTCGGCGTGCGGGCCGACCGGGACCTCGACGCCATGATGGCGCTGTTCCAGACCGCCGAGCGGTATGTGGACCAACTCCCCGGCTCCAGTCCCCGGCAGTTCCTGGAATACCTGTTGAACCAGGAACTGCCGATGGACAACCTCGCGCCGCGCGCCCAGATGCGCGAAGCTGTGGAACTGCTCACGCCCGCCTCGGCGGCGGGCCGGGGCTGGCCGCTGGTCATCGTGGCCGGCGTCCAGGAAGGGGTGTGGCCGAACACCAGGCTGCGTGGCGAACTGCTGGGCAGCACGGAGTTCGTCGAGGTTTTGGAGCGCGGCGTCGAGGACGCCCGGAGGATCGACGCGGTGAGCAGGCTGCGGGAAATCCGGTACGACGAATTGCGGAGTTTTTCCACGGCGATCTCGCGTGCCGAACGCCGGCTGATCTGCACGGCGGTGCAGTCCGAAGACGCCCAGCCGTCGCAGTTCCTCGATCTGGTTGAGCCCTGGCTGGACCCGGAAACCCCCCGGCCGGCGACGGAAGTCCTCCGCCCGCGAACCGTGCGTGCCTTGGCAGCGGAACTCCGGCAGGCCGCCCAGCAGGCCTCGACCCGTCCGGAAGAGGCGGCGGATGCTGCCGCCGTGCTCGCCATGCTGGCGGCCAGCCCGGTGCCGGTGCCCGGCGCGCACCCGCGCGACTGGTGGGGATTGCTGCCGCTGAGCAGCACGGCACCGGTCGTTCCGGAGGGGGAACCCGTCCCGGTTTCCCCCTCGAAGGTGGAGGCCGTCCAGAAATCCCCGCTCGACTGGTTCATCCAAGCGGCAGGGGGCGAAGCGGCCACCGACTTCGCCCGCAGCCTGGGCACCCTGGTCCACGGAATTGCGCAGGACTTCCCCGCGGGCACGGGAACGGAATACGTGGCCGAACTGGTCCGACGCTGGCCGCAGTTGGGGATGAAGGAGAACTGGGAGGGGCGGCTTGACTTCAACCGTGCCGAAGGAATGGTCCGGAGACTGGCCCAGTACGTGATCCAGATGCGTGCGGAGGGCCGGAGCCTGGTCGGCGTGGAACAGGACTTCTCGGTTGACCTGCCGGGTCCGGAACGCGTGGCCAGGCTGCGGGGACAGGTGGACCGGTTGGAACTGGACGCCGACGGGCGGCTGCACATCGTGGACCTGAAAACGGGACGCGCTGCCCCGACCAAGGCAGAACTGGAGCGGCACCCGCAGCTGGGCAGCTACCAGGCGGCGGTCCAGGCCGGAGGATTCCCCGAACATGCGTCAGCCCCGGGCGGCGCTTCCCTGGTCCAACTGGGACAGGACCTGAAATCGGTCAAAGTCCAGCAGCAGGAGAGCCTGGCCGACGGCGAAGACTGGGCCACAGCGATGATCCACGAGGCCGCGGCGCTCATGGCCGCTTCCGAATTCGAGGCCCGGCACGATCCGCAGCGGTCCGGCAACGGCGGTCACGGCTGCCGTGCACCGGAAATTTGTCCCCTGTGCGCAGAAGGAAGGCAGGTCACCGAATGAGCATAGGAGCGGTCACCACAACCTACAGCCCGGAAGAACTTGCCGGACTGCTGGGCCAGCACCTGCCGACAGCCGAACAGTCGGCCATCATCAGCTCCCCGCTGCAGCCGATGCTGGTCATCGCCGGCGCCGGCTCCGGCAAGACGGCGACGATGGCCGACCGCGTGGTCTGGCTCGTGGCCAATGGGTTCGTTCGCCCCGATGAAATCCTCGGCGTCACTTTCACGCGCAAGGCCGCAGGCGAGCTGGCCGCCCGGATCCGCGCCCAGCTGGCCAAGCTGGACCGCAAGGGCCTGCTGCCGCAGGAGGCCGACGATGCCGCCGGCCTGGTCGAACCGAAGGTCTCGACCTACCACTCCTACGCCAACGGTTTGGTCAGCGACTACGGGCTGCGCCTGGGAATTGAACGCGACGTGGTGCTGCTGGGCACCGCGCAGTCCTGGCAGCTGGCCAGCCACTGCGTGGAGGCATACGACGGCCCCATCGAGCACCTGGTGGCCAGCAAATCGACCCTGGTCAACGCCGTGATGCAGTTCGCCGGGGAATGCTCGGAGCATCTGGTCACCCCGGACCAGGCTGCCGGCTACCTCGCGGAGGAGGTGGAGCGGATCGCCGCCCTTCCCTACATCGACGGCAGCACCAAGCCGGCCAAGCAGGAGGTGCGGAAATTGCTCGACCGGCTGCGGACCCGGATCACCGTGGCCAACCTGGCCGCCGGCTACAACCGGGCCAAGCGGGAACGCGGGGTGCTGGATTTCGGCGACCTGGTCTCCCTCGCGGCCCGCATCGCCCGCGAGGTGCCGCAGGCCCGCCAGCTGGAACGCAGCCGCTACAAAGTCGTGTTGCTGGACGAATTCCAGGACACCTCCCACGCCCAAATGGTGCTGTTCTCCGAACTGTTCGGGGACGGGCATGCCGTCACCGCAGTGGGCGACCCGAACCAGTCGATCTACGGCTTCCGCGGTGCCTCCGCCGGCCAGCTCTTCGCTTTCCAGGAGCACTTTCCCCTGGTGGGCGACGACGGCCGGCGGGCCCCAACTCCGGCCGGTTTCCTCACGGTGGCCTGGCGCAACAGCATCAACATCCTGCGGATGGCCAACCGGATCTCGGCGCCGCTGAACCGGGAAGACCCGAACCGTCCGCGCCCCGGCCGGATCAGCGTTCCGCCGCTGCGCCCACGGCCGGGAGCCACGGAAGGAACGGTGGCACTGGGACGCTACGCGACCGAGGCGGAGGAGACCCTCGCCCTCGCCGACGCGATCGAGCGGGCGCGGAAGACGGTTTTCGCCCGCGACCCTGAAACCGGCCGTGCCGAACCCGTCAGCACCGCCGTGCTGTGCCGGCGGCGGGCACAGATCCCGGGCATCGCCAAGGTACTCGAAGAGCGGGGCATTCCCTACGAAATCATCGGGCTGGCCGGGCTGCTGGCGCAGCCGGAGATCGTGGACCTCGTGGCGACCCTGCGCGTCCTGGCTGATCCGGGACGGTCCGACGCGCTGATGCGGCTGTTGGCAGGGGCACGCTGGCGGATCGGACCGGCGGACCTGATGGCCCTGGCCGATTGGTCCCGGTTCCTGGAGAGCCGGCGCCGCGCGGCGGCGGCAGGCGAGGCCGCCGAGCTGGACCGGGATGAGGCCGCGGGCGAGGCCGTCGTCGAACAGGACCTGGCCGAGGCCGCGTCCCTGATCGAGGCGCTGGACCGGCTTCCCAAGCCGGGCTGGACCTCGCGCCACGGGCGGTCGCTGACGCCCGTCGCGCTTGAGCGTTTGGGGCGCTTGGCGGAAGAGGTCCGCTACCTGCGCAGCTTCGTCGGCGACGACCTGACGCTGTTGCTGGGCGAAGTGGAACGCACCATGCTGCTGGACATCGAGGTTGCCTCCAAGCCCGGCCAGAGCATCCACCAGGCGCGGCGCAACCTTGATGCTTTCCACGATGCAGCGGCAGCGTTCATGCAGACATCGCAGCGCGTGGATCTGCTGGCCTTTTTGGCGTGGCTGGAAGCGGCCGCCGCCGAAGAGGGAGGCCTGGACATGGCGCAGGTGGACGTGCGGCACGATGCCGTGCAGCTGCTGACGGTCCACGCTTCCAAGGGGCTGGAATGGGACGCAGTCTTCGTCCCCGGACTCAACGACGGCGCCTTCCCTTCCTCCTCGGACAACCGGTGGAGCAGCGGCCACGCTGCCCTGCCCTGGCCGTTGCGCGGCGACCGGTCCGACCTTCCACAGTGGGATACCGACCAGCCGGACCAGTTGTCCTGGCTGAACGCGGAAGCGGACTACAAATCGGGCGTCCAAGCACACGGCGAAGACGAAGAGCGCCGGCTGGCCTACGTCGCCTACACCCGGGCCAAGCACCTGCTGGTCTGCAGCTCCGCCGGCTGGACCGGCAGCAAGGTCAAGCCCACGGCCGTGTCGGCCTTCCTGGCCGAACTGCACGAAATGTCACAGGACGAACCCACGGCAGTGCAGGTGCGGCATTGGGTAGCGGACGAGGAACTCGGGCCGGAGAATCCGTTTCGGGCCGAAGTGGAAACAGCCATGTGGCCCTTCGATCCGTTGGAAGGACCGCGGGTCTACCGCAGCGGCATCCCGCAGCGGCAACGTCCGGGCCGCCGGGCGGCCATGGAACAGGCCGCGCAGGCAGTGCTCGAGTCGCTGGCACAGGACCGGCAGCCGGCCGCCGACTCGGCGTGGGCCCATGAGGCCAGGCTGCTTCTGGAACGCCACAACGCCGCCCCCACCGCCGGCGAAGTGGAGCTGCCGGCGCACATCTCCGCGTCGCTGCTGGTGGACTTGGCCGACGACCCGGACGAAGTCACGCGGCGCCTGCGGCGTCCGGTGCCCCGGAAGCCCGGCATGGCCGCCAGAAAGGGCACCACCTTCCACAGCTGGATCGAGGAATACTTCGGCACCACGGGGATGTTCGATCTCGAGGCCTACCCGGACGCGGCCGACGCCCACGTCGACGAGGCCTATGATCTGGCCGGCCTGGTCGAGACTTTCAAAGCGTCCGAATGGGCCGACCGGGTCCCGGCAGCCATCGAAGTGCTCGTCGAGACCCGCGTCGGCGGCGTCGTGGTGCGCGGGCGCATCGATGCCGTGTTCCGCGACGCGGACGGCAGCTGGGACCTGATCGACTGGAAGACCGGAACCGCGCCGACGGGCACGCAACTGTCGGTGAAGTCGGTGCAGCTGGCCGTCTATCGGCTGGCGTGGGCACGCCTGCACGGAATCGACGTGGACCGCGTCAAGGCCGCCTTTTACTACGTCGGGCAGGACAAACTCGTGCGCCCGCACGGCCTGGCCGGCGAAGCGGAGCTGGAAGCGGCGGTGTTGCGGGCCTACGCGTAGTAGAGCCCCGCGCAGCAGCGATCGGCGCCCCGCGCAGCAGGGGTTAGCGCCGTTGGTTGATGACCGGAAGCGCCGTGGTGTCCGCGGACGCAGGCTCGGCTTCCTTGACCGGCCGGGCCTCCTTGCCGGCGGCCGCTGCGCCGTCGGCGCTGCCGTTCTCCGGCGGCGCAGGCTCCGCGGCGTCCTGATCCGCAGCGTCCTGTTCCGGCGCGGGCGGTGCCGGAGAAGCTGGATCGACGGCAGGACCCTCAACCGGGAGCAGCGTGACCTTGGAACTCCCGGAGCGGCCGGCGAGCTGGACGCGTGCGGGCCCGTCGTTCCGGTGCGCCTGCTCGGCCGAACCGTTCCCGCCCGCCGAAGCCGCCCTGCCGGCGCCGTCCTGATCGCCGTCCGCCGGTTCGTCCCCCGTCGGCCGATCGGCAGGAGCCGGCTCCGCGGCACGGTTCCGGCCCTCGGAACCGGCGGCCGGTTCCCGGGCCGGAGCCGCCGGAACAGCGGCGACCGTGGGCGGAACGGCAGGCGGCGGGGGAGCGGTGACGCTGATGGGCTGGCCGCCGTGTTCGGCCACATCGGCCTCGAGCTCGTTCAGCATGTCGACCGCCTCGTCAACCATGGTCTGGTCGCCCGCGGCCAGTCCGCGGACCAGCCATTGGGCCAGCGCGAATTCGGCGGACAGCGCTGCCCGGCGCATCAGGTGGGGATCGACCGGGTCCTTGCGGTACTTGCGGTAGGACTCCAGCACCACGTCGGCGAACGACTGTTCGTGTACGGCCACCAGCCACGCGAAGTCATCGGCGGGGTCGCCAATGCGCAGGTCGGTCCAGCCGGTCACGGAGCTGACGCTGCCGTCTTGGACCAGGAGGTTGTCTTCGTGCAGGTCGCCGTGCACCACGCACGGATTGAACTTCCAGAGGGCGACGTCCTCCAGAGCGTGCTCCCACCGGCGCAGCAGGGCCGGCGGGATCTTGCCGGTGGTGGCAGCCTGGTCGAGTTCGTTGAGCTTGCGCTGGCGGAACTGGTCGGCGGTGTAGCTGGGCAAATCCGCGGCGTCGACCATGCGCTGGGGCAGGTCGTGGATGCCGGCTGTCGCCCGTCCGATCGATACCGGGACGGCGGCGCCGGCGGCGACCAGGGCTTCCAGCGCCAACATGTTCCCGGGCACGTGGTTGTAAACGAAGGTGCGCAGCTCGGACTGCTGGACGGTCCCGGCGACCGTGGGCACCTGGAAAGGCAACTCCGCGCGGATCGCAGGCGAGAAGGCCCGGAGCACCAACAGTTCCGTTTCGAGCCGCATGCTGGCCTCGGCGTGCTTCGGAGAACGCACGCGCCAGCGCTTGCCGGACGCATCGGTGAGTACGGCGGACTGGAAATCCGCCGCATCGTCTGGCAACCCGGCAACGCCCGTGGGCGTCAACCCGGGTACGGCCGCGCTGGCTATTGCCGCCAGCTCCAGAGGTGTCTTTCTCACGTAGTCCACCGTACGTGCAACCGGTACCGGCAGCCCGGCCACGGCCGCGGCGAGTCGCCGGATGGGTGACGCAGGCCGCACCGGCGGGGCACCGCCGCGCGCAGTCCCACAGCACCGCCGCGCGCAGTCCACAGCGGCGGCGGCGCGAATAACAGTCCGGGCGCCGGGGTGAGTACGGTAGAGAGCATGAGTCTTAGCACCGCCGCTGCAGGGTTCCCGCCGCTGGGCCAGCTGATGCTGGCGCGCACCACCATGGACCGCGGGTGCGAGCGGCGCAGCCACCCCGGCCTGGTGGACGGCATCTGGGGCAGCGACACCACGCATGTGATGCTGATCGCCGACGGCAAGACGCTGGTACGGGGCGGAAGGATCGTGCTGCTTCCCAGCAGGGAACGGACCGCAACCGACCTGTCCGTCTACCTCGGCCGGGCCGTGGAAGGCGCGGATGTGCCCGTCGGGACCGACATTGTGCTCTCGGTGTTGGCGGACCGCGCGGAAGCTGCCGAGTACGACGGCGAGTGGCTGGGCCTGCGCGACGTGGCGGGGGAGCTCTCGGCGCAGGACGCCGGGCTGTTTGTGGAGGCCGCGGCGATTTCCAACTGGCACCTGACCCACACCCATTGCCCGCGTTGCGGCCACCGCACGGAGATCGAGCAGGGCGGCTGGGTGCGCCGCTGTCCCGCCGACGGAAGCCAGCATTTCCCGCGCACCGATCCCGCCGTCATCGTGTCGGTCATCGACGAGGACGACCGCCTGCTGCTCGGCCGCAACAGCGCATGGCCGGCCAGCCGGTATTCGACCCTGGCCGGCTTCGTCGAGCCGGGGGAGTCGCTCGAGGCCGCGGTGGTGCGGGAAATCGAGGAGGAGTCCGGCGTCGTGGTGCACTCGCCGCGCTACCTTGGATCCCAGCCGTGGCCGTTCCCGGCATCGCTGATGATCGGTTTCACGGCGGTCGCGACGGACGCGGCGTCGGTCCCCGACGGCGTGGAGATCCTGGACACGCGGTGGTTCAGCCGGGAGGAACTGGCCGCGGCACTGAAGGCTGACGAAGTCCAGGTGGCCAGCGGCATTTCGATTGCGCGGGCGCTGATCGAGCACTGGTACGGCGGCGAGCTGCCGCAGGCCGGACGATGAGCGCAGCGGCAGCCGGGCCCCTCCCGGACAGCAGCCTCGAAGACCGGATCCTGGCCGGACTGGACGACGAGCAGCGGCAGGTGGCCACCAACCTGGCCGGACCGCTGTGCGTCCTCGCCGGAGCGGGCACCGGCAAGACCCGTGCGATCACCCATCGGATCGCCTATGGCGTGCACACCGGGGTGTATACGCCGCAGCGGGTGCTGGCGGTGACGTTCACCGCGCGCGCGGCCGCCGAGATGCGGACGCGGCTGCGCGACCTCGGTGTTGGCGGGGTGCAGGCACGAACGTTCCACGCCGCGGCGCTGCGCCAGCTGCAGTTCTTCTGGCCGCAGTCGGTCGGCGGTCCGTTGCCCGGCCTGCTGGACCACAAGGCCAGCGTCATCGCCGAATCTGCCCGCCGCCTGCGGCTCACCACCGACCGTGCCGCCATCCGCGACCTGGCGGCCGAGATCGAGTGGGCCAAGGTTTCCATGCTCACGCCCGAGAGCTATGTCCGCCGGGCGGCAGGGCGTGCCGCACCGGCAGGCTACGACCTGACGACGGTGGCGCGGCTGTACCAGGCCTACGAGGACGTGAAGACGGACCGGAACATCATCGACTTCGAGGACGTCCTGCTCATCACCGTGGGGATCCTCGAGGAAGACCCGAAGGTGGCGGCCGCCGTCCGGGACCAGTACCGGCACTTCGTGGTGGACGAATACCAGGACGTCTCGCCGCTCCAGCAGCGGCTCCTGGACCTCTGGCTGGGGGACCGTGAAGAACTCTGTGTTGTCGGCGACGCCAGCCAGACCATCTACTCCTTCACGGGAGCGACCTCCCGGCATCTGCTCGAGTTCACCAAACGCTTCCCCGGAGCCGACGTTGTCAAACTAGTCCGGGACTACCGCTCCTCCCCGCAGGTGGTGCAGCTGGCCAACTCGCTGCTGGCCGCCCGCACCCGGCAGCCGGCGCGGGACAACGACACCTGGCCGACCCCGCTTGAGCTCATCGCCCAGCGTCCGGCCGGGCCCGAGCCCTCGTTCACGGAATGCGCCGACGACGAGGCGGAGGCCGCCCAGGTGGCCACCCGTATCCGCGGACTGATCGACGACGGCGTGGGCGCCGCCCAGATAGCGGTGCTGTTCCGCACCAACGGGCAGTCCCAAGCGTACGAACAGGCGCTGGCCAATGCCGGCATCGGCTATCAGCTGCGCGGCGGGGAGCGGTTCTTCCAGCGGCGGGAGGTCCGCGACGCGATCCTCCAGCTGCGCGCCTCGTCCCGGGCCGCCGGAACCGAACCCGTGCCGCAACTGGTCCGGGACGTGCTGGCGAACCTGGGCTACACGCGGGCGGCTCCGCAGACCGGCGGTGCGGTGCGCGAACGCTGGGAATCCCTGGCGGCGCTGGTGGGACTGGCCGACGAGCTGGACGCGGCCCGCGGTTCCGCGGCCGGCGGTGTTTTCACCATGTCCGACTTCGTGGCGGAGCTCGACGAACGCGCCGCCGCCCAGCATGCTCCCACGGTGCAGGGTGTCACCCTCGCCTCGCTGCACTCGGCGAAGGGCCTGGAATGGGACGCAGTCTTCCTGGTCGGGTTGAGCGAGGGGCTGATGCCGATCTCCTTCGCCGACACCGACGAGGCCGTGGACGAGGAACGCCGGCTGCTCTATGTGGGCATCACCCGTGCCCGCCAGCACCTGGCTCTGTCCTGGTCGCTGGCCCGGACCCCGGGAGGCCGCGCCAACCGCAAACCGTCCCGGTTCCTGGACGGGCTGCGCCCCGCCTCTTCCTCCTCCGTCCGCAGCACGCCGGGCCAGCGGCCGGCGCGGCGCAAGCAGGCCGCGCCGGCGGTGTGCCGCGTCTGCGGCACCCTGCTCGGCAGCGGGGCGGAACGCAAGGTCGGCCGGTGCCACAATTGTCCCCCCACCTACGAGGAGTCGACGTTCGAGGCGCTGCGCGAGTGGCGCAAGGAGACGGCCAGCGAAGCCTCGATGCCCGCCTTTGTGATCTTCACGGATGCCACCCTGGTGGCCATCGCCGAAGCCCGGCCCCAGTCATTGCAGGAGCTGTCCAGGCTGGCCGGCGTGGGGCCGTCCAAACTGGAGCGTTACGGCGAGGATGTGCTGCGCGTCCTGGCCGCGAACTGAACCTGGGCCGGCCCGGGCAACCCCGCGCTCAGGCCGCCGGGGCCAGCACGCAGCCGCAGGCCGGGTGCGGCGGGTAGGCGTGCCGCGTCACGGTGCCGTCGCCGCTGTCGAGTTTGAGCACGGCGGAGAAGCTGCCGGGCTGGTTCCGTTTATCCAGGAACAGCAGGGCCTGCATCGCAGCCAGGCCGGCCGCGGCCACCGACTGCGACACTTCGTCGGCCGCGCCCCGGTCTGCCTGCGGCTCGGCCGGCCGGCTGGTCAACCGGGCAACGACATCCGGCCACCCCGGATCGGCGTCGGCCCGGTGCAGTTCCACGCAGCCAAGGCAGCTTGTCTGGCCGGGGACCACCAACGGCCCGATCAGGGTGTCCTGCTCGCGCACCAGGACGCTCAGGTGCGGGTGTCCCCGGCTCATGAGCGCCGCGGCGACCCGGGGATCGGCCACGTCGCGGTCGACGTAGACGGCCAGGCTGAGCGCGCGCGGAAAGATGCCAGCGGCACCCTGCTCCGCGGTCGAGCCGGGCAACAGGTGGCAGGCGACCGTGGGATCGACCTGGTGCACCGCCCGCCGCACGGCCTGCCCGCGGCCCAGGCCGATGTCGGCGAGCCGGATGGCGCCGGACCCGACATCTGAGGGGGCGGCGACCGCCGAATCCTCGAGCAGAAGCGTGCCGACGCCGGCCGCCGCCAAGGCGGTGCCCAGCGCTGCACCGGTGCGTCCCAGCCCGATCAGCTGAACGATGCAGCGGCCCCGGGCGGCGAGCGGTCCTTCACCGTCGGCCGAGTACACCGCCGACCAACGGCGCGCATCCGGTGCGAGCCGGTCGGCGCGCAAACCCGACAGGCGTTCCCCGCCGGAGTCCGGCAGCAGGACCGGTGCCAGCGCCGCCAGCAGCGACGCGGCCCGCTCCCTGTCCAGGCCACAGCCTGCCCGCACGTCGTCCAGGTCAGCCGATTCAATCCCCCGGCACAGCCGGGAAAGGAAGTGCCGGTCCGCTTCCCCGGTTCCCTCGATCACCAGTCCGCCGGCACCCAGGCCGAACTGGACGCTGCCCGCGGCGCCCTCGAGCATGCGCAGGCCTGGATTGATCCTCAACTGTGCCACCGCAATCCTCCTCGCCGCCTGCCCGTGGTCCGGGAGCGTCCCGGACCTCCATGCTGGCACGGCGGCGGCAGGCGCCGGAGGGTTATCCACAGAAAACCGGGCACCGGGCCTTCGCGGATGCGGACGGTCGGATCGACCCGGTAACCTCGTCGCATGTCCCGAGCAGATCAAACGCAGGAATCCCGTGCCAGCGCAACGCCTTCGCGGCCGGTGCCGCTGGTGGCCGACACGGGGGAGCGGGTGGCGCTGACCACATCCACCGGGGCCCCCGTGGTGGTCAAACGGTCAGCTCGCCGGCGCCGGACCGTCTCCGCCGCCTGGCGGGACGGGGCCGCCGTGATCTCAATTCCCGGCCACTTTTCGCAGGCGCAGGAACGGGAGTGGGTGCAGCGGATGCTCGCCAAACTCGAGACGCGCGGCTCCCGCCCGGAGGGACGGACCGCCGCGAGCGACACGGACCTGGCCCGCCACGCGGCGGAGCTGTCGCGCCGTTACCTGGCCGGCAACGCTATCCCGACCAGCATCCGATGGGTTTCCAACCAGAACGACCGCTGGGGGTCGGCAACGCCGGCCCGGGGCACCATCCGCATCTCCGACAAGATCAAGGACATGCCCGCCTGGGTCGTCGACTATGTGATCCTGCACGAGCTGGCACACCTGCTGGAGCCCGGCCACGGGCCACGCTTCTGGCGGTTGCTGCAGGCCTATCCGGAGCTGGAACGGGCCAAGGCCTTCCTCTCCGGCGCAGCCTTTGCCATGGGCCGCGGCCTGCAGGACGAGGACGACGTGGACGGCGCCGGCGAGAGCGACAGCTAGCCGCGGTCTCCGTTTCCGGTACCGCCCGGGCCTCCATCGGCGGTGCCGGTATCCTCACCGCCGGCGGAGCCGTCCGGACCTCCGCCGGAGCTGCCGGAGTCTCCACGGTCGGCGGTACCGTCCGGCTTCCGGGCATCGCCGTCGCCGGGCTGCTCTTCGAAGCCACCGCTCAAGAGTTTCTGCAGCGCCTCGTCGACTTCCGCCTCGGAGGCGTCCAGCAGTTTCCGCCGGGCGCTGAAGCCGGCCGGATCGTCCAGATCCTCCGCGGTCGGCAGCAGGTCGGGGTGGTTCCAGATCGCGTCCCGTCCTTCGACTCCGCGTTCCTCCTTCAGGGCGGACCACAGGGCGGCGGCATCCCGCAGCCGGCGGGGGCGCAGCTCAAGTCCGACCAGGGCCGCGAAGGCGTGTTCCGACGGCCCGCCGGTGGCCCGCCGCCGTCGGACCGTTTCGCGCAGCGCCGGTGCCGAGGGCAGGTTGGCCGCTGCGCCGGCGGTGAGCTCGTCCACCCAGCCCTCGACCAGCGCGAGCGCAGTTTCGAGTTTGGCCAGGGCGGCTTCCTGTTCCGGCGTGCGCTTCGGCATGAACACGCCCTGCGAGAGTGCCTGCTGCATGGATTCGGGGTTTGTGGGGTCGAGGTCGCGGGCCACTTCCTCGATCCGCCCCATGTCGATATGGATGCCCCGGGCATAGCTTTCGATAGCGCCCAGCAAGTAGCCGGAGAGCCACGGGACATGTGTGAACAGGCGGGTGTGCGCAGCTTCCCGGATGGCCAGGAAGAGCAGTACGTCCTGCCCCGGGATGTCCAGGCCCTCGCCGAACGACTTGACGTTGGCCGGCAGCAGGGCCATCTTGCCTTCCACCAGCGGGACACCGATGTCGCTGGAGCTGACCACGTCCTTGGCCAAGGCACCCACGGCCTGGCCCAGTTGCATGCCGAACATCGCGCCGCCGAGGTTCTGCAGCATGGAGTGTGCCCCGCCGAGCATCTGCTTCATCTCCTCCGGCACCTGCTCGGTCAGCGCGCTGGTCAGCGCGAAGGCGATGCTGTTGGCGACCGGCTCCGTCAACCGCTTCCAGGTCGGCAGCGTTGCCTCAACCCACTCGGCGCGGGACCAGGCCCTGCCGATCAGCCCGGTGCCGGGCATGCTCGTCACCGGATCGAGCCACATCTCGGCCAGCCGGAGCGCTTCGTCGACGGCGCGGCCCTGTGCGGCAGAGACGGACGGGTCGCTGTCAGAGGCGGCCACCTTGCGGGCGCTTTCATGCGCCAGTTTCCAGTTGACCGGACCTTCGGCGGGGGCACTCATCATCGCCTGGACCTGTTGGAACATCTGCGCCAGGGCGCTGGGGTCGGAGGGCAGTCCTGCCGCCTTGGCTATTTCCGCGGGATCCATTGCCCCGCCCTGCCCGCCGAAGAGCTTGGCGAACATCTCCGTCAGCGGATCCTGCGGGTCGTCGTCGGGCTGCTTGGGGGTCATCACTACCACCGGTCCTCGAGGGTTGGAGCGGGCACGGGCCGCAGCGGCTGCCGGGGAGGCAGCGGGGGCTGTGCCCGGGGTGTTGCGTGAGTTCCACGTTACCGGCAGCCGGGATTCCTTGTCGCGCCGGGGACGGGCAGTTCGCTCAAGGCCGAGCAGGCGCAGCACCACCGATGCCGGGCCGACGGCGTACGCTAGAGCAGGCGCCGCGAGCGCCCCGGGCGGCAGCGCGTGTAGGTGCACGGCCCGGACAGCTGCGGGAGGGAACCACCAGGTGACACAGTCCACCAACAACGGCACGGAGCACGGCACGGACGGCTGGGCCGGCAACGCTCCCGGCCCGCAGCCGGCTGCGCAGCGTACCCGAAACCGCAGGCAACCGGTCATGGCTGCCGCCGCCGTCGTTGCCGTGGTGGCCGGTGCGGCAGGGCTGGCGCTGCCGGCGGGCTACGTCATCGAGACGCCCGGTCCTGCCATCAACACCATCGGCGAGGTTTCCGGCACCCCGCTGATCGAGGTTCCGGACCGCCCCACCTACGAGACTTCCGGCGCCCTGGACTTGACAACGGTGTACGTGGAGGGCGGGCCCAACTCGAACGTCAACATGCTGCAGGTCCTGGCCGCCTGGCTCCACCCCCAGCGCAGCGTAGCGCCGGCCGACCTGGTCTACCCGCCGGACGTGACGCAGGACGACATCCAGCAGCAGAATGCGGCATTGATGGCCTCGTCGCAGGAGTCATCGATCGCGGCGGCGCTGACCCAGCTGGACGTGGAGTACTCGCAGACCCTCTCGGTGGCCGACTTCACCCCGGACGCGGCGGCGGCAGGAGTATTGGAACTGCAGGACGCCATCCGGACCATCAACGGCCGGCCGGTCACCGGCATCGAGGTGCTGCGCGAGGAGCTCAACGCCAGTGCCGGTGCCCCGGTCGAACTGGGCATCGCGCGCGACGGCCGCAAGGAAACCGTGGATGTGGCGCCGCGGGCCAACGACGACGGCGACTACCAGCTGGGCGTCCTGCTGGGCACCGAATTCGACTTCCCGTTCGAGGTGAAGATCCAACTGGACAACGTGGGCGGCCCCAGCGCCGGCATGATGTTCGCGCTGGGCATCATCGACACCCTGACGCCAGGCGAGATGACCGGCGGCAAGCACTTCGCGGGGACCGGCACCATTGACGCCGAGGGTACCGTCGGGCCGATCGGCGGCATCCGGCAGAAAATGCTGGGCGCGCGAGAGGCCGGCGCCACCGTCTTCCTGGCGCCGGAGGCTAATTGCGCGCAGGTCGCCGGCCACGTCCCGGAGGGCCTGCAGGTCGTGTCGGTGGCGACGCTGGACGACGCCGTCGAGGCCGTCACGGCGATCGGCGGCGGCGGCGATGCGGCCGCCCTGCCCGGCTGCAGCTGATTCGTTTCAGCGGCGGCGCGGTCACATTCCGGCAACGGTGCCGGACCGTTCCCGCGCCGCGGTTCGCCGGGGCCGGTGTTGACAAGGCAGAATGGGAACGGAACCCTCCGAGACCGCCGTTCGTGGCATCTAGGGGGAGTGTCCCCGCAGCGGCGGTTTCGCCGTGATGCCACGCATGCAGACAACGAGGTAACGAGTGACGTTCGGACAAGACCGGTCTTACGGCGACCGGCCAACACCGCTTAACAGTCCTGGCAAGAAACGTTCCGCATTGGTGCCCACCCTGATCGTGGTGGCCGTCCTGGTGGTGGGCTTCGTCTTCTTCTCCCAGATCTACGCAGACATCCTCTGGTACAACCAGCTGGGCTACCTGGAAGTCATGCTCAAGGAAACCGGCACCAAGATCGCCATCTTCCTGATTGCCTTCCTGATCATGGGCCTTGCCGTCTACTTCAGCCTCCGGCTGGCATACCGTTCACGCCCGGTGTACGCGCCGGACAGCTCGCTGCAGGACAACCTGAACCGTTACCAGCAGCAGCTGGAGCCGGTGCGGCGCCTGCTGATGATCGGCATCCCGGTAGTGCTCGCCGGTTTTGCCGGCACCGCCGCCGCCTCGGCGTGGCAGACCGTCCTGCTGTTCTTTAACCAGCAGCCGTTCGGCCAGACCGATCCCCAGTTCGGCCTGGACTTCAGCTTCTACATGAACACCCTGCCGTTCCTGGGTTTCATCAACGGCTTCCTGATCAGCGTGGTGCTGATTGCCGGCATCGCCGGGCTGCTGACCCACTACCTCTACGGCGGGATCCGGCTGGAGGACAAGGGGTTCTTCGCCTCCACCGCGGCGAAGATCCATGTGGGAATCTTTGCCGCGCTGTTCCTCATCCTGCAGGGCGTCAACTACTGGCTGGACCGGTACGCCACCGTGCAGTCCGATGCCGGAAACTGGACCGGTGCGCTGTACACCGACGTCAACGCCGTGATTCCCACCAAGGCTATCCTCGCCGTCGCCGCTGTGCTGGTGGCCATCCTCTTCATCGTCTCGGCCTTCATCGGCCGCTGGCGGCTGCCGATCGTCGGCACGGCCATGCTTGTCGTCACCGCCATCCTCGCCGGCGGGGTCTACCCGTGGATCGTCCAGCGCTTCCAGGTGATCCCGAATGAGCAGGACGTCGAGGCCCAGTACATCGAACGCAACATCGCCCTGACCCGCCTGGCCTACGGGCTGGACGACGTCCAGACCATGAACTATGAAGCCGTGGTGGAGGCAGAAGCCGGCGCGCTGCGCGAGGACGCCGAAACCACGGCCAATATCCGGCTGCTGGACCCGAACCTGGTGTCGGACGCGTTCGCGCAGCTGGAACAGTTCCGCCAGTACTACCAGTTCGACGAGACGCTCAACGTGGACCGCTACACGGTCGACGGCGAGGTGCAGGACACCGTCATCGCCGTCCGCGAACTGAACACCGCGGGCGTGCCGACCGGCTGGGTCAACGAGCACCTGCTCTACACCCACGGCTACGGCGTGGTTGCGGCCGCGGGCTCCCGCGTGGAGCCGGACGGCAAACCGTCCTTCATGCTCTCCGGAATCCCGTCGCAGGGCGTGTTGGGAGACGATTCGACCTACGAACCCCGGATCTACTTCGGCGAGGCGTCTCCGGACTACTCGATCGTCGGTGCGCCCGAGGGCAGCTCCCCGATCGAGATCGACCGGCCGCAGAGCGCCAATGCTGAAACCGATACGCGGAACACGTTCGACGGCGACGGCGGCCCCAACATCGGCAACTGGTTTAACCGGTTGGTCTACGCCCTGAAGTTCCAGTCGACCGACCTGATGCTGTCGGACGCGGTCAACTCGGAGTCGCAGATCCTCTACGACCGGGATCCGCGCCAGCGGATCGAAAAAGTTGCTCCGTACCTGACGGTGGACGGCAACGCCTACCCTGCCATCGTTGACGGCCGGGTGAAGTGGATCGTAGACGCCTACACCACCAGCGAGCACTTTCCGTACTCGACTCCCCAGCAGCTGGAGTCGGCGACCATCGACTCCGGGACCACCGGGGGCGCCACCGTGGCGCTGCCGGCGGAGGAAGTCAACTACATCCGCAATGCCGTCAAGGCCACCGTGGACGCCTACGACGGGTCCGTGAACCTGTACGCCTGGGACGACCAGGATCCGCTGCTCAAGGCCTGGACGAATGTGTTCCCGACGACGATCAAGCCGTACAGCGAGATGTCGGCCGACCTGATGGCCCACGTGCGTTACCCGGAGGACCTGTTCAAGGTGCAGCGGGAGCTGCTCACCCGGTACCACGTGACCAACGTCAACCGCTTCTACGAGAACTCCGATGCCTGGAGTGTTCCCACGGATCCGACGCTGGGCGAGGGTTCGACCGTCAAGCAGCCGCCGTACTACCTGTCGCTGCAGATGCCCAACCAGGATGCGGCGTCCTTCTCGCTGACCACCCCGTTCATTCCGTTCGCCGTTCCGGGCGAGCAGGCACGCAACGTGCTGTACGGGTTCCTGTCAGCCAACGCGGACGCCGGCACCGGCGAGGATGGCGTGAAGTCCGAGGACTACGGCACGCTGCGGTTGCTCGAACTGCCGCGCGATATCACTGTGCCCGGTCCCGGCCAGGCACAGAACCTGTTCAACTCGGACACCGAAGTGTCGCAGGCGCTGAACCTGCTGCGCCAGGGGGCTTCCGAGGTGAAGAACGGCAACCTGCTCAGCCTGCCGGTCGGCGGGGGCATGCTGTACGTGCAGCCGGTCTACGTCCAGTCCTCGGGCGCTTCCTCCTACCCGATCCTGCGCCGGGTACTGGTGAGCTTCGGCGAGGAAGTCGGCTTCGCGCCGACGCTGTCCGAAGCACTGGACCAGGTGTTCCAAGGCGACTCGGGCGCCACCACCGGCGACGAAGAGAACGTCGGGGAGACACCGGCGACACCGGATGCTCCGGAGACCAGCGCCGAGGAGGATCTGCAGGCGGCCCTGCAGGCGGCGCGCACCGCGATCCAGGAGGGACAGGCCGCGCTGGCGGAGGGCGACTTCGCCGCGTACGGCGAAGCCCAGGAGCGGCTCCAGGCCGCGCTGCAGGACGCCATCGACGCCGAGGCGGCGATCTCCGGAGGCACCCCCGAAGGCGGAGCCGACGGGGCGACGGAGCAGCCTTCTCCGGAGGCGACCGAGGGCAACTGACCGATTTGCTTCGCTACCCCGCGGCCGGTAATGTATTCACTGCGCCGCGGGGTGGAGCAGTTCGGTAGCTCGCTGGGCTCATAACCCAGAGGTCAGAGGTTCAAATCCTCTCCCCGCAACCAAGAGCAGGGCCCCGTCCGATGTCATGTCGGGCGGGGCTTTTGCGTGCCCGAAGCCGCAAGCCGGACCGGCTGTGCCCGGGCCGCAAGCCCGGGCCGCAAGCCGGACTGGCTGTGTCCGAGGCCACAACCCCGCCCGGTAGAATGGTTTCACCCGTCCCCGATTTTCCTCGGAAAGATCGTTGTTGTCCCATGCTGGAATCAGTGAGCAGCTACGCCCTGGCCGCCGGAGTGGCAGCCCTGTTCAACCCCTGCAGCCTGCTCCTGCTGCCGACGTGGCTCCTGATGGTCGCCGGCAACAGCTGGCACAGCACGGCCGCTGACGCCGTGCGCCGGTCCGCCGCGACG
Source organism: Arthrobacter sp. Cza30 (assembly GCF_059090765.1). NCBI lineage: Bacteria > Bacillati > Actinomycetota > Actinomycetes > Micrococcales > Micrococcaceae > Arthrobacter > Arthrobacter sp. Cza30. The sequence goes on along the minus strand of NZ_JBNHGA010000005.1, from coordinate 391,229 downwards.
GCGCTGGTCTTGACCGGCGGCTACACGGCGTCGTTCTCGTTGGCGCTGCTGGCGGCAGGTGATCCGGCGACCCATGCCGAAGCCCTGGCCTACATCTCGGCCGGGACCGGGATGCTGTTGGTCCTGCTCGCGTCCTTCCTGGTGGCAGGAGGGCGGGTCCGGCTGTTGCAGGCAGCGGCGGCGGGAGGCGGATCATTCGTCCGGCTCGGCGCGATGGCTGTTGCCGGTGCGGTGATCGGGCTGGCCTCGCTCGCGCCGCAGCTGCCGGAATTGCTGGCCGCGGCCGGCGAACAGGGCGGCGCGGAAGCCCCTGTCGCCGGCATGGCCGCCTATGTCCTGGGCCTGCTCGCCGGTTTCGGCCTGCTGTGCGCCGCCGCATCCTCGGTCGGGGCCGCCGCCGGCCGGCGATGGCCCGAAGCGTGGACCCTGGTGGAAAGAGCCCAGGGCTACCTGCTGCTGCTCGCCGGGCTGGGCACCGCCTACTACGCCTTCTTTGCCGTCCGGAATGCCGAGGGGCACGAGGTCGAGGACCGGCTGATCGATGCCGCGCACGGCGTCCACGGGTTGCTCACCGACGTGCTGTACGCAGTCCCCGCCTGGTTGGTTCCAACTGCCTACCTTGCACTGATCGGCTGGCTCCTGCTGCGCAGGCGGCGGACCGGGCCCCAGGATCCTGACTCCGGGCATGACCAGGCCGCGACCCCTGCTCCCGCCGTGGCGCCGGCCGCACCGCCTGCTCAGGCCCCTGCTCCGGCCGCACAGCCTGCTCCTGCCGTGGCGCCGGCCGCACCGCCGGCTCCGGCGGTGTCCCGGGAGGGGGCCCGCCGTCGTCCGCCGCCCCAGCAGGACGGGGGAGTGGCCCCAGGGCCCCGGGAGCGGAGCGCCGGTGTGCCGGACGCAGCCGAGCACCGTCCCCGGCATTACAACCCCAAAGCCCTGCGCCGCGCGCGGATCCCCGCCTCCCGCCCGGGCCGTTTCAACGGCCGCCGCCTTCTCCGGGCCTTGAAGCCGCGCCGTTAACGCGATCGCACTGGCCCGGAAAAGCAGGACCCGGCCCGTCAGGAAAGGCTCCGGGCCACACCGGGATGGTGCGGCCCGGAGCCATTCATGCCCGGGCGGCCGGAGGGCTGTACTCAGTAGCTCTCTGAGGTAGTTTCCTTACCGGCCTCCAGCGACGACGGGGCCGGGCTGGTGCCGGACTTCAGGGCTGCCAACCGTGCCTCCACCTCCGTCTGCTCGCCGAGGTCTTCCAGGCTCTCGAACTGGGTGTCCAGGCTGGAAGCGGCCAACTCGGCCTGGCCGCGTACCTTTGCCTCCTCGCGGCGGATCTTCTCCTCGAAGCGGCCGACTTCGCTGGTCGGATCCAGAATGTCGATGCTCTTGATGGCGTCGTGAACCTGCGACTGGGCCTGCGCGGTCTTGGCGCGGGCGATCAGCTCATCGCGCTTGTTCTGCAGCTCATTGAGCTTGGACTTCATCTGGTTGAGTCCCTGCTTGAGCTTTTCGACGATTTCGGTCTGCGAGGAGATCGTGGGCTCGGCGCCCTTGGCTTCGTTCTCGGAGGAGATCTGGCGCTGGATTGCCACCTTCGCGAGGTTGTCGAACTTTTCGGCGTCGGCGGCATGGCCCGAGGTGCGGTATTCGTCGGCCTTTCGGCTGGCGGCCAAGGCCTTGTTGCCCCAGCTGCGGGCGTTCTCGAGGTCTTCGTTGTAGTCGTCCTGCAGCATGCGCAGGTTGCCGATGGTCTGCGCGACGGCGCTTTCGGCTTCGGCAATGTTGTTCGTGTAGTCGCGGACCATCTGGTCCAGCATCTTCTGCGGATCCTCCGCCTGGTCGAGCAGGGCGTTGATGTTTGCCTTGGCCAACTGTGCCATGCGGCCGAAAATTGAGTGCTTTACCACGGTGATGCCTTTCGATCGGGATTACTCGAACTTTGCCTTCCAAGCAGCCAAGGTGGCTGCCCGGTCTGTCTGGTCTAGAAGCCGCCGCCGGCGCCGCCGTCGCCGAAGCCACCGAAGCCGCCGCCGCCACCGCCGAAACCTCCGAAGCCGCCGCCGCCGAAGACGTCACCGCCTCCGCCGCCACCGAAGATTCCGCCGCCGCCGTGCGAGCCGTGTCCGCCGTGCAGGATGGAATCGATGAGGATGCCGCCGAGGATCGCCCCGCCCAGGCCGCCGCCCCGACCGCCGAACATGCCGCCGCCGCCGAAGCCGCCCATGCCGCCGCCGAAGCCGTCCACATCCTCCTGGGCCATCTGGCTGGCCTGCTGCGCCAGGGCATTGGCCTGGCGGGCGTAGTTGAGCGCCTGCTCAGGATCCGAGTCGGCGATGGCCAGCGCATGGTCGAGGTTCCGTTCCGCCTCCGCCAGCCGGGTGCGTGCCTCGCTGCGAACGCCGCCGCGCCGCGCCTGAATGTAATCCGAGGTGCCGGAGATCTGGGCCTGCGCGGACATGATGGCGTGCTGCAGGGCCTCGCGGGCACGCCGGTTGCGGTCCTCGGCGTCCCGGATCCCGGAGAGCGAGGCGTCCAGGGGCTCCATGGCTGCCTCCAGCCGCTGCACCATCATGATCGGGTCGACGCGTCCCCCGGCAACCTCCTGCCGGACGGCGGACACCGCCGCTTCCAGCCCGGCCAAGGGGCCCGTCAGCTCGGGATGCTGCCCGGACGCGATGATGGCCCTGGCCTGGGCGATGTCCTGGGTCGCGTCGGCGATGGTGCGTTCCATGCTCTGCCGGGCGTCCTCAAGATCCTTGGCCGTCCTGGCGATGGCCTCCAGCAGGATGTTGGCCTGGTGCAGGCTCTCCTCGGCGGCGCGCACGGCAATCACGGCGGCGCTGCGGTCTCCTTCGTCGAGTTTGTCCTGCGCGGTGCTGGCCGCGTTCCCGACGAAATCCAGCCGTTCCCCGGCCTGGCCGATGTTGTCGGCTACCTGTTGCAGCGCGCTGTCGGCAAAGCGGGCGCGAAGCTCCCGCAGCCGGGCCGTGCCATCATCCAGCCTGCCGCGGGTTTCCCGGGCGGCGGCCCGAGCCTGCTCGAGCGCCTGCGGTGCGGTTTTTTCCAGCTCCCGCAGCGCGTCGAAGTCCTCTTTGTGTGCCTGGAGGGAATCGTTGACCGCCTCGCAGCGGCGGATGATGTCGCCGAGCCAGGCGCGCTGCTCTTCTTCGGTGTCCGGAATATGGTCATCGAGCTGCTGCTGCAGCTTAAAGGACTCCATCATGTGGGACTTGGCCGCGGTGATGTCCTGGCGGAACGGCTGCACGGCTTCGTCGCCGTACTGGGCCATGGCGAAGCCCAGTTCCTGCTCGCTCGACTTGATCGCGTCGTCGGCGGCCACCAGCAGGCTGCCGGCCTTCTTGCGAAGGTCCTCCACGGACATGGCGTCATGCGGATCCAGCGGCCGGCCGTCCGGGCCGGTCTGCAGCTGCGGCTGCGGGCGCTGGCTCTTGTTCCGCTTGGACCGCGCATACAGCAGCGCCGCGCCGCCGCCCACCACCACGACACCGCCAATGAGCAGCACCGGGCCCAGCGAGCCGCCACCGGAATCAACGGAACCGTCGCCGCCGGTCGCGGCGTCCTCGACCCCCGCCACGGCGGTCAGCGCGGCCCCCGCCCAGTCCGCTTCGCCGAGGGCCGGCCGGATGGATTGCGCGATGTTCTGGTCCCGGGAGACGACGGGATTGCCTTCGGCCGACTGGAACAGGTATTCGCGGCCGTCGACGGCAACGGCCAGCAAGCTATCGACGGAGCCCAGCGAGTTGAGCTCGGCCGTGTCCAGCACCCACTGCTTGCGGTCGGTCGGCTCGGTGAATTCATCCACGAAGACGATATAGACGTTCAGGCCTTCGGACTGCTGCAGCTCGCGCACGGCGTCCTCGACCTCGGCCGTCCGGCCGCCCAGCACACCGGCCTGGTCCACCACGAACTCGCCCGGCGGAATATCGACCGGCGGCACCGCATGCGCCAGCGCCGCGGGCGCGAGGAAGACTGCCGTCAGGCCGGCTACGGCCGCCAGACGCCTGAACGGTGAGCGCATAAAGGTCCCTTCAGCAGCAAGCTGGGGCCGTGGCGCCCCGGCTCGTCGGCGTGGTCCTGGCCCCGGCCGGGGCGGATCCACCCACTCGTGATTCTATGGTCCTGCGTTTGACACCGTCCACCACAGCCCTCCGCCCGCGGCGAACACGGAGCAGCTGCTTCACCGGATGTGGCAGACGACGATTCATCGTTTGACACCAAAGCCGGGCGTGAGCAGGCGTCGGGCGGGGCCGCGACCGCCGTGGACATACGGCTGGTTTCCAGTTTCCTTACAGGAAACGTGCGACGTTATCCCAGCGAAGCCGTGCATAGTGGAATGCAGACCCAGAAAGGACCTGCCATGAGCGAGAATAACCAGGAGCCGCAGCAGCGGCCCGCCCGGCCGATGCCACCGCTGCCGCAGAATCCGCCGGCCTTCCGTGCGGGGGAGCAGCCGGCGGCAGCCGACGAGACCCAGCCGTTCCGCCGCCCGGTACCGGAAGCTGCGCGGCAGGTCCCGGCGCAAGACCAGGCCCGGCAGGAGCCCCAACACCACGCCCCGCAGCAGCCCCGGTACGGCCAGCACGCCCCGGGCACCTTCGGCCAGTATGCCGTGCCGTCCTACGGCCAGGAGAACGCGGGCAGCCCTGCCAGCTACGGAGGCCAGGGCCACAACTCCGGATACGGGAGCGGAAGCCCCGGGCAGGGGACCGGCTACGGAAACCCGTCCGGCGGGCGGCCTGCCGGGGCGGGCACCAGGAAGCGTTTTGGCACCGGGACGCTGATCGCCGGCATGTTGCTGGCAGGCCTGGCCGGCGGTGGAGTCGCCGTGGGCTCCCAGGCGCTGGCGGACGGCTCGGCGGGCACCTCCATCACCGGCAGCGGGCCGGAGCAGCTGATCGTGAACAACACGGACTCGGTCAACGAGATCGCCGCCGCGGCGGCCAAGGCCTCGCCGAGCGTCGTGACGATCTCGGTGGCCAGCGGCAACACGGGCGGATCAGGATCGGGCATCATCCTGGACACGGAGGGGCATATCCTCACCAACGCGCACGTGGTGACGCTGGGTGGCCAGACGGCCAACCCCGACGTCGAGGTGCGCACCAGCGACGGCGGCGTGCACAAGGCCAAGGTGATCGGCACCGACCCCTTGTCGGACCTGGCCGTGATCAAGACCAATGCCAAGGGCCTCACGCCGGCGACGTTTGCCGACTCCGACAAGCTCAATGTCGGCGACACCACCATCGCCATCGGAGCGCCGCTGGGCCTGGCGGGCACCGTCACCGACGGCATCGTGTCCACCTTGAGCCGCACCATCAGCGTCTCGTCCTCCGCCGTGCCGGAGGATTCCGGCGACAGTGCCCAGCCCGGGCCGGGCGACCAGTGGAACTTCCAGTTCCCGGGCGAGGAACGCTCCTCGAACCAGGGCAGCATTTTCCTGAACGTCATCCAGACCGATGCGGCGATCAACCATGGCAACTCGGGCGGTCCGCTCGTGAACACCAACGGAGAGGTCATCGGCGTCAACGTGGCCATCGCTTCCTCCAGCGAAGACAGCGGCAGCATCGGCGTGGGCTTCTCCATCCCGAGCAACTACGCGCAGCGGATTGCCCAGGAGCTGATCGAAGACGGGACGGCGAGCCACGGCCAACTCGGTGTGACGGTGACGGCCAAGCCCTCCGGCAACTCCTCCGGCAACACCCAGTTCTCCGTGGGCGCGGCCGTCGTGGAGGTCGTTGAGGGCTCGCCCGCCAAGGAGGCCGGCCTGCGGAAGGGCGATGTCATCACCCGGGTGGAAAACCGTGTCATCGGCGACAGCCAGTCCTTGACCGCGGCCATCCGCGAACATGCCGCCGGCAGCACCGTGCAGCTCACCTACCTGCGCGGCGGCGAAGAACGCACCGTCGACGTGACCCTGGGCGAAGGCCAGGCCTGACCGCACGTCCCCGGTGAGGCACCAGCCCCCACCGGGGTGGCGCACACGGCAGCCCCGCAGGTGTTTACCGCCGCGGCGTTGCCGGTAAGGTTAGGGTGTTTGCAGCGGCCCGCAACACCCGCGCGGGCCGTGGACGGCGGAAGGAAGTTCAGCGAGGATGCAAAAAGCAGCAGGCACAGCCTTGAACATCGTGGTGCTGGTCAAGCACCTACCGGACGCACAGTTCGACCGGCACCTGACCGGCGATCCGGCAACGGTGGACCGCTCGGAGAGCATCCTGTCCGAACTGGACGAATACGCCATCGAAGCCGCCCTGCAGTTGGCGGAGGAGCGCGGCGGCCCGAAGGCCGGCAACCGGGTGATCGCGCTGAGCATGGGCCCGGCAGCGGCGGCCACCGCGGTGAAGAAGGCGCTCCAGATCGGCGCCACCGAAGGCATGCACGTAAACGATGATGCCCTGGCCGGCTCGGACGCCGCCGGGACGTCGCTGGTGCTGGCCGCCGCCGTCCGCAGCCTCGGCGACATTGACCTGGTGCTCACCGGCATGGCCTCCACCGACGGCGAAACCTCGCTGGTTCCGGCGCAGCTGGCCGAGCGCCTGGGCCTGCCGCAGCTGACCTTCGCCGCCAGCCTGGAGGTCGACGGGACCACCGTGCGCGCCCGTCGGGACGGCGATACCCACGCCGACAGCCTGGAAGCGGAACTCCCCGCGGTGGTATCGGTCACCGACCAGATCAATGAACCGCGTTACCCGAACTTCAAGGGCATCATCGCCGCCAAGAAAAAGCCGGTGGCCACCGTGTCGCTGGCGGACCTGGGCATCGAACCCGGTGCGGTCGGCACGGCGGGTGCCTGGACGGCCGTCGCCAAGGCAGAAGCGCGGCCGCCGCGGTCGCAGGGCACCATCATCACCGATGAGGGCGACGCCGGGATCCGCCTGGTGGACTTCCTGGCCGCCCAGAACCTGCTCTAGTCCGCCACGGAAACCGCGAAGGATATCGGCACCATGACTACTGTTCTTGTCTTCATCGACCGTCCCGGTCACGCCCTGCACAAGATTCACCGGGAACTGCTCACGCTCGCCCGCAGCATCGGAGAACCGCTAGCGGCATTCAACGGCGATCTCACCGACGCCCTGCGGACCGAGCTCGGGGAGTACGGCGCGGGCACCGTCTACGTACCGGCCGCTGACGTGGACGGCGCCCTGGTGGCCCCGAAGGCAGCCTTCCTGGCGGCAGCCGTGCGCCAGGCCGCTCCGGCCGCGGTGCTGCTGGACAACACGTTTGAAGGCAAGGAGATCGCCGCCCGGGCCGGCATCAAGCTGTCATCCGGGGTCATCACCGACGCCATCGACGTCTCGGCGGACCTGACGGTGACCAAGAGCGTGCTGGCCGGCGCCTATACCGTGCAGGCCAATGTCACCGAAGGCACGCCGGTCATCACCGTGAAGGCCAATGTTGTGGCCGAGGCTCCGGCGGCCCAAGCGGCGGCGCCGCAGGTCGTGACGGTCGACGCCGGGGACTTCGGCCCCGCCGCCCGCATCACCGAACGCACCGAGAAGGCCGCCACCGGCCGTCCTGACCTGACCGAGGCACGCGTCGTCGTGGCCGGGGGCCGCGGCACCGGCGGCGATTTCGCGCCGATCGAAGACCTGGCCGACGCGCTCGGCGGGGCGGTGGGTGCCTCCAGGGCCGCCACCGATGCCGGCTGGATCGAGCACTCGGCGCAGGTGGGCCAGACCGGCAAGACCGTCTCGCCCCAGCTGTACATTTCCGCGGGCATCTCCGGGGCCATCCAGCAGAAGGCCGGCATGCAGACCGCCAAGGTGATTGTTGCGGTTAACAACGACGCCGACTCGCCGGTCTTCGAGATCGCCGACTTCGGCATCGTGGGCGACCTGGCCACCGTCTTGCCGCAGGCCGCCGCCGAGATCCGCCGGCGGAAGGGCTAGCGGCGGTGACAGCGGTGACAGCGGTGACAGTCGAGGAATTCCGGCCGGCACGCGTCCTGGTCTTTGCTGCGCACCCCGACGACCTGGACTTCGGGGCCGCCGGCACCATTGCCCGCTGGACCGCGGCGGGCGTGGAAGTCAGCTACTGCATCATGACCGACGGCGATGCCGGCGGCTTTGACGACGCCCAGCGCGCCGGCATCGTCGAACTGCGGGCAGCCGAGCAGGCCAAGGCCGCGGCGCTGGCCGGCGTCACCGACCTGCATTTCCTGCATCAGCCCGACGGCTACCTGGAGCCCACCCACGACGTGATCCGCCAGGTGGTGGAGCTGATGCGCCGCATCCGGCCCGACATCGTGCTGTCCATGCATCCGGAGCGTGCCTGGGACCGGATTCAAAAAAGCCACCCGGACCATCTGGCCTGCGGAGAAATCGTCACCCGCGCGATCTACCCGGCCGTGGAAAACCCGTACGCCTATCCCGAACTGCTCGAGGCAGGGCTGGCCGCCTACAAAGTGCCGTTCCTGTGGTTCTACGGCGGGCCGCGGGAACGCGAGAACCACTACGTGGACATCACCGACCACGTGGACACGAAGCTGGCCGCCATCCGGATCCACGCGAGCCAACATCCGGACCTGGCCGCGATGGACGCCCGCGTGCGCCAGAACCTGGCCGAGAACGCCATGCGCGGCGGCCTGCCCGGACGCAGCGCGGAAGCCTTCCACGTGGTGGGGATCAATACCCCGGAAACCATCGCCGGATTCTGACGCAGGCCGCCCGCCGGCCGACCTGCCGCCCACGGCGGCACGGTGGCCGGCGGTGCCGGGCTACGGCGTGGCGAGCGGAATGACGACGGCGAACGGCAGGCTGGGGGATTCGGCCCCGCCGGGTGCCTCGATGGAGACGGCCAGTTCGCGGCTGGTGGAGATGCCGTCGATAACCACCGGCTTGCCCGAGGTGATGTCGGCGGCGTCGATGGTGCCGGCCGACACCGGCGCCGAACCGTCCACCGGAAGCCGCCAGACCTGGTACGTGCGCCCCTCGGACGCCTGGACGCCGTGGAACGTCAGGACGGCGGCGTTCTCGCGGAGCGACACCGAGGCGTCCACGGTGCCGCCTCCCTCCAGTTCCTGCTGGCTGGCGACGACGTCCGCGGCAGCCGTGACGTCCTGGTCCGAGGTTCCGCCCAGGGTTTTCGCTACGGCGATGGCCCCCACCACCACGACGACGGCAGCCAGGGCAAGCAGCAGCCATTTGGTGACGGCCGGCATCGGCCGCCGCTCGGTGTCTTCCGATCCGCCGGTGAGCTGGTCGGCGTGCAGCACGGAGACATCGTCATCCGGTGCGTAGTCGTTGTCCCCGGTGGAGTTACCGGGGCTGGCCAGGCGATCAGATGGCTGGGGCGTATCCATAGGATTCAAGTCTATCCGCCCATGCCGGAGGCAGGGTCCAGCCCGACACGCCGCCGCATCGCACGCGTCGGCGCTACAGTTTCGCCCCGGCAAAACCGTGCTGCCGCCACGCCTCATAGACGGCGATGGAGGCCGAGTTGGCCAGGTTCAGCGACCGCAGCGACGGAAGCATGGGCAGGCGCAGCCGCGCCGTGACGTGCGGATCCTGTTTGACCGATGTCGGCAGCCCGACCGACTCCGGCCCGAACATCAGCACGTCGCCGGGAGCGTAGGCGACGTCCGTGTAGGAGCGCTCCCCGTCGGACGCAAAAGCGAAGACCCGCTCCGGCTGCAGGGCGTCCCACGCGGCTTCCAGATCCGCGTGGACCCGGACCACGGCAAGATCGTGGTAGTCCAGCCCCGCGCGGCGCAGCTTGGCGTCTTCGAAGGTAAAGCCCAGCGGCTCGACCAGATGCAGTTCGGCTCCGGTGACCGCGGCCAGCCGGATGGCGTTGCCGGTATTGCCGGGGATTTCGGGGGCGTAGAAGAGGATGCGGAACACGGATTCCATCCTAAGCGCGCCGCAGCCGCGGCCCGGCATCCTTCGGCGGACGGAACAGCCCCCGGGCGGCGGAGCAGCACGCCGTCAGGCGTGCATGCCGCCCAGCAACTTGGCGAGCGAGGGGACGTGCACGGTGTTCGGCGCCGGGCCGGAGGACAGGAACTGCTTGAGTTCGCGCACCAGCCGCGCCGCGTTGACCACGTGTACCGGGACGATCCCGTCCGGGTCGTAGCCGCGCGTGTAATCGATCACCGGTTCGTGGAGGTTCCCGTCCGCGGAGTGGATCACCGTCCAGCCGGTGACATTGAGCTCCGGAAACAGTTCCTGCATCATGCGCACCGCCGGTGCCAGCCTCGGCGGTTCCACGATCCGCCCGTCCTTATGCAGGGTGCGGCCGTCCCAGCGGAAATTCCCCCGCGGCAGCAGCATCGAATCAATCAGTGCCAGCCGGTAGCCGGCCAACAGCGCGTGGTCGATGAAGCCGTTGTCCGCCGGCGAATGCAGGCCGTTGACCAGCCGTGCGGACGGGATGGCCGGCAGGATCTGCCGGCTGATCAGCTGCGCCGTCAGCGCCTCGCGCCGCAGCCTCGCCCCGGCGCCGAAGATGCCACGCTTCCGCGGCGCCCCATGGATGTGCTGGCGGGCGATGTTCTCCGGCAACGCGGTGGACCCGTCCGGGGAGCCGTAGGCGGGAACATAAACGGGGGAGTCCGATGCCGACGGACCGCGTTGCCCGGGCGCAGAGTGCCGGGGACCGGGGCCGGCCGCGAAGGTTCCGGTGCTGTCCGTCGGGGCGCCCGGGCCGGCGGCACCGTAGGAACGGTCGTAGCGGGACCTGGCCTGCGGGTTGCTGAGGACTTCGTAGGCGAGGCTGACGCGGCGGAACTCGGCGGCATCCCCGCCATGGTCCGGGTGCGTGGCACGGGCGGCCCGGCGGTACGCGGCCTTGATCTGGTGCGCCGTGGCATTAACCGGCAACCCCAGGACGTCGTAGTGGGATAGGGGAATCACCGGCCGCCTCTCTGTCGGGTCTCGGGGGTCCTGCGCGAAGCCAAGTGTAACCGCCGGCCGCCTGTGTCGTACCGCGGCCACTGGCCGCCGCGATGCCACAATGATCTGCTGTGACCTCGCTGCCGTCCCCCGCGCCGATTGCCGTCGCCGTCAACCCCCGTGCGTCCTTCGGAACGACCGCCGGTGCCGGAGCGGAGGTCATGGCAGAACTCGCCCGGCGTGGCCGCCCCGCCCTCGAGCTGCGGGCGGAAACGTGGGCCGCGCTCGCCGACCTGGTCGCCGGCGCGCTGCGCCGCGGGGTCTCCGCCCTCCTGGTGGTGGGCGGTGACGGAATGGTTCACTTAGCAGTCAACGCGCTGGCGGGCACACAGGTTCCGCTGGGCATCGTGCCGACGGGCACCGGAAACGACTTTGCCCGGCTGTTCGGCCTGCCCGCCGGGCCGGCCGCCGCCGTCGGTCATTTCCTGCACGCCTTGGAGCAGCCGCGCAGGGTGGACCTGGGCCGGGTGACGCATCCGGACGGTTCCACGGCCTGGTTCGCCGGGGTGCTCTCGGCCGGCTTCGACGCGGCGGTCAACGACCGCGCCAACCGCTGGAGGTTCCCCCGCGGCCGGCTGCGCTATCCGCTGGCCATGCTGCGCGAACTCGCCTCCTTCCGGCCCATCCGCTACAGCCTCGTCGTGGACGGCGTGCCGCGGGAGGTCGACGCGATGCTCGTGGCCGTGGCCAACGGCCGCTCCTTTGGCGGCGGGATGCGTGTGGTGCCGGGGGCGGCGTACGACGACGGTTTGCTGGATCTGTTCATAGTCTTGCCACTGTCCCGTCCGGCCTTCGTCGGCATCTTTCCGCGCGTCTACGCCGGCCGGCACCTCGGCCATCCGGCGGTCCGCATCGAGCGGGTCAGGACGGTCCAGTTGGAGGCCGCCGGCGTCACCGCTTACGCCGACGGCGAGCGGGTGGGGAGGCTGCCGGTGTCCGTGGACGTGGTCCCCGGTGCGCTGTCCGCGGCGGTGTAGCGCAACAGCAGCATCGACCCGGACTCGAGCACCTGCCGCAGTTGAAGCCGCTGCAGCGACTCGTGCGCGCCGGGAACGTGGTCGGTTATCCGCTTGGCGGCCCCGCCGGCCAACACCGGGCTGATCGTCAGGCACAGCTCGTCCACCAGTCCCGCCGCCTGGAAGCTGCCGAAGAGAAGCGGCCCGCCCTCGCTGTGGATCTGCTCGTAGCCGCGGGCGGCCAGCGCCTTCACCACCCGCGCCGGTTCCACCCGGGTGGTGCCGGCGTCGAGCACATCGGCCACCGGTTCCAGCGCCCGGCGCCGGGTCGCGGGCGTCGCGGCGCTGGTCAGTACGATCGGCCGCACGGGCGCGGCGGTGAAGAATTCGCTGCCCGGGTCCAGGTCCAGCGACGCCGAGACCACCGCGACGGGCGGATGCGCACTCATGCCGCGGGCCAGGCGCCACTCCTGGGACTCCGCCGAGAGCAGCTCGCCGCCGTAGCCTTCGGCCCGGATCGTTCCGGCACCGACCACCAGGACATCGGCCAGCCTGCGCAACAGCAGGAAGACCCGCTGGTCCACCTCGTCGCCCAAGGTTCCGGAGCGGCCGGCATAGGTCGAGGCGCCGTCCAGGCTGGCCACGAAATTGAAGCGGACCCACGGGCCGGAGCGGGGGAGTTCGCCGTACCAGGCCAGCAGCTGCTGGTCGGTGGCCTGCTCCGGTCCAGGCGGCAGGAGGCGCCGGATCGGGCGTGTCACGGCCCCGCCGGTTCGTTGACGTCGCCCATGTTGTGCCTCAGGCAGGACGGTTCCCGCCAGCCCAACACGGCCTCAGTCATCCTGATGGCCGCGCTGGCTTCGGCGGCGTTGTGCATGCGCAGGATCCGCGCCCCGTTCATGATGCACATCACCGCGGCGGCCAGCGAGCCGGAGAGCCGTTCCTGTTTGGGCTGCGCCAGCGTCTCGCCGATGAAGTCCTTGTTGGACACCGCCGCCAGCGCCGGGTAACCGAGGGACGCGATTTCGGCAAAGCGCCGGGTGATTTCCAACGAATGCAGCGTGTTCTTGTTCAGGTCGTGGCCCGGGTCGACGATGATTTTCCCGGCCGGGATGCCCAGGTCCAGGGCCAGCTGCACCTTTCGTTGCAGGAACCCGGCGACGTCGTCGACTACGTCGTCGTAACGGGGGCGGGGATACACGGTGCGCGGGGCGGCGAGCGAGTGAGTGATGACCAGATGCGCCCCGCCTTCCGCCACGACCGCGGCCAACTCCGGGTGGTGCAATCCGGTGGTGTCGTTAATGACGTTGGCTCCGGCGCGGATGCTCGCTTCGGCCACCTCGGGCAGGAAGGTGTCGGCGGAGATGATGGCGTCCGAACCGGCCCGCACGGCCTCGATGACCGGAACAACCCGCTCGGCTTCCTCGCGCGCGGACAAGGCCGGGCCCGGGGCGAACGGCACGCCGCCGATGTCCACCCAGTCCGCGCCTGCGGCCACCGCCGCCAGGGCGGCGTCAATGGCGGCCCGCCGGGTGAAGGTGCGGCCGGTGTCGTAGAAAGAGTCGGGGGTGCGGTTGACGATGGCCATCAGCGCCACCTGGCGGCGGAAGTCGATCCGTCGGACACCGAAGTCGTGCACCGGGTGGTACAGCTCGGGTAGGAAGACGCTGGACGGCGGCCGCGCCGTCAGTGGCTGGCTCACAGGCTGGTCAGCTCCTTGTCGGTATTGGACAGATCCGCGGCATCCACGCTGCGGCCGGAACGGATCAGGTCCTGGATGGGCTCCTGGACGTCCCAGATATTTACATTCATACCAGCCACCACTTTGCCCTCGCGCAGCCAGAACGCGATGAACTCCAAGGAGTCCAGGTCCTGGTAGTTGCCCCGGAACACCGGCTCGCCCCGCGCCGACCACGGGAAATAGCCGGAGTACTCCATGCCGATCCCGAACTGGTCGGTGTAGAAGTACGGGATGTCGTCGTTGGACGCGTCCCGGCCCAGCATGGCGGCGGCGGCGGTCTTCCCTTGGGTTAGGGCGTTCGCCCAGTGCTCGCTGCGCAGCGGGCCGCCGTAACCGGGATGGTAGGCATGGGCAACATCGCCGGCAGCGTAGACATGCTCGGCCGAGGTGCGTAGGGTCTGGTCGGTGTCAATGCCGCTGGACACGGCCAGCCCCGCAGCTTCGGCCAAGGCGGTGTTCGGGACGGCGCCGATGGCGACCAGCACCGCGTCGGCGGGCAGGCGCTCGCCGTTGTCCAGGACAATGCCGGCGACCCTGCCCTCCCCGCCTGTGCCGTCCCCGCCGAAAATCTCCACCGGCCAGCGACGGGTGCGCAGCAGGACGCCCTCGCGGCGGTGGGTATCGGCGAAGATGCTGCCGATGGCGTCGCCCAGGGCGGGGGCGAGCGGGATGTCGCCGCGGCCCAGGACCGTGACCTCGTTGCCGAGTTGGCGCGCCGTGGCCGCAACCTCCATGCCGATCCAGCCCATGCCGATCACGACCAGCCGCTGGTCCCCGGAAGCCAGCACGGCGTGCAGGGCCCGGCTGTCCGCCAGCGTGCGCAGGTAGTGCACGCCGCCCAGCCTGGCGCCGGGCAGTTCCAGCCTCCGCGGCGACGCCCCGGTGGCCAGCAGCAGCTGCGAGTACTCCAGCGTGCCCGCATCGGAGAGCGAGACGGTACGGGCAGCGGGATCGAAGGATTCCACCGTGGTGCCGCGCAACAGTTGGACGCCGTGCTCCGCATACCAGCCGGGCTGCTGCACGAGCCCCGACTCTTCATCCTCCCGGCCCGCCAGAAAGCCCTTGGACAGCGGCGGCCGAAGATAAGGGTGTTTGTCCTCGGCGCCGGCCAGCACGATCTCGTCGCCGAAGCCGCCGCTGCGCAGCTCCTTGGCCGCTGTTGCGCCGGCCAGGCCGGCTCCGGCGATAACGATCGGTTTCCCAGCCATGGCAGCGCTCCTTCATGTGCCGGCGGGCACGCGGCGGGTCCGCCCCTGGCCGCCGATCTGATGGAAGCACCGGCAGCTGCCTGTCGGGGCAGGGCCAGATGTTCTAAAATGGGTACATCCGACTTTAGAAATCAGTTCCGGATAAGTCAATGCACCTGCCACCGGAAAGGACCCCATGGCCGACCAGCCGCCACCCGGACTCCCTGCCGTCTCGGCCCTGGGCGACGACGTCCGCCGCCGCCTCTTCGAATTCGTCCGCTACAGCGCCGAACCGGTGACCCGGGACCAGGCCGCCGCCGCCCTGGATATGCCGCGCAGCACCGTGTCCCTCCAGCTGGACGCGCTGGCCGGGCACGGACTGCTGAGCATCGAGTTCCGGAAACTCAGCGGTAAATCCGGGCCGGGCTCCGGCAGGCCGGCCAAGGTCTACGCGGCAGCGGTGCCGGAAGTATCGGCCTCCGTGCCGGAACGTGCCTACGGCCTGGCCGGCGAGCTGCTGGCCACGGCGGTCGAGGAGTCGGCCCGGACCTCCCGCCCGGCGCACGAACTGGTGGCCGAGGCCGCCCGGGCCAAGGGCCGTGAGCTGGGGGCCGTCGCCGGCGGCCTGGAGGAAGCACTCGCCGCAGTGGGCTACCGGCCGCTGCCGGACGCGGCCGGTTTCGCGCTGGGAAACTGCCCGTTCCACCTGCTGGCCCGCAGCCACACGGAAACCGTGTGCGGCCTGAACCTCGCCCTGCTGCAAGGGATGCTGGCCGGCTGCGCGGACCAGTCCCACGGCGTCGCCGCAGATCCGGACGGGCCGTTCTGCTGCGCCAGGATCAACCGGCGCTGAGCCGCCTGCAGGCTCCGGTCCTCCCGGCGCCGGGCGCCGGGCTGAAACCAGGCGCACCGGGGCATGTAAAATATTGGCGTGCCCGTGTACCTTGACCACGCGGCGACCACGCCCCTTATGGCGCAGGCCCTGGCCGCACTCACCCATGAACTCAGCCGCAGCGGCAACCCCTCCTCGCTGCACGGTTCCGGCCGGCGCGCCCGCAGGGTGGTCGAGGACGCCCGCGAAACCATCGCCGCCGCGGCCGGAGCGCATCCGTCCGAGGTGATTTTCACGTCCGGCGGTACCGAAGCCGACAACCTTGCCGTCAAGGGCCTGTATTGGGCCCGGCGCGACGCCGACCCCCGGCGGCGGCGGATCCTGTGTTCACCGGTGGAGCACCATGCCGTGCTCGACACGGTGGAATGGCTCCAGAAGCATGAGGGCGCCGAGGCGGTCTGGCTGCCGGTCGACGCCCACGGCGTGGTCTCCGTCGAGGCCCTGCGCCGGGAAATCGAAGCCGACCCTGCAGCGGTGGCGCTGGTCACCGTGATGTGGGCCAACAATGAGGTCGGCAGCGTCCAGCCGATGGCAGAGATCGTCGCCGCCGCGCGGCCGCACGGCATCCCGGTCCACTCGGACGCCGTCCAGGCGTTCGGCCACCTGCGGGTAAATTTCAAAGAGTCCGGGCTGGACACCCTCGCCATCAGCGCGCACAAGATCGGCGGCCCCGTGGGGGTCGGTGCGCTGCTGGTCGGCCGGGACGTGAAGCTGACGCCCGTCCAGCACGGCGGCGGCCAGGAACGCGACATCCGGTCGGGCACCCTCGACACCCCGGCGATCGCGGCCTTCGCCGCGGCCGCGGAGACCGCCGTCGGGCAGTTGCCGGAAGAAGCCGCGCGGCTGGCGGAATTGCGCGACCGGCTCATCGCCGGCGTCGCGTGCGGCGTCCCGGAGGCGGTGCTGCGGGGCACCCCGGATCCGCAGCACGAGGGCCTGCGGCTGCCCGGCAACGCGCATTTCACCTTCCCCGGCTGCGAAGGCGATTCACTGTTGTTCCTGCTGGACCTGGCCGGCGTGGAGTCCTCCACCGGGTCGGCCTGCACCGCGGGAGTGCCCCGGCCATCGCACGTCCTGCTGGCCATGGGGTTGAGCGAAGAAGAAGCCCGCGGGGCCCAGCGCTTCACGCTCGGGCATACAACAACCGAGTCAGACGTTGACTCACTGGTGGCAGCGCTGCCGGAGGCATACGCGCGGGCCAGGAAGGCCGGGATGGCCGGCCACGTCTCCAGCATCCAGACCGCGGGCACGCAGTCCGGCTGAGGCCTCGGCGGACCGGACAGGTGCGGTGGGGCGCACGGAACGTGACGGCCGCGGCAGACACGAACAACGAATCAGTAGGGAAACGAATTCATGAAGGTACTGGCAGCGATGAGCGGCGGCGTGGACTCCGCCGTGGCGGCGGCACGGGCGGTGGAGGCCGGCCACGACGTGGTGGGCGTGCACCTGGCCCTGAGCCGGATGCCCGGCACCCTGCGCACCGGCAGCCGGGGCTGCTGCACCATTGAGGATTCGCGCGACGCCTGGCGTGCCTGCGACATCCTGGGCATCCCGTACTACGTCTGGGACTTCTCCGAGCGGTTCAAGGAAGACGTGGTGGACGATTTCATCGCCGAATACGCCGCCGGCCGGACGCCGAACCCCTGCATGCGCTGCAACGAGCGGATCAAGTTCGCCGCCCTCCTGGAGAAGGCGCTGGCGCTGGGGTTCGACGCGGTGTGCACCGGCCACTACGCCAAGGTGGTGGAGGACGCGCAGGGCAACCGTGAACTGCACCGCGCCGCAGACTGGGCCAAGGACCAGTCGTACGTGCTGGGCGTGCTGACCCACGAACAGCTCAAACACTCCATGTTCCCGCTGGCCGAAACGCCGTCCAAGGTCGAGGTCCGCGCCGAGGCCGCGCGGCGCGGACTGTCCGTGGCGAACAAGCCGGACAGCCACGACATCTGCTTCATTTCCGACGGCGACACCCGCGGCTGGCTGGCCGAGAAGATCGAGATGGAGTCCGGTTCCATCGTTGACCAGGACGGCCAGGTGGTCGGCGAACACGAGGGCGCCAACGCGTTCACTGTGGGCCAGCGGCGCGGCCTGAAGCTGGGCCGACCGGCGCCGGACGGCAAACCGCGGTTCGTGCTGGAGATCCGTCCCAAGGAGAACAAGGTGGTGGTGGGGCCCGAGGACCTGCTGGCCGTCGACCAGATGCGCGGCATCAAGGTCTCCTGGGCGGGCCTGCCGTTGCCCGAGGTCGAGGCCCACACCGAGTTCGACTGCATGGTGCAGGTCCGCGCGCACGGCGACCCGGTGGCGGCGCGCGCGCAGGCGGAGGCCGGCGAGGACGGCCGGCAGCAGTTGGTCGTGACCCTCATCGAGCCGATGCGCGGCGTGGCCCCCGGCCAGACCATGGTGCTCTACCAGGGAACCCGGGTGCTGGGCCAGGCAACCATCGACTCGGCGCGTTCGCTGAGCTGGGACCCGGCCAACGTTTCCTAGGCGCAGCACGCTCCGGCGCGGAACCCTTCGTCCAAACCGCGCCGGCGGCGATCGTCCTTTCGTGCCGGGGCCGGGCCGGGAGGACGGGCGGTGCTTCACAGAGCGGTAACCGGTGCACCTCCCGCGCGGGCCGAACCATAAACTGGTGGCATGACCGACCCCCGCGTTGCCGATGACTACGACCCGACCGCCAGTTCCCTCTCCGACCAGGTGGCGCCCGAGGTGATGGCGGAGCTGTTGGCGGTGCGGGGAAGCATCGACAACATCGACGCAACGCTGGTCTATCTGCTCGCCGAGCGGTTCAAGGCGACCCAGCGGGTGGGGTACCTGAAGGCCACGCACAAACTGCCGCCGGCCGACCCCGACCGGGAGACCGCCCAGATCAACCGGCTGCGGCGGCTGGCCGAAGAAGCGCATTTGGATCCGGCCTTCGCCGAGAAGTTCCTGAACTTCATCATTTCGGAGGTCATCAGGCACCACCAGGCCATCTCCGACGAGCATAACGGCGGCAACTGACATGGCCGCCGGTTCCCCCGGGCCCGCCGCCGACGCGGCTGCCGCCGCCGGGCGGCCCGCCCACGTGAGCGCCACCGGGCTGGGCAGCTGGCCCGGCACCGAACCAGCCGAGGCCGCGCGCATCGTCCGCGGCGAACTGGGCGAGCCGAACCTGCCGCACCTGGTCGAGCTGCCGGACCGCGGCGCCGGGTCGGACCCGACCGCACGAACCGCGGGCATGCTGGAGGGACTGTTCATCGATCTGCAGCCGCACGGCTGGCGCTTGGTGGACCGCCCGGGGCAGGATCACCGCAGGGCCGTGTCCGCGCTGCGGACCGACCTGAACGTGCTGGCCGATGTGGTCGGCGCCGAAGACCGCCCCGGCAACCAACTCAAGATCCAGGTGCGCGGACCGATGTCCCTGGCCGCAAACCTACACCTGCACAACGGCGAACGCGCCCTGATCGACGCCGGCGCCCGGCGGGACCTCGCCCAGTCGCTCGCGGCAGGCGCGGCCGGACACCTGGCCAACGTCAGGGCCGCGCTGCCGGCCGGCACGGAACTGGTCGTCCAACTCGAGGAGCCGGAGCTCGATGCCGTGCTGGCCGGGACCATTCCCACGGCCAGCGGATACCGCACGCTGCGCGCGGTCGCGGCCACGGAGGCCTCCGCCGCCTGGGACCTGGTGGCCGCCGCCCTGCGCGACGCCGGAGCCGTGGAAGTGGTCGCCCTGGTCCCGGCCGCCGATTCGTCCCTCGACGCCGTGGCGGGCAGCGCACTGGACGGGGTCGCCCTCCCCACCGGCGCGCTGACCACCCGGCAGTGGGAAACCCTCGCCGCCGCGGTGGAAGCGGACCGGACGGTGTGGGCAGGCATTATCGACCCGGCAGCAGGCGCCGTCCCGCAGGTCAGCGCGCTCGTCGATGCGGTCGTCCGCCCCTGGCGGCAGCTGGGCCTGCCGTTGACGCGGCTGCCCCGGGTGAGGGTCACGCCCTCCGCCGGCCTGGCCGGGCGTTCGCCGGAGACGGCGCGCGCGGTGGTCAAGCGGCTCACCCAGACGGCCGACGCCCTGAACCAGGTCGTCGCGGAGGCATGAGCCTGGGGCGGCCCGCCCTCGCGGCAGGACCGGGCTCCTTAGCCCACGAGCACCGAGTACGTAAAGGATCCGGAGTATTCCAGCACGGTACCTAGCTGGCGCTGGATGACCTTCGTCCGGATCCGGAAACGGCCCTCGGATCCATCCCACCACTGTTCCGTGAAAGCCGCGGCATCCAGCAGCAGCGGAAGCCCGATGGTGAGCGGGCCGGCTGATATCCGGCAGCGCCGCGACGCCAGGCGCATCCGGCCGTCGGCGCCGACCGAGCACGCCACGTCCGTCAGCAGGCGGCCGCTGCGGCCCAGCGCACCGACGGGCCGGCGCAGATCGTGGTCCCAACCGGTCCGGTCCTCCACGATCCGGGCCCGGTCGTGGAAGCTGAGTGTCCTGACGGCGGTGAGCTCCGGCTGGCCGCCGGCGTTCAGGGAAGCCCGGTTCTCGATGCTGAAGGGCACGTTGTGCTGGTACTCGGGGAACAAGGCGTTGTCGCCGCTGGTCAGGCCGAGGAACGGCCGCAGCGCCGGAACCGGGCAGCCGGCGACGTCGAACAGGCCGGAGCCGATGCCGCGGGCTTCGTGTCCGCCGTCGTCCGCTGCCGGCGGGGCGAGCGAGAAGTATTCCTGCAGTTCGGGCGTCAGGCGCGGGAAGTCGTGCCCCAGGGCCAGCTGGTAGACGGAAACCATTGCATCACCATCCGGGTCGGGGACCGCGTCGGCCCGGCAGGCCGGTGGCGGGGTCCATGGCGGTTACAGCCGTCCGGCGGCTTTGAGCCGGATGTACATGTCGGCCAGTTGAGGGGGCAGTTCGTGCGGGGGAGCGTCCACCACTTCCGCGCCGAACTGGCGGATCTGCGCGGCGACTGCCGCCCGTTCCAGCACGGCACGCTCGGCGGCGGCGGCCCGGTACGTGTCGTCGGCGGTCCCGCGGACCACGCGCAGCCGGTCCACGTGCGGATCGCTGACCGAGGCGACCACCACGGTGTGCTTGGCGGTCAACTGGGCCAGCACGGGCAGCAGCCCCTCCTCGGCCGCCCCGGAGTCCAGCGAGGTCAGCAGCACCACCAGCGACCGGTGCGAGGACAGGGCGTGGATCTCCCCGGGTATCTGCGACCAGTCCGCTTCGATCAGTTCCGGTTCCAGCGGGGCCATGGCGTTGACCAGTTGGTTGAGCAGGTTGCCCTTGGCCGCGGAGGCGACCCTGGCCCTCGGCCGCCGGTCGAAGGCCAGGAAATCCACGCGGTCGCCGCCGCGCTCGGCGAGCACGGCCAGCAGCAGCGACGCCTCGATTCCGGTGTCCAGCCGCGGCTCGTCCTCGATCCGTGCGGCCGAGGTGCGGGAGGTGTCGAGCACGATCACCACCCGCCGGTCGCGTTCCGGACGCCAGGTGCGGACGACGACGGCCTGCCGCCGGGCGGTGGCGCGCCAGTCGATGGAGCGCACGTCGTCGCCGCGCACGTAGTCGCGCAAGGAATCGAACTCCGTGCCGGCCCCGCGGATTTGCACCGCCACGCGGCCGTCCAGTTCACGCAGCTTGCGCAGCTTGGAGGGCAGGTGCCGCTTGGAATGGAACGGCGGCAGCACCCGCAGCCGGCCGGGCAGGGCGATGGTGACCTGGCGCGCGGCCACCCCCAGCGGACCCAGCGACCGGACCGTGACGTGGTGCGCCTGCAGGTCGCCGCGGCGCTGCGGCGTCAACTGCACCTCGACCAGCCGCCGTTCCCCCGGCGCGAGGCGCACGCGCTGCTCCGGGTTGGCGGCGCCGGCCGAGGGCTGCCAGCCGTCGCGCACCACGGCCCGCAACCGGCGGCGGCCATGGTTGGCCAGCACCAGCCGGGCCGTCACGGATTCCCCCAGCCGGACATTCGACGGCAGCCTCCGCTGCAGCCCGACGCGGCGCGGCGACAGCGCCAGCGCCAGGTCCACGCCGACCGCCGCGGCCAGCAGCAGGCCGCACACCAGGGCCGTGCCGGGGCTGGGGAAGAGCATCAGCGGGAGGATGCCCGCCAGGGCCAGCAGGACAAAACGTCCGGTGATCGCCACGGCGTCACTCAGCGGGGGACCGGCACGGTGGCCAGGATGCTCTGCAACACGTCGTCGGCCTGCACGCCGTCCATTTGCGCCTCCGGCCGCAGCCCCACCCGGTGCCGCAGCGCCGGCAGGGCCATCGCCTTGACGTCGTCCGGCGTGACAAAACCGCGGCCGTTCAGCCACGCCCAGGCCCGGGAGGTGTTGAGCAACGCGGTGGCGCCGCGCGGCGAAACGCCCAGCTGGAACGACGGCGCGGACCGCGTGGCCCGGACCAGGTCCACGATGTAGCCGACCACCTCCGGCGCGATCGCCACCCGGGCCACGGCGGCCCGGGCCTGCACCAGGTCCTCGGCGGAGGCGGTGGCCCGGACGCCGGCGGCCTGCAGGTCGCGCGGGTCGAAGCCCTGGCTGTGGCGGCGGATGATTTCGATTTCCGCGTCCCGGTCGGGCAGGTGCATGGTGAGCTTCAGCAGGAAGCGGTCCAACTGCGCTTCCGGCAGCGGGTAGGTGCCCTCGTATTCCACCGGGTTCTGCGTGGCCGCCACGATGAACGGTTCGGGCAGTTTCCGTGAGGTGCCGTCCACCGACACCTGGCGTTCTTCCATCGCTTCCAGCAGCGAGGCCTGCGTCTTCGGCGGCGTCCGGTTAATTTCGTCGGCCAGGAGGATGTTCGTGAAGACCGGGCCCTCGCGGAAGCGGAATTCGGCCGTGTGGGTGTCGTAAATCATGGAGCCGGTGACGTCGCCGGGCATCAGGTCGGGGGTGAACTGGATCCGCTTGGTGTCCAGGCTCAGGGCGGCGGAGAGCGAGCGGACCAGCAGCGTCTTGGCGACGCCGGGCACCCCCTCCAGCAGCACATGCCCGTGCGACAGCAGCGCGATCAGCAGCCCGGTCACGGTGGCATCCTGGCCCACCACCGCCTTCGCCACTTCGGTGCGGACGTCATGCAGGGTCTGGCGCAGGCGGTCGTCGTCGGCGGGCGGGGTGGCGACGGCCGGGCCCGCGCCGTAGTGGGATGCCTGCCGTTGTCCTGGCTGATCGCTCATCGGTGCATTATCTCTTTCTCTAGCTGCTGCAGTTCTTGTGCCCAGGCCGCCAGCCGGGCTTCGGTGCCGGGTGCCTCGTGGCGCAGGAGGCGCTCCACTTTAACCCGCGGGCGGCTGCTGTCCCGGGCTACCGCATCGACGACGTCGGCGCTCGCGGCGCCCGCGGGCAGCCGCAGGTGGGCGGCGAGCCGGGTCAGGGTGGCGGCGCGCAGGTTGTCGGCGGCGTGGTTCACGGCCTTGGCGCTCTGGTACAGCCGGGCACGGCCCTCGATGGTCTCGGCCGAACGGACCACCACCGGCAACGGCTCGGACACCAGGGGCCCGAGCCGGCGTCCGCGCCAGAACATCGCGGCAACGCCGACGGCCATGAGCCACAGGGACACCGGAAGCACCCAGGCGGGCAGCAGGCTCATGGGGTTGACCGCTTCGCCGGACACCGGAAGGTCCTCCAGTCCCGCCCGGTACCACACCAGCCGCTCGGTCGCTCCCAGCGTGCGCAGGGCCAGCGCGGCGTTGCCCGCGCTCACGACGCCTTCGTTGCTGAGCACGTGGCCGGCGCCGAGCACGATGGTGGCACCGTCGTCGGACATCACGAAGGGCGCCGCGTCCTCGGCCGGTGTCTCGAAGGCGAAGCACAGCTCGCCGCCGCCGCGGTAGGCCAGGCCGCCGCGGGTGATTTCGCTGGCGGCGGCGGGGCCGGGCAGGCCGCAGGCGGCCGCGAGGTTGCCCCCGTCGGCGGGGACGACGCCGGCGGCCCGGACGCCGGGGGCAAGGGCCCGCAGCGCCTCGAAGCCGGGCTCGAGCAGCACGATCCGCGCGGCCTGCTCCTTCAGCGGTTTCAGCTGCCCGGCGGTCAGGTAGCCGCCCGGGTCGTGGATCAGCAGGGCGGCGTCGCCTGCCGTCAGCTGGTCCCGGGTCTCCTGCAGCGAATGCGTGGCGGTCACCTGCACGCCCTGCTGGCGAAGCACTTCGGCCACGGCCTGGGCCCCGTTGGGCGCGGCGTTGCCGGGGGAGAGGTCGGCGCGGTCGGCGGCCGGGCCGCGGAGCAGCTCCAGCGCCACCACCCCGCACAGCAGCACCAACAAGAGGAGCCAGAAGCTCCACCGCCGCAGCCGGTTGCGCAGCGTGGACAGCACCGAGCCGCCGTCGCCGACGGTCTCCGGCAGGTCTCCGGGTGCGCCGCCGGTTCCGGTGGTGCCTCCGGCGAAGCCATCGGCTGCCGCAGCAGTCCGGTGCGCGGCGGGTGCGTGGCTCATCGCGGAACCGCCAGCGGCGCCGGGCCGCTGCCGCCCGGCTGCGGGGACGCCGCGGCCAGGGAATCGTCCAGGGCCGCCAGCTGGTCAAGGTCCGCACGCGTGGCGGGCACCTTGCCGTACCGCACGGCGTCGAACCGGTTGGCCGCAACACGCAGCCGCCCGGCCTCGGCGCCGAACGCGGCGGCGATGCCGGCGGCCGCTTCGTCGGCGGTGCGGCCCGGCCGGGCATCCAGGACCACCCGTTCTTCCATCGAGCGCACCAGCGCGCGGAACCGCTCCGTCAGCGCCGCATCCCAGTCGCCCCGGTCCGCGGCCGCCCGCGACTTCCGGCGGTGTTCGTCGGCCGTGAGCGGGACGGCGCCGTCGAACATCTCCGCCGCCGCGCGGCTGCGGGCGTTGCGCCGGGGCTTGACCAGCCACACGGCCGCGCCGATCAGCAGCAGGGCAGCCAAAACCAGGACCAGCGTGCCGAGGTTGGGGCTGAAGCCATTGAGTTGGGCGATCAGCCCGGCCAGCCAGTCGAGGATGGCCTGCAGCACTGATTCCAGGACGCCGGGCCGGGCATCCTGGTACTCCTCCTTGGCCAGTTCGCGGATCAGCAGGTCGCGCGCCTCTTCCGGTCCCGGCTCCACCGGGACCTCGAAGGGAACAGCTGCGGAACCCGGTGCCGCCGCCGCGATGCCCGGGGCGTGCATGGTCACGTGGGCCAGGGGCCGGCCGGCCCGGGAACCGCGGGGCCGGGTGCCGCGGCGGCGCCGAGTCCCGGAATGGTCCGGGTCTCCCGGCCGCCGGAGGCTTCATGTTCGCGCAACAGCACCACGTCGAACCCTTCGCGGCGGATCCGCAGGTCGATGTAGACCAGGGCGATCACGGCCGCTTGGAAGGCGTAGCCGATGGCCGAGAAGATGGAAGACAGCAGCATCGAGACCAGCGTGAGCGGCCCCATGGTCGCCAGCATGCTCTCGGCCGAAGTGGGATCGCCCAGCAGCGGACCGGCGAGTCCCACGATGAAGGAAATGGGCATGCTGACCACGGAGGTGATCACCGTGACGATGATGCTGCACAAGAGGATGATCCCAAAGGTCCGCCACCAGCTGCGGTCGGTCAGCTGCCACGACCGGGCGAGCGCCCGGAAGAGCGGAGCGCGTTCCATGATGATCACAGCCGGTGCCAGCATCAGCTTGATGCCGATCCAGACGGACACCGCCGTCAGGCCCACAATGATCAGCACGATGATCCAGGCTGAGGACACGCCGAGCTGGTCGGCCAGGAAGAAGGAGCCGGCGATGATCGCGACCAGTGCGGCAGCGGTGAGGGCGAGATAAAGCAGGGCCAGACCGACCAGCGCACCGATCCGGCCCTTCGCGAGCGCGAACATCAGGCCAAAGCTGGTTTTCTGGTTGACCGCGGCCCGGGCGGTGGGAATGGCGAGGACGCCCTGCAGGACCAGGATCCCCACCCCGGACAGCAGGCCCAGCACCAGCGAGGAGATGATGATGGACAGGCCGAAGGCCACCGCGGATGCATCCGTGAGTTCCTCGTTCGCCATGACCTGCAGGCCGCCGAAGGCCGAAATGATCAGCCCGCCGACCAGCCAGGCCAGCGCGCTGACGACCACCTGGAGCAGCACCGCGGTGCCGAAGACCGCCGCGGCGTTCTTGCGGGCAGCCTGGAAGGCGCCGTCGAGGATCTCGCCGACGCCGAGCGGACGCAGCGGGATGACGCCCGGTTTCGGCGGAGCAACATAGCCGCGGTACGGGCCCGGACCGGCGGGCGCCGGCCAGCCGCCCTGCTGTTGTGCGCCGGGCGCGGGCTGTCCCCACTGCGGCTGCGGGTTCCATCCGGACTGGGCGGGCGCCGGCCAGCCGCCCTGCTGCTGTGCGCCGGGCGCGGGCTGTTCCCACTGCGGCTGCGGGTTCCACCCGGACTGGGCGGGCGGAGGCTGCTGGCCCGGCGGCGCCCACGTCGGGTGTTGCGCGCCCGGCCCGGGCTGTCCCCAGGCCGGCGGCGGGCCCCACACCGGCTGCTGCCCCCACGCAGGCTGGCCCGGCGCCTGGCTGTCGGCCCCGGCGCCGTTGCCGTGGCCGTTGCCGGGGCCGTCGGGGCCCTGGCCTTGCGGATCCCTGCTGTCGTGCCCGGCGTCATTGGCCCCGTGGCTCATCGCGTCCCGTCTTCCTCATCTCGTGTCGCCGGCTGCGGGAGGCCTCCGGCGAAGTGTTAGCCTCTCATCAGCCTATAGTTTCGGTCCGCCAGTTCCTACCATCCCGGCGCGGGCCCGCCGTGGGCGCAGTGTCGGTGTGCCCTGTGCGTCGTGACGTCAGGGATGAGGGGAATAGGGAACAATAGGGAGATATGAAGGCACGCATTCTGGTCGTAGACGACGACGAGGCCCTGGCCGAGATGATCGGCATCGTGCTGCGCAACGATGGCTTCGATCCCGTGTTCTGCGCGGACGGCGCCCAGGCCCTCGAGGTCTTCCGCAGCAGCAAGCCGGACCTGGTGCTGCTCGACCTGATGCTCCCGGGGCTGGACGGCATCGAGGTCTGCCGCCAGATCCGTGGCGAATCGGACGTTCCCATTGTCATGCTGACGGCCAAGTCGGACACCTCCGACGTGGTCCGGGGCCTGGAATCCGGTGCCGACGACTACGTGCCCAAGCCGTTCAAGCCGGCAGAACTCGTGGCCCGGGTGCGCGCGCGCCTGCGTCCGGGCGACCAGCGGGCGCCCGAGACCCTGCGGATCGCCGACGTGGTGATCGATGTTGCCGGGCATGTCGTCCACCGCGGGGACGAGAAGATCTCGCTCACCCCGCTGGAATTCGACCTGCTGGTGGCCCTGGCCCGGAAACCCTGGCAGGTCTTCACCCGCGAATTGCTGCTGGAGCAGGTCTGGGGCTACCGCCACGCCGCAGACACCCGCCTGGTCAACGTGCATGTCCAGCGGCTGCGCTCCAAGATCGAACGCGATCCGGAGGCCCCCGAAGTGGTGCTCACGGTGCGCGGCGTCGGTTACAAGGCCGGCCAAGGGTAAGTGGAGCCGGTTCTCAGCCGGTGGACAGCCAAGCTGAAGGCGGCAGCTGAGGCCGCTTGGCATGCCACGCTGCGGGCCCGCGAGTTCCTGAACCGGAAATGGCGGCGGTCGCTGCAGTTCCGCACGGTGACCGCTGCCGTCCTGCTCACCGCCTTCGCCTTCATGGGCGTGGGCGCGTTCCTCTCCAGCCAGATCGCCTCCGGGCTCTATCAGGAGCGGGTGAACCAGGCGGAGGCCGAGTCCCGGCGCGGGCTGTCCCAGGTCAAGACAATCTTCGAGAGTTCCTCCGCCAGCGACCGGGCGACCGTCTCCAGCATGGTGGCGGACACGCTGAAACTGCTGGAGGGTACCGGCGCCGAAGCGCCGCGCTACTACCTGCTGACGCCGCTGCCGGGCGGCCAGAACCTCTACGTGTTCAGCCAGTCGAACACCTCCATCACCGCCAACATCATCCCGGAGGGGTTGGCCCGGGAAGTCGCCACGGGCACCGGGCAGTACCGCCAGGCGCTCGCGCTGCCCGTGGGCGACAGCGATGTCCCCGCCATCGGATTCGGCACCAAGGTGTCGTTGCCGCCGGGCAATTCGTATGCGCTGTACCTGATCTACGACCTCTCCTCGGTCCAGCAGACCCTGGACTTCATTCACCGGGTGCTCTGGATCGGCGGCGGGCTGCTGCTGATCCTGGTCGGCGGCATCGTCTGGCTGCTGACCCGCGCCGTGGTGCACCCGGTCAGCCAGGCGGCCATCGCCTCGGAGAAGCTGGCGGCAGGACAACTGCAGGAGCGGCTGGAAGTCCGGGGCGAGGACGAACTCGCCCGGCTGGGGGCCTCCTTCAATCACATGGCGAACAGCCTGCAGGAGCAGATCACGCAGCTGGCCGCGCTGTCCGAAATGCAGCAGCGGTTCGTGTCCGACGTGTCGCACGAACTGCGGACGCCGCTGACCACGGTCCGCATGGCCGCGGAGGTGCTGTACGAATCGCGCGGGGACTTCGATCCAATCAACGCCCGCTCCACGGAACTGCTGTACAACCAGGTGGAGCGTTTCCAGGCGCTGCTCGCCGACCTCCTGGAGATCTCCCGTTTCGACGCCGGTGCTGCCGCACTGGACGCGGAGCCGACCGATTTGGTGGAGATCGCCCGCACCGCGCTCGACGCCGCCCAGCCGCTTGCGGAGAACAGCGGGTCGGAGCTGCGGCTGATTGCCCACGAGCCGCGCTGCATCGCGGACATGGACCGGCGCAGGATCGAACGCATCCTGCGCAACCTGATTGTCAACGCGCTGGAACACGGCGAAGGCAAACCGGTGGAGGTCACGGTCGGGGCAACCGAGGACGCCGTGGCCGTCTCGGTGCGGGACTACGGCATCGGGATGACGGCCATGGAAGCCTCCAGGGTGTTCGACCGCTTCTGGCGCGCCGACCCGGCCCGGGCGCGGACCACCGGCGGCAGCGGCCTGGGGCTGTCGATTTCCACCGAGGATGCCCGCCTCCATGGCGGCTGGCTGCAGGCGTGGGGCGAGCCGGGCAACGGTGCCTGCTTCCGGCTCACGCTGCCGCGGCACAGCGGCGGCACGCTCACCCATTCGCCGCTGCCGCTGCCACCGGCCGGCGCCTCCGCGTGGCACGGCCGGCTGGTGGCCGAGAATGTGCTCCTCGAACAGCAGGAGGAAAACGGTGTTCCGGATCCCAGCTGAGCCTGCCCGCCCCTCCCGGCTGCGCGCCGTCGTCGTCATGCTCTGTGTCATGCTGGCGCTGGCCTCCTGTTCCTCCATCCCGATGTCGGGGCCGGTGGGCACGGTCCAGGCCGATTCGGGCGAAACCGGGGGGACCGGCTACACCTTCAACCCGCCGGGGCCGTCGCCGGGGGACTCCCCGCAGCAGATCGTCGCCGGCTTTATCCAGGCGGGCACGGCCACGCAGGACGATTACCGGATTGCGCGCGAATTCCTCGCCCCGGACCTGGCCGGCGAATGGCAGCCGGTGCAGCGGACGCTGGTGTACCGGAACGTCGTGAGGATTGTCGGATCGCCGTCCGAAACCGAATTCGTGCTCCAGGTGGAGGTCGATGCCACGATCAACGAGTCGGGCGTCCGAACCCAGGCCGAGGAAGGGGCCACCGAATCGCTGCCGGTGGAACTGGCTCAGGTGGACGGCGAATGGCGGATCTCCAGCGTTCCGGACGGGACCATGGTCTCCACGGTGGACTTCCGCACCTTGTTCTCCCCGTTCAACCTGTACTACTACGACCCGACGTACACGTATGCCGTGCCGGACGTGCGCTGGTTCGCCAACCGGCAGGGCATCTCAGCGGCCATCGTGGCTGCCATGCTGGAGGGGCCCGCACCGTACCTGGCCGGCGCCGTGATCAGTGCCTTCCCGGAAGGCTCGCAGCTGGTGCGGCGGGCCGTACCGATCGAATCGGGGGCTGCCAGCGTGGACCTGTCGGCCGAAGTCCTGACGGGCACCACGTTCCTGCGCCGGCAGCAGATGCAACAGCAGCTGGAACTGACGCTGGGGGAGCTCAATACCGTCTCCACCGTCCAGATGACCGTGGACCAGCGGGAAGTGGACCTGGGCAATTCCCCCGATCCCCAGTTCCAGGCCGCGGTGACGGACCCCGCGGTCGGCAATGTGCAGATCGGGGTTTTGGACGAGGAACTGGTGTTCTACGAAGGATCGCGGCCGGTCAAGCCGGAGGACCTGCCGTCCGTCAGCCGGCTGCGCCCGCGCGAACCGGCGATGTCGCTGGACCAGGAACGCTTTGCCTTCCTGACCGCCGAGCGCAACCGGATGTTCGTGATCGGCGAGGACCGCCGCGCGGTGGAGGCGGCATCCGGAAGCAACCTCACCGGACCCAGCGTCGATCCCTTCGGCTGGGCCTGGGCGGCGGCCGGTGACGGCAGCGGGAAAGTCTCCGCGGTTTCCATCGAGGAGCCGGACGAATCGGTGGCGGTCAGCGCCCAATGGCTCACGGAGCGGACCGTGACCGAGCTGCAGATCTCGCGTGAAGGATCCAGGGCGCTCATCACCACCCGTGAAGGCGAGAGCACCTCGGTCTATGTGGCCGGCGTCGTCCGGGACCAGGACGGCCGGCCCCGGGGCATCACCACGCCCAAGCGGTTGAACCCGTCGGTGCCGGTGGACTCCGGCGTCTGGGCCGACGAAGATACCGTCGTCGTCATGCAGGCCTCGCCCGACGAAGCGGTGACCGCGGAGGTGCTGAACCTGGACGGCAGCACCCTGCGGACCGCGCCCCTGCAGGGGATGGTGGAGATCAGCGCCGGCAACGGCGGCCAGGACGTGTACGCCCAGACCAACGAGATGCTCTACATCCGCGTCGGCAACAGCTGGGCTCCGCAGCGCAACTCCCCGCTGGTCATCGATCCGTCCTTCCCCGGATAGCCCCGCCTCCACAGCCGCCCGCAGCACCGCAACACTCCACAACCGGCGCCCGGACCGCCCCGGCCGGGCAGGACGCGGCCAGGCTGAAGGCATGGCGGGGACCCGGTGGTGAAGGCGACGGCGGGCCTGGGCACCCGGCTGGACAGGCTGTATTTCAGCCGGGCCGCCCAGGCGCTGCGGATCTGGTCCGGGCAGTTCGGCCGGCTGCTGCTGCCGACGGACTGCGTGGCCTGCGGTGCGCCGGATTACGTCCTGTGCGCTGCCTGCAGGCGGCGCCTGCGCCGCTCGACGGTGCGCCCGATTGCCGTGGAGCAGGACGCCGACTCCTTGCCGCTGGACGAGGCCGGTCGCCCGCTGCCGGTGACGGCCGGGGGACCCTACCGGCGTGAACTCTCCCAGGCCGTGCTGGCCTTTAAGAACCACGGCCGGACCGAGCTGGCGCCGGTGCTGGCCGTCGTGCTGGCCGGCGCCCTGGACGCGGCCGCGGCACGTGCCGGCCGGCCCGCCGCGGCCGTGCTGGTCCCGGTTCCCTCGCGCGGCAGCTCCCGCCGGCGCCGCGGCTACGATCCGCTTCAACTGCTGCTGTCCCGCCTGGCCCGGCAAGGCCTGCTGCCGGACGGCCTGCAGTTGCTGCCCGCCGTCCGCGTGGACCCGGTGCGGCGCCTGGAGCGGCCGGGGTCCCCGGGCGGGCAGAAGGCGCTGGGCCGGTCGGCCCGGCAACGGAACGTTGCCGGCAGCATGGCGGTGCCGCCGGGGTACGCACCCCTGATCGCCGGGAGGTGCTGCCTCCTGGTGGACGACGTGCTCACCACCGGGGCCACGATGGGCGAGCTGGCCCGCGCACTGCGTGCCGCCGGCGGACATCCCCTGGGCGGAGCGGTGCTGGCAGCCGCCTCGGCTCCGGCCGGGCCCGCCGCCGGAGATGCGGGCGGGGAGGCCGCGCGGCGGCCCTCGTGAGCGCCGCGGAATGACGCGGGGTGTAACGATTATGCTGCCCCCGGTGCACCGGCCGTCGGGGTGCCCTCGGACATCGTCGGTAAATGTTGTAGATATTCGTGAGTAAAGGGTGAATAAAAGGTGTCCGTGATCTAACGTGAAGTATGGGCTCCCGCGAGGGAGGCAACCCGTCTTCAGCGGCTGAAAGGAGTTTCTCTTTCGGTCGCTGTTGTGTCATCTAGGCAATTATGGAGGGCACCATGGAATTCAACATCAACGGCCGCAACCTGTCCGTTTCGGATCGGTTCCGCGAGTACGCTGAGGAGAAGATCTCCAAGATCGAGCAGTTGGGCGACAAGGTCCAGCGGCTTGATGCCAAAGTCACCAAAGAGGCCAATGCCCGCAATGCCGAAAGCTCGATGACCGTCGAGCTCACCGTGCTCGGACGGGGCAGCGTGGTCCGCGCCGAGGCCAAGGCCGCGGACAAGTTTGCAGCTTTCGACATTGCCTATAACAAGCTTTTGGAGCGCCTGCGCCGCGCCCGGGACCGCCGCAAGGTCCACCACGGCCGTCACACCCCGACCGCCGTCCACCAGGCCACCGCCACGCTGGAACCGGCCAGCTCGGACATGCCGCTGCACGAAGCGGCGCTGGCTGCGGCAACTGCCCAGGACCAAACCGAGGACCGGACCGGCTACGACATCGACAACGATGTTCCCGCCGGAGACTCACCGGTGCTGATCCGCCGCAAGGTCTTCCCGGCCGCGGCCATGACCCTCGACGATGCCGTGGACAACATGGAACTGGTGGGACACGACTTCTACCTGTTCATCGACAAGGCGACGGACGCACCCAGTGTCGTCTACCGCCGTCGTGGCTGGACGTACGGCGTGATCACCCTCGACGCCGATTGCAGCGCCGAAGAAGCCAAGGCGCGTGAAGAGGTGCTGGCCTACCGCGCGTCGGCGGGCGCCAAGGCCTGACAGCGCCGCGGCTTGCCTAGTATGAAGGCATGACAGCCCGCATCACTCCGGCCCAGGCCCGCCGCATCGCGCTGGCGGCGCAGGGATTGGTTCAGGAACGGCCCACCGGCCTTGTCACGGCAAGGCAGGTGGGCCGGACCTTTGACCGGCTGCGGCTGCTGCAGATTGACTCCGTGAACGTGCTGGTGCGCGCGCATTACCTGCCGTTCTTCTCCAGGCTCGGCGGCTACGACGTCGACATCCTCCACCGGTTTGCGGGAAAAGCGCCGCGCCGCATGATGGAGTACTGGGCGCACGAAGCCAGCTATATCAAGCCGCAGGATTTCGCCGATCTCCGCCAGTGGCAGCGTCGCCGGTGGGTCGGCGCGGCCGGCATGGACCCGGTCCTCGTCCGGGACCTGACCGCCAAGATCCTGGACACCCTTTCCTCCTCGCGCGGCCTGACCGCCCGGGCGGTCGCCGACCGGATCGGCCATGACGCGCACCAGCCGAAGACCGACTGGGGCTGGAACTGGAACGCGGTCAAGCGGGTGCTGGAGGACCTCTTCGAACAGGGGCTGGTCAGCGCCGCCGCGCGGACTCCCCAGTTCGAACGGCTTTACACCCTGACCGAGCGGGTGCTGCCCGCCCCGCACGACGCACACTACCGGCCCGATCCGGAACAGGCGATGCTGAGGCTGATCGAGGCCGCGGCGCTGGCTCACGGCATCGGGACCGTCAAGTGCTTCGCCGACTACTTCCGCGTGCCCGTGCGGGCGGCCGCCGCCGCGGTGCGGACCCTGGAGGCGGCCGGAAAGTTGGAAGCGGTGCAGGTGGACGGCTGGAGGGGCGACGTGTTCCTGCACGCCGAGGCAGCCCGGCCGCGCCGCGCCACCGGCAGGGCACTCCTGAGCCCCTTCGATTCCTTGGTGTTCGAACGCCAGCGGGTGGAGCGGCTGTTCGGCTTTCGCTACCGGATCGAAATCTATACGCCGGCGCCGAAGCGGACCTACGGCTACTACGTCCTGCCGTTCCTGCTGGGGGACCGGCTGTGCGCCCGCGTGGACTTGAAGACGGACCGGGCCTCGGGCAGGCTCGTGGTCCGGGCTGCGCACGCCGAAGACGACGCCCCGCCCGGAACCGCGGCGGAGCTGGCAGCCGAGCTGGCCGGCATGGCCGAATGGCTGGCGCTGGACGCCGTCGTGGTTCAGGAGAGGGGCGATTTGGCCCCCGCCCTGGCCCGTGAGAGCGCGAAACGGCCGCCGGGAACCAAAACGCTGCCGGACTCGTCTCTCACGTAGACTGAACAAGCCAGATTTCTGCGCAACTGACTGGGAGCTATGTAGTGCCAACGATTCTCGAGCGTGTGCTTCGTACCGGCGACAAGAAGACGCTGAAGAGGCTGCGCGGCTACGCCGATGCGATCAACGTCCTGGAAGAGGACTTCAAGTCCCTCACGGATGCCGAGTTGCGCGGGGAAACCGACACGTTGAAGCAGCGCTACCAGGACGGCGAGCTGCTCGACGACCTGCTCCCGGAAGCCTTCGCCGCCGTCCGCGAAGCCGCCAGCCGCACGCTCGGCCTGCGCCACTTCGACGTCCAGCTGATGGGCGGCGCAGCCCTGCACATGGGCAACATCGCGGAGATGAAGACCGGTGAAGGCAAGACGCTGGTGGCCACCGCGCCGGCCTACCTGAACGCGCTCACCGGCAAGGGCGTCCACGTGGTGACGGTCAACGACTACCTGGCCGAATACCAGTCCGACCTGATGGGCCGTGTTTACCGCTTCCTGGGCCTGACCAGCGGCTGCATCCTCTCCAACCAGAACCCGGCGACCCGCCGCGAACAGTACGCGGCGGACATCACCTACGGCACGAACAACGAATTTGGCTTCGACTACCTGCGCGACAACATGGCCTGGAGCCGTGACGAACTGGTCCAGCGCGGACACCACTTCGCGATCGTGGACGAAGTCGACTCCATCCTGATCGACGAGGCCCGCACCCCGCTGATCATTTCCGGCCAGGCCTCCGGCGATGTGAACCGCTGGTACACCGAATTTGCACGCGTCGTGATGCGGCTGAAGGACACCGAAGACTACGAAGTCGACGAGAAGAAGCGGACCGTCGGCGTGCTGGAGTCCGGCATCGAAAAAGTCGAGGATTACCTCGGCATCGACAACCTGTATGAATCGGCGAATACGCCGCTGATCGGGTTCCTGAACAACGCCATCAAGGCCAAGGAGTTGTTCAAGCGGGACAAGGACTACGTGGTGCTCAAAGGCGAGGTGCTCATCGTCGACGAGCACACCGGCCGCATCCTGGCCGGCCGGCGCTACAACGAAGGCATGCACCAGGCGATCGAGGCCAAAGAGGGCGTCGAGATCAAGGCCGAGAACCAGACGCTGGCCACGGTGACCCTGCAGAACTACTTCCGCCTCTACGGCAAGCTCTCGGGCATGACCGGCACCGCTGAAACCGAGGCGGCCGAGTTCATGAGCACCTACAAGCTCGGCGTGGTTCCGATCCCGACGAACAAGCCGATGGCCCGCATCGACCAGTCGGACCTGATCTACAAGAACGAAGTCGCCAAGTTCGACGCCGTCGTGAAGGACATCGCCGAGCGCCACGAAAAGGGCCAGCCGGTCCTGGTGGGCACCACCAGCGTGGAGAAGAGCGAGTACCTGTCCAAGCAGTTGGCGAAACAGGGCATCCGGCACGAAGTGCTCAACGCCAAGAACCACGCCCGGGAAGCGGCCATCGTCGCGCAGGCCGGCCGCAAGGGTGCCGTCACGGTGGCCACCAACATGGCCGGCCGCGGTACCGACATCATGCTCGGCGGCAACGCCGAATTCAACGCCGTGGCCGAGTTGGAACGCCGCGGCCTGGACCCCGCCGCGAACCCGGAAGACTACGAGGCCGCCTGGCCCGCCGCCCTGGCGGCGGCGCAGAAAGCCGTGCAGGCCGAGCACGACGAGGTCAAGGAGCTCGGCGGACTCTACGTGCTGGGTACGGAACGGCATGAATCCCGCCGCATCGACAACCAGCTCCGCGGCCGCTCCGGTCGCCAGGGCGACCCGGGCGAATCCCGCTTCTACCTCTCCCTCACCGATGACCTGATGCGGCTGTTCAACTCGGGCGCGGCCGAACGCATCATGAACTCCTCCCGCATGCCCGACGACGTGGCGTTGGAGTCCAAGATGGTTTCCAAGGCCATCCAGAACGCCCAGGCACAGGTCGAAGGCCGGAACGCCGAGCAGCGCAAGAACGTGCTGAAGTACGACGACGTGCTCAACCGCCAGCGCGAGGCAATCTACAACGACCGGCGGCGCATCCTGGAAGGCGACGACCTGCACGAGAAGGTCGCGTTCTTCCTCGAGGACGTGGTGACGGCGATGGTCAACGAAGCCACCATGGAGGGCCATGGCGACGACTGGGACTATGAGCAGCTGTGGACCAACCTCAAGCAGCTCTACCCGATCGAACTGACGATCGACGAGGTGCTGGAGGAAGCCGGCGGGCGCTCGAGGGTCACGGCAGATTTCCTGCGCGCAGAAATCGTCTCCGATGCCAAGGTCGCCTACGCGCAGCGTGAGCAGACGCTCGGCTCCGAGACCATGCGCGAACTGGAGCGGCGCGTGGTGCTCTCGGTGATCGGCAGGAAGTGGCAGGAACACCTCTACGAGATGGATTACCTCAAGGAGGGCATCGGACTGCGGGCCATGGCGCAACGCGATCCGCTGGTCGAATACCAGCGCGAGGGATTCGTGATGTTCCAGGCCATGATGGAGTCCATCCGCGAAGAGAGCATCGGCTATCTCTTCAACCTCGAGGTCCAGGTGCAGCAGCCGGCCGAGGCGACGGTCCCCGGGGTCGCGGACGCCCGGGCGGCGGCGGCGCCGCAGATCACCGCGGCCGGGTTGGAAGCCCCGCAGCGGCCGGCGGCCCTGCAGTTCACGGCGCCCAGCGCATCCGGAGAAGCCGAGACACGGGTCGAACGCCAGGCCCCGGCCAAGGCGGCAGCGCCCGCCAGGGACAAGCGCCCCGCCAAGAGCGGCAAGCGCCGGAAGTAGTTTCGGGGTTCAGCCGATCTCCAGGGCCGTGACCTTCCACAGTCCGCGGATCCACTCCAGCCGCAGCGCCACCGCGCGTATCCGGCGGGTCTCGGCCACCACCAGCGACGCTTCATAGGCGCTGTCGGCGGCACGGCATACCCGCGAGGAGCGGACCACGGCGCTGCGGTGCAGCCGCAGCGGGGCCCGGCCATCGGAACGCAGCTGCGCCCGGTGCGCCCTGGCGATGTCCGCCCGGTGCACCAGCTTTTCGTAGCTGGCGGGGTCCAGCCAGCGGGCGAGCTGTTGGACCGGCCGCGTGCCGGAGACGGCCTCCAGGCAGGCCTGCGCCACGGACCGGGCCATCGCCGTGACGTGGCGCAGTTCGGCCTCCGCCTCGGGATCACCGCCCACCGGCAGCGGAACGGGCCGGGGCACAGCGGCGGCTCCGGCCGCCCCGCGGGTGTCCTCCGGTCGCTTGGGCTGCAACCGGATGACGGGCGCAAAGTAGCCGTCCGGCCCCGCCGGTTTGACCCGCCGTACCGTCAGGGGCCGCGGCGCCCCGCTCGCTGGTGCCAGCGCGTCCAGGCGCGCGCCCGCCCCGGCTTCTTTCCCCGGCGCCTGCGCGGCCGGGAGGTGTCGAACGTTGTCCATGTCCTGCCCTTCCTTCCACTGGTACTGCCCTTGGGCTTCCAGCCGCGCCCCACAGCACGGCGCCCGGGTGCGTCTCCCCGCCGCTTCCGAAAGCTTCACCATCCCGGCGGAGGTACGACGAGCGTTTGCCCGGGTTTGATCAGCGAGGGGTCGTGGCCGATGAGGGTCCTGTTGGCGGCATACCACTCCGGCCACCGCTCGGCGATTTCCGCGTCGGTCGCCAGCGGGCCCAGCTCGGCGGCCGCGAGCCGCCACAGGGAATCGCCGGCCGTGACGGTAACCAGGCGGGGTTTGTCGGGAGTGTCCCTGGTCGGCGGCTTGGCGACGGCGCCCGGGGCCGCGGCCGGGGGACCGGGCCTCCACGACGGGTCCACCGGAGAATGTGCCGGTCCGGCCAAGCCGTCCGGCTGCCACCGAGGATCCACCACGGCGGCGCTGGACGTGCCGGTCCCGGCCGCAGGTTCGGTCACACGCGTTGCGGTAGCCGCATGGGCACCTGCGATCACCACCAGATTGAGGCCGACGACCGCGCCCGCCAGGCGCCGCATGAATACGGGACTCCACGCGGCCCACCGGGCCGCCAGGCGACGGTGGCCGGTCTTGGCCAGCACCGCGCAGGCCGCCGCTGCCGCCATGCCCAGGAGCAACCAGCAGAGCACGGCCGCGCCGGCTCCGATCGACAGGAGCGCCAGCAGGTCCTGGTAGTCCTGCGGAGGCCACGCGGCGCCGGTGGCCAGTTCCCTCCCGGCGAGCATCAGCACGGCGGCACAACCCGTCACCAGCCCTGCGGTTGCCAGATCGGCGGTGGTTCTGAGCATGGGAAGTGCCTCCGGTCGGGACCTGCTTTGATAGCGTTTCATGCTATTTGTTTCGATTTGCTTCTGTTTGATCTCCAATAGTGGCAGCGTCAAAGGCTTGTTGTAAACAGTCGGTTTTCGATTGACGGGATTTGGTGCAGGTTCCTAGGCTGGCGCCATGCGTTGGGACGCCCTGTTTGCCGATTTGGAGACCCAGCTACACGCCGCGGACCGGTTGGAGCTGGAAGCGGAGGTGAACGAGCGCGCCCGGATCGAGCTGGCCGCGGTGGGTCTGGCCGACCGGCTTCGGGGGCAGCTGGGCAGCAGTCTGCGCGTCCGTCTGGGCGCAGACCTCAGGTTCGAGGGGACGCTGGCCCATGTTGGATCAACCTGGTTGGTGCTCAACGAGGGAGTGCGGAGCGTGCTCGTGCCGTTGGCCGCTGTCCAACTGCTCGAAGGAATGGGCCGGCATGCGGTCGCCGACCCGACCGGGGCGCGTCGGCTCGGGCTCGGTTCCGCCCTTCGGGCCCTGGGCCGCGACCGCGCACCGGTCGCCGTCTACCTGTCGGGCAGCCCCGGCGTGCCGGCGGCCGAGGGCGTGGTCGACAGGGTCGGGGCGGACTCCTTCGACGTCGCGGCCGTGCCGACGGGCGAGGACAGGCGCGCGGCAAATGTCCGGTCGGTCTACACGGTGCCCTTCGCGGCCATTGCGGCCCTCGTGTCGCGCAGCCCGGACTAGATGCTCATTCCGTGGTCGACTTGGCCTCTTCGATCAGCCGCCGCGTCTGGGCGTACTTGTCCTGGATGTACTGATCGAGCATGACCTGCTCGACGCGCCATTGGCCCCGGCCGCCGATCTGGATGGCGGGAAGTTCGCCGCTGCGAACCAGGGCGTACGTCTGCGACGAGGAGATCTGCAACTCCTCCGCCACATCGGACAGGGTGAGGAACCGTGGCATGGGCAGATCCTTTGGAACGGGGACGGTTTCAGCCATTATGGCACCGTTTGATGGCGTTTGATCCGACTGGCCCCGTTTGTTCCGAAAAGTTTTCCCCAGATCGGGTCCGGGCGGCCGCAGCGGTTCCCTTTTCCACTGGACCACGGCCAGAATGGTGCCACCCGCGGCCTCGGGGCCGGCTCTCGGAGCGCAGCGTCGCTGTCCTTTCGGGGCGCGGGAATTAAGGGGGGAAGAAGATCCGTGAGCGCTGCCATCGCAGAAAAGACCGTGGCACAGCGGTTGAAACGCCCGTCGTGGAAAGATCCCCGGTTGCTGGCCGGACTGCTGCTGGTGGTGGCTTCGGTGGCCGGAGTGGCCGCGCTGGTCAACAGCGCGGATAAGACCACCGGTGTCCTGGCGGCCAGGACGGACATCGCGGTGGGGCAACCGATCTCCGCCGCGGACGTCGTCGTCGTCGACGTCCGGCTGGGCGAGGCGGGGGGCCTCTACCTGCCGGCCGCAACGGGGCTGCCGGCAGGTGCCGTCGCCACCGCGCTGGTCCGGGGCGGGGAACTGCTGCCGGCTTCCGTGCTGGGTGTCAGCGACGACTTGGACCGGAAGCCGATCGGCCTGAATATCGAGAGCCCGTTGCCCGAGGAGGCCGGTCCCGGTTCCCGGGTCGATGTCTGGGTGTCGCTGCCGGACGGACGGAACGGTTTCGAGCAGCCGGAGAGGCTGCTCGAGGCGGCCGAGGTGTCGCAGTTGACGCGCGCCACCACCGCTTTCGGCTCGTCCGGAGCGGAACGGCTGCACGTCCTGGTGGGGGATGACACCATGCCGGCGCTGCTGCATGCCCTCGCCAACGGGGCACGCATCAACGTGGTACTCAACCCGGCCGGCACCCCATGAGCCTGCCGGTCGTCACGCTGGGGACGGCGGCCGCCGACTTCGTGACGGGCCTGGAACGGCTCCATGGACCCGTCACGGTGGTCCGGCGCTGCACCGACCTCGCGGAGTTGCTGGCGGCGGCGCAGTCCGGGCTGGCCCGGGCGGCCATCGTGGCGGGCCGGACGAGGGAGCTCGACGGCGGCGTGCTGGAGCGGCTGCACAGCGCCGAGGTGTCCGTGGTGGCGTTGACCGACGACGGCGGGGAACGCCTCCGGCTCGAAGCGCTCGGCATCCGCACGGGTGCCGAAACCGTCGAACCCGTGGCCCTGGCAGCACTGGTGGCCGAGTCCGTCGCGCAGCTGGGCTCGCTGACGGCGGCCGGAGCGGCAGCAACAGCCGCTGCGCCGGGACGGGCAGCGCTGGCCGACCCTGCCCGGGCCCTGCGGCCGCACGGCGCCGCAGTTGAACCGCCGGTACCTGCAGGGGCCAGGGGTGAACTCGTCGCGGTGTGGGGCCCGGCGGGGGCGCCGGGACGGACCACCGTGGCGGTCAACCTCGCCGCCGAATACGCCGCCGCCGGCCGGCGGACCCTGCTGATGGATGCCGATACCTACGGGGCCAGCGTCGCCGCGTTCCTTGGCCTGCTCGATGAATCTGCCGCCCTTGCCCACGCCTGCCGGCTGGCGGACCAGGGCGTGCTGGACAGCCAGGCCCTGGAACGGGTCTGCCTGAAGGTAGCCGTGGCCGGAACCTCCATGCTGGTGCTGACCGGGATCACCAGGGTGGACCGGTGGACCGAGCTGAGGCCGTCGGCGCTCGGGGCAGTGCTGGACGTGGCGCGGGCCGTGGCCGAGACCGTCGTCGTGGATTGCGGTTTCTCGCTGGAACACGACGAGGAGCTGAGCTTTGACTCGATGGCGCCCCGGCGCAACGGCGCCACCTTGCGCGTGCTGGGGGCGGCGGACCGGGTGCTGGCCGTGGGCAGCGCGGATTCGGTGGGGCTGCCGCGGCTGGTCCGCGGGCTGGACGAACTGGCGCATGCCGTCCCCTCGGCCCCGGCGGAAGCGGTGCTCAACAAGGTCCGGGCGGCGGCCGTGGGAGCCCGGCCGGAAGCACAGCTGCGGGAGGCCTGGGAACGGTTCGTGCCGGCCGCCGGGGTCCCTGCCCTGCTGCCGTCCGATACCGCCGCAGCCGATGCCGCCCTGCTGGGCGGCTCGGTCCTGTTGGAAACCGCGCCCGGCTCTGCGCTGCGGCACGCCATCGCCGGGCTGGCCGGAAGCCGGCCGGCGCCGCCCAGGCGGGGAATCCGCCGTCGTGCCCGCCCAAAGTGAAGTTTTGAACGCGCCGCGTTAGGCTTGCCAAAGGACCGCAACGGCGCGGTTGGGACCCACCTATCGGAGGCGTTTTACATGTCGACTGGATCCAGCATGGCGGATCTGTCCAGCTCAGCTACCGGCGATGAGGAATTCATCGCTAAATACTACGAGCACCTGGCCGCGGAGGATGCCGCGAGCTACAGTCCGGATGTGCTCCGCGCCCGCGCGCTGGCGCACCGGGAGCTGGCGGTTCACCGCCCTCCGGCCCAGCCCGTGATCGGGATCCGGGACGAAGCCGAGGCCAGCGTCGTCATGATCGTCACCGATGACATGCCGTTCCTGGTCGATTCGGTCACCGCGGAGCTGCTGCGTCACGGCATTGCCATCCGGATGATCACGCACCCCACCTTTGTGGCCACCCGGGCCCGGGACAGCCACGACCTCGCCGGCGTGGAACAGGTGCCGGCCGCCGCCGGAGTCTCCAGCGGCGACACGGCGGCACTGCCGCAGCTGGGATCCTTCGAGACCGGCGGCGACCAGGTCCTGCGGATCGAATCCTGGATGGCCGTGGAGACCGGACGGATCGAGCCGGACAAGGCCGCCGAGCTGATGGCCGGCCTCAAGAGCGTCCTGGCGGATGTCCGGGCCTCGGTCGAGGACTGGCCGGCCATGCGCCGGCAAGTGCGGCAGGTTGCCGCGTCGCTGGATTCGGTCGTGGGCGCCGAGGAGATTCCCGACCTGCAGGAGGCCAAGGAGCTGCTTGAGTGGCTCGACGACGGGAATTTCACCTTCCTGGGCTACCGCGAATACGATCTCGTCACCCAGAACGGGGAAGACGTGCTCCTGGTCCGGGAGGACAGCGGCCTGGGCATGATGCGCCACATCGGCGACACGAAGCGGATCCAGCACCTCACCGAAGAGGGCCGCGCCCGCGCCCGGGAAAAACGCGCTCTGGTGATTACCAAGGCGAACTCGCGGTCCACGGTGCACCGCGCGGCATACCTGGACTACATCGGCGTGAAGAGCTTCGACGCGCAGGGCAACGT
Organism: Arthrobacter sp. Cza30; assembly: GCF_059090765.1. Classification (NCBI taxonomy): domain Bacteria; kingdom Bacillati; phylum Actinomycetota; class Actinomycetes; order Micrococcales; family Micrococcaceae; genus Arthrobacter; species Arthrobacter sp. Cza30. Next base: position 349,121 of record NZ_JBNHGA010000005.1, on the reverse strand, counting down.
CGACGGCGAGCGCCGCTTTATCGGCCTCTTCGCCACCAGCGCCTACAACCGTTCGGTCAAGAGCGTCCCGATTGCCCGGGAAAAGGTCGCGGCGGTGCTGCAGCACAGCGGCTTCCCGGCCGATTCGCACTCCGGCAAGGACCTGCTGTCGATCCTCGAAACGTACCCGCGGGACGAGTTGTTCCAGATGGACGTCGAGGAGCTGGCCGCGACCGCGATGGGCATCCTCCGGCTGCAGGAGCGGCGCCGGACCCGGCTGTTCCTGCGCACCGACGCCTACGGCAGGTTCGTGTCGGCCCTGGTGTTCCTGCCGCGCGACCGCTACACGACCGCCGTCCGGCTGCGGATCGAGCAGGAGCTGCGCAACACCTTCGACCCGCAGAGCATCGACTACGAGGCGCGGATGTCCGAATCCGCCCTGGCCCGGCTGTTCTTCCGCATCCGGCTCAAGCGCGCCTCCACGGTGCCGAAGGTCGACACGGCCGACCTCGAGCGCCGGCTTGCCCAGGCGTCCCGGTCCTGGTCGGAGGGCATCGAAGAGGTGCTGCGCGCCAATTTCGACGGCGAGGAGGCTGCCCGCCTCTCGGCAAACTGGAAGGACGCGTTCCCGCCCAGCTACCGGGTGGACTACGAGGTGGAAGACGCGCTCGAGGACATCGCCCGTTTCCGCAACTACGAGGGAGGCGAACCCGGCGCGGCCCCGGTGCTGCACGTCTACGTTCCCGAGGACAGCGCCGACGTCCTCGCCGCCGACGCCCGGCTGAAGCTGTACCTGCCGGAGGCCCGGTCGCTGAGCAACATCATGCCCGTGCTGCAGAACACCGGGCTGGAGGTACTGGACGAGCGCCCGTTCGAGATCAACACGGCGGACGGCGAAGACTACTTCCTGTACGACTTCGGCCTCCGGTACCCGGCGGGCGTCGACCCGATCGCCACCGGCGACCTGCTCGAGGAAGCCTTCGGCGCCGCCGTCACCGGACGCAGCGAGTCGGACGGCTTCGACCGGCTGGTCCTGGCCGAGGGCATCGGCTGGCGCCAGGTTGCGGTGCTGCGCGCCTACACCCGCTACCTGCGGCAGCTGGGCAACCTGGTCTCCTACGCCTTCGTCTCCGACACGCTGCTGGCCAACCCGGCGGTGGCCCGCGCCCTGCTGGCGGTCTTCAACGCCAGCTTCGATCCGGACCTGGAAGGCGACCGCGAGGCGGCGGTCGAGGCCGCCCGCTCCGAGCTCGCAGCGGGACTCGAAGCCGTGCCCACCCTTGACGCGGACCGGGTGCTGCGCTCGCTGGCCAACCTGATCGACGCGACGCTTCGCACCAACTACTTCCAGGACAAGCCCTACTTCAGCTTCAAACTCAGCCCGTCCCGGATCGAAGGTGCACCGTTCCCGCGGCCGAAATACGAAATCTGGGTCTACTCGCCGCGGGTCGAAGGCGTCCACCTTCGCTTCGGCGACGTGGCCCGCGGCGGACTGCGCTGGTCCGACCGGCGGGAGGACTTCCGCACCGAAATCCTGGGACTGGTCAAGGCGCAGACCGTCAAGAACGCGGTCATCGTGCCCACCGGCGCCAAGGGCGGCTTCTTCGCCAAACGGCTGCCAGACCCCGCCGTGGACCGCGCGGCCTGGATGGCGGAGGGGCAGGAAAGCTACCGCACCTTCATCCGCGGCCTGCTGGACATCACCGACAACCTGGTCCGGACCGCAACCGGCCAGGACGTGGTGCCGCCCGAGCGGGTGGTCCGGCTGGACGGCGACGACACCTACCTGGTCGTCGCCGCGGACAAGGGGACCGCAAGCTTCTCCGACATCGCCAACGACATTTCGCTGGAATACGGCCACTGGCTCGGCGACGCCTTCGCGTCCGGAGGCTCGGTCGGCTACGACCACAAGGCGATGGGCATTACCGCCCGCGGCGCGTGGGAGTCGGTCAAGCGGCACTTCAGCGAACTCGGCGTCGACACCCAGACCGAGGACTTCACCGTCGTCGGCGTCGGAGACATGAGCGGCGACGTCTTCGGGAACGGGATGCTGCTTTCCGAGCACATCCGGCTGGTCGCGGCCTTCGACCACCGGCATATTTTCCTGGACCCGGACCCCGACGCCGCTGCCTCCTTCCAGGAGCGCCGACGCCTGTTCGAGCTGCCCCGGTCCTCCTGGGCCGACTATGACGAGAAACTGATCAGCGCCGGCGGCGGGGTCTACCCGCGGTCGGTGAAGTCGATCCCCTTGTCCGGGCAGGTGCGGGAAGTTCTCGGCCTCGATCCGCAGGTCACGAGCATGAGTCCGCCCGAACTGCTGCAGGCCATCCTGAAGGCGCCGGTGGACCTGCTGTACAACGGCGGCATCGGCACCTATGTGAAGGCGTCGACCGAGTCGAATGCCGAAGTCGGCGACAAGGGCAATGACGCCATCCGCGTCAACGGCGCCGACCTGCGGGTCAAGGTGATCGGCGAAGGCGGCAACCTGGGGATGACCCAGCGCGGCCGGATCGAAGCCGCCGGCAAGGGGATCATCCTCAACACCGATGCCATCGACAACTCTGCCGGCGTGGACTGCTCCGACTACGAGGTCAACATCAAGATCCTCGTGGACCAGATGGTCGCCGCCGCGAAACTGCCGGTAGCGGAGCGTGCCGACCTGCTGCAGTCGATGACCGAGGACGTCGGACGCCTAGTCATCCAGGACAACATCGACCAGAACGTCCTGCTGCTCAACGACCGCCAGCGGATCATCGAGTGGAGCCCGAGCTTCGAACGCCTGATGGACTGGCTGGAAAACCACGCCGAACTGGACCGGCAACTCGAAGCGCTGCCGTCCACCGAGGAGCTGCACGAACGGATCGCGGCCGGCCAGGGCCTGACTTCTCCGGAGCTGGCCGTGCTGGCGGCGTACGCGAAGATCGAGCTGACCCATGCGCTGACCGAGAGCAACCTGGCCGACGATCCATACTTCGACGGTGTGCTGCGCGGTTATTTCCCGCACCAGCTGGTCGAGCGGTTCGGCGACGATATGGCGGGCCACCCGCTGCGCCGGGAAATCATCGCCACCGTCGTGGCCAACGACATGATCAACATGGGCGGGATCACCTTCGCCTTCCGGGTCATGGAGGAAACGTCCGTCTCCGAGGCGGACGTGGCGCGGGCGTTCGTGGCGCTGCGCGAGATCTACGAATTCGACAAGCTCGTGGAAGCGCTGAACGCCTTGCCGGCCAGCTTCCCGACGGATTTGTGGTGCACGGTGCATCTGGACATGCGCCGCCTGCTGGACCGGGCGGTCCGCTGGTACATCAACCATGTCGACAGCGGCACACCGGTCGCAGACGGCGTCGCGATGTTCAAGCCGCAAATGGATCCGTTGCGGAACAACCTGGCCCAGTACCTGCGCGGCGACGACCTGGACCGCGTGCACGAATGGCTGGAAACCGCCGAAGAACGCGGGCTGCCGGCGGGGATCGCCCGGCAGTGGGCCGAGCAGTTCGAGAGCTTCGGCTTGCTCGACGTCGCCCGCATCGCCGGGCAGATCGACGAACCGGTCGAGTCCGTCGCACGCGTCTACTACGCGGTCTACGACCGGTTCGACGTCGACAACCTGCTCGAGCGGATCACGGCGCTGCCGCGGGAGGACCGCTGGCAGTCGCTCGCCCGGGCCGCCATGCGCGACGACCTGTACACGACGGTCACGGACATCACCGTGGCGGTCATGCAAAGCACCCCGGCAGGGGAGCAGGCCGAGGCCAGGCTCGACGAGTGGGAGCGGGCCAACGCGGAGAACATCAAGCGCACTCGGGACATGTTCGAGGAAGTGAACAAGCTCGAGCAGGACGACATGGCGTCGCTGTCCGTGGCACTGCGACTGATGCGCTCGACTGTGCGGCGATAGGTTGGCGATCTTCACCGATCCCATCCGCGACTACGCGGACTTTCGTCCGGGTGACGCGGAGTGGCTCCACCTGCTGGTCGGCGACTGGCAGCTGATCGCCGACCTGGCGTTCGCCGACCTGGTCCTGTGGTTCCCGACGCCAGACGGGAGCTACGTGGCGCTGGCACATGTGCGCCCGTCGACGACGCACACGGTGTTCCACCGGGACTTCGTGGGGGAGCGGATCCGTGCGGACCTCAAGCCGCTGGTGGACCAGGCACGCCGGTCGCAGGCGATCGAGCGGTCGTCGGAGGCCGATTGGACCACCGAGATGGCCATGCGGGTCGAGGCGGTGCCCATGGTCCGCAACGGCCGGACGCTGGCCATCGTGACATCGCACATGGACCTGTCCAGCTCCCGGATGCCGTCGCGGCTGGAGCTGACCTACCGGCAGTGCGCCTACGACCTCCTGAAGATGGGAACGCTGGGACTGTGGCCGGACTTCGCCTCGCCGACCGGGTCGCGCCGCGGCGCGCCCCGGGTCGGCGACGGCCTGATCAGGCTGGACGCCGACGGGGTGGTGGAATACGCCAGCCCCAACGGGGTCTCGGCTTTCCGGCGCCTCGGCGACGTCGAGTCCCTGGAGGGCCGCTCATTGGCCGAGGTGACGACGGCGCTGCTCAAGGACCGGCGGATGGTCGACGAGACCCTGCCGCTGGTGGTTACCGGGCGCATGCCCTGGCGCACGGAGATTGAATCCCGCGGCGTCTCGCTCTCGCTGCGGGCCATACCGCTGAGGAACGAGCAGGAGCGTTTCGGCGCCCTGGTGCTGTGCCGGGACGTCTCCGAGCTGCGCCGGCGGGAGATGGAGCTGGTGTCGAAGGACGCCACGATCCGGGAGATCCACCACCGCGTGAAGAACAACCTCCAGACGGTCGCGGCGCTGCTGCGCATGCAGTCGCGCCGGATGGTCAGCGACGAGGCAAAGCAGGGGCTGGAACAGGCCATGCGCCGCGTCGCCTCGATCGCGCTGGTGCACGAAACGCTGTCCCAGGGCTTGGCGCAGAACGTGGACTTCGACGAACTGATCGGGCGTCAGTTCCGGCTCTCGGCGGAAGTAGCCTCGCCCACGCAGGCCGTCCGCACGGAGCGCAGCGGCGAGTTCGGGGAACTGCCCAGCGAGTTCGCCACACCGCTGGCGCTGGTGATCAATGAACTGGTCACGAACGCCGTCGAGCACGGGCTGGCCGGGCGGCACGGCACCGTCCGGTTGACTGCCCGGCGGAGCCGGCGGGGCGACGACGAAGTGCTGACCGTCTCGGTCGAGGACGACGGCGTGGGCCTGCCCGAGGAACCGCGGCGGGAGGGCCTGGGCCTGCAGATTGTCCGCACCCTCGTCACCAGCGAACTCGGCGGCCGGATCGAATGGACCCCGCGCGACGGCGGGGGAACGTGTGTGCGGATCGACCTGGTGCTCAATACCAAGGGGGCCCGCTGAGCGCGGGCGGATCTGCCGACGTGAGAGGCCGCTGCCGAATTGAACTGGTCCCTGAAAGTTGGACCGACTAATTAAGAGCCTAAGCCGCGAGGGCCTGAGCACGGTATTGAACCGGGCTTAGGCCCTTGAGCTTTGTTGAGATCCTTTCGGTGTTGTACCAGCGGATGTAGTCGTGCAGTGCTGTTTCGAGTGCGTTGGTGTTGAGGAATCGGACGTGGTTGAAGAGTTCTTCTTTGAGGTGGCCGAAGAAGTTCTCCATCACGGCGTTGTCGTAGCAGTTGCCTTTGCGGGACATGGATTGGATCGCGCCGGCGCCCTGCAGTAGATCGCGCCACGAGACGTGCTGGTACTGAAAACCCTGGTCTGAATGCACCAGCGGTTTCTGCCCTCCCTCGAGCGTCGTCAAGGCCATTCGAAGCGAGCCGTTGGTGAGGGCAAGGTTAGGCGAGATGCCGATGGTGTGGGAGAGGATCTGGCGGTCGAAGAGGTCCATGACCGGTGAGTGGTAGAGCTTCCGGTCGCCGACGCTGAACTCTGTCACGTCCGTAACCCATTTCTCGTTCGGGGCTTCGGCGTCGAACTCCCGGTTCAGCAGGTTCGGGGCAACGATGCCCTGCTCGCTTGGATAGGAGTTGTAGCGCTTCTTCCGCCGGACTTTGCAGACCAGCTCGAGGCGGCGCATCAGCTTCAGCACCGTCTTCTTCGCTATCGTCCATCCTTGCTTGAGCAACTCTGTATGGATGCGGCGATGCCCGTACCTGCCGTGACTGTCCTTGAAGATCTTAGTGATAGCGGTCTTGAGGGAGGCTTGGGGATCGGGAGCCTGCAGGCGGGCCTGGTGATAGAAGAACGTTGCGCGGGCCAACCCGGCCACGTCCAGGAGCAGCTTGAGGCGGTGTTCGGCCTTGAGGGCGATGACGGCGCGGACCTTTAGCGCCGTTCCTCGTCCCTCAAGGCCTGCACTTTTCCCAGGAAAGCCACTTCTGCACGTAGGCGCTCGTTTTCACGGCGCAGCTGCTGCAATTCGGACTCTGGCTGCGCCCCTGTCACGGGAGGTGACTTAGGTCGACCCTTTGGTTTCGGACGCAAGCCGTCTTCGCCGTCATCTCGGTAATAACGAGCCCACTTTTTGATCAGATCCGGAGAGGACAGCCCAAGCTCTTTTGCCAGAGCAACTCTGCCCTCTCCGGCCAGATACCGCTGCACAACGGCGAGCTTGAACTCAAACGAAAACCGCCGCTTGGTTGACTTGGCCACTAGTGTCGAACCTCCGCGCACTCTCCACCGCTGATGTAGCCGGCTGACAGCGTGTGAACGGACTCCTAGCTTTGTTGCCACGGACTTGGCGCCCCAACCGGTCTCGAACAACGCTACCGCGGCTTCGCGCTGTTCCTCAGATAACGAACTGCTGTCCTGCATAAAACTGCTCCCCGAGAGTCGAACTGATTTTTCAGTCCAACTTTCGGGGAGCAGTTCAAATCCGGCAGCGGCCTCTCGCCACACTGGGGGTGTCGGGTCAGGAGGCCCGGCGGGCCCGGGCGGCGCGGCGCTTCAGCGCCCGGCGCTCGTCCTCGCTCATGCCTCCCCACACGCCGGCGTCCTGGCCGGACTCGATGGCCCACTGCAGGCAGGTATCAATCACTGGGCAGCGCCGGCAGACGCTCTTGGCCTCTTCGATCTGCAGGAGTGCCGGCCCGGTGTTCCCCACGGGGAAAAACAGTTCCGGGTCCTTGTCCAGGCATGCCGCGCGGCTACGCCAATCCATGCTGATCACATACTCCTTTAAATGGTGTCCGGTGGTTTTTGTGAAAACATTCACGAACAGACTCATAGAAAAGGGAGCCCGACCGGCCCCCTCTGCGCTTCGCCATCAAGCGTTTCATGTTAAATCCGCGTAAACAAGAGGTCGTGCGGACTTAACCGGCCGTAATACCTGAGTCATTCGTCACAGGGTGATATGGTTCGGCTCCAAGGGGGAGCCGGTGCCCGGCTATCTGGAGCCGTTAATCCGACTATCTAAGGTAGGGTGCGAGTGTGTCAATGCCTGCACCCTCATCCCTCCCTGCCGCCCGTCCGATCGCCATCAAAATCGTCGCGGCGGCAGTGGTCCTGGAAGCACTGGTGCTCTTGGGCGGAGCCGCCCTGTACGCCTACGGGCTGGCCACCCAGACCCCGATCTCGCTGTCCAGCAGCGTCTTCCTGCTGGTCCTGATGCTGGTCTTCGGCCTCTGGCTGCTGGTCGTCGGGCATTACCTGTTCCGCGGGTACCGCTGGACCCGCGCTGCTGCCCTGGTGTGGCAGATCTTCGTGGTCGTCGTGGCCATCTCCATGATCCAAGGCGGCCAGCTGCTGCTGGGCCCGGTCCTGTTGTTGGCGGCCGCAGCCTCCTTCGTCCTGCTGCTGACCAAGCCCGTGACGGATTTCCTGGTCAAGGGCTCCGCACCCCGCGCCCTGTAGCCACCGCCACCTGCAGCGGGACGGCCCGGCCGGCCTCAATCCGGTAGCCCCGTCCCGGCGGTCTCCACCCGTCGTCGAGCCGCACACCGAAGAAGTCCGCGTCCGCGCCCGCCCGCGGCGCCAGGACCAAGCCGCGCCCGCGTGCCCTGGCCTGCAAGGCCAGCGGAACCTGCTGCGGCAGCAACGGACCGGGGCGCGCAGCCACCACGGCCGAGGCGCCGGCGACGACCAGGGCCGCGACGGCACCGTGGGCACGCACGCCCAGGTCCTCAGCGTCGTCGACCAGCAGGACTGCGCCGCGGCCGACGGCCACGCGGCCGGCCCAGAAGTCGTCGGCGTCTCTGCCGTGCGGCGGTGCGACACAGGGCCTCAGTCCCTCCAGCGCCCGCTGCAGCAGGACCATAAGGTTGGTCTTCCCGCTGCCATCGGGGCCCAGCACCAGATACACCTCGCCGGCGGCCAGCGGCAGCGTGGAGGGCTCAAGCTCGTCGCCCTCCACACCGATCACCGGAAACCCGCGGGCCGCGCGCGGCAGCGTGGCCGCGGAAACCGTCAGCGGCAGCGCTTCCACCCGGAAGGGGCGGGCGCGGGCCGCCACCGGCGGCGGGCAGCCGGCCGGATCGGTGGCCAGCTGGCAGACCCCGCCGTCGCCGCCGACCCGTCCCTGCACCAGAGCCCTGCCGGGCACGGCGTCCATGGGCGGAAGCCGGGGCCAGCCCAGCAACGTTTCGGGACCGGCCCCGGTCGGCAGGTAGAGCCGGTTGCCCATGAGCGGCAGGAAACGGCTGCCCGACAGTTCACGGTCTCCGGTCACGGCCAGGACGACCCCGGTCGCCCCGCCGTCGCGGGCCAGATCCTGCAGGCAGTCTTCGGCCCAGCCGAGCCGGCCGGCCCGGAAGCCACCGAGCCAGCGGCCCCACCCGCTGACCAGGACGAGCAACGGAACGGCGGCCGCCGGTTCGGCCGGACCCCCGGCCGAGGTTAGGCTGCCGAGCCGGGAGGAAACCTCGTTGGCCAGGCGGCGCAGCACCCTTGCCGCCCGTTCGCTGTCCTGGGGGCCGACGTAGGCGCCGGTCCGGCCGGCGTTCGCGGCGAAGCCCAGCGAACCGTCACCGTCCAGTACGTAGCAGTGGCGTTCCACCGGCCCGCCCAGGAGCTGCGCCGCCAGGACCCGCAAAAACTCCCGGTGTCCTCCACCCCCTACCCCGAGAACGGCCAGGTGGCCGTCGTGCTCCGGCTGCCAGCGCAGCGGCACCTGCCGTTGCCGGGACGGCATGTCCAGCAGGCCGATCGGGATGCTGCCCCCGTCCTGGGGCGCGGCGGCGGCGGAAACCGGGCTCCCGCCGTCGCCGCCGCCGGGAGACCGGGCGGGGCCGAACAATCCGGGCACCGCCAGGTTGGCGACGGCTAGGCTCGCCGGCAGGGCCGGCGGCAACGGCCGGGCTTCCGGCAGGCCGAGGCCACGGGAGGCGGCCGCTGCCTCGGCCACCAGCTGCTCGACCACTCCGGTGCCCTCGGAAGCCGGCGCTGCCGGTGGTTCTGCCGCCAGCCATCCGTCCACGGTCCGGAAGAGCGGGAAGTGTCCGGCGGCCGGCAGGGTGCTGCAGGCGGACTGAAAGGGGACCGCATCCTGCGTGCCGACGCGCAGGTAGGCCCGGCCCCTCGCGGTCACCGGAATGTCGGCGGCCACGGCCGAGTCCAGCAGGTCGCGGGACTCGGCCGTGTTCTGCGTCCGCAGCACGATCATGGTGGTGATATTCGCGCGGATGTCCGAGGAGACGGCGCCCTGCGGCCGTTGCGTGGCCAGCACCAGGTGGATGCCCAGGGCGCGGCCCACCGTGGCCACGCGCATCAGCTCGGGAAGCGCCTGCGGGGCGTCCTCGGCCAGCATCCGGAATTCGTCTACGACGACGACGAGCCGCGGCAGCGTGCCGGGCGGGCAGGCCGCGATGTCCCCGACGCCGCGGCCGGCCAGCAGGGCCTCGCGGCGGCGCACCTCCGCCTGCAGCCAGGCCAGGGACCGGCCAACTGCCTCCAGCGTCAGGTCCGTGAGCAGGCCGGCGCAGTGCGGCAGCCGGGCCAGCGGGCCGAGCCCGGAACCGCCCTTGAAGTCGATCAGCAGGAAATTCACCGTGGCCGGGGACCTGGTCAGCGCCAGCGAGAGAACAAGGCTCCGCAGCAGTTCGGACTTGCCGGAGCCGGTGGTGCCGGCGACCAGCAGGTGCGGGCCGTGGACGGCCAGGTCGAGCGCCAGCGGTCCGGCGGCGCCGGCACCCGGCAGGGCGGTGAGGCCGGGATGGCAGTCGCCGCGGGACCAGCGCTCCGCCAGCGGCTCCCGCGGCAGCATCGACTGCAGGCGGCAGCGCGGCGGCACCGAACCGGTGGTCGGCAGCGTCGCGCCCGGCCCGGCCGCGGCGGCCAGCCGGGCAAGGCGGTCCAACGTGGGGGCCTGCATCAGATCCGCCGAAAACACGACGTCCCCGCCGTCTGCGCTCAGGCGTGAAGACTGTCCGGCCACGATGATCCGGGTCCCGGGACCGGCCGGACCGCCGAACCAGAGCTGCGCGGCCGGCCGTCCGTAATCCGCCAGTACGCGGGCCGCCTCGCCGCCTCGTCCGGCTACCAGCAGCACGAGGCTGCCGCCGCCGGCGGCGAGCCGCTCCGCCAGTTGCCCGGGCCGGTCCACCAGTTCCACGCCGGGCAGGAACCGGGCCGACGCGCGGACGGACTCCGGCAATGCGTAGCAGACGACGCGCAGGTCGGTTCCCGCCACCCGTGCGGCCAACTGCAGCAGGGCCGAACGCAGCAGCCCGTCCAGCCCGGACGGTGTTCCCTGGATCCGCAGCGGGGACCCGGCGAGCACGTCCACGCACAGCGGAACATCCCTGGCGGGAGCCTGGACCACCGGCGCCGACGCCGAACCGATGTGTGCCGGCAGGCTGGCCGTCCCCAGCCGCAGCCACACGTGGGCCGGGCGGGCCGGAGGGGCGGGGACCCCGGCGGGACACCGGACCCCCGTCCCGGCCCGCAGCAGGGACACGGCCAGATCCGCGGCGCCCGGGGCCGCGAGGTGCCGCCGCCGGGCATCGGCTGCCGCCGCCGCGTGCACCGCGGCCCGGTAGCGGCGGCGCTGCCGGCGCCCGGCGGCGTAGGGCACGCCGGCGGCCAGCAGGGACATGGCGCTGAAGACCAGGAAGAACCACAGGCCCGTCAGCAGGGCCAGCGCGAACCCGGCGAGCAACGGAAGCCCGGCCAGCAGCAACGCCGTCCTGGTCCGTTGCTCCGGAGGCTTTTCAGCCACGGGCACCGGATCGGCCAGGTCCGTGTCCGGCCAGAATGGTTCGTCCGGTTCGCTGCCCACGACCAGCAGCAGCCGGGTGGCACCGATCCGCACGCTGCGGCCCGCCCGCAGCACGACCTGCCGGGTGCGCCGGCCACGCCAAACGATGCCGTTGGACGAGCCGGCGTCGCGCAGCACCACCTGGCGGTCGGTGACGTCCACGGTGGCATGCAGCCGCGACAGCGCCGGATCCGCGATGGTCAGCGCGCAGGCATGCCGACCGACGCTGAAGCTGCCGCGCCCGAGGGCGAACAACCGGCCGGCGTCGGGCCCGGCGGTGACGGCCAGCAGCAGCGGCGGCAGCGCGGGCGGTTCCCGGCACGGCACCACCACCGCGTCCGGGGCGCAGACGACGACGGCGCCATCGACCAGCGGGGACACTCCGGCGGTGAGGGAGGACAGGCTCAGTCCGGCCACCGTGAAGGCAGCCCCGGGCAGGCGCGCGCCCAGCCAGGCCGCCAACGGCGCGGCGCTGCTTCCGGATTCCAGCCCCGCGACGGCATCGGCATGCGCCGCGACCCAGGCCGCCGCGGTGGCCGGAAGCCCGGGGGCCGCCGCCAGCGTCAGATGAAGGACCATGACAAGGAACCTAGGCCGAAGGCAGTCCCGCTTTCCCCTGCATCGCTCGGTATGTGGATAACCTGCGGAACCGGAGGCTGGCGCGAACAAGCGATACCCTTGACTCTGGGCCGAAGGGCCGACACACCGACACCACGAGAAAAGGCCTTAGCTCTTGAAGATCGCTGTCATTGCTCTGGGAAAGATCGGGTTGCCGTTGGCCGCCCAGTTCGCCTCGAAGGGGCACGAGGTCGTCGGCGTGGACGTCAACCCCGCCGTGGTCGACCTGGTCAACGCGGGCAGTGAACCGTTCCCGGGGGAGGCTGGGCTCCAGGACAGGCTGGCAGAGCTGGTGCCTGCGGGCAGGCTGCGGGCGACCACCGACTATGCGGACGCGGTGCCGGGAGCGGACGCCGTGGTGCTGGTGGTTCCGCTGTTCGTGGACGCGGAGGCCAAGCCCGACTTTGGCTGGATGGATGCCGCCACGCAGGAGCTGGCCCGGCACCTGACGCCGGGCACGCTGGTCTCCTACGAGACAACGCTGCCGGTGGGAACCACCCGGACCCGGTGGAAGCCGATGCTCGAGGCCGGCTCCGGCCTGGTCGAGGGCGAGGACTTCCACGTGGTCTTTTCCCCGGAGCGGGTGCTGACCGGGCGGGTGTTCGAGGACCTGCGCAAGTATCCCAAGCTCATCGGCGGGCTGTCCGGGGCCGGTGCGGCGGCGGCGCAGGAGTTTTACGAGGCGGTGCTGGACTTCGACGACCGTCCGGACCTGCCGCGCGGCAACGGCGTCTGGGACCTGGGCTCGGCTGAGGCCTCCGAGCTGGCCAAGCTCGCCGAGACCACCTACCGGGACGTGAACATCGGGTTGGCGAACCAGTTCGCCCGCTATGCCGCGACCGCCGGGATCGACATCTACCAGGTGATCGAAGCGTCCAACTCCCAGCCCTACAGCCATATCCACCAGCCCGGCATCGCCGTCGGCGGGCACTGCATCCCGGTGTACCCGCGGCTGTACCTGTGGAACGATCCGTCGGCCACGGTGGTGGCCGCGGCCCGGGCCGCGAATGCGGGCATGCCGGACTACACGATCGGCCTGCTGGAGGGCGCCTACGGCGACCTGGCCGGCGCGCGCGTGGCCGTGCTGGGCGCCGCCTACCGCGGCGGCGTGAAGGAGACGGCGTTCTCCGGGGTGTTCGGCGCGGTGGAGGCGATCAACGCCCGGGGTGGCACCGCCGTCGTGCATGATCCGATGTTCAGCGACGCCGAACTCGCCGCCCTGGGCTTCACGCCCTACCGGCTGGGCGAGCCGGCCGACGCCGCGGTGGTGCAGGCCGACCACGCCGAATATGCGCAGCTGGGACCGGACGACCTTCCCGGCGTGAAAGTGTTCGTCGACGGCCGGCGGGTCAGCTCGGCCGAACGGTGGCCGGGCGTGGCGTACCGGGTGATCGGCAAGGCCTGAGGGCCGGGCGAAGACGCAATGGACGGTGGAGCAGCGGTCGTGAACGGAAAGAAGGAACCCATGGCGTTCATCGCCGATACGGCGGACGTCGCCGACGCCGCCCGGCTGGGCGAGGGCACGAAGATCTGGCACCTGGCGCAGGTCCGCGAGGGCGCGGTGCTGGGAGAGAACTGCATCGTGGGACGGGGCGCCTACATCGGCACCGGGGTGCAGGCCGGGGACAACTGCAAGATCCAGAATTATGCGCTGGTGTACGAGCCGGCGCGGCTGGGCCGCGGGGTGTTCATCGGCCCGGCGGTCGTGCTGACCAACGACACCTACCCGCGGGCGGTTGCCCCGGACGGGTCGCTGAAGAGCGCCGACGACTGGACGCCGGTGGGCGTGGACATCCGCGACGGCGCGTCGATCGGCGCGCGGGCGGTCTGCGTGGCCCCGGTGACCATCGGCGCCTGGGCCACCGTGGCGGCCGGCTCCGTGGTCACCCGCGACGTGCCCGACTTCGCCCTCGTGGCCGGGGTTCCGGCCAAGCGGATCGGCTGGGTGGGCCGGGCCGGACAGCGGCTAATCCAGGACCCGGCGGACCCGTCGGGGTGGGTGTGCCCGGCGACCGGCGCCCGGTACCGGGAGGACGAGGGCGTGTTGCACGAAGTGTCGGACGAAACCGGAGGAGAACAGCTGTGAGCAAGGACTTCATACCGGCGGCGAAGCCGATCATCGGGGACGAGGAACGGGCCGCGGTGGACGCCGTGCTGGCCTCCGGCATGCTCGCCCAAGGGTCGGAGGTCGCAGCCTTCGAGCGGGAGTTCTCGCAGGTGCTGCTGGACGGCCGACACGCGGTGGCGGTCAATTCCGGGACCTCCGGCCTGCACCTGGGCCTGCTGGCCGCCGGCATCGGTCCCGGCGACGAGGTCATCGTCCCGTCGTTCACCTTCGCGGCCACCGCGAACTCGGTGGCCCTGACCGGCGCCACCCCGGTGTTCGCCGACATCGAGCCGGAGCACTACTGCCTGGACCCGGAGGCGGTCCGGGCCGCGGTGACCGGGCGGACCAAGGCCGTCATGCCGGTGCACCTGTACGGACACCCGGCGGACATGGACGCGCTGGGCAGGCTCGCCGCGGAGAAGTCGCTGCTGCTCTTCGAGGACGCCGCCCAGGCCCACGGCGCGTCGCTGGGCGGCCGGCCGGTGGGCACGTTCGGCGAGTTCGCGATGTTCAGCCTGTACCCGACCAAGAACATGACCTCCGGCGAAGGCGGCATGGTGTCCACCGGCAGCGACGAGGTGGCGCGCCGGCTGCAGCTGCTGCGCAACCAGGGCATGGAACGCCAATACGAAAACGAACTGGTCGGCTTCAACGCCCGGATGACCAACCTGCACGCCGCGATTGGCCGGGTGCAGCTGGGCAAGGTCCTCGGCTGGACCGAACGGCGCCGGGCCAACGCCGCGTTCCTAGACGCGAACCTGGACGGCGTGGGCACGCCGAAGGTGGCCGCCGGGGCGGTCCACGTCTACCACCAGTACACCGTGCGGATCGGCGCGGGGGAGCGGGACCGGTTCGCCGCGGCGCTGAAGGACGAATACAACATCGGGTCCGGGGTCTACTACCCGATCCCGAACCACCGGCTGCCCTCCTTCAACGTCGCCGCGGACCTGCCGGTGACCGAAGCCGCGGCCGCCGAGGTGCTCTCGCTGCCGGTGCACCCCTCGCTCGACGCCGAGGACCTGGACCGGATCGCCACGGCGGTCAACGCCCTCGCGAAGGCAGGGGCGTGAGCATGGCGGGGACCGGCAAGACCGTGCTGCGCGCCGGGCTGATCGGCCTGGGCATGATGGGCCGCCACCACGCCCGGGTGCTCCGCGAGACCGAGGGCGTGGAACTGGTGGCCGTCGCGGACGCGTACGGCGACCCGCACGGCGCGGCGCCCGGCCTGCCCGTTTTCGGCGGCGTCGAGGAACTGATCGCGGCCGGTATCGACATCGCCATGTGCGCGGTGCCCACCGGCCTGCACGAGGAGGTCGGCCTGGCCCTGGCCGAAGCCGGCGTGCACACCATGGTGGAGAAGCCGATCGCCGACACCGTGGCGGGCGGCGAGAAACTGGCCGCCGCGTTTGAATCGCGCGGGCTGGTCGGCGCCGTCGGCCACATCGAACGGTACAACCCGGCGCTGCAGTCGCTGCGCGCCCGGTTGGAGGCCGGCGAACTCGGCCGCATCTTCCAGATCGCCACCCGCCGGCAGGGCCCGTTCCCGGCCCGGATCGCCGACGTGGGCGTGATCAAGGACCTGGGCACCCACGACATCGACCTCACCGCCTGGCTGGCGCAGTCCGAGTACCAGTCCGTCAGCGCGCGCACCACCATCCGCTCCGGCCGCGAGCACGAGGACATGGTCGCGGCCACCGGACAGCTGGCCAACGGGGTGATCACCAGCCACCTGGTCAACTGGCTCTCGCCGATGAAGGAACGGGTCACCATGGTCACCGGGGAGCGCGGCGCCTTCGTGGCGGACACGCTGACCGCCGACCTGACGTTCTACGAAAACGGCACCATCGACACCGAATGGGAATCCGTGGCGAACTTCCGCGGCGTCTCCGAAGGCAACATCACCCGCCTGGCCATCCCCAAGCGGGAACCGCTGAAGGTCGAACACGAGGCCTTCCGCGACGCCGTGCTCGCCACGCGCGGACTGCCGCCCGGTTCCCCGGCCGCCCAACACGACGGCGGTGCGCGCCCCGGCCGCCCGGCGGCCAGCATCGTCACCATGCGCGAAGGGCTGAACACGCTGCGCGTCGCCGAAGCCATGATCGCCAGCGCGAAGGAATCCCGCACCGTCGGGCTGCACGCCTGATGGGCCTGCGGATCGTGGTGGCCACCCGGATCTATGCGCCGGAGGCCGGCGCCGCGGCCTACCGGCTGGCCGCCACCGTGCGGGCCCTGACCGAGGCCGGCCACCAGGTCACCGTGCTCACCACCCGGCCCCCGAAGGGGCTCCGGGCCGCGGCGGGGGAAACCGCCGGCCACGGCGCCCGGATCCTCCGCTGGCCCGTGCTGCGGGACGCCAGCGGCGCCGTGCGCGGGTACCTGCAGTACGCCAGCTTCGACATCCCGCTGTTCTTCCGCCTGCTGGCGCAGAAACCCTTCGACGTGCTGCTCGTGGAGCCGCCGCCGACCACCGGCGTGGTGGTCCGGGCCGCGGCCGCGCTGCGGCGCCGCCCCTACGTGTACTTTTCCGCCGACGTCAGCTCCGACGCGGCGGCCGGAATCGGCGTGCACCCGCAGGTGGTCAAGGTGCTGCGGGCCGTGGAACGCTGGGTCGTGACCGGCGCAGCCGGCGTCCTGAGCATCTCGACCGGCGTGACCCAGGCGCTGGCGCGGCTGACCTCCGGACGCGCCAGGGTGGCCGAGGTGGGCACCGGCATCGACACCGGCACCTTCAGCCTGAACGGGCCCCGCGATGCGCACCCCGGCCCCACCTTCGTCTACGCCGGCACCATGTCCGAAATCCAGGGCGCCGGCGTGTTCGTGGACGGATTCCTCAAGGTCATGGACCGGTACCCCGACGCGCGGCTGCTGATGTACGGCGGCGGCGTGGAGCTGGAGGAGCTGCGCCGGCGGGCGGCACCGGCGGGGGAGCGCATCCGCTTCATGGGAACGGCCGACGGCGGCACGATCGCCGGCGCGCTGCGCTCGGCCGCCGCGGGGCTGGCCTCCGTGCGGCCGGCCCGCGGCTACGACTTTGCCTTCGCCACCAAGGCCTTCGTCTCGCTGAGCTGCGGCACGCCCGTGGTCTACGCCGGCGTCGGCCCGCTGCGACAGCTGGTGGCCGACCACGGGCTGGGCCAGAGCGTGGACTGGGACGCCGGCCAGGTGGCCGAGGCCCTGGCCGCGGCGGTGGAACGGACCCCGGACGACGCCGAGCGCCGCCGGCTGTCCGCCTGGGTCGAGCGAAACTACTCGCTGCGCGGCGTGGGCGCCCGCGCCGCCGAGGCCGTCGCGGACGCCGCGAGAGGCTCTCGGCCGCGCTGACGCCGGCCCCGTCGCGGACGCCGCGAGAGGCTCCCGGCCGCGCTGACGCCGGCCCCGTCGGGGCTTCGGCAGGGCCGCCAGGATGCCTCCGGCGACGGCCTCGGTCCGGGGCCCCGGCAGGGTCGAGGAAGCCTCCGGTGTCGGCCTCGGTCAGGGCGTCAGCAGGGCCGCGAGGATGCCCCTGGTGACGGCCTCGTCCTCGGCCGAGCTGAGCGCCGCCGCGGCTCCGTGCGCGTTGGCCTTGTACTTGTCCACCTGTTCGGTGGTCAGCGACGCCAGCGCCCGGGCCAGCGACTCGGTGCTGAAGTCCTCGGTCACCACGCCCAGGTCGTAGGCCTGCATCAGTGCCGCGGTCTCCGGGGACGGGCTGAACACCAGGGCCAGCCGCGCCTGGACAAAATCGAAAAACTTGTTCGGCAACATGAACCGGTGGTTCATCGTCTGCGGCGGAAGGGAAAAGACCCCGACGTCGTAGGCATTGAGCGTGGCGGGCAGCTCTTCCGGCGGCACCGCGTCGTGGAAAGTGATGCGTACGTCGCCGTCGGCCAGGTCCTTGAGCTGCTGCCAGTAGCGTCCGCCGTCGCGCGCCTTGACCAGATACAGATCCAGCGTGAATCGGTCATCCAGCAGCTTCACGGCGTCGATGGTGCCTTCCAGGTTGCGGCCGGGTATCGCGGCGCCGCTGTGGACCAGGCGGATCTTCCCTGGCAGCGGCGCCGACGGTTCCAACTGCCGGAACGGCCCCGCGTTGCGGACCACCTCCACGGTGCAGCCGAACTGGTCGGCATACATCCGGGCGATCGAGCCGTTGACGGCGGTGACCGCGGCGCTTTTCGGCAGGTACTTGGCGCACACCCTGTGCATGTACGGCGCGACCAACAGCCGCCAGGGCAGCACGTGGGAGCGTTCCTCCGGCGCCCACTCGTGCATGTCTCCCCACACCGGGGCCCCCTGCGCCACGGCGTGGGCCAGGGGCAGGGACCGCGCCTCATTGGCCACGACCAGGTCGAAGCGGCGTCCAGCCACCAGATCGCGGGCCTGCTTGACTGCGGGTGCAGCCAGCTCCACCGCATAATACTGGCGCAGCGCCAACAGCAGCACACCCAGCGGCGTCTGCGGCAGCGAGGGCAGCGACGCGTCGATTTCGAGGTGGTGGGTGGCTCCGGGGGGACGCTTGCCGTAGCTGAGCGTCGTGACCTCGCCGGCCTCGGCCAACAGCTTCAGCTGCCGCAGTACCCGGGAATCGGCCTGGATATCCGAGAACGAGATACACAGGATCTGCTGGGCCACCACTGCTCCTTGTCGCTGACGCCGGGCGAGTGCCGGACACTGAAAGATTACCGTCCGGGAATCGATCCGTGGCGGCGCGACGGCGCACCGGGCGCGCCGGGCCGCGGGCGAGGAGGCCGGCACGCCGGGGTGGCGTTCAGGACACCTGGCTAGGATGGCGATAAGCCGAGCCGGCTGCAGCCCACCCACCAAGGTCCGGGAGCCCCGTGAAGATCGCCATCACCAAAAGCACGTTGCGGATTCCGCCAACGTACTTCGCCACGGCACACGCCGAGCGGTTGAAGGACAGGCACGACTTCCGTGTCTTCACGCTGGTGGCGGAGATCGAGGATTCGTCCGTCACGATCCCGGTCACGGACTTCGTCCCGGTGCCGCGGCTGGGCTTCCGGCGCCGCGAGCTCATGATGCCGGCTTTCATGCCGGCCATGACCGTAGCCGTGGGCCGGTTTGAACCGGACATCATCCATCAGCACTTCGCCACCTGGTCGACGCCCGCCGTGAAGGTCTCCATCGTGTCCGGGACGCCGCTGATCACCACCATGCACGGCTCCGACCTCGTGTCGCTGGGGAATCCCGCGGACACGGTGATGGCCCGGTGGCACCACCGGAACGTCCTTGCCGCGGCGGCGCACAGCACCCGCATCCTGGTGGTCAGCAACTACATGGCCGGCCGTGCCGCGGAGCTGGACCTGGACACCGCGAAAATCCAGGTGCATTACCAGGGCGTCGACACCGACTACTTCGAGCCGGTCCGCTACCAGGCCGATGAAGTGCCCGTGGTGCTCTTCGTCGGCCGGCTGAACACGCAAAAGGGCATCCGGGACCTGTTGGACGCCTCGCTTGCCGTCTGGCGCAAGGCCCGGCACCGGCTGGTGGTGATCGGGGACGGGCCCTTGCGGGACACCGTCGCCGAGCAGGCCGCCAGCCATCCGCACATCGACTATCTGGGCCGCCAGGACCGGAGCGCGATCCGCTCCTGGCTGCAGCGGGCACATGTCCTGGTGGCACCCAGCCAGGAAGCCGGCGGCGCCCGGGAAGCCGCCGGCCTGGTGCTGCTGGAGGCACAGGCGTGCGGCACACCCGTGCTGGCGTACCGCAGCGGCGGCATTCCCGAAATGATGGACGACGGCGTCACCGGCCTGCTGGCACCCGAGGCCGAGTACAACCAGTTGCAGGACGGGCTGCAGCAGCTGCTGCAGCTGGGCAGCGCAGAGTACCTGGCCATGCGCCGGGACGCGCGCAAGTTCGTGGTGGACCAGCGGAGCCTGGCGGGCAGCGTGCGGGAGCTGGACGGCCACTATCAAGACGTCGCAGCGCAACCGCAGGCCACCGGACGGCAGGGCCCGCCGCCGCCGGAACAGCCGTGACCATTCCCTGTGTGGAATACTGGGCGGGTGAGTCGCTGCTGGGTCGTCGTGCCGATGTACAACGAGGCCACCGTCGTCGGCTCGGTCGTCCGGGAGCTGCTCGAGACCTTCCCGCACGTGGTGTGCGTGGACGACGGCAGCACGGACGACTCCGCCGCCCTGGCCCGCAAGGCGGGCGCCGTCGTCGTTGTCCATCCGGTGAACCTGGGCCAAGGCGCCGCCCTGCAGACCGGCATCGAATATGCAGTACAGGATCCGCAGCTGGACGCGGTCATCACGTTCGACGCGGACGGCCAGCACCGGGTCCAGGACGCCGCGGCGATGCTGGCGCGGATCCGGGACGGCGAAGCGGACGTGGTGCTCGGTTCCCGCTTCCTCGACGGGCGGGGCGAAGTCTCGGCGCTCAAGCGCCTGGTGCTGCGCACGGCGGCCATCCAGTCCCGAATTTCCACCGGCTACCGCCTCACCGATGCCCACAACGGGCTGCGTGCCATCTCCGCCGACGTGGCCCGGAGAATCCACCTGACCCAAAACCGGATGGCGCACGCCTCCGAACTGATCCACCAGTTCGCCGCCCTCGACGCCCGCGTGGTGGAGCAGCCGGTACACATCGTCTACACGGAATATTCCAAGTCCAAGGGGCAGTCCCTGCTCAACGGCATCAACATCCTCGCTGACCTCTTCTTCCGGTGAACCCATGCTCATAGTCGTCCAAATCGTCCTGGTCCTGGCCGTCGCCCTCGGCGCGCTGGCGCTGATGCGCGGGGGCCAGAACGCCCGGCACCAGGCCGTGCGCCGCATCCTGCTGATGCTTTTCGCGGTCATGGCCGCGCTGTCCGTGTTCTTCCCGGGCATCCTGACCGCCGTGGCGAATGCGCTGGGCATCGGCCGCGGCACCGACCTGGTGCTGTACGGGCTGATCGTGTGCTTCCTGATCTACATGGCCAGCTCCTTCCAGCGCACCCGGCAACTCGAGGAGCGGATCACCAAGCTCGCCCGACGCATCGCCCTGGACGAGGTACCCAAGCCGGATGACATCGGCGAACCGGACGACGCGGCACGGCCGGGAACCGGGCCATGACGGCGCCGGAGAACCCACGCCACCACGACGGCGGTCCGGAAGCCGAAATCGTGATCGCCGTGCATACCGCTGACCGGCCGGTCCGCCGCGCCGTGGACTCGGTCCTGGCCGCCGCGCCGGGGCGCGTGGGCGCCACCGTGGTGTGCCACAACATGGACCCCGGTTCCGTGCGCGGGCAGCTGGCCGGCCTTCCGGAGACCGTCCGGGTGCTGGAACTGGCCGACGGGGTGCCGTCCCCGGCCGGGCCGTTCAATTACGGGCTGGGCCAGGCCCGGGCACGGTATGTCGGCATCATGGGGTCCGACGACACACTGGAACCCGGCGCGGTGTCCGCCTGGCTGGACGCCGCGCACGCCACCGGCGCGGTCGCCGTCGTCGCACCCCTCCGCTACCGCGGCGGCCCACGCATCCTCACGCCCCGCGCCCGGGTGATCAGGGGCCCGCTGGTGGACCCGCTGCGCGACCGCCTGGCCTACCGGACGGCACCGCTGGGACTGATCCGGCGCGAGGCGGTCGGCCGGTTGGGCCTGCGGCTGACCGAAGGGCTGCGCACCGGGGAGGACCTGGAATTCGGCCTGCGCCTGTGGTTCTCGGGCGAGAAGATCGCCTACCCGGCCCACGCCCCGGCGTACCTGGTGGGACAGGACGCGGACGAACGCGTCACCGCCGCCGTGCTGCCGCTGCGCACCCAGTTCCAGGACGTCGAGTCGCTGGTGTCCGGGGACTGGTTCCAGGCGCTGCCCGCCGCCCGGCGCGAGGCCATCGCGGTGAAGCTGCTGCGCGGCCACGTCATCAGCGCGGCGCTGCGCCGAGGCGCGGACTTCGCCTGGGGAGCCGAGGACCGGGAGGCGATGTCCGCCGTCGTCCGCTCCCTGACCGACGCCGCCCCCGGGGCGCCGCGCCTGCTGGGGGCCCCGGATGAACGGCTGCTGCGGGCCCTGCGGGATGCGGCCTCCGCCGCGGACCTTGCGTTAGACGTACGACGGCGGGAGGCCGCCGGCGCGCTGCAGCGCACCTTCACCCGGCGCTGGCCGGACAACGCCCGGCGCGAAGCCCCGCTGCGGACCAACCTGAACTCGCTCGCGTTCACCGCCGCCTGCCGGCTGCGCGAGGCCCGGCCGCAGGCAGGCCCGGCCGCTTCGGCGGGTCGTCCCGCCGGGGCCAACGGCTCCTCCGCCGCCCCGGAATCCGCCGAACCCGACGTAAGGCAGCCCCGTGACTGATGCCCGATCCCTGCTGGTCCTCTCGCTCTCGCCGCTGCGCAGCGACCCGCGGGTGCTCAAGCAAATCACCCTGTTCAAGGACAAGTACCGGGTGTTCACCTGCGGCTACGGCCCCGCGCCGGACGGCGTCGCCGGGCACTTCGAGCTGGACACTGCGCTGGCCAGCTGGCCGCGCGATCCACGGGGGCTCGCCCTGCGCCGCTACGTGGACGTGTATTGGAACATTGCCGCCGTCGCGCAGGCCCGGAAGCTGCTGCGCGGCCAGCGGTTCGACGCGGTGCTGGCCAACGACACCAACACCGTCCCGCTGGCGCTCAGCCTCGGCCCGGACCGCGGCGTCCACGCCGACCTGCACGAATTCGCGCCGAAGGAGCACTTCAACAAACCGGCCTGGCGGGCGCTGGTCGCTCCCTACGTCCGCTGGCTCTGCCGCACCTACCTGCCGGCCGTGCGCTCGGTGACCACGGTGGCGGAGGGCATCGCCGAGCAGTACACCAAGGACTTCGGCGTCGCCGCCTCCGTGGTCACCAACGCCGCCCCCTACGCGGACCGGCAGCCGCGGCCCACCGGCGCGAAGATCCGGATGATCTACAGCTCCGCGGGACAGCGCTACCGCAAGATCGAAGACATCATGGAGGCCATGCGCGGCGCGCCGGAGAACCTGGAGCTGGACCTGATCGTGATGCCCAACGAGCCGGCCTACGTGGCCGAGCTCAAGGCGCTCGGCGAGGAACTGCCGCGCGTGCGGTTCCGCGAGCCCGTCCCGTACAACCGGCTGGTGGACACCGTCGCCGAATACGACGTCGCCGTCTCCATCATTCCGCCTACCAACTTTAACCTGGCGCACGCCCTGCCGAACAAGTTCTTCGAGGCCGTGCAGGCCCGCACCGGACTGATCATCGGGCCCTCGCCGGCCATGGAGACGCTGCTGCGCCGGCACGGCCTGGGCGCCGTCACCGCCGACTTCACCCCCGCGGCCCTGGTGGAGGTGCTCAAGACCCTGACGCCGCAGCTGGTGGACGAGTGGAAGGCCAACGCGCACGCCGCCGCCCGCGAGCTGTCCTCCGAGCACCAGATCAAGGGCTGGGAGCAGGCCGTGGACGGTCTGTTCGCCCGGCAGGAGGCCTGAGCGGTGGCAGCAGAACCGCGCGTCCTGCACATCTATGACGCCGCCGACGTCGGAGCCACCCTGGTCAAGTACGGCCGGCGGGCGGGGCGCCCGTGGCGGCACTTCAACGTCATCCCGCCGGAGGGCGCCCCGTCCTCGGCCGCGGGCCGGGCCGGGAAACTCGCCGCCGGTGCCGCCTGGCAGGCGCGGCGGGCCGCCGCCATCCTGCGGTCGGACCTGCTGCACGTGCACTCGGGGTCGCGGATCGGCGTGGTGCGGTCCCGGCCGGTCAAGCCCTTCGTGCTGCATTTCCACGGCACGGACATCCGCACCCAGTACTACGATCCCGTCCGCCGGCCCGCGCTGCAGTGGGGCGCCGACCACGCCGTGCAGGTGCTGTACTCCACCCCGGACCTGCGGGAACACGCGGAAACTGCCCGCGCCGACGCCGTGTACCTGCCGAACCCGGTGGACCTGGAGGAACTGCCCGAGTGGCGGCCCGCCGCCAGGCCGCGGATCGTTTTCGCCTCCCGCTGGGATGACTCCAAGGGCGGCCAGCGACAACTGGAACTGGTGCGGGCCCTGCAGGTGGCCGCCGGCGCGGAGGTGGAGCTTCAGGGGCTGGAGTGGGGCGGTGGCGCCTCCCGGGCGGCGGAGCTCGGCGTCGTGATGGTGCGGAAGATGCCCAAGCCCGCGTACCTCCGCTGGCTCGCCTCTGCACATGTGGTGATCGGCCAGACCGCCGGCATCCTGGCCATGAGCGAACTGCAGGCCATCGGCATCGGGGTTCCCGTGGTGATGCAGCCGGGGGAGGGGTACTACCGGTCGCCTCCCGTGCTGCAGGGGGAGTCGGCCGAAGCGCTCGCGGCCGCCGCCGCGGCGGCGCTGGAGAACCCGTTCCGCACCTCCGCGGCCCTGGACGGCCGCGCCTGGCTCCGGGAACACCACGACCCGGCCCGTCTGGTGCACCGGCTGGCTGGAATCTACGCCGCGGCGGCAGCCGGCTAGGCTTTGACGCCTCCTACGCGGGGCCTAAAGCGGCCGGCGGCGGGGGCCGGCTCAGCGGTGTTCTTCTACCGGCTTCCCAGCCGTGCCGAGGCCGGCCAGGGCAGCCTGTTCGGCGAAGTCCGGCACGGTGGCCACCACCTCGTCGAAGGTTCCGGCGGCCGCCACCGTTCCGCCGCGCATGAAGAACACGATGTCGGCGTCCCGGATCGTCGCCAGCCGGTGCGCCACGGTGATGACGGTGACGTCACCGTGCAGCTGCCGGATTGCCGTCGTCACCGCCGCCTCGGTGGCGGTGTCCAGCGCCGAGGTGGCCTCGTCCATGACGAGCACCCGGGGGTTGTCGTACAGGGCGCGGGCGATGCCGAGCCGCTGGCGCTGCCCGCCGGAGAGCGCCATGCCGCGCTCGCCGACCAGGGCGTCCAGGCCGCCGTCGCGCCCCATTACCGTGTCCAGCAGCTGCGCGCGTCGCAGCGCAACGGTCACGCGCTCGCGGTCCACGCGGGACTGGTCCCAAGCCAGGGCGACGTTCTGGGCGATCGAGGCGTCGAAGAGCGAGACCTCCTGCGGCACGTAGCCGATGCGGCGCCGCCAGGAATCCAGCACGAACTCCATGGGCTCGCCGCCCACCAGGATGCGCCCGCGGCTCGGCTCGAGCAGGCCCAGGAGCAGGTCCACCATCGTCGACTTGCCGGCGCCGGACGCCCCGACAAAGGCCACATGGCTGCCGGCCGGAATTCGGATGTTCACGTCGTGGAGGGCCGGCGCCGCGGTATCCGGGTAGCTGAAGGCGACGTCCTGCAGCTCGATGTCGGCGGCGTTGTCCGGCAGCTCGTGCTGCGGGCGCTCGTCGCGCAGCCGCGACATTTCGGCCTCGCCCTCGTGGATGTCCTCGACTATCTGCCGGGCAAAGGACGCGCTGGTATTCACGGAGGACTGCACGGCCTGCATGCGCGTCAGCGAGGGGATCAGGCGGAACCCCGCGACGGCGAACAGGCCGACGGCGCTGACCGCCCCGGCCGGTCCGCCGGTCAGGTAGCCGACGCCGCCCAACAGCGCGAAGCCCAGGACCAGGGCGGTCTCCAGCACGTAGCGCGGGATCTGCGAGATCTGGATGGCGCCGGCGCGGGCTATCGAGGACTTGGTGCGGGTGCCGTGCACCTGTTCCTGCACCTCGGGCCCGCGGCCGGCCAGGGTGATTTCCTTGAGCGCGCCCAGCGCCTCGTACAGCGTCTTGGCGGTGCGGTTGGACCATTCCCGGTTTTCCCGCCCGATGGCGACGGCGCGCGGGGAGATCACCTTGGCCAGCAGCAGCGCCACCAGGCCCAGGTAGATCATCGTCACCACCGCGATCAGCGGCTGGGCCACGAACAGCACGACGACGACCGCCACCAAGGTGCCCAGCTCGCCGAACAGGCTCATCGCCGGCATCAGGACACCCGAGACGGTGATCCCCACGCCGACGTCGACGGAGCGGACGATCTCGGCCGAGTTGCGGCCGAGCCGCTTCTCCCAGGGGGAGGCGAGGTAGGCGGCGAAGAGGCGGTCGCCGATGGCCACCTCGTGCCGGGCGAAGCGCTTGGTGGCGAAGCGCAGCAGCAGGACCGCCAGCACGCCCTTGAGCACGATCAGCAGGCAGATGAACGCCAGCAGCGGCAGGGCCAGCCCGTTTTCGGCGACGTTGCCCACGAGGGGCAGCTCGACGTCGGAGCTGCCCACCAGGGCCGGCAGCAGAGCGGCGATTAGCCCCAGGGCGACGACGTCCAGCAGGGCCAGCGCCGCCGACGCCGCGCCGTAGCCGGTCAGAAAACGCCGGCTGCCCTCGGGCAGGGTACGCAGCAGCGGCACAAGGACGTCGAGGATGCTTTTCATACTGCCCCTCAGCCTATTCCATCGCGCCCGTATCACCCGTGACGGCTGCTGGCCAGCGGCGGACCGAAGATGAGACGCTTTTTCCACAATCGGGGTGCGGGGGCTGGCCGGTCCGAAGACCGGCCGCTAGGGTCGGTGGACACACCCGGCCGCAAGTCGCAGCTTCGCGGCGGGGATGCGCCCGAACTCTGAGGGGGGAGAAGGGATGGAGGGAATCCGGATCGTCGAGGGGGAGGTCCGTGAACTGATCCGCCAACGCGGCCTGGACCCTGTTCGCCAAGGTTCGGAGGTCCGACGGCTGGTTGAAGCCGCGGTGACTGACTACGACGAACGGTCCCTGCTGGGCTCTCTTCCGCGGCTCGGACATCTGGACCATGCGCGCAAGTACGTTTTTGACGCCGTGGCCGGATTCGGCCCGTTGCAACCGCTGCTGGACGACCGCTCGATCGAAGAAATATGGATCAACTCTCCGTCCGAGGTCTATGTAGCCAGGGGCGGCGAATCCGAACTGACGTCCGTCTCGCTCACCCACCAGCAGGTGGCGGATCTGGTGGAGCGGATGCTGAAGTCGTCCGGGCGCCGCCTGGACTTGTCATCGCCCTTCGTCGATGCGGCCCTCCCGGACGGATCGAGGCTGCATGTTGTCATTCCGGACATCACCCGCCGGCACTGGGCGGTCAACATCAGGAAGTTCATCGCCCGTGCTTCGCGGTTGGAGCACCTGGTGGAACTGGGCTCGCTGACGCCGGAAGCAGCCCGTTTCCTGGGAGCGGCAGTCAGCAGCGGTCTGAACATCCTTGTCTCGGGCGCAACCCAGGCGGGCAAAACCACCATGCTCAACTGCCTGGCCGCCGCTATCGGCAGCCGGGAGCGGGTGATCACGGTGGAGGAGATCTTCGAACTGCAACTGCCCCTGCGCGACGTCGTAGGGCTCCAGTGCCGGCAGCCGAATCTTGAGGGGGAAGGCGCCATACCGCTGCGGCGGCTGGTCAAGGAGGCACTGCGCATGAGGCCCGACCGGCTGATTGTTGGTGAGGTCCGGGAAGCCGAAAGCCTTGACATGCTCGTGGCACTCAACAGCGGGTTGCCGGGGATGTGTACGGTCCATGCCAACAGTGCCCACGACGCCATCACCAAGATTTGCACCCTGCCGCTGCTGGCTGGGCAGAACATCTCGTCCGCGTTCGTGGTTCCTACTGTGGCATCGTGCATCGACCTGGTGGTCCACTGTGTCCGGCGGCCGGACGGCAGGAGACAGGTCGCGGAGATCGTGTCGCTGGGCCGGCGGGTGGAGAACGGGATTATCGAAACGTCCACGTTGTTCAGCCGCCAAGACGGCCAGCTTGAGGTGAGTCCTTCTGCCAGCCCCGCGGAGGAAAAGTTCGCGCGCGCGGGATATGAAGTCATGCAGCTGTTGGAACCGGTGCCATGACGACGGCGGCGGGGCTCCTTGGCGGAGTGGGGCTCTTCTTGATTTGGTGGTCTTGCTGGGAAAAACCGCCCCCACAGGTGCGGCTGAAGCGGCCGGGCCGGCTCTCGCGGATGATCAGCCAGGCGGGCATCGAGAGGGTATCGCCGACTGCGCTTATGGCCAGCTGCGTGGCCATGGCAGCTGCAACTTTCCTGATGGTGTTGGCACTCGCAGCATCCGGTCCCATCGCGGCCTGTTTCGGTTTGTTCGGGGGATGGCTCCCGTTCGCCCTGGTGAGTTGGAGGGCTCGCCGCCGCGCCGCCGTCTTGCGCGAAATCTGGCCGGACGCAGTCGACCACCTGCGTTCGGCCATCCGGGCAGGACTCTCGCTGCCCGAGGCGCTGGTGCAGTTGGGAACGCGAGGCCCGGTGGAGCTGCGGCCAGCCTTCAGCGAATTCGCCTCCGATTACCGTGCGGGCGGGAATTTCGATGACGCCTTGGAGCGGCTCAAAGCAAGGCTGTCCGATCCGGTGGCCGACCGGATCGTGGAGGCGCTGCGCATGACGCGTGAAGTCGGCGGTACCGACTTGGGCAGATTGCTCGGGACGCTGGCGGAGTTCCTCCGCGACAGCGCACGGACCCGCAGCGAACTTGAGGCCCGCCAATCATGGACTGTCAACGCTGCCCGGCTCGCCGTTGCTGCCCCTTGGATCATCTTGATGCTGCTGGCTACCCGGCCGGAAGCTGTGGCTGCCTACAACACGACCGGTGGGGCCGCCGTCCTGCTGGGCGGGCTCGTGGTGTCGATCGTGTGCTATCGGCTGATGCTGCGCATTGGGTCGCTCCCCGAAGAGGAGCGGGTGCTCCGGTGAACCACCTAGCTGCAACGACAGCGCTATTGGGCATCACGTTGGGGGTGGGCCTTTGGCTAACGGTCGTCCGGCTGCCATTCTTACGCCGCAGGCGCTTCGCGGACCGGATCGCCCCGCAATTGAAGTCGATCGAGATGAAGTCACGGCTGCTCGACGGCGGACCGGAGAACGTCACGCCATTCGGCCCCCTGGAACGGATTTTCCGCCCGGTGCTCCGTGACTCGGTCACCTGGCTTGGAAGGTTCAATTTCGGTTCCACCTTGCTGTCCAAGCGGTTGCTGCAGGCCGGACGCCGGCAGGGCACCGTCGATTTCCGCGCCGAACAATTGCTGTGGGCAGCGGCGGGTTTCGTCATCGGCATTGCGTGGACGATTACCTCGGCGGCGGGAAATTCGCTGGACCCGGTACTTGCGGTGATTCTCACCTTGGGACTGGCAGTGGGCGGGTTCATGCTTCGGGACTACCTTCTGAGCGTGCAAATCCAACGCCGTGAGGAAAAGATGCTGGCGGAATTTCCCAGCTTGGCGGAGTTGATGGCACTAGCCGTCAGTGCCGGAGAGAGCGCCACGGGAGCACTGGAAAGAATCTGCCGCAGCGCCCAGGGTGAGCTGGCCGGCGAATTTGCGGTGGTGCTCGCACACACGCGATCCGGTATGCCCATGCTGGCGGCGTTGCAGGACTTTTCACGCCGCACCCGCTTGCCAGCGCTGGTGCGGTTCGTCGACGGGATCACCGTTGCCATGGAGCGCGGAACTCCGCTGGCGGACGTCCTGCGGGCGCAGGCCCAGGATGTGCGCGACATGGCGAAGCGGAACCTGATGGAGTCGGCCGGAAAGAAGGAAATCGGCATGATGATTCCGCTGGTGTTCGGGGTCTTGCCGCTGACCGTGCTGTTCGCCGTGTATCCGGGACTAGCGCTGATCAGTCTCGGCTGGTGAAGTCGACGGGTGGAAATTCTCACTGGGGGTTATAGGGGAAGGATCTACGAAATGATGAAACTCTCGCTCATGTTCACTGTCACGATCTCGCTGCTGTGGAGCGGAACTCTGGATCGATTGCGACGTGCGGCGCGGGCCGCAGACGGCGAACGCGGAGATGTGCCGGGGTGGGTGATGATCACCCTGATGTCGGCCGTGCTCGTGGCCGGCATCCTGGCCCTGGCTAAACCGGCCCTGGAAGGACTGTTCAATGACGCCATCGGCCGCGTGACCCAGCCCTGACGTGGCATCGAGCGACAATGCCCGCGGCGTGCGGCCGTCCACCGCTGCCAGCGCCGGCAGCGATTCCAGTCCGGGGCGGGATCGTTCCGACCGAGGCTCCGCGAGTGTGGACTTCGTGTTGGTGGGCGGGATCCTCACCCTGATATTCGTGTCGATCATGCAGCTGAGCCTGGTCTTGCACGTGCGCAACACGCTGATCGACGCCGCGGGGTCGGGTGCACGCTACGGAATTTTGGCCGATCGAGGCGCCGCCGACGCGCACGAGAGGACGGTTGAGTTGATCTCAGCGTCGCTGACCGACAGTTACGGCCAGGATGTCCACGTTGAAGAAGTCGTCCGGTCCGGCGTCCCCACGTTACGGGTGACGGTCCGGGCTCCGCTGCCTGCGCTCGGTCTGATCGGTCCCGAAGGCGCGCTGGAGGTCCACGGTCATGCGGCTCTTCCGCGCTGACGGGTCACCGGACGCGGCGCCGGGCTCAGGGGCGGCCCGGACCCATCCCGAAACTTGCCGGAGGGCTCGGTGACGGACTTGTGGCAGCGGCTGAAGGACCGCCTGCAGGGAGAGGATCAGGAGCGGGGGAGCGCCGTCGTTGAATTCGTCTTCCTTGGCACGCTGCTCCTGGTTCCGGTGGTCTATTTCGTCATCGCGGTCTCACAGGTGCAGGCCGCGTCGTTCGCCGTCGTGAATGCCGCGGACCAAGCGGCGAAAGTGTATGCGGGGTCCAACGAGTCCTCAGCTGCTGGTCAGGCCGCGCAGCAGGCGGCGCTGTTGGCCGCCGAGGACTTCGGTTTTGGCCCGGAGGGTATGGATATCAGGATTAGTTGCGGCAATGGAGCGTGCTTGGAATCAGGCTCTTGGGTCACCACGGAAGTCGAGATTTCGATCCCGCTCCCGTTGCTGGACGGCACGGGCCTCACCATGGCCACCGTGAACTCGTCGGCGACCCAAATAGTGGAACGGTACCGATGATGCCCGAAAGACCTTCAGTCGCCGGGAGTGCCCGTCGCCTCAACGGCGCCGGAAGTCGAAGGGACAGCAACGATGATGAGGGTCAGGTGCTGGTTCTGCTCATCGGCTTTGTGTTGCTGAGCTTGTTGATCCTGACAGTGGTGATGGGTGCCTCCGCGGTGTATGTGGAGCGGAAAAAGCTGCTGTCTGTTGCGGATGGAGCCGCGCTGACTGCCGCAGACACTTTCGCCTTGGCCGACGTCGAGACAAGTTCGGGGACGCCCGTGCCAACGCTGGATGACGGTTCCGCGAGGGGATCCGTCGCGCGTTATTTGTCCGACACGGGCGCGTACGGAAGGTTTGACCAGTTGACCGTAGCCGGCGAAACCGGCTCACCGGAGCAGCGCACGGCGCACGTGGTGCTGAGTGCGGTCGTCCGGCCGCCGGTGGTCAACTTCCTCGTTCCGGCAGGCATACCGATTACCGTTTCCAGCGACGCGCGCTCGGAACTCAGACGCTGAGGTTCCAGCCCGAACTCTGCCGGGCGCCGAGGGGCAATTGACGCACCTGGTCCTTGTCCCCTAGAAGGGCATCACGGTGGTTAGGTACCCGTAGTACCGGCCCGGGACCGGCCGAAGAGGGTCGCCGATGTACCCGTACTGGGGATTCTCTTGGTTGTACTCCGCGACGGCTGCGCGGAATTGCTCTATCACGGCCGTCCCGTCGCCCTGGCAGACCCCGCTCTCCAGGCACCGGGCCACCGAACCGGCGACGATCGGACTGGAGAAGCTGGTGCCGTGTGCGTTTGCGTACCGGTCTCCCGGGACCGTTGAGGTCATGCACACCCCGGGAGCTGCGACGGTGTGCTCCTGGTCGGCAGGCTGGGCGGCGAAGTTGGAGAAGAGGGCGAACTCGTCGTCGGGATTGGGAAAAGGTCCTCCTGCGCAGCTCGCTGTTGCCGCACCACCGGGGCGGCCGTCGTAGTCAGCCATGGCGGTGGCGGTGAGCACCTCGTCATACGCGGCCGGAACAGTGTTCGAGATGTCCGCGGTGGCGTTGCCGGCGGCGACCGTCCAGACGACCCCCTGCTCGGCGCCCTGGCAAATCATCTTGTGCAGGGGATCGACCCCGTTGCCACAGCTTCCCTGATCTTGGCCGGGTCCGCCGAGGCTGATGTTGGCGACCCTGATGTCGTTGCCTGGGTCCTCATCCGTGTGAGTGGAGACCACCCAGTCGGCGGCGCAGAGAATGGCTGCTTCTGCGATGGTGCCGTCGTCTGCGATAACCCGGACGGACCACAGCGGGGCGCCGCTCGCGCTGCCGATGATCCCTGCGTTGTCGTTCTTCGCGCCAAGGATCCCGGCGACCATGGTTCCGTGCCCGAACCGATCGACGGGAGCTACCTCGGCCGGAGTACCTGATGAGCAGTCCACCCCGCCGCGCACGTTAAGGTCCGGATGCGTGCTGTCGATACCGGTGTCGATCACGGCGGCGTTGACCGAAATCTGCCGGCCGTCCTCGGCTGCCTCCTCCGGCGTGCCGCCGACCCGCAACCACCCGGGCGGGAGGAATTCGGCGCCGCTGGTTCCGTTATTGGCACCGGAAGCGTTTTCCGGCAACGCGAATTGCCGCTCGAGCGCAACGAATTCAACGGCCGGGTCGGCAGCAAGCTGCTTCGCTTCCGAGACCGTCATGGTGCCGGAGTATCCCTTCAGCGCGTGTTCGTAGGTGTTGGACCGCGTAAACCCGTACTTCTCCCCGTGGGCCGTGGCGGAGGAATCGACATTCCCGGTGCTGTCCTTGAGGACGACCGTGTAGCCGTGTTCTTCTCCCGCGGCGGCGGCCCCCGCGGCGCCATATTCAGCGGCAGCAGGACCGGCGGCGGCGGGTTCGGAAGCGGCGACGACGGTTGCTGCGGCCAGCACGAGCGCGCCGAAAGCTCCCAGGATTCTTCGCGTTTTTGGTGGTTGCGGCGGGCCGTCGTGCCGGCTTTCGGGCTTCTGCCTCTTCCGCAGGCTCTGAACGGATCCGTGACTTTGACTGGGCATTGCAGCCTCCCCCAATAAGTGGACTTAGATCGGGCCCCAACCCCATACGCGGCACCTGCATCCCGCACTCTCCAAAGGTTATTGCACGCGCCCGCGCTTGAGCTAGGGGCTGTCAGGCGCCGTCTTGGTGGGACAGAGGATTCCCCGCCATGGCGTAGGCTGGGAGGACCATGGCTGAGATCGACTTTCCCGCTGAAATCCGCGCTCTGCGCGCCACGTATGAATCCATTGAAGCCGTCTCCGACGCAGAGGCGATCCGCAAAGACATTGCCCAACTGAGCGAGCAGGCGGGCGTGCCGGATCTGTGGGACGACCCGGCCGCGGCGCAAAAAATCACCTCCAGGCTCTCGCACCGCCAGAGCGAACTGGAACGGCTGGAGAAACTGGCGGCACGGATCGACGATCTGGAAGTCCTGGTCGAACTGGGCCAGGAAGACGCCGGCGACGCGGACTCCATGGCCGAGGCGGCCAGCGAACTGGCCTCGCTCAAGAAGGCGCTCTCCGAACTCGAAGTCGTCACGCTGCTCTCCGGTGAGTACGACGAGCGCGAGGCCGTGGTGACCATCCGCTCCGGCGCCGGTGGCGTCGATGCCGCCGACTTCGCCGAGATGCTGATGCGCATGTACCTGCGCTGGGCCGAACGCCATGGCTACCCGACCCAGGTGCTGGACACCTCCTACGCCGAAGAAGCCGGGCTCAAGTCGGCCACGTTCGAGGTCAAGGCACCCTATGCCTTTGGCACCCTCTCCGTGGAGGCCGGCACCCACCGCCTGGTGCGGATCAGCCCCTTCGACAACCAGGGCCGGCGCCAGACCTCCTTCGCCGCCGTCGAGGTCATCCCGCTTATTGAACAGACCGACTCGATCGACATCCCGGACAACGAGATCAAGGTGGACGTGTTCCGCTCGTCCGGTCCGGGCGGGCAGTCGGTGAACACCACCGACTCCGCCGTGCGGCTGACCCACATCCCCACCGGGATCGTCGTCTCGATGCAGAACGAGAAGTCCCAGATCCAGAACCGTGCGGCCGCGCTGCGCGTGCTGCAGTCCCGGCTGCTGCTGCTGCAGAAGGAGCAGCAGGACGCCGAGAAGAAGGCGCTCGCCGGCGACGTCAAGGCGTCGTGGGGCGACCAGATGCGCTCCTACGTGCTCAATCCGTACCAGATGGTCAAAGACCTGCGCACCGAACACGAGGTCGGCAACACGGGCGCGGTGCTCGACGGCGAAATCGACGACTTCATCGACGCCGGCATCCGCTGGCGCGCCAACAACCGCAACGCGGAAAACTAGCCGCCAGTTCTCTGTTGCGCGAAGCCCGGCCCTCCATAAGGAGCGGCCGGGCTTTGCTGTCTAGGGAAGTGCCCAGGGGCGCCCTGGCTGAAGGCATCCAGCCGCGAGGCATCTCCTCCTGCGGTCGCTTCGCCGTGCCCCTCGCCTGTCTGGCTGTGCCCGCCGCCCGAAGTCTCGGCCGCCTGCAACCGAATCGTGACCTTTGCGACGCCGCGCGACTGTTGACACTTCTGTGAGCCACACCATAGATTTGCCGTAATCTGAATCACCTTTCAGGTTGGGGGACCTGACCATCAGGTTCAGACAGTTCCAGAGTTACTCCTCAAGAGATTTTTCAACGAAAGGCATCGGAGTGAAGGCAACGAAGAAGTTCCTGATGGCCGCGGCGCTGGTCACCGGACTGACCGTGAGCGCGTGCGCGCCGACCGCCGGCGGCGACACCGCCGGAGCGGCCGGCGAGGAAGGCAGCGCCCCCGAGAGCATCAACGTGGGCATCGTCTATTCCGAATCCGGCCCGCTGGCCGCCTACGGTGCGGCCTACTACCAGGGTCTCCAGGCAGGCATCGACTACGCGACCGAGGGCACCGGCGAGGTCAACGGCACCAAGCTCAACCTGACCTACCACGACGACGGCGGTGACCCCGACAAGGCGGTCAACGTCGCCAAGGACCTGATCGGCAAGGACTACAAGATCCTGGCCGGCACCGTGGTGTCCGGCATCGCGCTGAAGCTCGCGGAGCAGGCCGCGCAGAACAAGGTCCTCTACATCTCCGGCCCCGCCGCCACCGACGCGCTGCAGGGCATCAACGACTACACCTTCCGCTCCGGCCGCCAGAGCCTGCAGGATGTGGCGACGGCCGGCACCTTCGTGGACGACCTCAAGGGCAAGAAGGTCGTGGTGTTCGGCCAGGACAACGCGTTCGGCCAGGGCAACCTCGCCGCCGTCGAAGCAGTCCTCGGCGAGCAGGGCGCCCAAGTCGATGACGTGCTGGTACCCGAAGACGCCACCGAGTTCACGCCGTTCGCCCGCCAGCTGATCGACGCCAAGCCGGATCTGGTCTTCGTGGCCTGGGCCGGTGCCACATCGGGATCCATGTGGCAGGCACTGAGCCAGCAGGGCGCGTTCGACGCCGCCCCGATCGTGACGGGCCTGGGCGACGCCGCGACCTTCGGCGCCTACGGCAAGGCCTCGGACAAGATCAGCTTCCTGAACCACTACTTCCCGGGAGCAGCCGGCAACGACGTGGAGAAGGCCATGATCGAACACGTCGAGGCCGAGGGCAAGAAGGCCGACCTCTTCACCCCGGACGGCTTCGTCGCCGGCCAGATGATCGTGCAGGCGGTCAAGGAGGGCGGCAACGACGTCGACGCCATGGTCGAGGCGCTGGAGGGCTACAGCTTCGAAGGGCCCAAGGGCGACACGACCATCCGCGCCTCCGACCACGCGCTGCTGCAGGAGATGTACCAGGCCAAGCTGGTGGAGAAG
Organism: Arthrobacter sp. Cza30; assembly: GCF_059090765.1. Classification (NCBI taxonomy): domain Bacteria; kingdom Bacillati; phylum Actinomycetota; class Actinomycetes; order Micrococcales; family Micrococcaceae; genus Arthrobacter; species Arthrobacter sp. Cza30. Next base: position 313,700 of record NZ_JBNHGA010000005.1, on the reverse strand, counting down.
GACGGCGAGTGGGTGCCTGAGCTGATCAAGGCCATCCCGGCCGACACGGTGGCTCCGCCGGAAGCCAAGTAACCGCAGCAAACCACAGGCAGACCCGCACTGCTGCAGTACGGGGCGCCGCCGACCTAACCGGCGGCGGCGCCCCGGCCCGCGGACAGGGTCCTCGACCGGACAGAAAGTGACATGATGACCTCCCCAGATCAGCCCGCGCTCACGGTGCAGGGCCTCGGCCTGCAGATCGGCGGCGCCCGCATCCTCGAGGATGTCGGATTCTCCGTCGCGACCGGAGAAATGGTCGGCGTGATCGGACCGAACGGTGCCGGTAAGACCACCCTGTTCAACCTCATCTCCGGCGTCCTGAAGCCGACGGTCGGTTCCATCACGCTCGACGGCAAGGACGTCACGTCGGCCTCGATCCACAGCCGCGCCCGCGCCGGCCTGGGCCGGACATTCCAGACCTCCAGCCTGTTCCCGCGGCTCAGCGTGCTGGAAAACGTCCGGCTCGCGGCCCAGGCAGCCCTCGGCGGAAGCGTCACGGTCTTCCGGTTTCCCTCGCGGACGGATTCCGCGACCGCCGCCGCGAAGCAGAACGTGGCCGAGGTCGGGCTGGAGGACAAACTGCACACCGCGGCCGGCGACCTCGCCCACGGCGACAAGCGCAAGGTGGAGATCGCGATGCTCCTGGCCGGCAACCCCTCGGTCATCCTGCTCGACGAACCGATGGCCGGGGTGGCCTCCGGGGACGTGCCGGGGCTGAGCGCGATCATCCGCCGGATGCACCGCGACCGCGGCTGCACCGTGATGATGGTCGAGCACCACATGGACGTGGTCCTCGGGCTGGTCGACCGCGTGGCGGTCATGCACCACGGCAAGCTGCTGGCCATCGACACCCCGGACGCGGTGATGGCCAATCCCACCGTCCAGAGCGCCTACCTGGGAGAACCCGTATGAGCCAGCACCCGGAAAGCCGCGCGGCCGCGCCGCAGGACGCTGCAACACCCGCAGCCACCGCGACGGCCACGGCCACGTCGCCGTCCGCGGCACCGCCGGACCGCCACGCCCGCCCGGTGCTGGAGGTCGCGGGGCTCAGCGCGCACATCGCCGGCCAGCAGGTGGTGGAAAACGTCAGCTTCTCCGTGCCCGCCACCGGCATCACCGCACTGCTGGGCCGCAACGGCGTGGGCAAGACCAGCACCATCAAGGCCATCATCGGCCTGATCTCCCGCAGCGGCAGCGTGACGCTGGACGGCACGCGGATCGACAAGGAAGCGACCTACAAGATCATCCGCCGCGGCGTGGGCTACGTCCCGGAGGACCGCGAGGTCTTCTCCAAGCTGACCGTGGCGGAGAACCTGCGGCTGGCCGAACGCGACGCCTCCCCGCGCCGGCAGCTGGTGGAGGAACTGTTTCCCGACCTGCTCAAGCGCGCCTCGCAGATGGCCGGGACGCTCTCCGGCGGGCAGCAGCAGATGGTCTCGCTGGCGCGCGCGCTGCTGAATGAGAACAAGCTGCTGCTGATCGACGAGCCGACTAAGGGGCTGGCGCCCAAGATCGTGCAGGAAGTCTCCGAGACCCTGGAGCGGGCCGCCGCCACGGTGCCGATCCTGCTGGTGGAGCAGAACCTGCAGGTGGTCCGCCAGCTGGCCGCCGGCGCGGTGGTGCTGTCCGGCGGGCGGGTGGTCCACACCACCGACAGCGCGCTGGATTTCCTGGACAACGAAGACCTGACCCAGCGGCTGCTGGGCGTCCACGCCGAAGGCGGGCACGACGACGAGGCCGCCCCCGCCGGCGCGCACGGCCACGACGAGGCCGCCCCCGCAGCCGCCGAGACCGGCACCGACCCGAACGGGGTGCACAAGTGAGTACCATCGTCCTGCTGACCGTCACCGGCCTGGGCCTGGGCGCGCTCTACTTCCTGGTGGCCTCCGGGCTGAGCCTGATCTACGGGCTGATGGGCGTGCTGAACTTCGCGCACGGCTCCTTCCTGACCCTCGGCGCGTTCGCCGGCTGGGAAGTGGCCCGCCGCGCCGGCGCCGACAACTGGTGGACCTTCCTCGGCTCCCTCCTGGTGGGCGCCGTCGTGGGGGCCCTGTTCGCCGCCTTCACCGAGTTCGTGCTGATCCGCAAGCTGTACGAGCGGCATATCGAACAGGTCCTGGTCACCGTCGGCCTCTCGCTGGCGTCGGTCGCGCTGTTCGACGGGATCTGGGGCACCGACCCGGTCTACATCTCCGGACCCGAATGGTTCAGCCAGACCACCAGAATCCTTGGCGCCGACATTGCGAACGACCGCTTCGTGGCCATCATCGCGGCGGTGTTCGTGCTGCTGGGCCTGGTGTTCTTCCTCAAGCGCACCCGCTACGGCATGATCATCCGCGCCGGCGTGGAAAGCCGCTCGATGGTCACCGCGCTGGGCATCGACGTCCGCAAGGCGTTCACGCTGGTCTTCGCCATCGGCGGCGCCGCGGCCGGCCTGGGCGGGGTGCTGGCCAGCCACTACTTCGGCTACGTCTCGCCGCTGCTGGGCGGATCGCTGCTGATCTTCGCCTTCATCGTCACCGTGATCGGCGGCCTGGGCTCGCTCACCGGCGCGGCCATCGCCTCGGTGGTGGTGGCGCTGCTGCAGCAGTTCGCGAACTTCTACCTCAACGGCACGGGGGACTTCGTCGTCGTCGTGGCCCTGGCCCTTGTCCTGCTCTTCCGGCCCTCCGGCCTGCTCGGGAGGAAATCATGACCACCAGCAAGACCGACCCGCAATCGGACGCGCAGCCGAATCCTGCCGCCGCAACCGCCGGGCACACCGAGGCCCCGGGCACCGGAGACAGGACGCCGCGGCGCGGACGGAAGGGCAGGAACGACGGCGGGGCTGTTGCCGGCGGGGTCCGCGGGCTGCTCAAGTGGGCCGCCGGGGGAGCGGCCGTGGTGCTGCTGGCCCTGCTGCCGCTGCTGAACCTCTCCCTGCCGGGCGTGCTGCCCGGGCCCACCTACACCCCGGGTTCGCTGCAGCTGATCGCCATGTGCATGCTGATGGCCGCCGCGGCGCTCAGCTACCACCTGCTGCTCGGCGTCACGGGCCTGCTGTCCTTCGGCCATGCACTGTACTTCGGCGCCGGGGTGTACGGGCTCGGCGTCATCCTGGACACGTTCGACATCCCGCTGCTGCCGGCCATGGGCCTGACGCTGCTGCTGGTGATCGTGCTGGCCCACGTGGTCGGCGCGGTCGGCCTGCGCGTGACGGGCATCCCGTTCGCCATGGTCACCTTGGCCTTCGCGGAGGCCGGCCACGTGCTGGTGGGCCGCAACCCCGGCCAGGCCACCGGCGGTGAAGAGGGCTTGACCCTGGCCACGGAGAACCTGCCCGAGGCCCTGCTGGGCGTGGCCAACACCCGCAACCTTTACTGGCTGGCGCTGATCGTGCTGCTGGTAGTCTTCGCCGTCGTCAGCTGGGTGCAGTTCAGCCGCGCCGGCCACGTGGCCGCGGCGGTGCGCGAGAACGAGCTGCGCGTGCGGGTGATCGGGCTGCAGCCCTACCTGGTCAAGCTGCTGGTGTTCGTGGTCGGCGGCGTGCTGGCCTCGGCGGTGGGCATGGTCTACCTGCTGCTGCAGTCCGGTGCCGTCCCGCGCAGCCTCTCGGCCGACTTCACCATCACCCTGCTGGTCATGGTGGTGCTCGGCGGCGTGGGCTCGCGCTGGGGAGCGGTCATCGGCGGCGTCTTCTACACGTTGCTGGACCAGCGGCTGACGGCGCTGGCGCAGTCGGAGGCCATCGCCAACCTGCCGGACATCCTGCGGATCCCGCTCTCGGAGCCGCTGTTCATCCTCGGTACACTGTTCATCCTGGTGGTCCTGTTCCTGCCCGGCGGCATCACCGGCGCGGTGCAGCGGGCCACCCTCAGCCGCGGCCAGCGCCGCCAGGCAGCCGCCCGGCAGCGCGACATCCTGGAGAAAGCCGAGTGAACCTGCAGCCCCATCCGCCCGCCGGAGGCCTCCACACCCTCGGCCGCTGGACCGCCGACCGCGCCGTGTCCACCCCCGACCGGGTGGCGATCGACGACCGCGGGGTCAGCCTGCGCTACCGCGACCTCGATGCCCGGGCCGTCGCCCTGGCCGCGGGCCTTCGCGCCGCCGGCTACGGCGTGGGGGACCGGATCGCCACCCTGACCGGCAACTCCGCCGACCACGTGGTGCTGTTCTTCGCCTGCGCCAAGGCCGGCCTCGTGCTGGTCCCGCTGTCCTGGCGGCTGTCTCCCGGGGAGATCGCCGAGCAGCTGCAGCTGGCGGACCCGGCGCTGCTGCTGGTGGAGGATGAATTCGACGCGCTGGCCGCCGCGGCCGCCACGATGCTCCCGCTGCCGCCGCGCACGGCGGCGCTGGGGCCCTCGGGGGTGGAGCGGCACGTGCCCTGCCCCACCCGCCGGCTGGACAGCAGCGCGGGGCCCGTGCGGCGGGACGTGCGCGACGACGATGCCCTTCTGATGATCTTCACCTCCGGGACCGAGGGGCCGAGCAAGGCCGCCATCCTCACCCACGCCAACTGCTTCTGGACCAACCTCTCGCTGTCGCGGACCATGGAACTCTCCAGCTCCGACGTGGTGCTGGCCGCGCTGCCGCAGTTCCACGTGGGCGGCTGGAACATCCAGCCGCTGCTGGGCTGGTGGACCGGCGCCACGGTGGTGCTGGAGCGCACGTTCGACCCGGGCCGGATGCTGCAGCTGATCGCCGAACGCAGGGTCACCACCATGATGGGCGTCCCCACCCAGTACGCCATGCTCGCCGAGCACCCCGGCTTCGCGTCCGCCGACCTGTCCAGCCTGCAGCACGCGATCGTCGGCGGCGCGTCGATGCCCGCGCCGCTGCTGCGGATCTGGCACAAGCGCGGCGTGGCCCTGAGCCAGGGCTACGGCCTTACCGAGGCCTCGCCCAACGTGCTCTGCCTGCCCAACGAAGACGCGGCCTCCATGATCGGCTACGCGGGCAAGCCCTACCCGCACGTCAGCGTGGCTGTGGCGCACCCGGCCACCGGCGAAATTCTGGACGGGGCGGCCACCGGTGAGCTGCTGGTCTCGGGACCGGGCGTGTTCGCCGGCTACTTCCGGAACCCGGATGCCACCGCGGCGGCGCTCGCCGGCGGCTGGCTGCGCACCGGCGACCTGGTGGAACGCACCGCGGACGGCTTCTTCCGGATTGTGGACCGGATCAAGGACCTCTACATCTCCGGCGGCGAGAACGTGGCCCCGGCCCAGGTGGAGCAGGTCCTGCTCTCGCACCCCGCGGTGGCCGAGGCCGCCGTCGTCGGGGTTCCCGACGACCGCTGGGGCGAGACCGGGCTGGCCTACGTGGTGGTCCGGCCGGGCCGGATCACCGACGCCGAGGAACTGGCCGAACACTGCCGGGCGCAGCTGGCCGCCTTCAAGGTCCCCGGCCGCTTCGCCTTCGTGCCGGCGCTGCCGCGCACCGCACTGAACAAGGTGGTCCGGGGGAGGCTGCGGGAGGCCGCCGTCCGCCCCGACCGCCACCCGCTGACCGCAGGATCGGAGCAGGAATCATGAGCGCTGCACCACGCACCGCCCGGGGCACCCGGACGCGGGCCAAGCTGCTGGAGGCGGCCGAAGCGGTGTTTGCGTCGGTGGGCTACCACGAGGCCTCGATCGTCAAGATCACCGAGCAGGCCGACGTCGGACTCGGCACCTTCTACCTCTACTTCGAGGGCAAGCAGGCCGTCTTCGACGAGGTCGTCGAGGACCTCAACCGGCGGGTGCGCCACGCGATGACCGAGGCGGCGAAGTCGGCGGAGAACCGGCTGGAGGCCGAGCGGGCCGGGTTCAAGGCGTTCTTCCGCTTCACCGCCGAACACCCCGCGCTCTACCGGATCATCCGGCAGGCGGAGTTCGTGTCGCCCGGCGCCCTGCGGATGCACTACACGCGCATCGTCAACGGCTACATTGAGGGACTGAAGGCGGCGCAGGCCACCGGCGAGGTCCGCCCGATGGACCCGAACGTCGCGGCGTGGGCGCTGATGGGCATCGGCGAACTGATCGGCATGCGCTGGGTGCTCTGGGAGGACGACGACGGTGCGCAGCCCGTCCCGCGGGAAGTGCCCGACCACGTATTCGAAGAAATGATGCAGTTCATTGAGCGGGCGCTGGCGCCCGGACAGCAGACGACGGAAGGACCCACCCATGGCTGAGAAGACTCTGACGGGCCGCAGCGCCATGGTGACCGGCGGGGCCAGCGGCATCGGCGAAGCCTGCGCGCGGGCCCTGGCCGACCGCGGCGCGAAGGTCACCGTGGCCGACCTGGACGGCGCCGCCGCCGAACGCGTGGCGCAGGAGATCGGCGGGGTCCCGTGGCAGGTGGACCTCAGCGACACCCGGGCGCTGGAAACGGCGGCGGTGGACACCGACATCCTGGTCAACAACGCCGGGATCCAGCGGATCAACCCCATCGAGGAGTTCGACCCGGAGGCCTTCCGGCTGATGCTCCGCTTGATGCTCGAATCCCCGTTCCTGCTGATTCGCGCGGCGCTGCCGGGCATGTACCAGCGCGGTTTCGGCCGGATCATCAACGTCTCCTCGGTGCATGGGCTGCGGGCGTCGGCCTACAAGTCCGCGTACGTCTCCGCCAAGCACGGGCTGGAGGGCCTCTCGAAGGTCACCGCGCTGGAGGGCGGCGCGCACGGGGTGACCAGCAACTGCATCAATCCCGGTTACGTGAAGACGCCGCTGGTCGAGAAGCAGATTGCCGACCAGGCCCGGATGCACCAGCTGCCGACGGAGGAAGTGGTCGCCAAGGTGATGCTCACCGAGAGCGCCGTCAAGCGCCTGGTCGAGCCGCACGAGGTGGCCTCGCTGGTGTGCTGGCTCGCGGGGCCCGACGCCGGCATGGTCACCGGCGCGTCCTACACGATGGACGGCGGATGGTCCAGCCGATGAGCGCCGAACCTGCAGCCCTGCCCTACGCCGCCCTGGACGTGCCGGTTCGCGGCGGCACCCTGCGCACCGGCGTGTGGGGACCCCGGGACGCCGAGGCGCCGGCCATCCTGGCCGTGCACGGCGTGACCGCCTCGCACCGCACGTGGGGCTTGCTGGCGCAGGAGCTCGACGGCGTGCGCGTGATCGCCCCGGATTTGCGCGGCCGCGGGCGCAGCAACGGGCTGCCCGGCCCGTTCGGGATGGCCGCGCATGCCGACGACCTCGCGGAGGTGCTCGCGGCGCACGGCGTCGGCCGGGCCGTCGTCGTCGGCCATTCCATGGGGGCGTTCGCCTCCGTGGTGCTGGCCCGGCGCCACCCGCGCCTGGTGGAGTCCCTGGTGCTCGTCGACGGCGGCCTGCCGCTGCAGGTGCCGGCCGGGCTCAGCGACGAGGAGGTCATCCAGTCGGTGCTGGGCCCGGCGGCCGAACGGCTGGCCGCCACGTTCCCCAGCCGGGAGGCGTATCGGGACTTCTGGCGCGTGCACCCGGCCTTCGCCGAGCATTGGAACGCGCTGGTGGAGGACTACGTGGACTATGACCTCGCCGGCGAGCCGCCGCTGTTGCGGCCGGCGACGAATTACGAGGCGATGGCCCGCGACACCGCCGACCTGAACAGCGGCGCCGTCCTGATGGACGCGCTGGACTCACTCGACGTCCCGGCGGTGCTGCTGCGCGCCCCGCGCGGCCTGCTGAACGAGGAAGCGGGCCTGTACACGCCCGGATACGTGGACGGCTGGGCGCGCCGGCTGCCGGCGCTGCGGGTGCGCGAGGTGGCGGGAACCAACCACTACACCATCGTCATGGACAGCCCGGGCGCGGCGGCGGTGGCCGATGCGGTGCGCGACGCCATGGCCGGCCGGGCGTCGGGACGGGCCGCGGGCAAGGGGCCGGTCCGGTGAAACGACACACCGAACAGGCTGCAGGATAAACTCAAGACTGCGTGCCTATAGTCGAGAGGCTGAGGTTTCTTCCCCCAAGCACAAGCCCTCGTCCTCGGCCTGAGGCACAAAGTAGTCATGATTCGATTCGATAACGTCACGAAGATCTACGACCAGAACTCTCGTCCGGCCTTGGACAAGATCAGTCTGGAGATCGACCGCGGCGACTTCGCGTTCTTGGTCGGCTCGTCCGGGTCCGGGAAATCCACGTTCATCCGCCTGGTCCTGAAAGAAGACCGCGCCACCCGTGGCTCGGTCTACGTCGCCGGCCAGAACGTGGCCAACATTCCCAGCTGGCGCGTGCCCAAACTGCGCCGCGGCATCGGCGTCGTGTTTCAGGATTTCCGGCTGCTGCCCAACAAGACCGTCTTCGCCAACGTGGCGTTCGCCATGCAGGTGATCGGGCGCAGCCGCGCGGTGATCCGCGAGACGGTGCCCGAGGTGCTCAAGACCGTGGGCCTGGAGGGCAAAGACCACCGCATGCCGCACGAGCTTTCCGGCGGCGAGCAGCAGCGGGTCGCCATCGCGCGCGCCGTCGTGAACAAGCCCGGGATCCTGCTGGCCGACGAACCCACCGGCAACCTGGATCCGACCACGTCGCTGGGGATCATGAAGGTGCTGGACCGGATTAACCAGAACGGCACCACCGTGGTGATGGCCACCCACGACAACGTGATCGTGAACGAAATGCGCAAGCGTGTGATCGAGCTGCGCGATGGCGTGCTGGTGCGCGACCAGTCCGAAGGCATCTACCTGGGCGAACCGGAGGAGGCCAAATGAGACTGGCTTTTATCCTCGGTGAAATCGGTTCCGGCCTGCGCCGGAACCTGTCCATGGTGGTCTCCGTGGTGCTGGTGACCTTCATTTCGCTCAGTTTCGTGGGCGCGGCCGGCATGCTGCAGATGCAGATCAACCAGATGAAGGGCTACTGGTACGACAAGGTCCAGGTGGCCATCTTCCTGTGCGTTGACACCTCGACGACGGCCAGCTGCGCGGCCGGCCCCGTGACCGACGAACAGCGTGCGGAAATCGAGTCCACGCTGACCAGTCCGGCCGTGGAACAGTACGTGGACACCTACCTGTACGAGTCGCAGGACGATGCCCTGGGCCACTTCCGCGACCAGTTCGCGAACTCCCCGATCGTGGACTCGGTGACGGCCGACCAGCTGCCGGAGTCCTTCCGCGTCTCGCTGGTGGATCCGCAGAAGTACGAGGTCATCAACGAGATCTTCTCCTCGCTGCCCGGCGTCGAAGTAGTCGTGGACCAGCGCGAGATCCTGGAAAAGGTCTTCAGCGTCATGAACATCGCCTCGCTCGTGGCGGTGGGCATCGCCGTCGTGATGATTGTCTGCGCCATCCTGCTGATCGCCACCACCATCAGGCTTTCCGCCTTCAGCCGGCGCCGGGAAACCGGCATCATGCGCCTGGTCGGTGCCTCCAAGGCCGTGATCCAACTGCCGTTCGTGCTGGAAGGGGTGATCGCCGCCGTGCTCGGGGCGCTGCTGGCCTCGGTCACCCTGTGGGCCGTGGCGCACTTCTTCATCGGCGGCTGGCTGGCCAGCCAATACCCCGACACGGCCTTCATCTCCTCCAGCACCATGCTGGTGATCGGTCCCGCACTGGTGCTGCTGGGCGCCGTCCTGGCCGGAATATCGTCCCTTTTGACCCTGCGCCGCTACCTTAAGGTCTAGACTCATGAAACGTGCACAGAACTTGACATTGGGGAGCCAGGCTGTGAGCCGTACCAAGGCGCGGAAGAAATGTCTTCCGCAAGGGATTTTGAGCGCCGCCATGGCCGCCCTGCTCGCGTTCTCGCTGGGCTCCGCCGGCCCCGCCCAGGCAGACGACCTCGACGACCGCAAGGCCGCCCTCGACCAGGAAATCCAGCAGATCGAATCGTCGCTGGAGTTCCTCAATGCCGACATCGTCGAGGCGGTCAAGGAACTGAAGCAGCACCAGAGCAGGCTCCCTGCGGCCCAGCAGAAGCTCTCCGAGGCCGAGGGCCGGGTGGACGCCGCCACCAACAAGGTGGCCGCACTGGCGCAGCGCGTGGACCTGGCGCTGCAGACCAAGGACAAGATCAACCAGCAACTGGCCAGCGATGCCGAGGAGTTGGAAGAAACCAAGAAGGTCATCGGCCAGATCGCCACCCAGGCCTACAAGCAGGGCGGGGTGCCGTCCAACCTGTCGCTGTTCTTCGGTTCCGACGGCGACGCGAACCTGGCCAGCACCATCGACCTGGCAGACCAGGCGCTGCGCAGCCAAAACGCGGCACTGGACAAGCTGGCCCAGCAGAACGCCACGAACGTGAACTCCCGGGCGCGGCTGGAGGCCGTGGAGGAGGAAATCCGTGACCTGAAGGCGCAGGCCGAGGAGGCACTGGCGGCCGAACAGGTCGCCCGCGACGAGGCGGCCGCCGAAAAACAGAAGGTTGACCAGCTAATCGCCGAGACCTCGGCGCTGTCGGACAGCCTGCAGGCCAAGAAGCCGCAGATCGAGCAGGAGTTGGCCAAGACCGAGCAGGCCCAGAACCAGGTGCTCTCGCAGATCAAGGAGCGGCAGGAACGGCTGCGCCGCGAGGCGGCGGAGAAGGCCCGGCGCGAGGCCGAGGAGCGGCGCAAGGCCCAGGAGGCCTGGGAGCGGGAACAGGCCCGGATCAAGGCGGCACAGCAGGCGGCGCGCAACAGCGGCCAGCCGGTGCCGCAGCTGGTCCCGAGGGTGCCGCCGCCCCCTCCGGCCAGCCAGGCGCCGTCGTCGTTTGGCTTGATCAACCCGGTGAACGGGCCCATCACGTCCGGCTACGGCTGGCGGCCCACTCCGGCGGGCACGATGGACTTCTACGGCACCGGCGGCTACATGCACAGCGGGATCGACTACGGTTCCGCCTGCGGCACGCCGATCTACGCGCCGGCGGCCGGCACCGTGGCGCGCGCCGACAGCACGGTCTGGGGCGGCGGAAACAGCGTGACGATGAGCCACGGCGTGGTCGGCGGCAACGCGCTGGACACCAACTTCTACCACATGACCCGCTACGTGGTGTACGCCGGCCAGAGCGTCGGCCGCGGCCAGCTGATCGGCTACGTGGGCAGCACCGGCAACTCCACCGGCTGCCACCTGCACTTCGAAACCATCGTCAACGGCAGCTTCGTCAATCCGATGAACCTGCTCTAGGTCTCGGCGGCGGCACCCGGCGCGGCGCGGCTTATCCGGCCGTGACGCCGCTGCGGCGCTCCTGCCGTGGCGCGGCTATAATGGAACGTTCCGACGACGAAGGAGTACCCCGTGCCCAGAGAAAGTGGCCGAAAGGTAGTGGCCACCAATCGAAAGGCCCGGCACGACTACCACATCATGGATACCTACGAGGCCGGCCTGGTCTTGATGGGGACCGAGGTGAAGTCTCTGCGCGAGGGCCGCGCTTCGCTGGTGGACGGCTTCGCCATCTTCTACAACGATGAGCTGTACCTGGAATCCGTCTACATCCCGGAGTACCTCAACGGCAGCTGGACCAACCATGCCGCCAGGCGCCGGCGGAAGCTCTTGCTGCACCGGGCCGAGCTGGAGAAGATTTCGCGCCAGACCAGGGAGTCGGGCTACACGATTGTTCCGCTGCAGCTGTACTTCAACGACGGCCTGGCCAAAGTGGAGATCGGCGTGGGCCGCGGCAAAAAGGACTACGACAAGCGCCAGACGCTGCGCGAGAAGCAGGACAACCGCGAGGCCCTGCGCGCCATGCGGGAAAAGAACCGCGGGGCCTGAGGCACTGCTTCGCCGCTGCCGCCCCGCTCGGCGGGCCGGAAATCGTTGCTGCTTCGCGGCTGCCGCCCCGCCGGGCCGCCGACCGAAGCCCTGCGTGGCATCAGCCCGCCGTCAGGGACCGGCGCACCAAATCCAGCCACCCCAGGAGCCCGCCGCCGGCCAGCGCCTTCCGCTGGCGCTGCGCACCGTTGCCCTCCAGCCGCAGCCGGGCCGCCTGCTCACGGACCCAGCCGCCGTCCCCGTGCTGCTCCAGCGCCTCATCGATATGGCGCAGCAACAGCTCGAGGACATCGTGTGCCGGCCAGAGGGTGGCAGAATCCAGATGCACCAGTTTCTCCGACAACCCGAAGCGGGCCGCCTGCCAGAGCGCAACGTCCAGATGTTCCGGATGGAAGTTGGTGACCGGGCGACCCGAGAGGACGGCGTCCTGCTCGGTGGCGACCAGCGCCCGGACCAGCCCGGCCAGGAGCACGCTGTCGGCCGCCGTGAGCTGGCTGTCGGCGGCCCGGACCTCGATGGTGGGGTAGTGGTCGGCCAGCCTGGCCAGCCAGGAGAGGTGCCCGGGATCCGGTACCACCCCGGAGGCGTACAACTGCCGCACGCGGACGCCGTAGTCGTGCAGGTCGGCAAAGAACGGCGGGCAGCCCTGGACCTGCCAGCGGCGGTACAGGATGGTGCGCCAACTGGCGAAGCCGCTGTCAGCGTGCCGCCAATACGGTGAGTTGGCGGCCACCGCCGTGAGCAGCGGGAGCCAGGGGCGGAGCCGGTTAAGGACCTGCAGCCGCACCTCCGGATCCGCCACTTCCACGTGGATGTGCATGCCCGTCACGTACTGGTCGGCGATCAGCGCCGGCGCACGCTCGGCGATGCTGCGGTACCTGGGGTTGTCGGTCACGGATGCGGGGCGCAGGTCGGCGTCGAAAATCACGCCGATGCCGGCCGCGGCCGCGCCCGTTGCCGCGGCGCTGCGGGCCAGCTCGTGGCGGAAGTCCAGCAGGGCATCCGCGGCCTCGGACAATTGGCGGCACACCGGGGTCGAGGTCTCCACCTGGCAGTCGAGCAACTCGTAGCTCACCCATTCCGGGGTGGTTTCCAGGCGCAGGGCGGCCCGCACCGCCGGACCGGTCGTCACCGGCAAGCCAGTACGCGGGTCCATCAACAGGAATTCTTCTTCGATGCCGAACGTTGCCGGGGTGGACACCGGCGGCGGCGTGCCTGGGGGTCGGCCCACAACCATGGTTTGAGCGTAAGTCCCGCGACCGCACGCTGGCTATGCCGGGGCGGCGGGAATAGACCGGCGCAAACATGGGTTACACTGGATGGTCCGGGACAGGTAACTGCCCGGCAGCAATGGTTATTTTGATAACTACATACGGGGATGACAGGTTTCGACGATGTTAGTCGCGCCAGGGGAAGCGGGCCGAGGATGCAGAGTTATCTCGGAAACGCTCTCTGCAAACCAATAAGTGCCGAATCTAAGCGCACTGACTTCGCACTCGCTGCCTAAGTAGCGGTGCAAGTCCGTCAGCCCGGGGATGCTCTCGCCCCGGATGCTGGCGTCATTAAGAGAGCCACTGCTGAATACCTTCGCCGTTGGGGTATTCGGGACATTTAGACGGCTGGGCCCGGGTCAACCACCTGTTTGCGGGATGGTTGGGGCCAAGAAAACCCGAAGCAAACTGCGCCCGGAGAAGTCCTGGCAACACAACATCGGACGGGGGTTCAATTCCCCCCATCTCCACTGATTTAGCCCCGGTTTTCCGGGGCTTTTTCTTTGCCCTCGTGGGCGGCACCTGGACGACGACGGCGAACCTCGCCTGGGTAAGGTAAGCACGGCATGGGAACGGTCCGGCCCGGGGGATCTCCCCGGGCCGGACCGTTCCGCCGTGGCTTTGACAGGCTCTCCGGGCCAGGCTGGCTCGCGCTATCTAAGGCGTGCGGTGGAGAGCGAGTACCTGTTGGCCGTGTTGTACCCGGTCTTGGATCCGGTAACCCGCACCTTGATCGTGTCGTACCGGTCCGTGGCGGTGAGCCGGTAGGTCTTGCCGGTGGCGCCGCGGATGGCCGTGCCGGAGCGGAACCACCGGTACTTCAGCGTGGTTCCCGCCGTCCAGGTGCCGGGATACGCGGTCAGCGTGTAGCCGGGCCGCAGCGTGCCCTTGATGACCGGCGCGGACGTGCGCAGGGTGCCCTTGGCAATCACGGACGTCTTGGCCGAGGAACGTTTCAGGCTGGTGTAACCGCTCTTGGATCCGGTCACCCGGACGGAGATCTGTTTGCCCGCGTCGGAGCCGGTGAGCACATAGGTGCGGCCAGTCGCCCGCGAGATAGCCGTCGTGCCGCGGTACCACTGGTACTTCAGCGTGGTGCCCGAGGTCCATGTCCCGGCACCGGCGGTCAGCCTGTGGCCGACCTTCTTCGTGCCGGTGACCGTGGGAACCGCCCCAGTGAGGGTGCCGTAGGCGATGGGCCCACTGGAAGCGGAGGTCATCTCCTTGGCGGCATAGCCCGGGGCTGTGCCGGTGACGCGGACGGTCAGGTGTTTCCCGGCGTCGGCAGCGGTGAGGACGTACCGGCTGGCGGTGGCCCCGCTGATTTCCGTCCCGGACCGGTACCACTGGTAGGCAAAGGTTGTGCCGGCAGTCCAGTTGCCCGGGGCCGCGGTCAATGCGTAGCCGACCTTGCGGGTTCCGCTGATCGTCGGTGCGGATCCGGCCAAGACGCCTTCGGCGATACGGGGCGTCGTGGCGGAGGTATTGCTGGCAGCGTAGTCGTCCTTGGTCGCGTGGACCTTCAGGGTAAAAGTGTGTCCGGCGTCGGCGCCGGTCAGGGTGTAGGTGCGGTCTGTGCCTCCGGGGACAGGGTTTCCGCTGCGGTACCACTGGTAGGCGACGCTGACCGGTTCCGGCCCCCAGTCGCCCTGGGTGCCGTACAGGACGCTGCCGACGCGCATGACTCCTGAGATTTTCGGGGGACCGTAGGGGGCGGGGCGGAAGTCGAGGGACGCTGCGGCGTCGACCAGCCCGGCTCCGCATCCTTCGGCACAGGTACCGGGAAGTGGGCGGGACTTTCTTTTGAGCTGGTCTTCGATCTGCGCCGGCGTCCAATTCGGACGTACGGCAAGGATGAGGGCGGCCAAGCCGGCGACGTGCGGTGCGGCCATCGACGTGCCCTGGAGGTAGGAGTATCCCTCGGCGCCCGGGCTGGTCGTGCCTTGGTTGTGCGTGGAATAGATGAGGTTGCCCGCTCCGGTGCTCCTGTCGCCGCCGGGGGCGGTCACATCGACCGTGGTCCCGAAGTTCGAATAAGGGGCGCGGTTGCCTTCGCGCCCGCTCGCGGTCACGGTGATGACGTTCCTGCAGTTCGCCGGAGCGGACAGGGATGCATCCTTGTTTTCGTTGCCGGCCGCCACCACGACGGCGGAGCCGGCGTTCACGGCATCGTTCACCGCGGACTGGAAGGTGGCGGAGCAGAGTCCGGAGCCGCCGAGCGAGAGGTTGATGACTCGGGCTGGGTTGGCGTTCGCCGGGATGTTCGGGACTTTGCCTCCTGCCGACCAGATCACGGCGTCGGCGATATCTGACACGTAACCGCCGCATGCCCCAAGGGCGCGGACGGGCAGGATATTCGCGCCGGGGGCGACGCCGGCGACTCCCTGTCCGTTGCCGGTGACGGCGGCGATGGTCCCGGCAACGTGGGTCCCGTGCCAGGAGGAGTCGGAGGACCAGTTGTTGGTGCCGCACTCTTTTGCGCCGTACCAGTCGCCTTCATCCCGGGGGTCCGCATCCCGGCCGTCGCCATCGCGGGCAGAGACCGGGTCGGAAATCATGTCGTAGCCGGGCACCACGTTCGCGTTGAGGTCGCTGTGATTGGTGATGCCAGTATCGACGACGGCGACGGTAACGCCATCGCCGCGGCTGACATCCCAGGCGCCCGGCACGCGCATCCCGGCCTTGTCCTCGAAAAGGTCCCACTGCAGACCGTAGTGCTCGTCGTTCGTCGCCGCCGGTTGCATACGCTGATCCGGTTCTGCGAATTCGACGGCCGGGTCCGCCTCGAGCAGGACCACCAGGTCCTCGGCCTCGGAGTCGGTGAGCGCCTTGCCGGTGGTGATCACCCGGGCCCCGGTGGCCATGGCGCGCAGTTCCTTCACACTGACGCCCAGCTCCTTGGCCGTACGCCCGTAGGCTTTCCCCCTACCGGTGGAGCTGTTCCCTTGCTTGTCCTTGAACTTCACGATAAATCGGTCGGTCGGCACGTCCCGGGGGCTGAGGTACTTGGACGGGGCGTGAGGTAGGTCGGACTCATCAGCGGCCGAAGCCGGAAGGGCGGCGAGTGTTCCGCCGAGGACAGCGGCGGCCGTGAATGAGGCCAGTCCGGCGAGGAGGCGGCGGGGCAGGGGCGAAGGCATGGGTGTCATCCTTACGGGCGGGGTCCCGGGGAGTTGGTGCAGGACGGACGGAATGCGACGTTGCGCCCACGCGACCCAGTGTAACGATTATCCTCCGGTGTTACAGCACCTTTTTCCGGCGCCTGAATCGTCTCTCGCCCGCCTGGATCGTCTCTCGCCCGGTCGCCGATAGTCCCTCGCCCGGCCGAGCGTAGTCTGACGGGCGCCCCACAACCTTGTAAAGACCCGAGTCCGGTTTGGGGGCCATTCGGTGACTTTTCGCCCCTTCCGCTTGCAAGCCCGCCGGCTCCGGATGTAACGATTAAGTTGCAACATTCCCAACGATTGGAGCAACACATGTCATCGTTTGCTAAAACCAAGGCACGGCAGCTGGCTGCTGGAGTCTTCGTCGCAGGCGTGGTGACTGCCGGAGGCGCAGGAGCCGCTTCTGCTCACGAAACACAGGATTCGCTCGTGGCCATCACGGCCGAGGACGTAACCATCGTGCCGGCCCCGGTCGAGGAAGCTGAACCGGTCGTCGAGGACGTTCCCGCCGAGGAAACCCCGGCTGAGGAGCCGGCTGCCCCGGCACCGGTCGAGGACGAAGCCCCGGTCGGGGACGAGGGTGAAGAGCCCGTCGAGCCTGTCCCCGGGGAGGAGCCGGTAGAGGAGGTTCCGGTCGAGGAACCGGCTCCGGTGGAGGAGGAGCCTGCACCGGCCCCCATTGAGGAGCCTGTCGTGGAAGAGCCGGCCCCGGCCCCGGTTGAGGAGCCGACCCACGCGTGGAAGGCCGTTAAGGCCGAAACCGACGCCGCGTGGAAGTCGGCGAAGGCCGAGGCTGATGCCGCGTGGAAGTCCGCCAAGGCGGAGGGAAGCGCGGACTGGAAGGCCGTTAAGGCTGAAGGAAAGGCAGACTGGAAGACAGCCAAGGCCGAAGGAAAGTCCGTGTGGAAGGCGGCAAAGGCCGCTGAGAAGGGCGTCGGCGAGGACGAATAATCCCGTCGGCTCCGCCATCGGGGGGGGCCTCCGGGGGGGGAGGCCGCCCCTCTGCGTGCGGGCAGGAGGGCAAGGCCGGGTCCGGCGCCGGAACCGGTGGCGAATCGGCTTTCTTCTTAACCTCTCGCCCAGCCGGTCGCCCGCCCCCAGGGGTCAGTCGCCGGGAAGCGCCACGTCGACGATTCCGGTGAACCTGGTGCCGATGCCGTCATACTCGCTGCGGACCCATCCCGCGGGCGGCGCGGGCAGCTCCCCGGGATCATGGTGCCGGCAGTAGACATAGGTGAATTCGGGCCACCATTTCTTCGGCCGGGCAGACTCGGTAGAGCCGCAAATGCTGCACTGCAGCGCTGTCCAGACAGGCCGCTTGCCCGTGCGGTTGGCGCGCGACTGGGCCAGCCATGCCGGTGGGTTAGCGTCCATCGCGGCGAGTTCCTCCTCGGATATGCGGGAGGGGATCCCGTGGCGTTTCGCCATCTCCGGGGGAATATCGAGGAACTGGGCTGCTTCGCGTCTGGTAATCATCACCTACCACCATGGACCGTGAGTCCGGCTGCAGCAACTTCGTGCCGTGCGCCCGCGCCGGGGCGCACTGGTCCGCGCCCGTTTACTTCATCAACCCTGCGCCGCGCCGGTCAACCGCCTGGGTCTGGCGGTGTCCGTCGTGTCACGGGCCGGGTTGCCGGCATAGATGGCGTTTTCCGGCACGTCTTCTCCCTTCATGAGCAACGAGTCGGCCTCGAGTGAGACGCCGTCGCCTACCCTTGCGCCGTAATTGACGAAGGACTCGACGCCGAAGGAACACCGGTTTCCCACCGCGATGTAGTCCGACTTGAATGTACCGTCTTCCATCGAGTGGCCTTGAAGGGCTGTGCCTTCGTTCAAGGCGCAGTCGTCGCCGATTGAGACAAGTGTTTTCTCGGGGATGTTGCAGCCGGCGTCGTAGAGACGCTTGCCCACCTTGACGCCGAGCATCCTCCAGACGATTGATTTGAAGGGCGTGCCGTTAAAGGGTGGGGTTGCGAGCATCTTCCACAGACGTTCGTGGTGCCAGAAGTACGGGTCGTAGATCGAGCAGTACTGCGGCTTCAGCCTGCGGAAGCCCATCACCAGGCGCTCGACGAGGACAGTCAGCAGGACGAGGTATATAACGAAGCCCAACGTTCCAAGGGCTACCGCCAACGCGCCGAATTCATCGTAGATTGTTGCGGAGGCTGCGGCGATGAGTGTTCCGGAGAAGAACAGGAACCAGCGCACACCGAGGAAGATTCCCATGGACCCGATATTGTGGCGGTTCTTGGCCGGCAGGCGCCGGTTCTTCGCCTCTTCGATCTTGAGTTCATCGAACCGGCCGTCCCGCTGAACGGAGCGCGGAATCTCGAACGGCGGGGATCCCAGCAAGCCGGTATTCTCCCGGACCGGGCCGTCGATCGGGATCATGACCTTGGTTGCCAACAAAACGTTCTCGCCAACCCGGGCCTCGAGGGGGAAGGTGAGGTCGTTTCCCAGGAAGTTGCGGCCCGCGATCCTGACACGGGACAGCCGGAACGAGGTGCTCGAGTAATCGGCATTCATCATGTTCAGGCCGTCGGAGACCATGGTCCCGTATCCGATGGTATTCAGGTAGGGCGAATCGTGAGACACCTCGGGGCCGAAGTTCGACCCTGTCTGCTCCACCTTCTTGCCGAGGTCGTAGCCCAGTGCCTTCAGGTAGTGCACGATGTACGAGCTGTCGCCGAAAACATCCTTGTACAGCTTGACGTTCGTCATCCCGGCAACCATCCGCTGGAGCGTGAAATGCACGCCGTACAGCGGGTAGACCTTGTCCGGCTTGAGGGCGAGGTTCAGGAGCCGGGGGATGGCCAGGACCGCGATGAGGCCGCCGAAGAAGGAGGCAAGGAACAAAGTCAGGGTGATGAGCAGGGTGTCGAGGTAGAAGAACGGATTGTCCATTTTCAGGTGTTCGCTGTCCAGGTAGGGCGGCAGCAGTGCTGACAGGCCGATGAGCCCGACCGGCGCGACCAGGACCAGCCGGTTGAATAGCTGCAACAGCGTGAAAACGACCCTGCGGCGGGTGCTGCAGCGTACCGGCGGAACCCTGAGGTAGTTCGTTTCCGTTGGGACCGCGGGGGAGCCGTGCCAGTGCTGACCGTCCGGTATCGCCTGGCCCGTCTGCAGCGAGGACGCATGGCCCAGCTGAGCGCCGTCGCCCATGGCCGTGTCGATGTCCAGCGTCGTCTTTTGCGACACCAGGACATCGCGGCCCAGCGTTACCGTGCCCGTTTCGATGACGCCGCTGCGGGCGCGATAGGCGAGGAAGAATGAATTCTTGTGGATGACCGTGCCGTCGCCGATGCTGACCAGATCGGTGCACACGGGCACCATGCGGGAGAAAATGGCGACGCCCTTGCCGATCTTTGCCCCGAGCGCCCGGAGGTAGAGAACGTAAAGGGGCGAGCCGACGAACAAGACGAGGGGGTTGCTCCGGTTGAGCGTTTTGACGACCCAGAACCGGATGTAGGCCCAGCTCCACAGGGGGATGTCCTGACGCTTCCAGCGGCCTACCATGATCCATTTCAGGACAATCGGAGTGATGGACAGTAGCAGGAACATGGCGGCGCCGAGTCCGACTGATCGCAGCCACATGTCGATCAGGCTGGTTCCTTCGGAAACCCAAACGAACGACATGACGAGCAAAGAGGCAGCGTAGGTCGTGTAGCCCAGGAAGAACATCAGCTGCGCCACGCCGCACAAGATGTGCCGGAGCGCGCTGGGCGACGGCCGCAGGGCCGGCTCCGTCTCGTCCGTCCCGGGTCCTGACAGCTCGGCCGCGGCCTGCGCAGCCGAGAGGACGACGGCGAGCCTGCGGACGGTCGGATGCTGGTAGATGTCCTGCATGGCCACCGGCGGCAGCGCGGCCCGGCGCCGGACGGCGGCCGAAAAACCGGCCATGAGCAGCGAATTGGCGCCGAGATCGTTGAAAAAGTGTGCCGTGGCGGAGACTTTCTCCACCCCCAGAACCCCCGCGAGGCAACCGGCCAGTATTTCCTCTGCCTCCGTTACCGGTGCGCTGTACTCGTGAGTGCCGCCGGTGAGCCGGGGTTTGCTGGGCTGCGGCAGCTTCTTCCGGTCGGCCTTGCCGCTGGGCATGACGGGGATTTCGGTGCAGCGTTCGAGGTAGGCCGGGACCATGTAGCCGGGCAGGGTCTCGCTCAGTTTTTCGGCGATGCTTGCCTCGTCGACCGCCGCGGTGTCCTGGCGCAGCGTGTAGTAGGCAACCAGCTCGACGAGTCCGGGGGCTGGCTCGTAGGTGCTCACTACCGCCTGGGCGATGCCGGGCACCTGCAGCAGGACGGACTCGATTTCGGTAAGTTCGATGCGGTAACCGCGGACTTTGACCTGCGTATCGATCCGGCCGTGGTACTCGATGGTTCCACTCTCGGTGAACCGCCCCAGGTCGCCCGAGCGGTAGATCCGGCCCGAGGGATTGTTATCGATGCCAAGGAAGTCATGCATGAAGGCCCGCTCGGTCAGGTCGTCGCGGTTGATGTATCCGCGGGCCAGCCCGATCCCGGCGATCCCGATTTCGCCCAGTTCTCCCGGCGGCAGCGCTCGCGGTTCATCCGGATCAAGGATCACCACCGAGTACGTTGGCAGGGGAGTGCCCAGAGTCACCGGTTTGTCCGGATGGACCGCGTCCCAGGTCGCAGTGACGGTTGCCTCCGTTGGACCGTAGACATTCAGGAATCTACGGCCGGGACGGTGCCATCGGGTGATGAGGTCACGCGGACAGGCCTCGCCGGAGACCAATAGGAACCGCAGGTCGGGCAGGTCCTCGTCGAGGGTGGCCAGCAGCGTTGGAACGCAGCACATGGCGCTCACCCGCTGGTCCCGCAGGAACTGGCCCAGTTCCATGCCAAGCAGGCTGACGCCGCCGGGCTTGGGCACCAGGGTTGCACCCACCATCCACGGGACCCAGATCTCCTCCACCGAAAAGTCGAAGGCGATCGTCATCCCTTGGTAGACGCGGTCCGTCGGCTGATAGCCGTAGGCTTCGGCTGCCACGAGCACGAAGTTGCAGATGCTGGGATGGTCGATGGCCACACCCTTGGGGCGGCCTGTCGAGCCGGAGGTGTAGATGATGTAGGCCAGATCGCCCGGGGGCCCCGCCTGTTCTCCCCGGGGCAGGCGCGAGGAATCCTGCACGGCCACCAGCGGGTCCTCCTCGTCGAGGCAGAGGATGGTCGCACCCGTTGGGGGCATCCGGTCACGAAGGTGGGACAGCGACAGGACAAGCCTCACGCCGGCATCCTCGACAATGTAGGCGAGACGGTCGGAGGGGTAGCCGGCGTCGAGCGGGACATAGGCGGCACCGGCCTTCAATACCGCCAGGATGGCCGTGTAGGACCGGGTTGGCTGGTCAAAGAGCAGCGCGATCCGGTCGCCCGCCCGCGTGCCGCGCGAGATCAGGTACCGCGCAAGCTGGTTCGCCCGGGCGTCGAGTTGATCGTAGGTCAGCGACGACCCGACGCCGTCGACGGCGAGCCGTCCCCCCTCGCCGTCGCGCCGCAGTTCGTCGCAGCGGTCCTCGAAGAGCCGTTCCAGCCTGTCCCCGTCGTGCCAACGTACCCTTCCATTGCCGGGGGCGCCGGTGAGGATGGTGCTGGCGGCCCCGGTGGGGCCGGAGGATTTCGGCCGGTGGCCTGTCTCGGTCAGGCGCCGCCGGGCCCTGCGCCCTGCCGGAGCGCTCATGCCGCTTCCCGCTGTCCTGGTGACCGGACAACCTGTACCAGGAAGCCGCAGGCGGCGTGCGTCTCCCGGGCGGACGCGGGGAAGTGCGCATGTGCCATGGCAGTCCTCCTCGCCTCGGGAGCCGACAATGGGGTTGGGCAGTAGTGTCGATTAAGGTGCCGACGACGGGCCCTTAACAAATTGGACGACGTCCGGTGTTACGCGCGCGTTACCGGGCGGACTGCCACCGACGAGAGGCCACGGCATCGGCCGCAACGGGTCTGAGGGATCGGTTCCCATCCGCGGCCGAAGCCCGCCGGCGCCCGGTCCGCCGTCACCGCGGCGTCATCGCGTGACGGCCGTCAGATCCGTTTCCGGATGCATGCTTTCTCCGCGTTGACAACGTTGCACACGGTGGGAAGCTGGAATCGGGGAGAAGCGGGGCAGTGGCTCGGTGGCCATTTATGCCCTTGGGGGAGGGCACGGAAATGAAGGCGACAGAACGCCTGTGGGAGGTCCAACTCTTGGGCGGATGGCAGATCCGCCAGGGAAAAGTTCCCGTCAGGGTCACCATCCGGCAGCAGCGCCTGATTGCCGCCCTGGCCCTTCATGGCAGCGAGCCACGCGCGTTTCTGGCCGGCCTGCTGTGGCCGGACAGTTCGGAGAGGCAGGCGGCGGGCAGCCTGCGGGAGGCGATCTGGATGATTTCCCACCAGCTGCCTGGACTGCTGGAAGAGAGCAGGGATCCGCTGGCACTCGCGCCGGACGTCAGCGTGGACGTCCACGAAGTCCGCCGGCGACTGGCCGCCCTCGACGGGGGCCGCGGGGTCCGCCAGCGGCCGGCCATGCTCGACCTGCTGCGCACGGCCGAACTGCTGCCCGGATGGTATGAGGATTGGGTCATGGCCGAGCAGGAACGGTGGAGGCAGCTGAGGCTGAAGGCCCTGGAACGCCTCGCCGGCCAGTACCTGGAGCGCGGCGAGATCGACCGGGCTACGGACGCAGCGGGAATCGCCATCGCCCTTGAGCCGCTGCGCGAAAGCGCGCAGCGGCTGTTGCTTCAGGCCCAGATCGCCGAGGGCAACCATGCCCAGGCGCTGCGGGCGTTCGAGGCCTTCAGGTCCCGGCTCCGCAAGGAATATGGGGTGGAGCCTTCGGCCAGGATCATGAACCTCATGGCACCTCTGCTCGCGCCGCCGGCTGCGGCGGGCGGCAGGTCGGGGCCGGAAAGCCCGCCGCCCGTCTGAGGACCAGTGCGCCGGAGGACCAGTGCGCCCCGGGCTACGGCTCCGCGGTCAGGGACGAGGCATACAGGTCCATCAGCGCCGGCAGCCCGCCGGATTCCATGGCCCTGCGCTGCCGGTCGGCGCCGGTGCCCGTGGCGAAAAGCCGTTCGATGCTGGCATCCACCCACGCCGAGTCGCCCTCTTCCTCGAGGGCGGGCCGAATGTAGCGCAGCAGCATGCCCACCACATCCCGCGCCGGCAGCAGCACGCCGGACTCTGGATCCACCAACCGGTCGGACAGGCCCTGCCGTCCGGCCTGCCAGACGGCGGCGTCCAGAAGCTCCGGCTCGGGCTGCAGGAAGGACCGGGAGGAAGCCTCATCGGTCAGCACCGTGGAGATCAGTCCGCGAACAACCGCCGCGATCAGCACGGAGTCCTGGGCCTCGAGCTGCACGTCGGCGGCACGGACTTCCAGCGTGGGGTAGCGGTCGGACAGCCGTGCCAGCCACGTGATGACGCCGCGGTCGATGACCACGCCGGAGTCGACGAGGCGCTGGATCCGGCGCTCGTAGTCCGCCGCGTCGCGGAACACCGGCGCGCAGCCCTGGATGGGCCAGCGGCGGTAGTGGACGATCCGCCAGCTGCCGAACCCGCTGTCCCGGTCCAGCCAGTAAGGTGAGTTGGCGCCCAGCGCCACCACCGCCGGCAGCCACGGCCTGATCCGGTTCAAGGCCTGCACTCCGGCCTCCTTGTCGGGGACGGACACATGCACGTGCTGGCCGTTGACGAACTGGTCGGCCACGATGCCCTTCGCGCTGGCCTTGAGCTGGTGGTAGCGCTCCTTGTCCGTGACCTCGGGGTAGTCGTCCTGGATCCGCGGGGCCGTGCCGGTGGCCGCTGCGCGCACGCCGGTCTTCCGGGCGGCGGCATCGAGCTCGCGGCGGAAGTTGAGCAGTGACTCCTCGGCCTCGGTGAGCGTGGAGCAGACCGCGGTGGCAGTTTCAATCTGGCAAGTGAGCAACTCGCGCTGGATCTCATCCCTGGCTACTTGCACCGAGCCTTCCAGGTTTTCGGCGACCGTGTCCGCCACCGGGGCGGGTAAGCCGGTGGCCGGATCCAGCAGCAGGTATTCTTCCTCAATTCCCAGAGTTGCCATGGGGCACCTTTCTTCTGCCGACGCTCGGACAAGCCGAGCCTAACCGATCGGCAGGCGGTTATGCTCGCGGCCGGGGCCGCCCCCGGCCCGCCGGGACGCCGTCAGGGCAGGCGTCCGAATGCTTCAGGACGGCGCCGCGGCGAGGGCGGCCGCCCCGAGTCCGAGCGCGGCGGCGCCGGTGCCCAGCAGCAGGTTGGCCGCAAGATTGACGACGGCGGCCCGTGTGCGGCGCTCTGCCCACAGCTTAACCGTGGCGACGGTGAAGGAACTGAAAGTGGTCAGTCCGCCGGCCAGGCCGCTGGCCAGCGCCAGTCGCCAAGGCTCGGCCAGGCGCCACGTTTCCGCCGGGCCCGGCTCCTGGCCCACCACGCCGCCGGCGACGAGCCCGAGGATAAACGACCCGGTGACATTGACCAGCAGGGTGGCCCAGGGCCAGTGCTGCTCCGGCCGCCGGCGGGCGGCCTGCAGGCGGGCGAGCCAGGTGTCGGCGGCGAAGCGCAGCAGGGCTCCGGCGGCGCCGAACAGCCCGACGAGCAGCGCCGTCACGCGGCGGCCGCCCGGGTGGTCCGGCGGCCCAGCTTGCGGCCGGCGTGCAGCCCGGCGACGGCGGCGGCCAGCCCCGCGGCCAGGGACAGGCCCAGATACAGCAGCCAGTCGGCGTGGCGGCCCTGCGCCGCCAACTGGTCGACGGCCAGCGCAACGGCGGAGAACGTGGTGAACGAGGCGAGCAGCCCCGGGCCCAGCGCTGCCCGGAGCCAGAATGCGGTGCCGGGACGTTCGGTCCAGAGGGCCGTGAGGACGCCCAGCAGCAGGCTGCCGACCACGTTGATGGCCAGCGTGGTCCACGGGATGGGGCCGTCTTCAGGGAAGGCGACGCCGAGCAGGTAGCGCGCCTCGGCGCCCGCGAAGCCGCCGACGGCGACGGCGGCCCAGGCGCCCGGGCCCGGCAGCGCGGACGGAGCCGCCGCGATGCGAAGCCGCGCGCGCGGCGTCGTGCTCACGAAGCGAGCCGGCAGCCGGGATGCGGATCGCCGTGCACCCACAGGGCGGCGGCGGCCTGGTCGCCCAAATCCAGCTCCCGGGCCGCCCCGTCCGGGCCGAACCGGACCACCAGCGCACCGCCGAAGGGGCGCCGGCCGACCACCTCCACGCGGTCGTCGAGTCCGATCCGCTCGGCGCTGAAGAAGCGCAGGAGGTCGGCATCGGCGTCGCTGATCCGGGTGATCCGGCCGGTGTGTCCGCCGTCGAGCTCTTCCAGCTGCACCGCGCTGGGGACGTGGACGGTGCCGTCCGCCGCGGGGATGGGGTCGCCGTGCGGATCGCGCTGCGGGTGGCCCAGCTTGGCCGCCATCCGGTCGATAAACATGTCGGAGACGGTGTGTTCGAGCAGCTCGGCCTCGTCGTGGACTTCGTCCCAGGCATAGCCGAGTTCCTGCACGAGGAAGGTCTCCAGGACCCGGTGCCGGCGGACCATGGTCAGGGCCAGCCGGCGGCCGGCGTCGGTCAGTTCGATGGCGCTGTACGGCCGGTGGTCCACCAGCTGCAGCTCCACCAGCTTGCGCACCATCTCGGAGACCGAGGAGTTGGCCACCCCGAGCCGGCCGGCCAGCTGCGAGGAGGTGATGGGCTTGTCCTGCCACTCGGTGAAGGCGTAGATGACCTTGACGTAGTCCTGCACGCTGGACGAGCCGCTGCTCAGCGCGGTTTTCCTGGCCGGGGGCATGCGTCTCACTCTCTCGTCGAACGTCTGTCAGGACGGCAGGTTGGCGGCGGCGGCGCCGGAGCCGGGCTGCGCGGGGGAGCCCGCCCCTGCGCGGCGCCGGGCCAACTGCCAGATTACCCCGGTCCGCGGCGCGCCCAGGTAGACCACGAGGAAGACCAGGGCCTGGGCCAGGACCACCGCCGCGCCGGTGGCGACGTCCAGGTAGTAGCTGGCGTAGATGCCGGCGACCGAGGCGGCTGCGGTGACGGAGGCGGCAATCGCCAGCATGGCATCGAACCTGCGGGTCAACAGGAACGCGGTCGCCCCCGGGGTGATGAGCATGGCCACCACCAGCACGATGCCGACCGCCTGCAGCCCGACGACGACGGTGATCGCCAGCAGCCCGAGCAGCAGCACCGACAGCCAGCGGGTGCTGAGCCCGATGGCGTGGGCGTGGATGCGGTCGAAGGCGAACAGCGTCAGGTCGCGGCGCTTGAACAGCAGCACGCACAGCGCCACGGCGCCGAGGATGAGCACCTGCAGCAGTTCGCCGTCGCTGACGCCCAGCACGTTGCCGAAGAGGATGTGCTGCAGGTCGGTCTGGCTGGGCGTCTTGGAGATGATGGCCAGACCGGCCGCGAAAAACGCCGTGAACACCACGCCGATCACGGTGTCGCCCTTCAGGCGGGTGGAGGATCGCACGCCGCCGATCAGCGCCACCGCCGCGGCGCCGAAGATGAACGCGCCCAGCGAGAACGGCACCCCGACGATGTAAGCCAGCGCGACGCCGGGGAGCACGGCGTGGGAGACCGCATCGCCCATCAGCGACCAGCCCATCAGGATCAGCCAGCAGGACAGCACCGCCGACACGACGGAGGCGGCCAGCGTTACCACCAGGGCGCGGGTCAGGAACCCGTACTGCAGGGGTTCCAGCAGCCAGTTAAACAGCTCCACTGCGTGTTCCTTCCCCGGGACCGGCCAGCGCTGAGCCGAAGGCCAGGGCCAGGTTCTCGTTGGTGAGCACGTCTGCCGGCCGGCCGTGCGCGAGTATTCTCTGGTGCAGCAGGATGGCCTCGTCGCACAGCTGCGGGATGCCGGCCAGGTCGTGGGTGGAGATCAGGATCGTCCTGCCCTCGTCGCGCAGTTCCTTCAGCAGGGCGATCAGGACCGCCTCGGAGGCCTTGTCCACCCCGGCGAAGGGCTCATCGAGCAGCAGCAGGCCGGCGTGCTGAGCTGTGCCGCGGGCCACGAAGGCGCGCTTGCGCTGGCCGCCGGAGAGTTCGCCGATCTGCCGGTGCTGCAGGTGGCGCAGGCCGGTGCGTTCCAGGGCTGCGTCAACCGCCTCCCGGTCGGGCCGGCGGGGGCGGCGCATCGGTCCGAGCCGACCGTAACGGCCCATCATCACGACGTCGCGCACGGAGACCGGAAAAGTCCAGTCGACGTCTTCGGACTGCGGCACGTAGCTGGCCAGGTTCAGCTTCCTCGCCTGCCGGGGCGACAGCCCAAACAGTTCCACCGTGCCCGACGCCGGGGGGACCAGTCCCATCAGCGACTTGAACAGCGTGGACTTCCCGGAGCCGTTGACCCCGATCAGCCCGCAGATGGTTCCCGGCGCCACCGTAACGGAAACGCGGTCCAGGGCGACGACGTCGTTGTAGGCCACGGTGAGGCCGAGGACGGAGATGGCGGCGGCGCCGGGCGGGAGGTGGGGGGTGCTCACGGGGCCAGTCCTTCCTTGATCAGGGAGATGTCGTGCCGGATCAGCTCCAGGTGGGTGGGCACTGGGCCATCCGGTCCGGAGAGGGAGTCCACGTACAACGGCGTGATGAGGCGGGCGCCGGTGGCGGCGGCGACCTGCTGCATCGATTCCGGATTGACGGTCGATTCGCAGAACACCGCCGGGATCCGATGTTCGGCGACCTGGCCGATCACGTCCTTGATTTGCCGGGGCGTGCCCTCGGCGTCGGAGTTCACCGGCCAGAGATAGGCCTCACGCAGCCCGGCGTCGCGGGCCAGGTAGGAGAAGGCGCCTTCACAGCTGACCAGGGCCGGAACGGCCGACGGATCGGCGAAGGCCGACTCCAGGCCGGCCATCAGCACGTCCAGCTCCCGATGGTATTCCGCGCCGTTGCGGCGAAAGTCGGCGGCGTGTGCGGGCAGCAGGCGGCTGAAGGCGTCCACGATGTTGTCCACGTACACCTTCGCCGCCTTCGGGGACATCCACGCGTGCGGGTTCGGCTTGCCCGCATAATTCCCGGCGGTGATGCCCACCGGCTCCACGCCGTCGCTGAGGACCACGTGCGGGGCCGGGACGGCATGCAGGAACCGTGCGAACCAGCGTTCGAGGCCCAGCCCGTTGTCCAGGATCAGGTCCGCGTCCTGGGCCCGCACCAGGTCCGACGGCGTGGGCTGGTAGCCGTGGATTTCCGCGCCGACCTTGGTGATGGACGCGACCTCCACGTGGCCGCCGCCGATCGTGTCGGCCATGTCGGCCAGCACGGTGAAGGTGGTCAGCACCAGCGGCCGCTCCGAGGCGGCGGCGGACTCCGGCGGCGCGGCACAGCCGGTGGCGGCCAGCACGAAGGCAACGGCTAGCAGGAACCCCCTCGCGCAAAGTTTCGGCATGCCTAAATTTTGCAGGACGGCCAGCCTCAAAACAAGCGCGGGAGGAAAATGTCCGGGGACCGGGGTCAGATCTTTCTCGCCCGCCAGCTGTGGGTCAGGTAGGGCAGGTCGATCATGGCCCCGGGGGAGTGGCCCAGGTGGTCGTGCAGGTACCAGTCGAGGTTGCCCAGGACCTTCGCCCGGGTGGCCTCCGCCGCGCGCAGGTAGTAGCTGCGCGTTTTGACCAGCTCCATCACGTCGCCGGTGCTGAGCCGGTCCAGCCACCGGGTCTCGTGCCCTTCCGGCGGGCCGAACTCCGGGCCGACGCGGGGGCGGAAACCGGGCTTGAGCACGTCGCCGGCATGCATGATGCGCGAGAGCCGGTGCACCCACGGCACGCCGGTATCCAACTGGTTCCACACCAGGCCCAGGGTCCCGCCGGGCTTGAGGATGCGCGCGACTTCGGTGCTTGCCCGCAGCGGATCGGTCCAGTGCCAGGCCTGGGCCACGGTGACCACGTCCATGCCGGCGTCGGGGAGGCCGGTATCCTCGGCGGTGCCCACCACGGTGGCCACGCCCGGGAGGTTCCGCTCCAGCTGCGCGAGCATGTCCGCAGAGGGATCCACCGCAACCACCCGCAGCCCGCGGGCGGCCAGGGCGGCGGTGTACTTTCCGGTGCCGGCTCCCACGTCGGCGGCGCCCCGCGCGCCGGCCGGCAGCAGCCAGTCGACGGCGTCGTCGGGGTAGCCGGGACGGATGCGGTCGTAGTGTTCGCCGCCCTGCTGGAAGGTGTTGGCGTAGGCGCGCCGCTGCTCATCGTCCATCCGGGGGCCGCTGTGTGCCACGTGGTGCTCCTCGTGCGGCGGCGTGCTAGCGGCCCTCGCCGGCGGCCTCGACGCTGCCGGCGGCTTCGTCGTCGTACGCTGCCGCGGCCGACCCGGCGGGGCGCTGTCCGCGCAGTTCGGGGTTCAGGCGGTGCAGGGCCTCCACGTGGAGCAGGCCGTTGGTGGCCAGCGCGTTGCCGCCGAACGGGCCGTCTTCGCCCTCCAGCGAGCTGAACCGCCCGCCGGCTTCGGTCACGATCGGCACCAGGGCGGCCATGTCGTAGAGGTTCAGTTCCGGTTCGCAGGCGATGTCCACGGCGCCCTCGGCCACCAGGCAGTAGGACCAGAAATCGCCGAAGGCCCGCGTGCGCCAAACGGATTCGGTCAGGCCGAGGAAGTCGTCCAGGTTCCCGCGTTCCTTCCAGCCGCCCAGGCTGGAGTAGGACAGCGACGCGTTCTCCAGCCGGTCCACGGCGGAGACCTGGAGCCGGGTCGCGGTGGCCAGCGAACGTCCCGTGTAGGCGCCGGTTCCCTTGGCGGCCCACCAGCGCTTGCCCAGTGCCGGCGCGCTGACCAGCCCGACCACCGGCTGCCCCTCGTCCACCAACGCGATCAGGGTGGCCCAGACCGGTACGCCCCGGACAAAGTTCTTGGTGCCGTCAATCGGGTCGATGATCCAGCGGCGGGCGCCGTGGCCGCTGCTGCCGAATTCTTCGCCGAGCACGGCGTCGCGCGGGCGGGAGCGGGAGAGCTGCCCGCGGATTGCCTCTTCGGCGGCACGGTCGGCGTCCGTGACCGGCGTCAGGTCCGGCTTGGTCTCGACCTTCAGGTCGAGGGCCTTGAAGCGGGCCATGGTCTGCGCGTCCACGGAGTCGGCCATCACGTGGGCCAGGCGCAGGTCGTCGTTGTAGCTTTGCGAAGCGTGGGTCATAGGTTTCAACCTATCGGTAAGTGAAGTGCGGACGCGGGAGGCGGAGCTGCAGCCCGGCGGGCGGCCCTTAGACGGTGCCGAGTTCTTTGGCCTCGGGGCGCTCCTCGGCGCCCAGCAGGCGGCGCAGCGACGCAAGCCTCGCCGCCCCGGCGTCGCCGGCCCCGCCGTCCGCCACGTAGGGGTCCAGCCCGCAGCCCACGGCGGCGGCGTCATGCTTGCAGCCGCGCGGACAGTCGGCGGTGCCGGGCTCCAGGTCGGGGAAGGCGGACAGGATCCGGTCGGGGTCCACATAGGCCAGACCGAAGGAACGGATGCCCGGGGTGTCGATAATCCAGGTGCCGGCGGGCGAGTCCTGGACCTTCAGCGCCAGGGCCGACGACGACGTGTGCCGGCCGCGCCCGGTGACGGCGTTGACTCCGCCGGTCGCGCGCTGGGCCCCGGTGAGCGCATTGACCATGGTGGACTTGCCGACGCCCGAGTGGCCGAGGGTGACGGTGACCTTGCCGTCGAGATAACCGCGCAGCGCGGCCACGGCCTCAGTATCGAGCCGCGCGGACAGGCCCTCGTCGGAGCGGGTGTCCACGCCGAGGGCGTCGGCAGCGGCGGTGCGGCTGACGATCACCGGCAGCTCCAGGTGCTCGTAATTGGACAGCAGCTCGGCGGGGTCCTTCAGGTCGGCCTTGGTGACGCACAGCAGCGGGCGGATCCCGGCGTCGTACGCGGCCACCAGCGCCCGGTCGATGAACCCGGTGCGGGGTTCGGGGTTCGCCGCCGCCACCACGATGACCAGCTGGTCGGCGTTGGCCACCACCGCGCGTTCAACCGGATCGGTGTCGTCGGCGCTGCGGCGCAGCAGGGTGCGCCGTTCCTCCACCCGGACCAGCCGGGCGAGGCTGTCGGGTTCGCCGGAGACATCGCCGACCAGGGCCACGAAGTCCCCGGTGACCACCGGGGTGCGGCGCAGCTCGCGGGCCCGGGCCGCGACGACGATGCGCTCGCGGGCAGTGTCCTCATCGACGACGGCGGTGTAGCGGCCGCGGTCGACGGTGACGATCCGCCCGAGTTCCGCATCCTCGTGGGCCGGGCGGTCCTTGGTGCGCGGACGGGAACCGCGCTTGTTCGGGCGGATGCGCACATCCGATTCGTCCCAGCTGCCGGTGCTGCGCGACACCGTCAGCCCTCGCTGGCCGAGGCGGCCGGCGCAACGGTGAACATGTCCTGCCACAGCTGCGGGAACTCGGGCATCGTCTTCGCCGTGGTGCCGATGTCCTCGACCTCCACGCCGCGCACGGCCAAGCCGAGGATGGCGCCAGCGGTCGCCATGCGGTGGTCTTCGTAGGAATGGAACAGGCCGCCGTGCAGCGGCTTGGGCCGGATCAGCAGACCGTCCTCCGTCTCCTCGGCGTCGCCGCCCAGCCGGTTGATTTCCGCCACCAGGGCCGCCAAGCGGTCCGTCTCATGGCCGCGCAGGTGGGCAATGCCGCTCAGGCGGGACTCGCCGTCGGCCAACGCGCACAGCGCTGCCGCGGTCGGCGCCAGCTCGCTGGTGTCGGCGAGGTCGGCGCCGGTGATCGAGGCGCCGCCGGTGACGGTCAGGGTGCCGTCCTCCAGCGTGACCGTGGCGCCCAGCCGGGGCAGGATGTCCCGCCAGGCGTCGCCCACCTGGGTGGTGGCGGTGGGCCAGTTGGGGATCCTGACCCGTCCGCGGGTGGCCAGGGCGGCGGCCAGGAACGGGCCGGCGTTGGAAAGATCCTGCTCGATCCGGGTGTCGAAGGCACGGATCGGGCCCGGGGAGACCACCCAGTGGTTGGGGGTGGAGTCGTCGACGCTCACGCCCAGGTCCCGCAGCAGCCGCACCGTCATGGAGATGTGATCCAGGCTCGGCACGCGGTCGCCGGTGTGCTCGAGGTGCAGTCCGTCGCGGAAACGGGGGCCGACCAGCAGGAGGGCGGAAACGAACTGCGAGGAGGCGCTGGCATCGATCGCCAGGTGGCCTCCGGCCACTTCACCCGTGCCGGTGACGCGGAACGGCAGGCTGCCGAGCCCGCGGTCGTCCACGTCCACGCCCAGCCGGCGCAGTGCGTCGATGGTGGGGGACATGGGCCGGCGGCGCGCGGCCGGGTCGCCGTCGAACTCCACGGCGCCGCTGCACAGCGCGGCCAGCGGCGGCACGAACCGCATGACCGTGCCGGCCAGTCCGCAGTCGATGCCGGCGGCGCCCAGCGGACGCGCCGGGTCGATCGGTTCCACCAGCAGATCCGGGCCGAACCGGCCGTCGCCCTCGGTCTCGGTGATGCCGGCTCCCAATGAGCGCAGCGCCTCCACCATCAGGGACGTGTCCCGCGAGTGCAGCGGGGAGCGCAGCCGGGACGGGCCGTCGGCCAGCGCGGCGAGCACCAGATAGCGGTTGGTCAGGGACTTGGAGGCGGGAACCTCTACGATTGCGTCGATCGGCCGCTCCGCGAACGGGGCAGGCCAGTGGGTGGCAGTGTGGGGCATTGCGTTCAGGATGCCACCACGTCCGCCGTTGCTTCGCGCACTGCCCGTTCGGCCCGCTTCAGCTGCTTCCGGGCGTCGTGGCCGATCGAGCCGGCATTGCGGCGCGCGTCTTTGCTGATGGAGCGCACGTTGCGCCGGGCGTCGGCGGCAAGGTGCTCGGCCCGCCACACCAGGCCGGGCCGGCCATTGGTATCCACAGCGGCGAGCAGGACCGCCCCGATCAACGACAGATTCTTCAGCAGCTGGGTGCGGCGCGAGCGCCTGGCATCCGGCGTTGCGGCGTCGGCGGCGCGGTAATCCACCACGGTGTTAAGCGCGGTGGTGCCGGCCAGCACCGCAGCCGCGAGCCGCGAGAACCTGCCCATGCCCAGGAGCACGCCTGCCCCCACCTGGGCTGCGCCGACAGCGCGCGCCAACAGCTTCTCCTGCCCGGCCAGGGCGCCGGCCGCAGGCAGGGCGGATTCCGCCTGCTGAACCAGCGGCCGCAGGGACACCGCCGTTTCCTCGGTGTGGCGCAGACGGTCGATGCCGGTTGCTACAAAGCTTGTGGCCAGCAGCGGGCGGGCGGCAAGGCGGACGATTGACATGGAAGCCTCCTGGCTGTCAGCGTGCGTCGAAGGATCTGCGCCTTTCCCGGAGCCGGGGCCCAGGGAAGGAGGCACTGCACACTAGTCTGGCACTTTTGTTGGCACCGCACACCTCGCCGGGCCGTTTGCGGCGGCCGGTGGGGAATAGTTGCGGGGCATCGGCGGTTAGCCATGAGAGGAAGGCCGGTGCATTGTCTCCGGCCGGCAAGGTGTCGAAACGGAGGGAGATCCTGTGCCTACAGCGCTAGCCGAACGGGGCCGGGCAGGCCCGGTTCCCGGCGCAGCGTCCGCCCCGGCGTCGGGGCAGCCCAGCGTAGACTGGGAGCCAATGACGACTGAGAATTCGGACGCCACCCAGGACCGCGCCACCCCCGCCACAACGGGGGAGCCGGACGAGGTCGACGTCCAGACGGAAACCGCCGACCAGCGCCGTGCCCGGTTCGAACGCGACGCCATGCAGTATGTGGACCAGCTCTATTCGGCGGCGATGCGGATGGCACGCAATCCCAGCGACGCCGAGGACCTGGTGCAGGAGGCCTACACCAAGGCGTTTTCGGCCTTCCACCAGTACAAGCCGGGCACCAATCTCAAGGCCTGGCTGTACCGGATCCTGACCAATACGTACATCAACCTCTACCGGAAGCGGCAGCGCGAGCCGCAACAGTCCAACACGGACCAGGTCGAGGACTGGCAGATGTTCCAGGCCGCCGCGCACACCTCCTCCGGGCTCCGCTCGGCGGAAGCGGAGGCGCTGGACCACTTGCCGGACTCGGACGTGAAGAACGCCCTCCAGGCGATCCCGGAGGAATTCCGGCTGGCCGTCTACTTTTCGGACGTGGAGGGCTTCGCGTACAAGGAAATATCGGAAATCATGAACACCCCCATCGGCACCGTGATGTCCCGCCTGCACCGGGGACGCAAACTGCTGCGCGAACTGCTCGCAGATTATGCGCACGAACGTGGCATGTCCGGCACCAAGGACAAGAAAAACGCCGCGGCGGCGGTGGGGACACAACAGGAGAACGGCACATGAGCGACTGCCACGGACTGGGCGACTGCGAAGACGACCGGATGCAGCGGATCTACGAGTACGTCGACGGCGCACTCTCCCGCGATGACCTAGCGGAGATCAAAGCGCATCTGGACAGCTGTCCCGAATGCGCCGAAGAACACAACCTGGAGTGCCTGATCCGCTCGGTGGTGAAGCGCTCCTGCCAGGAGCATGCACCACAGACGCTGAAGGAACGGATCCTGGACAGGATCAGCCACATCAGGGAAACCGACACCGTATAACGGGCCTGCCGCACCCATACGGCAGGGAACGCGCCGGGACCAACGAAAGAACCCCCGCCGCCCAACCGGGCGCGGGGGTTCTCCCGTCAGCAGCTTCAGCCGCGCGGGCTGTTAGCCGACTGCTTAGGTGTTGGGGCGCTTGCCGTGGTTTGCGCCGCCGCGCTTACGGTCTTTGCGCTTGCGTGCCCGCTTGCTCATGGCTGCCTCCTTTGCTGGACGAAAAAGAACTGCGTACCAGTCTGTCATATGCCCGCCCCGCCTCCTAACCGGAGGAGGGTCCGGACGGGTCAGCGCAGGGCCGCCGTGATGGAGGCCTTGGCCTGCTCCAGCACGGTCCTGATGGTCTGCACGGCGACTTCGTCCACGGTGCCGGCCGCCGTCCGCCGGCGCAAGTGCACCCTCACGTCGTCGCGGAAGTCGTTGAGCAGGTGTTCCAGTTCCTTCACCGTGCGCTGTCCGGCGGCCTCGGCCGCCCGCGGCGACTTCCGGGCGTTGCTGCGGGCGGCCTCGGCCGAGGCGGCGAGGTCGGCCCGCAGCCCCTTCATCGAACTGCGCAGTTCCTCCCGCAGCTCGTCCGCGAGCCGCCGCACCGAGGCAGAGATGTCGGCTTCGACCCCGGCCAGCTCTTCCCGGCGGGCAGCCAGTTCCGCCCGCCCGGCGTCGGTGATGCTGTACACCGTGCGCCGGCCATCGGACGAGGTGATCACCAGCCCTTCCTCCTCAAGTTTGGCCAGCCTGGGGTAGACGGTGCCGGCGCTGGGGGAATAGGTGCCGCCGAACCGGTCGCTGAGGGCGCGGATGATGTCATACCCATGCTTGTCGCCCTCCGCCACCAGCGCGAGCAGGTAGAGCCGCAGGGCACCGTGCGCGAAGACCGGGGTCATCAGCCGACCTGGCTTCCGGCGTTGTCCCGGTGGAAGACCGCCAAGGTGCCCGAAACCGTGGTGGAGCGGATGGTGAGCCCGGGGCCCTCGGGTCCGATCCGGGTTTTCACCTTCTCGGAGAGGCCGAAAAACTTCTGGTCGTTCACAGTGATGCTGCCGGTGGCCGAGGAAGCAGCCACCTCCACCCCGCATTCCTCCGGTACGCGCACGGTAACGTCGCCGGAGACGGAATTGACGGCCAAGTCCTCCGGGGCGCCGTGCAAATCGAACCCCAGGTCCCCGCTGACCGTGCTGGCGCGGATGTGGCCCAGGAAGCCCGAGGCGGTGATTTCGCCGGAGACGCTCTTGGCCACCAGATTCCCGCTGTGCTCGCGGACGATGATTTCGCCGCTGACCGTATTGACGGTGAGCATGCCGGCGGTGTCGTCCGCCATCATGGATCCGGTGACCGTGCTGACCTCCGCCCCGGCCGCCGTACCGCACACCAGGCCGTCGCCACTGACCGTGGCGGCCTTGACCGGCAGGTCCCGGGGAACGCCAATACTGATCACCGCTTCGTCCCGGGCTCCGGGAAGCACGAGGTTGACGCGGCGGGCGAGGAAACCCAGCGGGCCGTCGCCGGCCTTGCCGTGGCTGATCTCCAGCGTGCCGTTGCGCAGGGTCATTTCCAGGGGTGATCCGGCGACCTCGGAGACCTCCACGCGGACCGTCGGCTCGTCATGGACGATGATGTCCAGCCGCCCCTTGACGATGGATGCCCGCAGCGAACGGACATCGTCGACGTCGATCGTCCGGGGACCGTCGATGCTCCAGGTATCGTTCATGGCCTGTCCTGCCTGTGGCGATATACCGCTCCAAACGCGATATATCTTGTGATGCAAGACACGATATATCGCGATGGCCGCGCCCGCAAGGGCCGGAACCGCCTCCTTAAGCGGAACGGCGGGACCGGACATTCTCCGGTCCCGCCGAGGCGGTGTTGAGGGCCTGCGCGGCACACCCGTGCCGTGCGCGTCCGCTCAGAAAGGCTCGGGCAGGTCCAGCCACGGGTACCACCCGCGGTGCAGCACCAGCCACGCCAGCAGCCCGTAGCCCGCCTGGCCGGGGCCCCCGCCGTTGCTGGCCAGGTCAGTGCGCCACTGCTCGTGGTTCAGCAACGGCGTGAAGGTGTCGACGAAGACGTGCTTGCGCCGCGTGGTCACATCGCCGAAGGCGGTGGACAGCTCGGCCAGTTGGATGTTGCGGTCCGGGTCCAGTCCCGGCGGCGGGCCGACGACGAAGACCTTGACGCTCAGCTGCGCCGCGCCGTCGAGGATGTTCGCCAGGTTGAGCCGGCTGCGCGCCGTGGACAGTCCGAGCTCGAGATCGCGGCCGGACAGCCCGATGACGAGCCGGTTTTCGAAGCCGTCATCGAAACGCCGTCCGGCTTCCTGCAACCAGCGGCCGGCCAGTTCCTCCGTTCCTTCGTTGGGCGAGGCCAGCACGAAGGATTCCAGGGTGGCTGGATCCGGGTTGGTCCGGGCCAAGGTGCGGCCGAGCCAGCCGAGGGCGCGCGGGTCGCCCACACCGGCCAGCAGTTGATCACCCACGGCGGCGATCCTGATTCTGCGTTGCTCCACGGGTAGCTTTCTGGTTCGACGGGTTGGAAGCGTGCTTAAACGAAAGTGGGCGGGGCGCCCTGCGGCACCCCGCCCGCCATCTTACTCAGCGGCGTTCAAAGGCCTTCTTGACCAGGACATCCTGCTCCGCGGCGTGGCGCTTGGCCGAGCCGGTGGAGGTGGCAGCGGAGGCCGGGCGGGAAACCAGGCGCACCGGACGGTCCAAGGCCTCGGGCAGGTACAGGCCCATGAAGGGCCACGGGCCCTGGTTGGCCGGTTCGTCCTGTGCCCAGACGATTTCCGCGTTCGGGTACTTGGCCAGCTCCGCCTTGATCTCGTCGACCGGCAGCGGGTAGAGCTGTTCGACCCGGACGAGCGCGGTCTTCGTGTCGGAGTTCTTCTGGCGCGCAGCCAGCAGGTCGTAGTAGAGCCGGCCGGAAACCAGCACCACACGGTCGACCTCCTGGCCGTTCAGGTCCTGAACGTCGCCGATGACCGGCTGGAACGTGCCGCTGGTGAAGTCCTCCACCTTGGCCGCGGCAGCCTTCAGCCGCAGCAGCTGCTTCGGCGTGAAGATGATCAGCGGCTTGCGCGGCCGGTTGTAGGCCTGGCGGCGCAGCAGGTGGAAGTGCGAGGCCGGGGTGGTCGGGTTGGCCACGATCATGTTGTCCTCGGCGCACATCTGCAGGAACCGCTCGATCCGGGCCGACGAGTGGTCCGGGCCCTGGCCTTCGTAGCCGTGCGGCAGCAGCAGCACCAGCGACGACCGCTGGCCCCACTTCTGCTCGGCCGAGGAGAGGAACTCGTCGATCACCGTCTGGGCGCCGTTGACGAAGTCGCCGAACTGGGCCTCCCACAGCACCAGCGCGTCCGGGCGCTCGACCGAGTAGCCGTATTCGAAGCCCATGGCCGCGTACTCGGACAGCAGCGAATCGTAGATCCACAGCTTGGCCTGGTCGTCGGACAGGTGGCTCAGCGGCGCCCACTCTTCGCCAGTGACGCGGTCGTGGAAGACCGCGTGACGCTGGACGAAGGTGCCGCGGCGGGAGTCCTGGCCGGCCAGGCGCACCGGCACCCCTTCCATCAGCAGCGAGCCGAAGGCCGCGAGTTCGCCGAAGCCCCAGTCGATGTTGCCCTCGCGGGACATCTGCTCGCGGCGCTCCAGCAGCGCCTTCAGCTTCGGGTGGACGGAGAAGCCCTCCGGTATTTCCACGTGCGCCTTGCCGATCCGGGCCATCATCTCGGCGGAGACGGCGGTGCCGGCAGGCACGTTGGCCCTGTCCTCGGTCTGCTGGGAGAGCGGGCGCTCCAGGTCGGACACGGCCGCGGAGTCCTTGGTGATCACCGGGATCGGCGAGGTCTGCGCCGCGTGGGTCTCGGCGAAGACACGCTCCAGCCGTTCCTGGTAGTCGCGCAGGGCCTGGTCGGCTTCTTCCTGGGTGATATCGCCGCGGCCCACCAGGGCCTCCGTGTACAGCTTGCGGGTGGAACGCTTGGCCTCGATGAGGTTGTACATCATCGGCTGCGTCATCGAGGGATCGTCACCCTCGTTGTGTCCGCGACGCCGATAGCAGACCATGTCGATGACGACGTCCTTCTGGAAGCGCTGGCGGTACTCGTAGGCCAACTGTCCCACGCGGACCACGGCCTCGGGGTCGTCACCGTTCACATGGAAGACCGGGGCCTGGATCATCTTCGCAACGTCGGTGGAGTACACCGAGGACCGCGAGGCGTGCGGCGACGTGGTGAAACCGACCTGGTTGTTCACCACGATGTGCACGGTGCCGCCGGTGCGGTAGCCGCGCAGCTGCGACAGGTTCAGGGTTTCGGCCACCACACCCTGGCCGGCGAAGGCCGCGTCGCCGTGGATGATGACCGGCAGCACCGGGAACTCGTCGCCCCTGTCCAGGCGGTCCTGCTTGGCGCGGGTGATGCCCTCGAGCACCGGATCGACCGCCTCCAGGTGGGAGGGGTTGGCGGCGAGGTAGACCTTGGTCTCGTTGCCGTTGTCGGAGGTGAACTTCCCTTCCGTGCCCAGGTGGTACTTCACGTCACCGGAGCCCTGGACGCTGCGCGGGTCCGGGGTGCCCTCGAACTCGCGGAAGACCTGTGCGTAGGTCTTGCCGGCGATGTTGGTGAGCACGTTCAGCCGGCCGCGGTGTGCCATGCCGATGGCCACTTCATCCAGGCCGTCGTCGGCGGCGTCGGAAATCACGGCATCCAGCAGCGGGATCAGGGATTCCCCGCCCTCCAGCGAGAAGCGCTTCTGGCCCACGAACTTGGTCTGCAGGAAGGTCTCGAACGCCTCGGCGGCGTTGAGCTTGCCCAGGATGCGCAACTGCTCCTCGCGGCTGGGCTTGGCGTACTCGCGTTCCAGCTCGTTCTGGAACCACTCCCGCTCGGCCGGGTCCTGGATGTGCATGTATTCGATGCCGGTGGTGCGGCAGTAGGCATCACGCAGCACGCCCAGGATGTCGCGCAGCTTCAGGCGGTCCTTGCCGCCGAATCCGCCGGTGACCCATTCGCGGTCCAGGTCCCAGAGGGTCAGCCCGTACGTGTTGATGTCCAGGTCCGGGTGCTTGCGCTGCACGTACTCCAGCGGGTTGGTGTCCGCCATCAGGTGGCCGCGGACGCGGTAGGCGTGCACCAGTTGCTGGATGCGGGCCACCTTGTTGACCTGCAGGTCGACGTCCACCTGGTTGTCCGGCCGCCAGCGGACCGGCTCGTACGGGATGCGCAGTGCTTCGAAGATCTCGTCGTAGAAGCCCTGCTCGCCCAGCAACAGCGATTCGATCAGGCGCAGGAACTCGCCCGAGCCGGCGCCCTGGATGACCCGGTGGTCGTAGGTGGAGGTGAGCGTGATGATCTTGCCGACGCCCTGCGCGGCGATCGTCCGTTCGCTGGCGCCGCGGAACTCGGCCGGGTACTCGAGGGCACCGACGCCCACGATGGTGGCCTGGCCCTTGGACAGCCGGGGGACGGAGTGCACCGTGCCGATGCCGCCGGGGTTGGTCAGCGAAACCGTGGTGCCGGCGTAATCGTCGGCGGTGAGCTTCCCGGCGCGGGCCCGCTTGATCAGGTCCTCGTAGGTGTGCCAGAACTCGGAGAAGTTCATGGTTTCGGCGCGCTTGATGTTCGGCACCACCAGCAGGCGGGTGCCGTCGGGCTTGGGCATGTCGATGGCGATGCCGAAGTTGACGTGGGCCGGCTGGACAGCGGCGGGCTTGCCGTCGATCTCGTCGTAGTGGACGTTCTGGCTGGGGAACTGGCCCAGCGCCTTGACCACGGCGTAGCCGATGAGGTGGGTGAAGGAGACTTTGCCGCCGCGGGCGCGGGCCAGGTTGGAGTTGATCACCAGGCGGTTGTCGATCAGCAGCTTGGCGGGAACCGCGCGCACCGTCGTCGCGGTTGGCACGCTCAGGCTGGCGTCCATGTTGGTGGCGATGGCCTTGGCCGGGCCGCGCAGCACGGAGACGGTGTCTTCTTCGGCCAGTGCGCTGGGCGCGGATTTGGGCAACTGGGCGGGGATCGGGGCAGGCTTCGCCTCCGCCTTTTCGGCCGGCTCGGCCTTCGCTGCCGGCTTGGCGGGGGCAGCGGAGCTATTGGTGGAGGTGTTGGGGGCCGGCTCGTTGTCGGCGGGAATCGGCTTGGTTTCGGCCTGCTCCGTAGCCGTGCTCTCGCCCGAGGCCTGGGGCGCCGTATTAGCCGCGGCGGGGCGGGAAGGCGCGGTGGCGCCCGCCGGGGAAGCTGCAGTGTCTTTCGGGCTGCCGTCGCCGCCGTTGGCCGCCTCGAAGATGCTCCACCATTTCTTGTCCACGGAATTCTTGTCTTGGAGGTACTGCTCGTAGATTTCGTCAACGAGCCATTCGTTACCGCCGAATTCTTCGGGTAGACGAAGGTTGGGATGCTCTGGCACTTGTGATACGCCTCTTCCGTGAATTGCCGCTTGCCCTGCAGATCACGCGCTTCCCTTGGCTGCCTTCCGAACCTGCCGGCCAGCAGCGGAATTGCGAGTGCGCATCTGCCGCGCACTAGATCTGGACCAGTTGCCAGTCTAATGACACTTTCCCAACGCAGGCTAATCTTTAGCGTTTAAGCGGAGGATCTTCGTGCCGATTCGTCCCGCGGCCCGCCGGCCCTAGACTTTCAGGGGAGCAGGGAAATTCTCAGGCGGCCCGGCCCGCCCTCCGTGTGCAGCAACCGGCAGCGCACGGACACAACGGATCCGGACTCCTGTCCCGCAGCCCCACCTACCTGACCGGCCGCCGCGCCCCTGGCCGTCCCGGCCTGCACGGCGACGAGGAAAGAGAGCAGCCATGCGCCTGATCAACGAGCCGATGACCGACCTGACCTACTCGGACGTTTTCCTGGTCCCTTCGCGCTCGGATATCACCTCGAGGCTAGATGTGGACCTGTCAGCCGGCGACGGCACCGGGAGCACCATTCCCCTGGTCGTGGCGAACATGACCGCCGTCAGCGGCCGCCGCATGGCGGAGACGATGGCGCGGCGCGGCGGGCTGGCCGTGCTGCCGCAGGATGTCCCGCTGAACGTGCTGGCCGAGGTCACCGGCTGGATCAAGGACCGCCACATCGTCTTCGAAACGCCGTTGGAACTGACCGCGGGCAACACCGTGATCGACGCCGTGCACCTGATGGACAAACGCGCGCACGGCGCGGTCGCGGTGGTGGACGACGCCGGCAAGTGCGTGGGCGTGGTGCGCGCCGAGGACTGTGAGGGCGTGGACCGCTACGCGTCGCTGGAGTCGGTGATGGCGGCCCACCCTCTGCTGCTGGATGCCTCCATGTTCAACGCCGGGGCGGACACCGCGCTGCGGCAGGCCTTCGACCTGTTCGACTCGGCCTCGGCGTCCTTTGCGCCGGTCGTGGACGACGACGGCGTGCTGGTCGGCGCGCTCACCCGCGCCGGCGCGCTGCGCTCGACCATCTACACTCCCGCGCTGGATCCGCAGGGCCGGCTGAAGGTAGCCGCCGCCGTCGGGATTAATGGCGACGTCCGCGCCAAGACCGAGGCGCTGCTGCAGGCCGGGGTGGACGTTTTGGTGGTTGATACAGCCCACGGGCACCAGCGCAAGATGTTCGAGGCCCTCGAAGCCGTCCGCAGCCTGAACCCGCAGGTTCCGGTGGTCGCCGGCAACGTGGTCAGCGCCGACGGCGTGCGCGACCTGGTCGAAGCCGGTGCGGACATCGTCAAGGTCGGCGTGGGGCCCGGCGCCATGTGCACCACCCGCATGATGACGGCCGTGGGCCGGCCGCAGTTCTCCGCCGTGCAGGAATGCGCGGAGGCGGCCCGGGAGCTCGGCGCCCACGTGTGGGCCGATGGCGGGGTCCGCTATCCGCGCGATGTCGCCCTGGCGCTGGCGGCCGGTGCCAGCCAGGTGATGATCGGTTCCTGGTTCGCCGGAACGCACGAAAGCCCGGGAGACCTGCTCACCGACAGCAACGGCCGCAAGTACAAGGAAAGCTTCGGCATGGCGTCGGCCCGCGCCGTCCAGAACCGGACCCGGCGGGAGGACGCCTTTGAGCGGGCCCGCAAGGCGCTCTTCGAAGAAGGAATTTCGTCCTCCAAGATGTACCTGGACCCGCTGCGCCCCGGCGTCGAGGACCTGCTGGACGGGATCACCGCCGGCCTGCGCAGCTCGCTGACCTACGCCGGCGCACAGAACCTGGTGCAGTTCCGCGAACGCGCCATCGTGGGCGTGCAGTCGGCCGCCGGCTATGAAGAAGGCCGTCCGCTGCCGGAGAGCTGGTAGGAGTTCCGGCGGCCGGAGCCTGTGTGCGCCCGTCCCGCTCCGGCGGGGGACTGGCGCGGAGGGCCCGGCGCCGTACGCCGGCGGCAGAACGGCCGCCTGGGACTGCCCGCGGCCCAACCCCGCCTGCTAGGCTATTGCCCATAATGGACAGCTATTCTAGGAGCCGGTCCGTGACGCACCCCGCAGGGCAGGCAGCATGCCGGACCGCGGGAGCACAGGCAGCCCAAACGGGCGCCGCGTGCGAGGCGTCACCCAGCACCGGCAAATCCCGTGCACGTGCCCGTCACACACTTGCCGCCCGCGCGGCCGGTCAGGAGCCTCCTAGTCCGGGCTCGGACGACCCCCCTCCGGTTCCATCCGACCGCCTGATGTTCGGGGCGGTGGCGCGCTAGATGGAATGGATCCAAATCACCGCCGGCATGCTGCTGATCCTCGGCACCGGCTTTTTTGTCGCCGTGGAATTCGCCCTGGTGGCCCTTGACCAGCCCACCGTGCAGCGCGCCATCGACAACGGCGACCGCGGCGCAGTGCCGCTGATGAAATGCCTGAAGTCCCTCTCCACGCAACTCTCCAGCTGCCAGCTCGGCATCACCCTCACCACGCTGCTGACCGGTTTCCTGATGGAACCGGCCATCAGCTCGCTGCTGCGTCCGTCGCTGACCGCGCTGGGCCTGGCCGAGGCCGTCATCCAGCCGGTCGGTGCGGTGATCGCCATGGTGATCGCCACCCTCCTGTCCATGCTGCTGGGCGAACTCGTGCCCAAGAACGCGTCCATCGCCTTGCCCATGGCGGTCGGCAAGCTGGTGGCCCGGCCCCAGCTGATCTTCACCGCGGTGTTCAAGCCGTTCGTGCTGCTGCTCAACGGCTTCGCCAACAAGGTGCTGCACCTGTTCGGGCTGGAGGCCAAAGAAGAACTGTCCGGCGCCCGCACGCCGTCCGAGCTGGCATCGCTGGTACGCCGCTCCGCGGAAATGGGCACCCTGGATGCCGGGACCGCGAACTTCCTCGCCAAGACCTTGTCTTTCTCCGGCAGGACCGCGGCCGACGTGATGACGCCGCGCATCCGGGTGGAGTTCATCGACGCGGACCAGACCGTGGCCGACCTCATCGCCGCCGCCCGCCGCACCGGCTTCTCCCGGTTCCCGGTGCTCGGCGATTCCCCCGACGACGTCCGCGGCGTCGCGCACATCAAGAAGGCGATCGGGGTGCCGCGCAAGAAGCGTCCGCACCTGCCCGTGGGCACCATCATGGCCGACGTGCTGCGGGTGCCCGAGACGGTGCACCTGGATTCGCTGCTGTCGGAGCTGCGGGCCGCAAACCTGCAGTTCGCCGTGGTGCTCGACGAGTACGGCGGCACCGCCGGCGTGGTGACGCTGGAGGACCTGGTGGAAGAGATCGTGGGCGAAGTCGCCGACGAGCACGACCGGGTGAAGCCCGGCGTGCTGCAGAGCGCCACCGGAAACTGGTATTTCCCCGGCCTGCTGCGTCCGGACGAGGTCAGCGAGCAAATCCCGCAGCTGACCGTGCCCGACGGGGCCAGCTACGAAACGGTCGGCGGCTTTATCATGGCGCAGCTGGGCAGGATTGCGGTGGTGGGCGACACCGTGGCCGTGGACGGCGGCACGCTGGAAGTCGAGCGGTTGGACGGACGGCGGGTGGACCGTGTTCGTTTCATCCCGAGTCCGGCAACCGGTGCGGTGCTGCCTGAGGCCGGCACCGCGGGCGGTGCGCTCTGATGGCCGCCATGGGAATTTTCTGGCTGGTAGTGCTGCTGTTCGCCAACGCGTTCTTCGTCGGCGCCGAATTCGCCGTCATGTCCGCCCGCCGCAGCCAGATCGAGCCGCTGGCCGACAGCGGCTCCAAGCGCGCCAAGACCACGCTTTGGGCCATGGAGCACGTCTCCCTGATGCTGGCCTGCGCGCAGCTGGGCATCACCGTGTGTTCGCTGCTGATCCTGAACGTGGCCGAGCCGGCGATCAAGGAACTGCTGCTGCTGCCGCTGGAGGGGTGGCTGGGCATTCCGCACGAGATCTCCTACGGCATTTCGTTCGCCGTGGCGCTGCTGCTGGTGACGTTCCTGCACGTGACCTTCGGCGAAATGGTT
Source organism: Arthrobacter sp. Cza30 (assembly GCF_059090765.1). Lineage (NCBI taxonomy): Bacteria > Bacillati > Actinomycetota > Actinomycetes > Micrococcales > Micrococcaceae > Arthrobacter > Arthrobacter sp. Cza30. The sequence goes on along the minus strand of NZ_JBNHGA010000005.1, from coordinate 268,739 downwards.
CCGAAGAACATGTCCGTGTCCATGGCGGACAAGGCCGCGCTGCTGCTGGCTCCGCCGCTGGTGGCGGTCTCCAAGGTGGTGCGGCCGGTGATCTTCACCCTGAACTGGACCGCGAACCACTTGCTGCGGGCCGTGCGGATCGAGCCGAAGGACGAGGTCTCTTCCACCTTTACGCTGGAGGAAGTCCAGTCCATTGTGCAGGAATCCACCAGGCACGGGCTGGTCGACGACGACGCCGGGCTGATCTCCAGTTCGCTGGAGTTCTCGGCGGTGACCGCCGCCGCCGTGATGGTGCCGCTTGATGAATTGGTCACCATCGGCGTCGACACCACGCCGGCGCAGTTCGAGCGCGCGGTGGGGCGGACCGGGTTCTCCCGGTTTGCCGTGGCCGATGCCAGCGACAACCTCACCGGGTACCTGCACCTCAAGGATGTGATGACCATTCCGGAGGACCGGCTCAACAAGACGATTCCGGTCACCAAGGTCCGCACCCTGGCCAATCTGGCGCTCGATGACGAGATCGAGGACGCGCTCGCCGTGATGCAGCGCACCGGATCGCACCTTGCCCGGGTGCTGGGATCCGACGGCACTACGCACGGCGTGCTGTTCCTCGAGGACGTGTTGGAAGTGCTGGTGGGCGAGATCCGCGACGAAACGCAGGCCCAGGGACTGCGCCGGACCGGCGAATAGCCCTCGCGCGGCGCGGGGCGGCAGGACAGTCCCGCGCCGCGCGCCGGTCCCGAGCCGGGCGGGGCCGCCTTGGCCGCTCCTCTGCCGCGCACACTTGTGAGCCGCGCCTGCCCCGGCCGAATGCGAACGGTTCGCAACTGCGTTATGCTGAAAACCCTTATTGTTACTGATTCTCATTATGAGTAGAACCGAGGTTTGCCCGTGAGGCTCTCACGAACCGCTCCCGTATTGGCCGGGCTGGCCGCGGCCGCGGCGCTGCTGTCCGGCTGCGCCGCCGCAGGGGGAGAGGCCGAAGGTGACGGCAAGCTGAGCGTGGTCGCTTCCACCAATGTCTACGGTGATGTGGCCCAAACCATCGGCGGCGAGCACGTCGACGTCACCTCGATCATCGACCGGATGGCCCAGGATCCGCACTCCTATGAGGCAACGGCGCGGGACAAACTGGCGATCTCCCAGGCCGACCTGGTGCTGGAAAACGGCGGGGGCTACGACACCTTCATGCACACGCTGGCGGACGAGACCGGCGTCGACCACGACTACCTCATCACTGCGGTGGAACTGTCGCCGCTGCCCGGAGCCAAAGCCGCCGAGACAGGACAGGCCCACGGAGGCGGCGACGCGGGGCAAACGGAGGACAGCCACGCGGACCACAGCCACGGCGGCTTCAATGAACACGTTTGGTACGACCTGCCGACCATGGCCGCGATTGCGGACGCCATCGCGGAGAAGCTCTCGGCCCTGGACCCGGAGCAGGCCGAAACCTTCCGGGCCAATGCAGACCAGTTTCGCGCCGGAATCGACGGCCTCCAGAGCGACATCGACGAACTCGCAGCCACGGCGACCGGGGAAGCCGTAGCGGCCACAGATCCGGTGCCGCTGCACTTATTCGATGCGCTGGGACTGGAGAACAAGACCCCGGCAGGCTTCATGGAGGCAGCCGAGGAAGGAAATGACGCCGCCCCGGCAGCCCTGAGGGAGGCCGAGGAGCTGATTTCCGGCGGGTCGGTACGGTTCGTCGCCTATAACGAACAGACCGAAGGGCCGCAGACCCAGGGCCTGCGCAAATTGGCGCAGAAGGCGGGCATCGAGGTCCTCAACTTCACCGAGACCCTGCCGCCGGACCAGGACTACCTGGCCTGGATGGCGGAGAACCTGGAATCGGTGAACCAGGCGCTGGACGCGTGACCGGACAGGACGCCGGGCTGTGGTTAACTGAGGCAGTCCAAGCCGGACGCCGCAAGTGCCGCATCCCCTTCGTGCGCTGCGCGGCACGGAAGCTCAAAGGAACACTGCCATGACTCCCGCCGTCCGATTGCAGGGTGCCTCGCTGTCCTTCGGCCAGCGCGTGCTGTGGCATGACCTCGACCTGACCATCAACCCGGGCGAGTTCTTCGCGGTGCTGGGCCCCAACGGCTCCGGCAAGACGAGCTTCCTGCGCGTATTGCTGGGCCTGCAGCCGCTGAGCAGTGGCACGGCCGAGGTCAACGGACGGCCGCTGGAGCGCGGGAGCCGGGACATCGGCTATATCCCCCAACAAAAGACCTTCGCTCCGGAGACCCCGCTGCGTGCGCGCGACCTGGTGGGCCTGGGCCTGGACGGGCACCGGTGGGGCATTCGGCTGAACGGCCGCAGGCATCGCCGGCGGGTGGACGAACTGCTTGAGATGGTGGGCGCCTCCGGTTACGCGGAAGCCCCGGTCGGGCAACTGTCCGGCGGCGAGCAACAGCGGCTGCGGGCGGCCCAGGCGCTGGCCTCCGACCCCCAGGTGCTGCTCTGCGACGAGCCTTTGCTCTCGCTGGACCTGCACCACCAGCAGGCCGTGAGTTCCATGATCAACAGGCAATGCCATGAAAGGAACAGCGCGGTCGTCTTCGTCACGCACGAAATCAATCCGATCATCGACTATGTGGACCGGGTGCTCTACCTGGCCGGCGGCCAGTTCCGCGTTGGCACGCCGAAAGAAGTGATGACCACCGAGGTGCTGTCGCACATGTACAACAGCCACGTCGAGGTCATCCACAACCAGGGCCGGATCATCGTGGTGGGGCTTCCCTACGCGACCACCCACCACCACGGCGAGGCGGTGTAGGCATGGATGCATCGGAACTGCTGAACTCGGTCTTCAACTTCAACGACTACGGCGACCTGCTCCCACTGGTGCGCAACTCGCTGATTGCCGGCGCCGTCCTGGGCCTGGTCGGCGGCCTGATCGGCGTGTTCGTGATGATGCGCGACCTCGCCTTTGCCGTGCACGGCATCGCCGAGCTGTCCTTCGCCGGGGCGGCATTCGCACTGCTGATCGGCGCGAACGTGGTGTTCGGCTCGCTGGTGGGCTCGGTGATCGCGGCCGTGGTCCTGGGCATGCTGGGCATGCGGGCACGGGACCGGAACTCGATCACGGGCGTGATCATGTCCTTCGGGCTGGGCCTGGGGATCCTGTTCCTCTCGCTCTACGAGGGCCGCTCGGCGAACAAGTTCGGCCTGCTGACCGGGCAGATCGTGTCCGTGGACACGGTGCAGCTGAACCTTCTGACCGCGGGTTCGGCCGTGGTGGTGCTGGGGCTTGTGGCCATCTGGCGTCCGCTGGCCTTCGCCAGCGCCGATCCGGACCTGGCCGAGGCCCGCGGCGTGCCTGTGGGTGCCCTCGCGATCGTGTTCATGTTCCTGCTGGGACTTGCCGTGGCGCTGTCCATCCAGGTGGTCGGTGCCTTGCTGGTGTTGTCCCTGGTCATCACCCCGGCCGCCGCGGCGCTCCGGGTGAGCAGTTCGCCGCGCGTGGTCGTGCTGCTGAGCGTGGTGTTCGCGGTGACCGCTGTGGTGGGCGGCATCCTGCTGGCCCTGGGCGGCAGCCTGCCGATCAGCCCCTACGTCACGACGATCTCGTTCCTGATCTACGTGGTCTGCCGGTTGGCCGGGGCACGGCGGCAACGGAGCGGCAAGGTGGGGCGGCGCGACGTCGCCGCGGTACGGGTGACCGCCGGCTAAACGCCGTCGGGCGCGGCGTCGCCGCCGAAAGGGTGACCGCCGGTTAAGCGCTGGCGGGGGCGGCGCTGCAGTCCGGGCACAGCCCGTACATTTCGACGGTGTGGGCAACCTGCGTGAAGCCGTGCTCCGCCGCCATTCGGGCAGCCCATTGCTCCACCGCCGGAGCCTCAATTTCCACGGTCTTGCCGCAGGTGCGGCAGAGCAAGTGGTGATGGTGATGTTCGACGGCGCAGCGCCGGTACACGGCCTCGCCCTCGCCGCTGCGCATCACGTCAACTTGCCCGTCGTCGGCCATGGCCTGCAGAATCCGGTAGGTGGTGGCCAGCGAGACCGAGTCGCCGCGGTCCTGCAGCAAGCGGTGCAGTTCCTGCGTGCTGACGAAGTCCTCCAGGCTGTCCAAGGCGGCGGCCACGGCCACCCTCTGGCGGGTGACCCGCTGTTCCGAACCGCGGCGCTGCGCCTGCGGTTTCGCTGAAGGAACGGACATGTCCGCTTCGGCTCCTCGCTGTCGATACTGGCACCCGTAGGGTGCATCCCAGCCTACCAGCAGGCCTGATTACCGGGGACGCCGGCCCGGCACGTACGCCGGCCGGCCCGCACGCCGGCCCGCCCGCCGCCGACCGCCCCCACGCCGGACCGCCGGGACGCCGGCCGGCCCCGCCGCTAGGGTGTGATCCATGAAGCTGACAAAATTCACCCACGCGTGCGTACGGCTTGAGCGGGACGGACACGTCCTGGTGATCGACCCCGGTAACTTCTCGGAAGTGGAGCAGGCCCTCGACGGGGCTGCCGCGGTGCTGGTCACCCACGAGCATGCCGACCACATCGACCAGGACCGGGTTCCGGGCCTGCTCGCGGCGTCGGACGACATGCAGTTGTATGCCCCGGCCTCCGTGGCCGCCGGCCTCCGGGCGCTGGTCCCGGCGGCGGCGGGACGGATCCATACCGCCGAACCGGAGACGGAGTTTGAGGTGCCCGGGTTTCGCATCCGCACCTTCGGCGGCCAGCACGCCTTGATTCATCCGCACATCCCCGTGGTCGCCAACATCGGCTACGTCATTAATGACAGCCTGTACCACCCGGGCGATTCCTTCATCATTCCGCACGGAGTGGACGTCAGGACAGTCCTGGTGCCGGTGCACGCGCCCTGGTCGAAGACCGGCGAGGTGATCGACTTTGTGACCGCGATGCGCGCCGAGCACGCCTACCCGATCCACGACGCCGGGCTGAGCGACCGCGGGCTGCCGTTGGTGGAGAAGCACGTGGAGCGGATCGGAGGCCACTACGGCACCAGGTATCGGCACCTCTCGCCGGGGGAGAGCGTGGAGCTGGCCTGACCTTCGGGGACAGCACGGGCGGGGCTGCTTGGCCCAATACGGGCTGCTGTGATGGACTGTCGGGACACCGGCGGGCAACGACGCTCGCCAGCAGTCAGGAGGAGATCTCATGAGGACTCTGATGGACGTGCAGACACTGCGTGAACGGATGATCTCCGGACAGCGCACCGTACTGCTCGATGTTCGCTGGAAACTGGGCGACGACGCCGGCCACAGCCACTACCGCCAGGCCCACATTCCCGGTGCCGTCTACGTCGACCTGCCCTCGCAGCTGGCGTCGGCTCCGACGCCGGCCGGCGGCCGCCATCCGCTGCCGGAGCCGGAGGCCTTCCGCGAGGCCGCACGCGATTGGGGCATCAACAACGACGACGTCGTGGTGGCCTACGACGACAACGGCGGCATGGCCGCGGCCCGCGTGTGGTGGCTGCTGAAAGACGGCGGATTCGACTCCGTCTACCTGCTCGACGGCGGGCTCTCCGCCTGGCGGGACGAGGGGTTTGAACTGGACAGCGGCGACGAGCTGGCGTGCCTGGGCAACGTCGAGCTGGGCAGCGGCAGGATGCCCAGGCTTGAGCTGGAGGACGTGCTGGATTTCGCGGGCACCTCGCTGTTGCTGGATGCCCGGGCAGCCGAGCGTTACCGCGGCGAGTTCGAGCCGGTGGACCCCCGCGCCGGACACATCCCCGGCGCCGTCAGTGCACCGACCACGGCCAACCTGGCCCCGGACGGGCGCTTCCTGCCGCCCGCGGAACTCGCGGCACGGTTCAAGGGCCTGGGGGCGGAAGGACGGAAGGTGGCCGTCTATTGCGGATCGGGCATTACCGCCGCCCACCAGGTCGTTGCGTTGGCCGAGGCCGGCATGGATGCGGCCCTCTTCCCGGGCTCCTGGTCACAGTGGTGCGGACATCCGGAGCTGCCGGTAGCCATGGGGAGCGCGCCGTAATCAGCCGCCGGATCAGCCCCGGAGCGACGCCCTGCACAACGGCACCGAAAGCGTCACAGAGGGTGTGCCGTGGTGGCATGGCGAAGCAGCAAACGGTAGCGTCAGGCCCATGACACTTGGCCGTCCGGCACCGCCGCCGCTGGGGAAACCGCTTTCACCTGACCAGGAGCAGCAGGCCCTCGCGGCAGCCGACCTGCAGACACCGAGGAGCAGTATGAGGAGGGCTGCTGCCTTTGGAGTGACGGGGCCCGATTCCGGCATGGTTGCCCTGCAGATTGAACGCCGCGCCGCCGGACCGCACGACGTGGAGATCGCCATCGCCTTCTGCGGCCTCTGCCACTCGGATGTCCACACGGTCCGCGGCGAGTGGCGCGAGATCGAGTATCCGCTGGTGCCCGGCCACGAGATCGTTGGGCGGGTCACGGCCATCGGCCAGGACGTCACCCTGCACGCCGTCGGCGACTTGGTGGGCGTGGGCTGCATGGTGGATTCCTGCGGCGACTGCTCCGCCTGCGGGGAAGGACTTGAACAGTACTGCGACAAGGGTGCGGTGGGCACCTACGGTGCCCGCGACCGCCGCCACGGCGGCGGAATGACGCAGGGCGGATACGCAACGTCCGTCGTCGTTGATGAGAACTTCGTGCTGCGCGTGCCGCCGGAACTCGACCCTGCCGCCGCGGCCCCCCTGCTCTGTGCCGGCATCACCACTTACTCGCCCATGCGCTACTTCGGCGTCGAAGCCGGCGACTCCGTCGGCGTGGTGGGCCTGGGCGGCCTGGGACACATGGCGGTCAAACTGGCCAAGGCCATGGGGGCGTCGGTAACCGTCTTCACGAGCTCGGCGGACAAGGCCGATTCGGCCCGCGCGCTCGGCGCCGACCACGTGGTGGTGACCGGAGACGCCGAGGCGCTCGCCGCGGCCCGGCGGAGTGTTGATTTGGTCATCGATACGGTGGCCGCGGCCCACGACCTGGCCCCGTACCTGCGGGCCATCCGCCGCGACGGTGCGCTGATCCAACTGGGCGTGCCGCCCGAGCCGATGCCGCCGGTGCCGGTCAACCTGCTGATGCGCGAGCGCGTTGCCTACGGCGCCTCGAAGATCGGCGGCATAGCCGAGACCCAGGAGATGCTGGACTTTTGCGCCGAACACGGGATCACGGCCGACATCGAACTGGTGGGCGCACCGGACCTCGACCAAGCCTATGACCGCATGGTGGCCGGCGACGTCGCCTACCGCTTCGTCCTGGACATCGCATCGCTGAACCGCTGAGCAGGGCCGCCCGTGGTTGATCGACTGCTGTGGACCTGCCTGCACCGAGGCCGGGCCGGCCGAACCTTCGCTGTCACCCGACCGGACTCCCACAAGCCCGGCTGGAACCTGGCCGACTCTTACCGACCCCCGAATGACCCCAACCGACAAGGACTGCGTACATGAGCACCCTCTTCACCAAAATCATCGACGGCGAGATCCCCGGCCGCTTCGTCTGGAAGGACGACGACGTGGTGGCATTCCTGAGTATCGGCCCGCTCGCGGACGGGCACACGTTGGTGGTGCCGCGGCAGGAAGTGGATCGCTGGACCGACGCCCCGGCCGACCTGCTGCAGAAACTCACCGCGGTCGCCCAGACCATCGGCAAGGCCCAGGTGGATGCCTTTGGTGCCGCCCGTGCCGGCCTGATCATCGCCGGCTTCGAGGTGAACCACCTGCACCTGCACGTCTGGCCCTCCAACTCGGAGGCCGAGTTCGACTTCAAGCGGGCGCAGCAGGACCCGGACCCGGCCGTGATGGATGAGTCAGCCAAACGCCTCCGGGCGGCGCTGCGCGAGGCCGGACACGGGGACGTCGTCCCCGCCGACTGACCCGGGAACCTCTTCCTGCCACGTGGGGCGAGCCGGCGCCGGCCAGAGGGCGGCAAACCTGCGGCGAATCGTGCAGCAGTCAGGAGGCCTGCCGTCGAAGTCCACCCTTGGCTTCGAGGACAGGGTCAGTAACCCCTGTCTTGGCGGCCAGACCCTGTCCTGGCGGCGAGGGCAGGGTCCGTACCCCGCGCGTCAGCCGGCGAGGGCCTCGTTCAAAGCAGTTCGGACGCGCTTCTCGGACACCGAATACGCGGTGCCGAGTTCCTGCGCGAAGAAGCTGATCCGCAGTTCTTCCAGCATCCAGCGCACCCTGTCCAGCCCGGAGCCGTCCAGGTTCCCGGGCTTCAGCGCCGCCCGCGCGTCGTCGTACTCGTCTTCGAGCCGCTGCACCACTGCCATGTGCTGCACGTCCCGGCCCACGGCGGTCGGCAGTTTTTGCAGCCGGCGCTCAATCCCCTGCAGGTAGCGCGGCAGCTGGCTGAGCTGCGCATAGCCCGTGGCCGCCACGAACCCGGGATAGACCAGCTGCTCCAGTTGGCTCTTGATGTCGGAGAGCGGGCTGATCAGGGCCAGGCTGGCGTTGGACTTCAGCTCCCTCTGGATCCGCCGGGTGCTGGAGAGGATCTTCTCCACAATGGCGGTCACGGTGAAGACGGTGTCGATCAGTTCCGCGCGGACCTGCTCGTACAGCGCGTCGAAGCCGGCCCGGGTGAAGGGCAGTTCGGCCGGCACCAGCTTGTCCACCGCGGCCTGCGTGCAGTCGTCGATCAGCGACGCCACCGAACCGTGCGGGTTCTGCGTGAACGTCAGCTTCTCCGTGTTGTTCAGATGGTCCAGCACGTACCGCTGCGGCGAGGGCACCCGCAGCACCAGCAGCCGGATGATGCCCGAGCGCATCGCCGACTGCTGGCCGGACGGTGTCTGGTAGACGCGCACACCGACGGTGCTGCCTTCGTCCACCAGGGCCGGATAGCCGGTCACGGTGTGCCCGGCCACCTCGCGCTTGACCTCGCGGGGGAGGTCGCCGTCCGGCCAGGCGGTCAGGCCGCTGCGTTCCTGCAGGCCCGTGGCGTCCTGGGCGGCAGTGCCCGACGCCGGTGCCCCGGCAACGGGGGCTGCGCCCGGGGCCGCGGCCTGGCCGCCGCCACGCTTCTTGCCGGTGGCGCCGCGGCGCTGACCCGCCGGCGACGGCTGGGCGGTCTTGGGCGTCGCCCCGAGCGACTCGGCGATGGCCCGGCGGTTGGCCGGGGCAAGTTCCTGCTGCAGCCGGTCCAGGTCCTTGTCCTCGCCCAGCGCCTTGCCGGTGCCGTCGAGCACGCGGAACGTCATCCGCAGGTGCGGCGGCACGGTCTCCCAGTTCCATGAGCCGGGCGGGATGATGTGCCCCTTCAGCCGGCGCAGCACCAGCTCCAGCGACGGCTCCAGGTCATCTTCGGCCGGATCGAAGTCCGCCGCCAGGGCCGCCGCCGCGCTCCGGGCGACGTCCGGGGCCGGCACGAAGTTCTTCCGGATCTGCTTGGGCAACGACTTGATCAGCGCGGTCACTAGCTCCACCCGCAGGCCCGGGATCTGCCAGCGGAACGGGCCCGCGTCCAGCTGGTTGAGGAACAGCACCGGCACGTGCACGGTCACGCCGTCGGATGGATCCGGGGTTGCCCCCGGTGCCACCGGCGAGAATTCATAGCTCAGCGGGAGCTCGAAGGTCCCCTGCCGCCAGGTCTTCGGGAACGCCGAGGCGTCGAGTTCCTCCGCGTCGGCGGCCAGCACGGCATCCGGATCGAAATCCAGCAGCGTGGGATTCTCCGCCCGGGCGTCCTTCCACCACTTGTCGAAGTGCCGTTCGGAGACCACCTCGGGGCCGATCCGTTCGTCGTAGAACTCGAACAGCGTTGCGTCGTCCACGCGCAGGTCGCGGCGGCGCATCCGGGTCTCCAGTTCCTCGACCTCGGCCAGCAGCTTGCGGTTGCGGTGGAAGAACTTGTGGTGCGTGCGCCAGTCGCCCTCCACCAGGGCATGGCGGATGAACAGCTCGCGGCTGAGTTCCCGGTCGATCCTGCCGTACTGGATCCGGCGCTGCGGGACGATCGGCACCCCGTAGAGGGTGACCTTCTCGTAGGCCATCACGGAGCCCATCTTCTTGGACCAGTGCGGCTCCGAATACGTGCGCTTGCACAACTGCGGGGCAATCTCTTCGGCCCAGGCCGGATCGAATTTCGCCGCCACCCTGGCCCACAGCCGGGAGGTTTCCACGAGCTCCGCGGCCATCACCCAGTCCGGCGACTTCTTGAACAGCGCCGAGCCGGGGAAGATGGCGAACCGGGTGCCGCGCGCGCCGGCGTATTCGCGCTTGCGCTCCTCGTACACGCCAATGTGGCTGAGCAGGCCGGCGAGCAGGGACTTGTGGATGTCGTCGTGCCTGCCCACGGGGTCCACCTCGCGACCGGACTCCAGCGAGATGCCCAGCGGCTTGGCCAGCTGGCGCAGCTGCGCGAACAGGTCCTGCCACTCCCGGACCCGCAGGTAGTTGATGAACTCGGTGCGGCACAGTTTGCGGAACTGGGTGGAGGAGAGCTCCTGCTGCCGCTCCTGCAGATAGCGCCACAGGTTCAGGATGCCGGTGAAGTCGGACTTCTCGTCCACGAAGCGCTTGTGCTTCTCGTTGGCCTGCTGCTGCTTGGCCGTATTGTCCCCATGGGGCCGCTCCCGGGGGTCCTGGATGGTCAGCGCCGCCGCCAAAACCATCACCTCGCGGACGCAGCCGCGCTGGCCGGCCTCCACGATCATGCGGCCCAGCCGGGGGTCCACCGGCAGTTGCGCCAGTTTGCGTCCGACGGCGGTGAGCCCCGACTTCGGCGCGGATCCTCCCTTGACGCCGGGCTGGGGCAGGGTGCCGGGCTCGGGCAGGGCTCCGAGTTCGCGCAGCAGGGTGACGCCGTCGTTGATGGCGCGAGACTCGGGCGGCTCCACGAACGGGAACGCCTCGATGTCCTTGGGACCGCGTGCCACGCCCATCGCGGTCATCTGCAGGATGACCGCGGCCAGGTTGGTGCGCAGGATCTCGGGGTCGGTGAATTCCGGCCGGGAGTCGTAGTCCTCTTCCGAATAGAGCCGAATGGCTATCCCGTCGCTGACGCGGCCGCAGCGGCCCGAGCGCTGGTTGGCCGAGGCCTGCGAGATGCGCTCGATCGGCAGCCGCTGGACCTTGGTCCGGTGCGAGTAGCGGGAGATGCGCGCGGTGCCGGTGTCGATGACGTACTTGATGCCCGGAACTGTCAGCGATGTCTCGGCCACGTTGGTGGCCAGCACGATCCTCCGCTGGCCGCCGGGGGAGAAGACGCGGTGCTGCTCCGCCAGCGACAGCCGGGCGTACAGCGGCAGGATCTGGGTGCCGGCCAGCCGGCGGTTGGTCTTGATCCTGGCCGCGAGGGCGTCGGCGGCATCGCGGATCTCGCGCTCGCCGGAGAAGAAGACCAGGATGTCGCCGGGAGCCTCCACGGACAGCTCGTCCACCGCGTCACAGACGGCGTCGAGCGGGTCGCGGTCTTCCTCCAGCTCGTCCACGTCCGGGTTGTCGGGATCGGTGGCCGCCGGCTGGTTCAGCGGGCGGTAGCGGATTTCCACCGGGTAGGTCCGGCCGGAAACCTCGATCACCGGCGCCGGTTCGTCGTCGCTGCCGAAGTGCCGGGCAAAGCGGTCCGGATCGATCGTCGCGGAGGTGATGATGACCTTCAGGTCCGGACGCTTGGGCAGGATTTGCTTGAGATAGCCCAGGATGAAGTCGATGTTGAGGCTGCGTTCGTGGGCCTCGTCGATGATGATCGTGCTGTACTTTTTCAGCAGTTTGTCGTGCTGGATTTCGGCCAGCAGGATGCCGTCCGTCATGAGCTTGATCCGGGTATCCCGGCCGACCTCGCCGGTGAAGCGGACCTGGAAGCCGACCTCCTGGCCGATCTTCACGTCCAGTTCCTCGGCGATGCGCTCGGCCACGGTCCGGGCGGCCAACCGCCGGGGCTGGGTGTGGCCGATCAGCCCCTTCTCGCCCAGGCCCAGCTCCAGGCACATTTTCGGGATTTGCGTTGTCTTTCCGGAGCCGGTTTCGCCGGCGATGACGGTCACTTGGTTCGCGGCGATGGCCGCCATGATGTCCTCGCGCCGCTCCGAAACCGGCAGGGCCGCGGGGTACGTGATGTTCACAGCCATGATTGACCACAGTCTAGTCGCTGGACCCGCTGCCCCGGACCGTCCGCACAGCAGGACCGGCAAGGCGTGCGTCCGTGGACATAAATAACTATCCGGCGACAAACGGATGCAATTTGTCCGGTGGGGGAGACGTATCTCATATGGTTGTCCTGACCCCGCGGTTCTGATTAGACAATGTGACTCGGTTCACAGGTAAGATCTTCAGGACGCTTCCGCAGGGTTGCCTGCCATAACCGCCGGCGCCGATGACGACGCCGCGTGTGGCGGACCGCTTCAGCCGCGCCGGGGAGGGGCGGCAAGGCGGAAAAGTGCCGGGCTATCCGGCACGTGACGGACATTTGAAAGGAACATCGTGAAGAAACGTTCGACCATGTTCGGCCTGGGGTCTGGCCTGCTGGCCACCGCCCTGCTTGTTTCCGCGTGCGGCAACGCGGGATCCTCCGAGGGCAATGCCGCCGAAGGCAGCACCGAATCGGTGGAGATCGGCATTAGCCAGATTATTTCGCATCCGTCCCTGGACGCGGCCCGCGAAGGGTTCAAGAAGGCGCTGGCCGACAACGGCTACGTCGAGGGCGAGACCGTGACCTACGACGAGCAGAACGCGCAGGGCGACCAGGGCACCGCGACCTCCATCGCCGGCAAGTTCGCCAGCGACCAGAAGGACCTCATCCTGGCCATCGCGACGCCCACCGCACAGGCGGCCGTGCAGGCCATCGTCGACACCCCGATCCTGTTCACCGCGGTCACCGACCCGGAGTCCGCTTCGCTGGTGGAAAGCATGGACGCCCCGGGATCGAACGTCAGCGGTACCTCGGACCGCAACCCGGTCGAGGAGCAGCTGGCCCTGGTCAAGGAGCTGAACCCGGACGCGAAGTCCGTGGGCATCGTCTACTCCTCGGGCGAGGTCAACTCCACCGTCCAGGTGGAATGGGCCAAGGAAGCGGCCAAGGAACTGGGCCTGGAGATCAAGGAAGCAGCAATCTCCAACTCCGGTGAAGTCCAGCAGGCCGCCGAGTCGCTCGACGTCGACGCGTTCTACGTGCCGACCGACAACAACGTGGTGTCCGCCCTCGAGTCCCTGATCCAGGTGGCCGAATCAAAGAAGATCCTTACGATTGCCGCCGAGGGCGACTCGGTGAAGCGCGGCACGGTGGCCACCTACGGCATCAACTACGAAAAGCTGGGCTACCAGACCGGCGAGATGGCCGTGAAGATCCTCAAGGGCGAGGCTGAACCGGCCTCCATGCCGGTGGAGACCCAGACCGAGCTGGAACTCTACGTCAACCCGGCCGCCGCCAAGCGCATGGGTGTGACCCTGCCGGACGGCTATGCCGACACGGCTGACCACGTCTTCGAGTAAGCCCGAACTTCCAGCTCGAGCCGAAGAAGTCCGCAGTCCTTCCGGCGGCCGGCCAGTCCGGTCGCCGGATCGACGCCACGAGAGAACCAAGGTCTACTACCTATGATTACCGCGGTTGAGCTTGGGCTGATCTACGCGATCATGGCCCTGGGGGTCTACCTGACCTTCCGCATCCTCGATTTTCCCGACCTGACGGTCGACGGCAGTTTCACCACCGGCGCCGGAGTCGCCGCCATCAGCATCATCAACGGCATGCCGCCGGTCATGGCCACCATCCTGGCCTTCATCGCCGGCATGGCTGCCGGCACCGTCACCGGCCTGCTGCACACCAAGGGCAAGATCAACGGCCTGCTGGCCGGCATCCTGACGATGATCGCCCTCTATTCCATCAACCTGCGCATCATGGGTCGGGCCAACCTGCCGCTGTTGCGCGAAGATACCCTGATCACCCCGCTGCGCGAGTCGGGGATGCTCGGCGGCATCGGCGCCATCGCCATCTTCCTGCTGGTCGCCCTGATGGTGAAGGTGATCATGGACTGGTTCCTGCACACCGACATCGGACTGGCCATGCAGGCGACCGGCGACAACGAACAGATGATCCGCAGCTTCGGCGTCAGCACGGACAACCAGAAGATCCTGGGCCTCGCCCTGTCCAACGGGCTCGTGGCCGTCTGCGGCGCGTTCATCGCCCAGTACCAGGGCTTCGCCGACATCGGCATGGGCATCGGCCTGATCCTGGCCGGCCTGGCCTCGGTGATCATCGGCCAGGCGATCTTCGGAACCCGCCTGATCTGGATCGCCACTCTGGCCGTGGTGCTCGGTTCCGTGCTGTACCGCGTGGTCATCCAGCTGGCCCTCCAGGCCGGCCTGCAGCCGAACGACATGAAGCTGGTCTCGGCCGTGCTGGTGGTCATCGCGCTGGTGCTGCCGCAGTGGAAGGTCTTTCGCCGCGTCGGCGGGCTCGGAAAGATGAAGAAGTCCCTGACGGGAGCGAAGGGCTGACATGCTGGATATCAAGAACGTTCACAAGACCTTCTTCGCAGGCACCGTCAACGAGCGCGTCGCCCTGCAGGAGATCAACCTGTCCCTGGCCGCCGGCGAATTCGTCACGGTAATCGGCAGCAACGGTGCCGGCAAGTCGACCATCCTGAACATCACCTCCGGCAAGCTGCGCCCGGACGTCGGCACGGTGAGCATCGACGGCAACGACGTCACCAGGCTCGCCGACCACCAGCGGGCCCGCTTCGTCGGCCGCGTGTTCCAGGACCCGATGGCGGGAACGTCGCCGGAGATGACCATCGAACAGAACCTGGCCATCGCCTACGAACGCGGCAAGCGCCGCGGATTGCGCCCCGGCGTGACCCGCAAGAAGCGCGAATTCTTCAAGGAAGAGCTGCGTTCGTTGGAGCTCGGGCTGGAGAACCGGCTCAAGGCCAAGGTGGGCCTGCTCTCGGGCGGCCAGCGGCAGGCGCTGTCGCTGCTGATGGCCACGTTCAGCAGCCCGAAAATCCTGCTGCTGGACGAGCACACCGCCGCCCTCGACCCGCAGCGTGCGGAGCTGGTCAGCCGCCTGACCGCCGAAGTGGTGGACCGGCACCGCCTGACCACGCTGATGGTGACCCACAACATGGAGCAGGCGCTCCGGCTGGGCACGCGGCTGATCATGATGCACGAGGGCCGGATCATCCTGGACCTGGACCAGGAACAGAAGCAGAAGGCCACCGTGCCGGACCTGCTGCATGAGTTCGAGAAGATCAAGGGCGTGGTCGACGACCGCACTATGCTCCAGTAGCGTCCGCGCTTCAGGAGCCACCGGCATCGGACCGGGTCAACGAACGACGGCGGCTGTCCCACCTAGGCGGTAGGGGCGGCCGCCGTTCCCGTGCCGGCCGCAGCAGCCAGCCGGCCCGCGAGCTCCGCGGCGCGCTGCCGGAACTCCGCCGGCTCCAGGATTTCAAACGCAAAGCCGGTGGCGGCCAGCTCCACCAGGGGGTAGTCCAGCGAATCGTAACCGGCCCGCAGCACGGTGGCCCCGCCGTCGTCGGACAGGACGGCGATGTTCGGCGGGATCCTCTCCGCGACGGCCTGCAGGGGAGCGTCGATCCGGACCACCACGTCGAACCGGTACGGCGACCGCGTGATCGACTGCTGGACGTAGGCGGCCAGGTCCGGCTGCGGCAACTGCCGCGGGGCAAAGCGTTCACGCGCCGTGGGAACCGATTCGAACCGGTCTACCCGGAAGGTGCGCCAGTCCTGCCGGCCGGTGTCGTAGGCCACCAGGTACCAGCGCCGGCCGGTGTCCACCAGCCGGTACGGTTCGGCCAGGCGGCGGCCGGACTCGCCGTCCGCCTTGGCGTAGCGGAAGCCGACCACGCGCCGTTCGGCAATGGCGGTGGAGATCCCGGTCAGCACCTCGGGGTCAACGGCGGCGGTGGGGCCGGCCAGGGTGACCACGGCGTTCTTCAGCGTGGAAAACTTGGGCCGGAGCCGCGCCGGCAGCACCTGCTCCAGCTTGGTCAGCGCCCGGAGCGACGCCTCGCCGACGCCAGCCACCGGGCTGGCGGTCACCGCCCCGAGACCCAGCGCGACGGCGAGGGCTTCGTCGTCGTCAAGCAGCAGCGGCGGAAGCTGCGCGCCCGCGCCCAGCTGGTAGCCGCCGGCCACGCCGGGGGAGGCATTGATGGGATAGCCGAGGCTGCGGAGCTTGCCGATGTCGCGGCGCACCGTCCGTTCGGTGACCCCCATCCGCCCGGCCAGGGCGGACCCGGTCCACTCCCGGCGCATCTGGAGCAGGGAGAGCAGCTGCAGCAGCCGCGCGGACGTTTCGAGCATGGCTCACCTGTCTTCAGCAGCCGGAGCGTGCCGAATCCTGCAGCACGCGCGGGTGCCGGTCGTTCCGGCAACAGGGCCACTCTAGTCTCGAATCAGGACAAGAGCTGTCCGTGATCTGGGGCCCGACGCCGGCAACCGGCAACCCGCCCCCTCCCAGGGGTGCGTCCCCTGCTCTGGGCAAACAGCCGGCCGCCCGGCATGATGGACTCCCGGGCTCCCCAGGCGGGGAGCCGCCGTTGGGGAGGAGCCGGCATGTCTTTCAATGCAGCCGAGGAGTTGCTCGAGCAGCTGACCTGGCATTGGGACGCCCAGGCCCGGCCGCGGCTGGAGGGGCTCACCGACGAAGAGTACTTCTGGGAGCCCGCCGAGGGCTGCTGGAACGTGCGGCACCGCGGGACCAGTACCGCACCGATGGCGGTGGGCGCCGGCGTTTTCACGATCGACTTCGGACTTCCGGAGCCGGTGCCGCCGCCCGTCACCACCGTTGCCTGGCGGCTGGGCCACATTTTGGTGGGCGTGCTGGGCAGCCGTAACGCCTCGCACTTCGGCGGGCCGCCGGTCAGCTACGAATCGTTCGACTATCCGGGCACGGCGTCGGGCGCGTTGGAGCTGTTGGACGAATACTATGCGCACTGGATTGCGGGTGTCCGGAAACTCGGGGACGAGGGGCTGGCGGCGCCCTGCGGGCCGGCCGAAGGCCCCTATGCCGAGCGCTCCATGGGGACGCTGGTGCTGCACATCAACCGGGAAATGATTCACCACCTGGCCGAGATTGCACTGTTGCGCGACCTGTTCGCCCACCGCCAGTAGGGAGCCGTGCAGAGGGTCTGGCCCGGGTCAGGCCAGCCGGGCGAGGTCGGTGTAGGGGCGGCTCGGGGTGGAGCCGGCCGTCCAGTCGGCCTGCGAGCGTTCCGGCGGGGTGTTTCCCCGTCCGTCACGCAGGATCAGCCGGAGGGTTTCGATGATGACGAGGAGTGCCAGTGCGGTGATCAGGAGGAGTTCCATGCCTCCATGGTGGTCCTGCGGCCGGCAAAAAAAGAGTGGCAGAAACGACCATAAAGCATAAAAAACTGCCATACTGGTGGCATGCTGAAAAAGGTGGCCGTGGTGGTGCTTCCGGGAGCTGCGCCGTTCGAATTCGGGGTGGTCTGCGAAGTCTTCGGCATCGACCGTTCCGACCGGGGGACCGGCGTTCCGGCGTTCGACTTCCGGATCTGCACTCCCGAGCCGGGGGTCGTCAGCAGCAAGCTGGGGTTCTCCCTCAATGTCCCGCTCGGGCTGGAGGCCGCCGACGACGCGGACCTCGTGGTGGTGGCGCCGTACCAGCGCATGGACCAGGCCCCCGAACCACTTCTGCAGGCCCTGCGGGCGGCCCACGCCCGCGGCGCCTGGGTCTTGTCCGTGTGCTCGGCGGCCTTTGTGCTGGCCGAAGCGGGGCTGTTGGACGGCCGGCGCGCCACCACCCACTGGCAGTACTCACACCAGCTGGCCGCCGAATATCCGCAGGTCGACGTCGACGAAAACGTGTTGTACGTGGAGGACGAGCGCATCATCACCAGCGCCGGCACCGCCGCCGGAATCGACGCCTGCCTGCACCTGGTCCGGACCGAACTCGGGGCATCCGTGGCGTCGGCGATCGCCCGGGACATGGTGGTGCCGCCGCATCGGGCCGGGGGCCAGTCGCAATATATTGACCGGCCCATGTCGCTGGCCGGCTGCCACACCCTCAAGGACCTGCTGGCCTGGCTGTCCGAGAACCTGGCCCAGGACGTCAGCGTTGCCCAGCTGGCCGCGCGGGTCCACATGTCCGAGCGCACCTTCGCCCGCCGGTTCCGGGCCGAGACCGGCGCGACGCCGGCGGCATGGATCAACGCCCAGCGGGTGCTGCGTGCGCAGGAACTGCTCGAGGAATCGGACCTGAACATCGAGGAGATCGCCCGGATCACCGGGTTCGGCCAGGCGGTGCTGCTGCGCCACCATTTCGCCAGGTCCGTTGGCGTGAGCCCGGCGTCCTACCGCCGCACCTTCCGCGGCGGTGGCGCCGCCGCCGGCGCGCGGGAGCCGGCAGGCAGCGCGGCCCGCTAGGGGCCGTTTCCCTCCGCGGCACGCCGGGGGTTGTCCTTGTACCGCGGCCCGCGTGCAGGCACACTCATAAGTGTGCTTAGTAGTCCGGCGGGCGATGCGCGGCGGATGAGCAGGGTGCATGCGCCTGCCGGGTGCGCGCACCCCAAGCGAACAAAGGAGAACCGGTGATGAGTTCAGCTGCAGAAGGGGCCAGGAGCCCGAAGCAACGGCGGAATGAAGTGGTAGCGGCCGAGAGGCGCCAATTCGGCGGCATCAAGTGGGGTTCGGCGTTCTTCGGCTGGCTCGCGGCCACCGGGATCGGGGTCATCCTGACGGCGCTCGTAGCCGCCATCGGCACGGCAGTGGGGATCGCCGAGAGCGCCGATCCCGCGCAGGTTGCCGAGCAGGCGTCCCGGAACCTGGGGACGGTCGGCATCGCGGGCGGCATCATCCTGGCCGTCATCTTGTTCATATCGTATTTCTGCGGCGGATACGTGGCCGGCCGGATGGCCCGCTTCGACGGCGTCAAGCAGGGGCTGGCCGTGTGGCTGTGGGCGATCGTGGTTGCCATTGTGCTCGCCATCCTGGGGCTGATCGCCGGCAGCCAGTTCAATGTGCTGAGCGCCTTGAACAGTTTCCCCCGCGTGCCCCTCGGCGAAGGGGAATTGACGACCGGCGGCATCATATTCCTGGTCGTCGCGGCGCTGGTCTCGCTCGCCGGCGCCATTCTCGGCGGCAGGTCCGGCATGCGCTTCCACCGCAAGGTGGACCAGGTGGGCGTCGATCGCCGCTTCGACGGGCCGGGAGAGGGCGAGTAACGCGCCTCCGGCGCAGGCCGGCTTCCGTTAACGGGAGAATCCCCGGCCGTTGAGCCGGGGATTTCCCTTGTCCTGCGCTTCAGTGCCCTCGATAGGATTCGAACCTACGGCCTTCTGCTCCGGAGGCAGACGCTCTATCCCCTGAGCTACGAGGGCGCGGCACCGGCTGTTGGCCCGGTGCCCTTCGGGACCTATTGAGCTTATCAGCATCTGTGCCGCCAGAAGAAATGCGTCCCGGCCGGCCCCGACGGCGGCCGCCTTGAAAGCGGCCGGTCCGGCCGGCACATCCGGCCGGCGCCGTGCGCCTGCGAGCCCGGTCACAGCCCGCCCGCCGAAAGCCGGGCGGATCAAGGGATTGCCCTATGCTTGTGGGGTGACTCCTGAAGAACTTTCCGCTGCCATTGCCGCCTGCCTGCAGGCCGCCGTCGACGACGGCGACTTCGCCGTCGAAATGCCCAGCGAGGTCCGGGTGGAGCGCCCCAAGAACCGTGAGCACGGGGACTGGGCCACCAACATCGCCATGCAGCTGGCCAAGATGGCCGGCATGAATCCGCGCCAGTTCGCCGAAATCCTCAGCGCGCGGCTGGAGAAGATCGACGGCGTCAGCCGGGTGGACATCGCCGGACCGGGATTCCTGAACATCACCGTGGACGCCGCCGCGGCGGGAACGCTGGCCCGCAGCATCGTGGAGGCCGGCAGCGCCTTCGGCACCGCCAACGACCTGGCGGGCCAGCGGATCAACCTCGAATTCGTCTCCGCCAACCCGACCGGCCCGATCCACCTGGGCGGGACCCGCTGGGCGGCACTCGGCGACGCCCTGGCCCGCATCCTGGCCGCCCAGGGCGCCGACGTCACGCGCGAGTACTACTTCAACGACCACGGGTCGCAGATCGACCGCTTCGCCCGCTCGCTGCTGGCGAAGGCCAAGGGTGAGCCCGCCCCCGAGGACGGCTACGGCGGAGACTACATCGCGGACATTGCCCAGGCGGTGCTGCGGCAGAATCCGGATGCACTGTCGGCGGACGACCCGCAGGAAGAGTTCCGCAGCCGCGGCGTCGAGCTGATGTTTGCCGCCATCAAGGAATCGCTGCACGACTTCGGGGTGGACTTCGACGTCTACTTCCACGAAAACTCCCTGTTCGAGGACGGTGCGGTCGAAAAGCTGCTGGAGCAGCTCAAGACCTCCGGCAGCCTCTACTTCCAGGACGGTGCCTGGTGGTTGAAGTCCACCGACTTCGGTGACGACAAGGACCGCGTCGTCATCAAGTCCGACGGCAATGCCGCCTATATCGCCGGCGACATCGCCTACTTCAAGAACAAGCGGGACCGCGGCTTTGACCTGTGCATCTACATGCTCGGCGCCGACCACCACGGCTACGTCGCCCGGCTGAAAGCCGCCGCGGCCGCGATCGGCGACGACGCCGACCGGGTGGAAGTGCTGATCGGGCAGATGGTCAACCTGGTCAAGGACGGCAAGCCCCTGCGGATGTCGAAGCGGGCCGGCACTGTGGTGACCATGGAGGACCTGGTCGACGCCGTGGGTGTGGACGCCGCCCGCTATGCCCTCACCCGCTCGCACGCCGATTCCAACATCGACATCGACCTGGACCTGCTGGTCAAGCACAGCAACGACAACCCGGTCTTCTACGTGCAGTACGCCCATGCGCGCACCTGCGCCGTCGCGCGCAACGCGGCCTCTTCCGGCGTGGACCGCAGCGCGTTCAATGCCTCGCTGCTGGACCATGCCACGGAGAACGAACTGCTGGCCGTGCTCGGCGCCTACCCGTCGGTGGTCGCCACGGCCGCGAAGCTGCGGGAACCGCACCGCGTCGCCCGGCACCTGGAAGTCATCGCCGGCGCGTACCACCGCTGGTACGACGCCTGCCGCGTGACGCCGATCGGGGACGGCGAAGTCACCGACACGCACCGTACCCGCTTGTGGTTGAACGCCGCCGTCACCCAAGTCCTGGCCAACGGCCTCGGCCTGCTGGGCGTCAGTGCGCCGGAGAGGATGTAATGCCCGCAGCACACGAAACCGCCGCCGCGTCTGAACTGGCGCCGGACTGGCTCACCCGCCCGCAGGACGTCAACCGGCTGGACGCCAAACTCTGGGCCCGGGACGTGTCCCGCGGCGCGGAGGGCGAGCTGGAAATCTCCGGCCTCGGCGTCACCCGGCTGAAAGAGCAGTTCGGCACGCCGCTGTTCGTGGTGTCCGAGGACGACTTCCGGGCCCGCGCGCGCGAGTTCAAGCAGGCCTTCGACGAGGCCTTCAGCACGCTCTGCGGCGGCGTCGACGTCTACTACGCCGGCAAGGCGTTCCTCAGCGTGGAAATTGCCCGGTGGGTGGCGCAAGAGGGGCTGCGGCTGGACACCTGCAGCGGCGGGGAGCTGGCCGTGGCCGCCCGCGCGGGCATCCCGGGGGAGGACCTGGGCCTGCACGGCAACAACAAGTCGGACGCCGAACTCCACCGCGCGCTGGACATGGGGCTGGGCCGCATCGTGGTGGACAGCCTGGACGAACTGGCACGCCTGGGAGCCATCGCGGCGGCCCGCGGCGAGATGGCCAACGTGATGCTCCGGCTGACCCCCGGCGTGCACGCGCACACCCACGAGTTCATTGCCACGGCGCACGAAGACCAGAAGTTCGGGCTCTCGATGGCCGGCGCCGACGACGGCGCGGGGCACGACGCAGGGGCGCAGCCCCGGGCGGCCGGCTCCCCGGCCGCGCAGGCCGTGGCGGCGGCGCTGGAGCACGAGTCCATCAACCTGCTGGGCCTGCACTGCCACATCGGATCGCAGATTTTCGAGCCCGAAGGCTTCGCGCTGGCGGCCGAGCGGCTGCTCACGTTCGTGGCCGAGGTCAAGCGGGTCCACGGTGTGGACCTGCATGAACTGGACCTGGGCGGCGGTTACGGCATTGCCTACACCGAGGCCGACAGCCCCCGCCCGCCGGCGGAACTCGCCCAGGCGATGGCCGCCGTCGTGCGCTCCGTCACGGAGCGGCTGGGCATCCCGGTGCCGCGGATCTCGATCGAGCCGGGCCGGGCCATCGCCGGGCCGAGCACGTTCACGCTCTACTCGGCCGGAACCCGCAAGACCGTCCAGGTGGACGCGGAGGGCGGCGGCAGCAGCCCGCGGCGCTACGTGTCCGTGGACGGAGGCATGAGCGACAACGCCCGGCCGGTGCTCTATGACGCCGACTACTCGGCGGCGCTGGCATCCCGTGTGACGGACGCGGCACCGATTATTTCCCGCGTGGTTGGTAAACACTGCGAGAGCGGTGACATTGTAGTCAGGAACGTTTACCTGCCCGAGGACATCGAGGCAGGGGACCTGCTGGCGGTGCCGGCGACCGGGGCCTATTGCTGGGCACTCTCCAGCAACTACAACTACGTTGCCCGGCCACCTGTGGTTGCCGTGCGCGGCGGCGAGGCGCGGTTGATCATCCGAGGCGAAACCGAAGCCGACCTGCTGGCCCGCGACCTGGGCTGACCGCCGGGCGGGCAGCAGTTAATGCGAGTAAGACTAAGACTGAGAGTTTGGGCAGCATGAAAACGCTGAAGGTAGCACTGTTGGGATGCGGAAACGTCGGCGCCCAGGTGGCCCGCATCCTGCTTGACGACGCCGACGTGCTGGCCGCGCGGACCGGCGCGCGGCTGGAACTGACCGGCATCGCGGTGCGCAATGTCGCGGCCAAGCGGGCCGTGGAACTGCCCGCAGAGCTGTTCACCACCGACGCCGCGACGCTGGTCAAGGACGCCGACATCGTGATCGAACTGCTGGGCGGACTGGAACCGGCCCGGACGCTGATCCGCACCGCGATCGCCAACGGGGCCGCCGTCGTCACCGGCAACAAGGCCCTGCTGGCCGCCGACGGCCAGGAGCTGTACGCCCAGGCCGACGACGCCGGCGTCGAGCTCTCCTTCGAGGCGGCCGTGGCCGGGGCCATCCCCATCCTGCGGCCGATCCGCGAGTCACTGGCGGGGGACCGCGTCACCAAGGTGATGGGCATCGTCAACGGAACCACCAACTACATCCTGGACCAGATGGATTCCACCGGTGCCCAGTTCGGCGAGGCGCTGGCCGCCGCGCAGGAGCTCGGCTACGCCGAAGCCGACCCGACCGCCGACATCGAAGGCCATGACGCCGCCGCCAAGGGCGCCATCCTGGCCGGGCTGGCCTTCCACACCGCGGTCGACCTGGCCGACGTCCAGTGCCAGGGCATCAGCTCCGTCTCCGCCGACGACATCGCCGCGGCCCGGGACGCCGGCTACGTGATCAAGCTGCTGGCGATCGCCGAGCGGCTGAGCGGCGCCGACGGCCGCGAGGGCGTATCAGTGCGCGTCCACCCGACCCTGCTGCCGCGCCAGCACCCGCTGGCCGCCGTGCACGGGGCGTTCAACGCCGTCTTCGTGGAAGCGGAAAACGCCGGCGAACTGATGTTCTACGGACAGGGTGCCGGCGGTGCGCCGACCGCCTCGGCCGTCGTCGGCGACGTGGTCAGCGCCGCCCGGCGCATGGTCGGCGGCGGCCCGGGCCGGACCGAAACGGCGACCGTGGACCTGCCCGCCGTCGGGCTGGACTCGGTCCGGACCAGCTACTACATCGGCCTGGACGTGGCCGACCGGCCCGGCGTGCTGGCCCAGATCGCCGGCATCTTCGCCGAGCACGGCGTCTCCATCGAGACCATGCGCCAGACCATCCACACCGAAGGCCCGCTGGAGCCCGCCCACGACGGCGGCGAGGTGACCGCCGAACTGCGCTTCGTCACCCACCGCGCCTCCGAGGCGTCGCTGGCCGCAACGGTCGAGGCCGTGCGCGGGCTCGACATCGTCAACGCTGTTACCTCTGTCCTGCGAGTAGAAGGAATCTAAGTGGCCCACCAATGGCGCGGCGTCATCCGTGAATACGCGGACCGGCTGCCGGTATCGGAGCAGACCGAGATCATCACCCTCGGCGAAGGCGGCACCCCGCTGGTGCAGGCCAAGGCCCTCTCCAAACTGACCGGATCCGAGGTCTACCTCAAGGTGGAGGGGATGAACCCCACCGGCTCCTTCAAGGACCGCGGCATGACCATGGCCATCACCGCGGCCGTGGAGGCCGGCGCCAAGGCGGTGGTCTGCGCGTCCACCGGCAACACCTCCGCATCCGCTGCCGCCTACGCCACCCAGGCCGGGCTGAAGTGCGCGGTACTCGTGCCGGCCGGCAAGATCGCCATGGGCAAGATGAGCCAGGCGGTCGCGCACGGCGCCGAGATCATCCAGATCAACGGCAACTTCGACAACTGCCTGGAAGTGGCCCGCAAGCTCTCCGAGGCCTACCCGGTGTTCCTGGTCAACTCGGTGAACCCGGCACGCATCCAGGGCCAGAAGACGGCGGCCTTCGAGACCGTCGACTACCTGGGCGACGCCCCGGACATCCACGTGATGCCGGTGGGCAACGCGGGCAACATCACCGCGTACTGGAAGGGGTACCAGGAGTACGCCGCGCCGTACGAATCGGCCGTTGCCGGCATGCTCCCGCCGGTCGCCACCAAGACTCCGACGCTCTGGGGCTTCCAGGCCGCCGGCGCGGCGCCACTGGTGCTGGGACACCCGGTGACCGAACCGGAGACCATCGCCACCGCCATCCGGATCGGCAATCCGGCCTCCTGGGACACCGCCGTCGCCGCCCGCGACGAGTCCGGCGGCCTGATCGACTCGGTGACCGACGACGAAATCCTGGCCGCGCACCGCTGGCTCTCCTCCCGCGAGGGCGTCTTCGTGGAGCCCGGCTCCGCGGCAGGCGTTGCCGGCGTGCTCAAGAAGCACGCGGCCGGCGAGGTGCCCGCGGGCAAGACCATCGTCATCACGGTCACCGGCCACGGGCTGAAGGACCCGCAGTGGGCCCTGCAGACCGAGGACGGCAGCGAGGCGGCGCCGGTCAAGGTGGACTTCGACGTGGTCAGCGTGGCCAGCGCCCTGGGTCTTGAGTAGCAGCACCTTGCCGGGGGAGGGCACCGCCGTGGCCGGCCGCATCGCGCCCGGCCAGCGCGTCACCGTGCGGGTTCCGGCCACCAGCGCCAACCTGGGCCCGGGCTTCGACAGCCTGGGCCTGGCCCTGGCCTACTACGACACCGTCACGGTGGAATCGACCGACGACGGCGTCTTCCACGCCTCCGTGACCGGCGAGGGCGCGGCGGGCCTGCCCGCCGATGAAAGCCACCTGATCATCCGCACCCTGCGCGGCACGCTGCGCGAGGCCGAGTACGACGCCGGCGGGCTGCGCCTGCGGGCCCGGAACCTCATTCCGCACGGCCGCGGCATGGGATCCTCGGCCGCCGCCGTCGTGTCCGCCGTGTTGCTGGCCAACGCGCTGCTGCCGGAGCGGGAACGGCTGGGGGCGGCGGACATCCTGCAGGTTTGCTCGGCCTTGGAGGGCCACCCCGACAACGTGGCTCCGGCCCTTAGCGGACAGCTGGCCATCTCCTGGGAAGAGGACGGCGTTTTCGCCAGCACCTGCGTGCCGATCTGCCCGGACATCGTGCCGGTGCTGGCCATCCCGGCCTACGAGCTTTCCACGGAAACCGCGCGCAACCTCCTGCCCGCGTCCGTGCCGCACCACATGGCCGCCGCCAACTCCGGCCGCGCCGCCCTGCTGGTCCACGCGCTGACCCGCGATCCGTCCCTGCTGCGGGCCGGAACCGAAGACTGGCTGCACCAGCGGCACCGGGCACCGGCCATGGAACCCAGCGCCGCGCTGATCGCGGCGCTGCGCAGCCAGGGCCACGCCGCCGTCGTCTCCGGTGCCGGACCCACCGTGATGACACTCGCCGCGAACCAGGCCGAGGCGGAGCAGGTCCAGCGGGCCATCGCCGCGCACCTGGAACGCCGCGACTCGCCGGGAAACTGGCGGGTGCTGAAACTGGCAGTGGACACAGATGGTGCTAAAGTGGAAGTGCACCCCCGGGATTAACCGGCGAGGACACCTGCCGGATGCTCCGGATCAAGCAAGCCGAGTAGCCGTTTGGGCAGGATCCCCGTTCCAGGTGCAGCCTTTCAGGAGCCTTCCGCGGCACTCAACGGCGTTGCTGCCGGCCATCGGCCGGACACGACCTCACTCGTTCCATCCGGACGGCTTGTTTCAAGGTTTTTCATCTCTGATCACCCGGACTTGTTTCGGCACGACGCCGCAGGCAATACCGGACCCAGCCGGGCTTCTCATGCAACGGCCGGGTAGCAAACAACGCGGTGCGCTTCATATGCACACCGCCCGACGAGGGGGAAGGATCCTTCGTGACCGAAACCACTGACCTGACCGCAGGTGTGGAAACAATAGACTCTCCTGCACCGAAGAGTGCAGGCCTTGCCGGCCTGAAGCTGGCCCAACTGCAGGTGCTGGCCGGGCAGCTCGGCATCACCGGCGGCTCGCGGATGCGCAAGGGCGACCTGGTCGCCGCGATCTCCGACCACCAGCGTGGCTCCTCCGTGGCCGACCGCACGGCCAAGAAGGCCGAGCAGCCGGTGCGCACCGAAACTTCGGCGGCGAAGGAAGAGACCGCCGGCGCGGCAGGCGACGGCGCAACCGGCGGCACCGCCGGCGGCGACCTGACCAAGGCGGCGGAGCGGGTCAGCCGCACCCGCAACCGCAACCGCCGGGCCAGCAGCGACGGCACCATGGCTGCCGCCGACGGGGAAGCAACGGCCGCCACCACCGAGGCCCCGGCCGAAACCGCGCCGGCCCAGGCCCCCGCGGCGGACAACGCACCGGCCGAGGGCGACGGTCGCCAGGAGCGCCGCAGCCGCGGACGCAACCGCCGCTCCGACTCCGGCCAGCAGGACGCGGCCGAGACCAAGGCCGACGCACCGCAGGAAGCTCCCGACGGCAAGCCGGCCGAGGCTCAGCAGGACGAGAAGAGGGACGGCCAGGACGGCGCCGGCCAGCAGCAGTCCGGCCGCGGCGACGGCCAGTCCGACCGCCGCAGCCGCAACCGCAACCGCAGCGACGCCGACCGCGACACCCGTGACAACCGCGATTCCCGCGACACCCGGGAGCGCGACACCCGCGATACCCGCCAGGACGACGGCGACGAGGGCGGCCGCGGCCGCAACCGCAACCGCCGCAACCGCCGCGACAACGACAGCAACAACACCCGCTACCGCGACCGCAACGAGCGTCGCCGCGGCCGCGACCGCGGTCCCGAAGTCGACGACACCGAGATCTCCGACGACGACGTGCTGCTGCCCGTTGCCGGCATCCTGGACGTGCTGGAGAACTACGCCTTCGTGCGCACCTCCGGCTACCTGCCCGGACCGAACGACGTGTACGTCTCGCTGGCGCAGGTCAAGAAGCACAACCTGCGCAAGGGCGACGCCGTCGTCGGCGCCATCCGCGCCCCGCGCGACGGCGATTCCGGCGGCCAGGGCAGCCGGCAGAAGTTCAACGCACTGGTCAAGCTCACCTCCGTCAACGGCAAGCCGGTGGAGGAGAACAAGGACCGCGTGGACTTCACCAAGCTGGTCCCGCTGTACCCGTCCGAGCGGCTGCGCCTGGAGACCGAGCCGAAGAAGATCGGCCCCCGCGTCATCGACCTGGTGGCTCCGATCGGCAAGGGCCAGCGCGGCCTGATCGTCTCCCCGCCGAAGGCCGGCAAGACGTTGATCCTGCAGTCCATCGCCAACGCGATCACCACCAACAATCCCGAGGTCCACCTCATGATGGTGCTGGTCGACGAGCGGCCCGAAGAGGTCACGGACATGCAGCGCACGGTCAAGGGCGAGGTCATCGCCTCGACCTTCGACCGTCCCGCCGATGACCACACCACCGTGGCCGAACTGGCCATCGAGCGCGCCAAGCGACTGGTGGAGATGGGCATGGACGTGGTGGTCCTGCTGGACTCGATGACCCGCCTGGGCCGCGCCTACAACCTGGCCGCCCCGGCCTCGGGCCGCATCCTCTCCGGCGGCGTGGACTCCTCCGCGCTGTACCCGCCGAAGCGCTTCTTCGGCGCCGCCCGGAACATCGAAAACGGCGGCTCGCTGACCATCCTCGCCACCGCGCTGGTGGAGACCGGGTCCAAGATGGACGAGGTCATTTTCGAGGAGTTCAAGGGCACCGGCAACATGGAACTGCGCCTGTCCCGCTCGCTGGCAGACAAGCGCATCTTCCCGGCCGTCGACGTCAACGCCTCGGGCACCCGTCGCGAGGAAAACCTGCTCTCGCCCGAAGAGGTCAAGATCATGTGGCGCCTGCGCCGCGTCCTCTCCGGTCTGGACACCCAGCAGGCGCTGGAACTGCTTACCGGCAAGATCCGGGAGACGCAGTCCAACGTCGAGTTCCTGATGCAGGTCCAGAAGACGACGCTCGGCTCGAAGGCCGAAAACGACAAGTAGCTGTTCTAGCCGCCCACATGGGCCGGTCCCGCCTCTGCGCGGGTCGGCGTGTGCTGGGCGGCTTGTCGTTTAAGGGCGCTTCGCCCGCACTACCGCCATTGCTATTTAGACTTGTTGTGAGTCGAAAGAGGTTTGAAGATGTTTGAGTCCGTTCAGGGGCTTCTTGACGAGCACGCCGAGCTCCAGAAGGAATTGAGCGACCCTGCCGTCTATTCCGACCAGGCGCGCGCCCGGAAGCTGGGCCGGCGGTCGGCGGAGCTGAACGGCATCGTCGAGGCGCACAAGCGCTGGTCCCACCTGGCGGACGACCTCGAAGCGGCACGCGAGCTCGCCGACGAGGATCCCGAGCTGGCGGCCGAGGTGCCCGGACTCGAAGCCGAACTCGAAATCGCCCAGGAACGGCTCCGCCGCCTGCTGATCCCGCGCGATCCGGACGACGCGCGCAACGTGATCATCGAGGTCAAGGGCGGCGAAGGCGGTGACGAGGCGGCACTGTTCGCCGGCGACCTGCTCCGGATGTACATGCGCTACGCCGAATCCCGCGGCTGGAAAACCGAAATCATTTCCGCGACCGAGTCCGACCTGGGCGGTTACAAGGACGTCCAGATGGCCATCAAGGGCAACTCCAACGACCCGTCCGAAGGCGTCTGGGCCAGGCTCAAGTTCGAGGGCGGCGTGCACCGCGTCCAACGCGTTCCGGTGACCGAATCGCAGGGCCGCATCCACACCTCCGCCGCGGGCGTCCTGGTGCTTCCGGAAGTGGACGAGCCGGAAGAAGTGGACATCCATCAGAACGACCTGAAGATCGATGTTTACCGTTCCTCGGGTCCGGGCGGCCAGTCCGTGAACACCACCGACTCGGCGGTGCGCATCACCCACCTGCCCACCGGCATCGTGGTCGCGATGCAGAACGAGAAGTCCCAGCTGCAGAACCGCGAGGCCGGCATGCGCGTGCTCCGGGCGCGGCTGCTGGCCCACCAGCAGGAGCAGATCGACGCCGCGAACTCCGAGACGCGCAAGTCGCAGATCCGCACCATGGACCGGTCCGAGCGCATCCGCACCTACAACTTCCCGGAAAACCGGATTGCCGACCACCGCACCGGCTACAAGGCCTACAACCTGGACGCGGTGATGAACGGTGAACTGGAACCGGTGATCCAGTCCGCCATCCAGGCGGACGAGGAACACCGGCTGGCCGCCCTGGGCGAGGAAAACTAGCCAGCAGTGCCCGCCACAAACCTGGCCGACGCCCTGTCCGCCGCCGCCGCGCGGCTGGCCGAGGCCGGCGTCCCCTCGCCGCGGGTGGACGCCGAACTGCTCGCCGCCCACCTGCTGGGCGTTTCCCCGGGGCGGGTCCGCGCGCTGGCGCTGCTGGGAACGGAACCTCCGCCCGGGCTCGAGGACCTGGTGGCCGAGCGGGCCACCCGCATCCCGCTGCAGCACATCACCGGCCGCGCCTATTTCCGGCATCTCGAACTGCAGGTGGGACCGGGCGTGTTCGTCCCGCGCCCGGAAACCGAAACCGTCGCCCAGCACGCGATCGACCGCGCCCGCGCCCTGCCCGCGGCCAAAGTGGTGGACCTGGGCACCGGCTCCGGCGCGATCGCCGCCGCCGTGGCCAGCGAGGTTCCCACGGCCACCGTCTACGCGGTGGAACTGAGCGCCCTCGCCCACGCCTGGGCCGAACGGAACCTGGCGCCGCTGGGCGTCACCCTCCTGCGGGAGGACCTGCGCACGGCGCTGTCCGCGCACGACGGCACGTTCGACGTCGTCGTCTCCAATCCGCCGTACATCCCCGCCGAAGCGGTCCCGCGCGAGCCCGAAGTGGCCGAGCACGACCCGCAGATGGCGCTCTACGGCGGGGGAGCGGACGGCATGGAACTGCCGGCGGCGACGGCGGCGACGGCCGCGCGGCTGCTGAAGCCGGGCGGCCATTTCATCATGGAGCACGCCGAAGTCCAGGCCGCTGCCGTGCACTCCCTCCTGCGCACGGCCGGATGCTGGGACCAGGTGGCCACCCGCTACGATCTGACCGGGCGCGAGCGGGCCACGTCGGCCCAACGGTTATGAGAATGGAACAATGAGTCTGTGAGCACTACGTATAACTGCGACGACGACGCCGCCCGCAGCGAGGGACTGGCGGCAGCCCAGGCCGCCATCGCCGACCGGCAGTGTGTTGTCCTGCCGACCGATACCGTCTACGGGATCGCCGCCGACGCGTTCTCGCCGCAGGCCGTGGCCACCCTGCTGGCCGCCAAGGGACGCGGGCGCAAAATGCCTCCGCCGGTGCTGGTGCCGCGGCCGCAGACCATGGACGGGCTGGCCACCGACGTGAGCGACGAGGCCCGGGCCCTGGCCGACACCTTCTGGCCTGGGGGGCTGACCCTGATTTTCCGCGCGCAGCCGTCGCTGACCTGGGACCTGGGCGAAACCAAGGGCACCGTCGCCCTGCGCATGCCCGACGACGAACTGGCGCTGGAGCTGCTGGCGGCCACCGGGCCGCTGGCCGTGTCCTCCGCGAACCGCACCGGGCAGCCGTCGGCGCAGACGGCCGCGCAGGCCAGGGAGCAGTTGGCCGAGTCCGTGGACGTCTACCTGGAAGACGGCTTCCGGCCCGTCGACGGCACGACGGCGGTGCCCTCCACCATCGTCGACTGCACCTCCGCCGCACTGCGGGTGGTCCGCGAGGGCACGATCAGCCTGGAAACACTGCGCACCGTCGTGCCGGGCATCCTGGGCCTGGGGGAGACTGTAGAGGCATGAGCCACGATTCCGCTCTTCCCCGCGGCAAGACCGCCAGCAGCGACCGGGCCCTGTGGCTCTGGTCGCAGATCCTGTTGGACTCCCTGGCCTGGGTCCTGGCCATCGTGCTGGCCGTCTTCCTGCGCTACGAGATGACGCTGAGCCTGACCAAGATTCCCGGCATCATCCTGCTCTGTGCGGTGGCCATCGCGGCCCAAATGGCCGTCGGGTCTGCGTTCGCCCTCTATAAGGGCCGCTACAGTTTCGGCAGCTTCCACGAGGCCAAGCTGCTGGTCATGGTGACCATCTCGGTGTCGTTGATCTTGAGCGTGGGACTGCTGCTGTTCGGCATCTCGCTGGGCATCGCGCGCGGCACCGGCCTGATTGCCTTCCCGTTCGCCTGCCTGTTCATGGCCGCCGTCCGCTACCTGAAGCGGATGTATGTGGAAAGCAAGGCCAAGCCGGGGGACGAGGCCGAGCGGACGCTGATCTACGGCGCCGGTTTCGTCGGCAACAATATCGTGACCCGGATGAGCAACGACCCGGCCTCGCCCTGGCTGCCGGTGGGGCTGATCGACGACGATCCGGCCAAAAAGCACCTGCGCATCGCCTCCGTCCCGGTGCTGGGCCGGATGGAGGACCTGCCGGAGATCGCGTACCGCACCGGGGCGACCGTGCTGCTGGTGGCGATCGCGGACATCGACTCCGCGCGGATGCGGCAGATCTCCGACAGCATCGCGGGCCGGAACATGCGGGTGCTGGTGGTACCGCCGCTGAAGGAAATGCTCACCGGCCGCCAGGACTTCTCCTTCCGCGAGGTGGACATCGAGGACCTCATCGGGCGGCAGCCGGTGGATATCCACGTCGAAGAGATTGCCCACTACGTCACCGGCAAGCGCGTGCTGGTCACGGGCGCCGGCGGGTCCATCGGTTCCGAGCTGTGCCGCCAGATCCACGCGTTCCAGCCGGCCGAGCTGATCATGCTGGACCGCGACGAGACCGGGCTGCAGGGCACGCAGATTTCGATCACCGGCAAGGGCCTGCTCACGGGCAGGGATACCGTGCTGGCCGACATCCGCGACCCAGCCGCACTCGAGGCCATCTTCCTTGACCGGAAGCCGGAAGTGGTGTTCCACGCCGCGGCGCTCAAGCACGTGTCGCTGCTGGAGCAGTATCCGGAGGAGGCCTGGAAGACCAATGTGCTCGGTTCGCTGAACGTGCTGCGCGCCGCCCGCGCCGCGCACGTGGCGACCTTCGTCAACATTTCCACCGACAAGGCCGCCAACCCCACCACCGTGCTGGGCCATTCCAAGCGCGTGGCGGAAAAGCTGACGGCCTGGGTGGCGCAGCAGACCGGGCAGAAGTACGTCTCCGTCCGCTTCGGCAACGTGCTGGGCAGCCGCGGTTCGGTGCTGCCGCTGTTCAGCGAGCAGATCCGCAAGGGCGGTCCGGTCACGGTCACCGATGCCGCGGCCACCCGGTTCTTCATGACGATTCCGGAAGCCTGCCAGCTGGTGATCCAGGCCGGCGCCATCGGCAGCGGCGGGGAAGTGCTGATCCTCGACATGGGCGAACCGGTGAAGATCCTGGACGTCGCCGAGCGGATGATCGCGATGTCGGGCAAGGACGTGGAAATAGTGTTCACCGGCCTGCGCCCCGGCGAAAAGCTGCACGAAGACCTGATCGGGGAGGGCGAAAGCGATTCCCGTCCGCTGCACCCCAAAATCTCGCACGCCTCCATCGAGGGCCTGGACCCGGACCGGATGAGCCTGGCCGAGTGGAAGAGCCGGCAGGACCTGATCTCGGCCTCGACCGGGGCGATGGACGTGGTCCCGGCGGCCGTGGCCGCCGACGACGAACTCGACGACGTGGTCCCGGCGGCAGTGGCCGACGACGACGAACTCGAGGCCGGGCTTAAGGACGACGGGCGGGAGCGGGCCTCGTGACCGCAGCCGTGGTGGCCGTGGCCGCGGCCCTTCTTCTCAGCCTGGTGCTGCCTTTCGCGCTGATCCCGATGCTCAAGCGGCTGGGCGTGCTGGACGTGCCGAACGAGCGGTCCTCGCACACGCGCGTCGTCGTCCGCGGCGTGGGCATCACGGTGGCGGCCGGGCTGCTGGCAGGCCTGCTGATCGCCGCGCTCGGCGGTGCCGTCGAGGCGCCGCAGCTGCTGCTCGCGGTCGCCGGTGTGGCCGCCGCCGCGGCGCTGCTGGGCTGGATCGAAGACTTCCGGGGACTGTCCATCCGCGGCCGGGCCGCGCTGCAGCTGGGCATCGGCGTCGGCGGCACGGCACTTGCCATCGGACTCACCGGCGAGACCTGGTGGTGGCTGCCGCTGGGCGCCCTGGCCCTGGCGGCCTACATCAACATCGCCAACTTCATGGACGGCATCAACGGGATTTCCGGGTTGCACGGCACTGCCGTCGGACTGATGTTCGCCGCTACCGGCACCATCACTGGCCACGGCTGGCTGGTGGTCGGCGGGACCGTGGTGGCGGCCGCCTTTGTGGCGTTCCTGCCCTGGAACCTGGGCCGCGGGAACGTCTTCCTGGGCGACGTCGGCAGCTACCTGCTGGGGGCGGGCCTGGCCATGCTGGGCATCACCGCCTTTTTGGACGGCGTGCAGGCGGAGTACCTGCTGGGACCGGTGGCGATCTACCTGGCCGATACGCTCGCCACGCTGCTGCGCCGGATCAGCGCGGGGGAGCGGTGGTACACGCCGCACCGGCAGCACGCCTACCAGCGGCTGACGGACGTGGGCTTCAGCCACGTGCAGTCGGCGCTGCTGGTCACCGGCTGTACGTTGCTGACCGGCTTCTGCGGCTACCTGGCGGCCGAATCGGGCCTCGCGGGCAAGGCGGCAGCCATCGCCGCGTGCGCCGCCGTCGTTGTTTTTTATCTGCGCGCGCCGGTGCTCTTCAGCCGCCGCACATCCAACGCCGCCAACCCGGCGGCGTAACGGCGGGCCCCGACTCGTCGGCAAGTTCTATCTCATGTAGAATAAACCCGGCCGTTCCGGCCCGCCCCGCACCGCGATCGAAAACGGACTACCAATGCGCGCTTCACGCCACGACGGCCACCCCGCCGCTGGCGCAGCTGTCGCTGCATCCGGTCCCACCCGGTCGCCGTGGCTGAAGATCCTGCGGTCCGCCCTGGTCGCCGGCGGCGCAACCGCCGGGCTGGTCATCGTGATGTCGACGGTGGCGGCGGGTGCGGCAGGTGCCCTGAGTGCCCTGCTCGGGGCGGCGCTGGTGGTGCTGTTCTTCGCCATCAGCCTGCTGGTGGGCCACTACGTGGGGCGGTCCAATCCTTCCGGCGCCATCGGCGCCTTCATCGCCACCTACATCATCAAAGTGGTGGGCTTTGGGGCGGCTCTCTTCCTCATCGGCACCCCGATGTGGCTCGAGCGGACCTGGTTCTTCGTGGCGGCGGTGGCCACCGTGGTGGTCTGGCAGGCGGCCGAAGTGTTCGCCTTCTCGCGCACCCGCCATCAGCTGTACGCCGATCCCGAACCGGAGCCGGCGGACCGCCGGCAGCAAGCGGAAGGGGAGATTGGACATGGCGGTTAAGGGCACATCCGGCCCCTCCCGGAGCGGTTCCGGGGACGATTCCACTTACCAGGGCGGCAACACCGTCCTCACCTATATCCTTGGCGGGATCATCGCCTGGGGTTTGGTAGGCTGGGGTTTGGACTATCTGTTGGATACCCGCTGGCTGATTTTCGTCGGTGCCGTTCTGGGCGCTGGAGGCGGATATTATCTGGCCCGCAAACACAACCTCACGCGCGGCGCCCGGCGCCGCCATGAGAATGGCGCGGGGGACCACACCTAAATGTCAGAAAACTTCATATGGTGGCCTGCCTCGATGGCGACCCACCCTGAAACGCCCAAAGATGGACACTGCAGAGAGGAAACGCGTTGATCGCGCTTGCGCTTCCGGCGGCCGCTGATGAAGGTGGCTTCGTCCCACCGACCCTCGAAGATATGCATCTACCGGAGGTTCTCCCGTGGATGGCCCCGTACGGTGAGGGCTTCGGCAAGCAGATGCTGCTGGTCCTGCTATCCGTCGCACTGATTTCCTGGTTCTTCGTGGCGGCCTCCCGCCGCCGCCAGCTTGTCCCCGGCAAGCTGCAGCACCTGGGCGAAATGAGCTACAACTTCGTCCGCAACTCGGTGGGCAAGGACATCATCGGTGAGCGCGACTTCAGGCCGTTCGTCCCGCTGCTGATGGCACTGTTCTTCTTCATCCTGGTGAACAACCTCTTCGGCTCCATTCCGCTGCTGCAGCTGCCCACCCCGTCGCACGTGGGCACGGCCTACGCTCTGGCCGGCGTCGTCTACATCACCTGGATTGCGCTGGGCATCAAGAAGCACGGCATCGGCTACTTCAAGCTCGCCGTCGTTCCCACCGGCGTTCCGAAGGCGATCCTTCCGCTGGTCGTCCTCATCGAGATCATCTCCACCTTCCTGGTCCGCCCGGTCACGCACAGCCTGCGTCTCTTCGCCACCATGCTGGCCGGCCACCTGATCATCATGCTGGCCGCCGCCGGTTCGCAATACCTGCTGGTCGAAGCCGACTTCTGGTTCAAGCCGCTGGGAGTGCTGACCATTGCGGGCGGCGTCGCCATGTACTTCTTCGAAATCCTGATCCAGGTCCTGCAGGCGTACGTGTTCGTCCTGCTGACCGCGATCTACATCCAAGGCTCCCTGGCCGAGGAACACTAGATTTCCCCTCTGGGGAAGCGCCTGAACCAACAACCTGCCCGACGGGCATCTTGAAAGGAACAAAATGGAAATCCACGGTAGCCTCAACCTCATCGGATACGGCCTCTCCGCAATCGGCGGTGCCATCGGTGTGGGTCTGGTCTTCGCCGCGTACATCAACGGTGTCGCTCGCCAGCCCGAGGCACAGCGTGTGCTGCAGCCGATCGCCTTCCTGGGTCTGGCCCTGACTGAAGCTCTGGCTATCCTCGGACTGGTGTTCGCGTTCGTCATCGGTGTCTAAGACCGAACGCTTATTTTCCACACCGAATAGATAGGACGGGTGAGATATGAATCAGGCAATGATCCTCGCCGCCGCGGAGGGTGTTAACCCTCTGATCCCTAACATCTGGGAAATCGTCGTCACGCTGATCGGCTTCGCGATTCTCATGTACATCGTCGCCAAGGTCGTCGTTCCGGCGTTCGAGAAGACGTATGCGGAGCGCACCGAAGCCATCGAGGGCGGGATCGCCAAGGCGGAGGCCGCCCAGGCCGAAGCCAGCGCTGCGCTGGACGAGTACAAGCAGCAGCTGACGGACGCCCGCGCGGAAGCCAACCGCATCCGCGAGGACGCCCGCGCCGAAGGCGCCCAGATCCTGGCGGAGCTGAAGGAAAAGGCCCAGGCAGAGGCTGCACGCATCAGCGAGCAGGCCCAGGTCCAGATTGATGCAGAGCGTCAGGCAGCCGTGACATCGCTGCGCAGCGAAGTCGGCACCCTGGCCACTGAACTGGCCGGCAGGATTGTCGGCGAGTCGCTGAACGACGACGCGCGCGCTGCCCGCGTCGTGGACCGCTTCCTCGCCGACCTTGAGTCTCAGAGTGCAGGTGCTGCTAAATAATGGCCGGTGTATCGAGCGAGTCACTGAAAGCGGCACAGCAGGAACTGGAGGCTAAGCTTCCCACCGCTTCGCTGTCCCTGGCAGAGGAACTCTTTGGGATCCTGGGCCTGCTGGACAGCAATGCCGGTCTGCGCCGTGCCCTGACCGATCCGGCGCGCGACAGCACGGAGAAGGCCGACATGTTCGGTCGCCTCCTCGAGGGGAAGGTCTCGGCTGATGCCCGGGCCATCGCCACCTCGTTGGCTGCCGCGCGTTGGGCCTCTGCGCGCGACATCGGGGACGCCTTGGAGACCTTGGCGGCCACGACGGCTGTCGCCGTTGCAGAGGGCCAGGGTGTTGACGGACTCGAAGGTCTGGAGAGGGACCTGTTCGCGTTCAACCGCATTGTCGGGTCGGACCATGACCTGCAGCGTGCCCTGCTTGAACCGCAGGCTTCGGACGAAGCCAAGTCGGCGCTGGCACTGAAGCTGGTGCCGGCCGCGGGTCCCGTAGCACAGCTGCTGATCCGGCAGGCGGTAACCGCCCCGCGCGGCATCAAGCCCACGGCCCTGGTAGAGCGGTTCATCCAGTTGGTGGCCAAGCGCCAGCAACGTTGGATCGCGGAGGTCAGCGTTACCCGTCCGCTGACCAGCGAACAGATGAGCCGCCTGCAGCCCGGGCTCAACCGGTTGTACGGCCGGGAGCTGCGGATCCACTTTAACGTTGATCCACGGCTGGTTGGCGGCGTGCGGGTCATGGTCGGGGATGAGGTCGTGGATGCGTCCGTGATCTCCCGCCTGGCCGAACTCCGCCGGAGTCTCGCGGTTTAGCCTCCTCGCGGAGACTGGGCCGGAAGCCTCACACAGACTGAAAAACACACCGGTCGTCGCGCACCACGCGATGATCATAAACACAGGAGAGCAGGGACTGCAGATGGCCGAATTGACCATCAACGCCGACGACGTCCGCAATGCGCTGAACGAGTTCGCGGCGTCCTATGAACCCGGAAGCGCCGAGCGGGTCGAAGTCGGCCACGTGACCACCGCCAGCGATGGCATCGCCCGTGTCGAGGGTCTTCCCTCGGCCATGGCGAACGAACTGCTGCGTTTCGAGAACGGCGTCCTGGGCCTGGCCCAGAACCTCGACACCCGCGAAATCGGCGTGGTGATCCTCGGTGAATTCACCGGCATCGAAGAAGGCATGGAAGTTCACCGCACCGGTGAGATCCTGTCCGTACCGGTCGGCGACGCCTTCCTCGGCCGTGTCGTGGACCCGCTGGGCCTCCCCATCGACGACAAGGGCCCGATCGAATCGCACGAGCGCCGCGCACTGGAGCTGCAGGCTCCGGGCGTTACCCAGCGCAAGTCCGTGCACGAGCCGCTGCAGACCGGCATGAAGGCCATCGACGCGATGATCCCGATCGGCCGCGGACAGCGCCAGCTGATCATTGGCGACCGCCAGACCGGCAAGACCGCCATCGCCGTCGACGCCATCTTGAACCAGAAGGCCAACTGGGAGTCCGGCGACGTCAACCGGCAGGTCCGCTGCATCTACGTGGCGATCGGCCAGAAGGCATCGACCATCGCCGCCGTCCGCCAGACCCTGGAGGACAAGGGTGCGCTGGAGTACACCACCATCGTGGCGTCTCCGGCCTCCGATCCCGCCGGCTTCAAGTACCTGGCGCCGTACGCCGGTTCGGCCATCGGCCAGCACTGGATGTACTCCGGCAAGCACGTCCTGATCATCTTTGATGATCTCTCCAAGCAGGCCGAAGCCTACCGCGCCGTGTCGCTGCTGCTGCGCCGCCCGCCGGGACGCGAAGCCTACCCGGGCGACGTGTTCTACCTGCACTCCCGCCTGCTGGAGCGTTGTGCCAAGCTCTCCGACGAGCTGGGCGCGGGTTCGATGACCGGCCTACCGATCATCGAGA
The DNA here is from genome assembly GCF_059090765.1 of Arthrobacter sp. Cza30. Taxonomy (NCBI): domain Bacteria; kingdom Bacillati; phylum Actinomycetota; class Actinomycetes; order Micrococcales; family Micrococcaceae; genus Arthrobacter; species Arthrobacter sp. Cza30. The sequence continues at coordinate 230,032 of NZ_JBNHGA010000005.1, read as the reverse complement.
CCAAGGCGAACGACGTCTCGGCCTACATCCCGACCAACGTCATCTCCATCACGGACGGCCAGATCTTCCTGCAGTCCGACCTGTTCAACGCCAACCAGCGTCCCGCCGTGGACGTCGGCGTGTCCGTCTCCCGCGTGGGCGGTGCGGCACAGGTCAAGGCCATGAAGAAGGTTTCCGGCACGCTGAAGCTGGACCTGGCCCAGTACCGCGACATGCAGGCGTTCGCCATGTTCGCCTCGGACCTCGATGCGGCGTCGCGCCAGCAGCTGACCCGCGGTGCGCGCCTCATGGAACTGCTGAAGCAGGGCCAGTACACGCCGTACCCGGTGGAGAACCAGGTTGTGTCCATCTGGGCCGGCACCAACGGCTACCTGGACGATGTTCCGGTCGAGGACGTCACCCGGTTCGAGACCGAGTTCCTCTCGCACCTGCGGCACCGCAGCTCGGTGCTGACGACGATCGCCCAGACGAATCTGCTCGAGGATTCGACCGTGGACGAGTTGAAGTCGCAGATCGTGGACTTCAAGCAGGGCTTCTTCGGGGAGGGCGACAGCCGCTTGGTCGGCGCCGGCCACGAAGAGTACGACCCCCTGGCCGAAGACGAAGTCGCCCAGGAACAGATCGTCAAGCAGAAGCGCTAATTCATCTTCGTTGGCCGGGCGGAACCACTTGAGGGTTCCGTCCGGCCGCCGAGGACGAGGAAAGGAAGAGTATGGGAGCCCAGATTCGGGTCTACCGCCAGAAGATCGCATCGACTTCGTCGCTGCGGAAGATCTTCAAGGCGATGGAGCTGATCGCCGCCTCACGCATTGGCAAGGCCCGCAGCCGCGTCGCGGCCTCGTTGCCGTACGCCAATGCGATCACCCGTGCCGTTTCTGCCGTGGCCTCGCAGTCCGAGATCGACCATCCGCTGACCACCGAGCCGGAGCAGATCCGCAGGGCCGCCGTGCTCGTGCTGACCTCCGACCGCGGTCTGGCGGGATCGTACTCCGCGTCCGTGCTGAAGCAGGCCCAGGCCCTGACCGAGCTGCTTCATGGAGAAGGCAAGGAAGTCCGCCACTACCTGGTCGGCCGCAAGGCGCAGGCCTACTTCGACTTCCGGAACATTCAGTACCAGCAGGTCTGGACGGGCGGAACGGACGCTCCTGAGTTCGCGACCGCCCGCGAGATCGGCGAGGCACTGCTCTCCGACTTCAACACGCCGTATGAGGACGGTGGCGTAGACGAGCTCCACATTGTCTACACCCGCTTCAAGTCCATGGTTACCCAGGAGCCCGCGGTCATCCGACTGCTGCCGCTGGAAGTCGTGGAAGAAGAGGCCACCGCAGAGACCGATCTGCTGCCGCTGTACGAGTACGAGCCGGAGCCCGAGCAGGTTTTGGATGCACTGCTGCCGCGCTACATCGAGTCGCGCATCTTTGCCGCGTTGCTCCAGGCTTCTGCCAGCGAGCTGGCGGCACGACAGCGCGCGATGAAGTCGGCCAGCGACAATGCCACCGACCTGATCGAGAAGTACACCCGTCTGCGCAACAACGCGCGGCAGGCAGAGATTACGCAGGAACTCACCGAGATTGTCGGTGGCGCGGACGCCCTGGCAGCGTCCTGATAAGTCCCTGCAGCAACAGCACACATAAACCACGCCATCGAAACTGAGAAGTGAGAAAGATGACTGCCCAAACCATCGAGCACGGAGCCGGTTCCGTCGCTACGGGCGCTACCGGCCGTATCGCCCGTGTCATCGGCCCGGTTGTCGACGTCGAATTCCCGGCGGACGCAATCCCCGCAATGTACAACGCCCTCACCGCTGAGGTCACCCTCAACGGCGAGACCCGCACCATTACCTTCGAGACCGCGCAGCACCTGGGCGACAACATGGTCCGCGCCATCTCGCTGCAGGCCACCGACGGACTGGTCCGCGGCACCACGGTCCAGGACCTCGGGTCCCCGATCACCGTGCCCGTGGGCGACGGCGTCAAGGGCCACATCTTCAACGTCCTGGGCGAGCCGCTGGACGTCGAGGCATCCCAGCTGGAGATCACCGAGCGCTGGCCGATCCACCGCAAGGCTCCGAACTTCGCCGAGCTGGAAGGCTCCACCGAGATGCTGGAGACCGGCATCAAGGTGATCGACCTGCTCACCCCGTACATCAAGGGCGGCAAGATCGGCCTGTTCGGCGGCGCCGGCGTGGGCAAGACCGTGCTGATCCAGGAAATGATCACCCGTGTGGCCCGCAACTTCGGCGGTACTTCCGTGTTCGCCGGTGTTGGCGAGCGTACCCGTGAGGGCAACGACCTCTGGGTGGAAATGGAAGAAGCCGGCGTGCTCAAGGACACCGCCCTGGTGTTCGGACAGATGGACGAGCCGCCGGGAACGCGTCTGCGCGTGGCCCTGTCCGCCCTGACCATGGCGGAGTACTTCCGCGATGTGCAGAAGCAGGACGTGCTGTTGTTCATCGACAACATCTTCCGCTTCACGCAGGCCGGTTCCGAGGTCTCCACGCTGCTGGGCCGCATGCCCTCGGCCGTGGGCTACCAGCCGAACCTGGCCGACGAGATGGGCGTGCTTCAGGAACGCATCACCTCCACCAAGGGCCACTCGATCACCTCGATGCAGGCGATCTACGTCCCCGCGGATGACTACACCGACCCGGCTCCGGCGACGACCTTCGCCCACCTGGACGCGACCACGGAATTGTCCCGTGAAATCGCCTCCCGTGGCCTGTACCCGGCTGTGGATCCGCTGACCTCGACGTCGCGCATCCTGGATCCGCAGTACATTGGGCACGACCACTACAACACCGCGGTGCGTGTGAAGCAGATCCTGCAGAAGAACAAGGAACTGCAGGACATCATTGCCATCCTCGGCATTGACGAACTGGGCGAAGAGGACAAGATCGTCGTCGCCCGTGCCCGCCGCATCCAGCAGTTCCTGTCGCAGAACACCTACACCGCCAAGCAGTTCACCGGCGTCGAGGGTTCCACGGTCTCCATCAAGGACACCGTGGAGGGCTTCCGGGCCATCTGCGACGGCGAGCTCGACCACATCGCCGAGCAGGCCTTCTTCAACGTGGGCGGCCTGGACGACGTGGAGCGCCAGTGGGCCAAGATCCAGGAACAGACCGGGAAGTAAGGCCTGTGGCTAATATTTCTGCTGAACTGGAAGTTGAGATTGTTGCCGCGGACCACTTCGTGTGGTCGGGGCCGGCAACAATGGTCAGGGCGCGGACCAGCGACGGCGAGATCGGGATCCTGCCCGGGCACAGCCCGGTGCTGGCGGTCTTGGCCGCCGGCGAGCTGGCCATCGAGCCGGTCTCCGGTGAGCGCATCAACGTGAATGTCGACGGCGGGTTCTTCTCGGTCGACAGCAACCGGGTCGTCATCGTCGCAGACAATGCGACGGTTGGCGACGAGGCTACGGCGGGAACCCGCTAGCCGCCGGTGAACGGTCTCGACGTCACGTTCGCCATACTGGCCGCAGTCTTCCTGCTGCTGGTGTTGGCACTGGTCGCCTTCGGGGTGCGCCGCTACCAGCTGCGGCGCGCCCTGGGCACCTTCGACGCCTCCATCGCCATGCTGCCCGGCAGCTGGCAGATGGGGGTTTGTCGTTATACGGACACGCACCTGGAATGGCTGCGCCTGCTGTCGTTGAGTCCCAAACCGCGCTACCGGTTCCGGCGCAGTTCGCTGGAACTACAGGGCTGGCGGCAGCCGACCGAAACCGAGCGGGCCAAGATCCAGCCCGGTGCGATCGTCGTGATGCTCACGCACGAAAAACAGGATCTGTCGATGGCAATGACCTTCGACGTCTATGCGGGTCTCTCGTCCTGGCTGGAAGCCGGGCCGGTGATCGGCATCGGCACCTGGCGCTGAGATTCCTCTGCGGCGCGGCTCTTCCGGGAGCCGCGCCGTCCGTCTTTAACCGGCACAGCCGTTCATAACCGGCACAGTCCCGCCCCAACCGTAGGATGGTTTCCATGGAGAACGTGATCGTGGTGCACGGCCCCAGCTCGCTCAACGGGCGGGTGGAGGTTCCCGGCGCCAAGAACAGCGTCCTGAAGCTGATGGCCGCGGTGCTGTTGGCCCAGGGCCGTTCCACGATCACGAATGTGCCGGACATTCAGGACGTCTGGATCATGTCGGAACTGCTGCGCCGGCTCGGCTGCGCGGTGGACTACGACGTCGACGCCGCCAGCGTCCACATCGACGTCCCGGCCGCGCCGGCGCACCAGGCAGACTACGACCTGGTCCGCGCCATGCGCGCCTCCATTTCCGTGCTCGGCCCGCTCGTGGCACGCTGCCGGCAGGCGGAAGTGGCACTGCCCGGGGGAGATGCCATCGGCAGCCGCGGCCTGGACATGCACCGGGCCGGGCTGGAACAGATGGGCGCCCACATCAGCATCGATCACGGCTACCTCGTGGCCAAGGCGCCGCAGGGGCTGCACGGGACCCACCACCGCCTGCCGTATCCGTCGGTCGGCGCCACCGAAAACCTGATGATGGCCGCGACCCTGGCCCGGGGAGTGACGGTGATCGACAACGCGGCGCGGGAACCGGAGATCACCGACATCGCGGACCTGCTGGTCTCGATGGGCGCCCGGATCGAAGGGATCGGCTCGCCCACGCTGGTCATCACCGGTGTGGAGAGCCTGCAGCCCGTGAGCCACAGCACCGTGCCGGACCGGATCGTTGCCGGGACGTGGGCCTTCGCCGCTGCCGTCACCGGGGGAACCGTGGACGTAGCCAGGTCCAATCCCGGCCACCTGGCCGTGGTCCTGGACAAGTTGGAACAGGCCGGCTGCCGGATTACCAGCAGGGACGACGGCTTCACGGTGGAAGGACCGGAGCGCCCGCGGCCGATCAACGTCTCCACGCTGCCGTACCCCGGATTTCCCACGGACCTGCAGCCGTTCGTCGTCGCGCTCAATGCCGTCGCGGACGGGCACGGCATGGTGACGGAAAACGTGTTCGAGGCGCGCTGGGGCTTCACCTCCGAACTGGCCCGGCTGGGAGCGGTGGTGCGGCTGGACGGGCACCATGCGCTGATCAAGGGGGTGCCGCAGCTCTCCGGCGCCCCGGTCGAGGCCAACGACATCCGAGCCGGCGCCGCGCTGGTGATCGCGGGGCTGGTGGCCGACGGCACCACCGAGGTCCACGGCGTGGAGCACATTGACCGGGGATACGAGCGGTTCGACGAGCGCCTGCGCGCATTGGGCGGAGACGTGGTCCGGCTGGGACCGCCGAAGCTGCCCGCCTGACGCCGTAAGATCCGACGCCGGAAAACACAGAACCCCTCCGAACGCATCGGAGGGGTTCTGTGAGCGGTGCGGTGCCGTGGACGGCCCGCCTGCCAAGCCGAAGCTAGATGACAGTGACGCCGGTGGCCTGGGGGCCCTTGGCGCCCTGGCCGATCTCGAAGCTCACGCGCTGGTTTTCGTCGAGGGTCTTGAATCCGCCCGACTGGATTTCAGAGTAGTGAACGAAGACGTCGCCGTCGGCCTCATCCGGTGTGATGAAGCCGAAGCCCTTTTCCGCGTTAAACCACTTAACGGTCCCCTGTGCCATTTACATCTCCTCATCGTGGAACAAAAACAAGCCGGCACACCTCGTACCAACCCGGTTACTCCGTGGAAGATCCAAACGACACGGCCTGCGGGCCGGACGCCGTGGAGCTTCACACTCGCAACACGTCTTGCGAGCATGAAAACCACACCTACACAAAGACTGAGTTAAGCATCACACAAGCCCCATGGGCGGTCAACGGTACAAAGGACAATTCAATCTTTTATTAAGCGAGAGTTCGACGCGGGGTTAAGTACCGGCCCGCGGGCGCCGAACCCGGCACCGGCGGCGGGAAAGCGGGCGCTGTTGACACGCCCGCCCGGGGCGTCAGAACAGGCGGGAGTCGGCGTCGTCCACGCCGCGCATCTCGTCGTAATCGAGGGTCAGGCATTCGATGCCCCGGTCGGCGGCAAGCACGCGCGCCTGCGGCTTAATCTGCTGGGCCGCGAAAATGCCCTTGACCGGAGCCAGCAGGGGATCGCGGTTGAGCAGCTCCAGATAGCGGGTCAGCTGTTCCACGCCGTCGATGTCGCCGCGCCGCTTGAGCTCCACGGCCACGGTCCCGCCGTCGGCGTTGCGCGCCAGGATGTCCACCGGCCCGATCGCCGTCATGTATTCGCGCCGCACCAGCGTGTGGCCGGGGCCGAGGCGGTGGATCTGTTCGGCCAGCAGGCGCTGCAGGTCGGCCTCCACGCCGTCCTTGACCAGCCCCGGGTCCACGCCGAGGTCGTGGCTGTACTCGTGCAGGTGCTCGTGGATGCTGATCACCAGGCGGTCGTCGCTCTTGGCATGCTGGACGTGCCAGACTTCGCGGACGCCCGACGAGGCGTCGTCGGCCTCCGGCTCCGCCACCCGGAGATTCGCCGGCGGGCTCATCCAGTTGAGCGGCTTGTAGGAACCGCCGTCGGAATGGATCAGGACGGAGCCGTCCGCCTTCACCATCAGCAGGCGCGTGGCCAGCGGCAGGTGGGCGCGGAGGCGGCCGATGTAGTCAACGGAGCAACGGGCAATGACAAGACGCACAGTAGGCCACTTTACCGGTGCATGCTGCGTGGTCGGTCCGGTGCCGCGGCGGGCGGGCTCGTTCGGTCCGGGCCGCGCCGGTGGGGCAGAATGGTGGCATGCCCCGTTCCAACCGCCCGCGCCGCCGCTCAGGGGCCGGCAGCAGCAAGTGGACGCGGGCCAACGAGCTGGACCTGGACCGCGCCCGCGCGGGCATCCCGGAGCGCCAGAACGCGCCCGACGGCGAATGGAACGTGCGGCGCATCACCCCGTCGAACGCCGCCAAGGAGTACACCTGCCCGGGCTGCAACCGGACGATCGGCCCGGGGATCGAACATCTGGTCGCCTGGCAGGCCGACTCGCTGTTCGGCGGCGAGACGGCGCTGGCCGAGCGGCGGCACTGGCATCCGCGCTGCTGGCAGACCCGCAGTTTCCGCTACCGCTGAGCCGGCCTCAGTTCCGGTCCTGCCGGACGATGAAGACGTCCTTCAGCAGCAACATCACCGATGCCGCGGCCGGAATCGCCATCAGTGCACCCAGAACGCCCATCAGGGAACCGCCGGCAATCACGGCGATCACTGCCACGGCGCCGGGGACGGCCACCGCACGCTGCATGATGCGCGGCGACACGAAGTAGGCCTCGATCTGCAGGTAGGCAAAGTAGATGACGGCGAACAGCAGCGCCGGCTGCCAGCCCACGGTCAGGGCAACCAGCGAGACGAAGCCGCCGGCTATCACGGCCCCGATCAGCGGGATGAAGGCCAGCAGGCCGACGACGAAGGTCAGCAAGGCCGTGAACGGCACCTGAGCAATGGTCATGGCGATGAATGCCACCGCGGCGTTGATCAGCGCCACGCAGGCCTGGCCGATCACGTAGCTGCCCACGCTGCCGGTGATCTCCTCGGACAGGCGCTGCACCTGCCGCCGCTTGGACCGCGGAGCCAGCCGGTAGGCCCAGACCTTCAGCGCCGGGAGGGACGCCAGGAAGTACAGCGTGAGCACCAGCACGATCAGCGCCCCGAACGCGCCTTGGAGCACGGCGCTGCCGACGCCGAGGACGCCGCCGAAGATGCCCGTGACGTTCTCGGAACTGGCAAAGAACCGTTCCAGTTCGATGTCGATCCGCTCCCGGACCTGGAACTGCGCATCGATCGTCTGGAAGATGGCCGAGTTCAGGATGTCCTCGACGTAGCGCGGAGCGTTGGCCACGATCTGCGTGGTCTGGTTGACGATGGTCGGGATCAGGGTGGAGATGAACGCCGCGATCAGCCCGGCCAGGATCAGCACCACAATGATGACGCCGGCCGGACGCGGCAGCCCCTTGCTTTCCAGCCAGCGGACGATCGGATCGAGCCCCAGGGCAATGAAGAGCGCCGCCGCGATCCACGCCAGCAGCTCACCGACGTTGGTCAGCACAAAGTAGAGCAGCAGCGCGAAACCGACGCCGACCGTGGCCATGAATCCGAAGTGGATCGGGTGCCGGGCGGGGGAGAAGTCGGTGCCTGCGGCGCCGTCGCGGGCGGCGGCGGCGGGGGAATCGTCCTCGGGCGGCATCTGAAAGCGGACGCGCGGCCGGGCGCGGGGCATCGACGCGCCGAGGCGCCCGAGGGCGCCGAGCACCGCGTGTCGGCGCGCCGCCATGACCGGCGCAGAGGCCGGGGAGCCGGCCGGCGCGGCGGGATCCGGGACCGGTGCCGCGAGGTCGGCCGGCTGGCCCTCGGCCGGCGACCCGTTGCCGGCGGCGGGCGTGGGGGCATCCCGGGGTTCGCTCACGCAGCATCCTCTCTTCCGCCTGCAGCCGCTGAAGCAGCGGGCGGGCGCACTTGTCACGCGCTAAGCAACAACGGCGCAGGATAGGGGCAATTCTGAGCGAAAGACTACCAGTCCGGTATGGTGTGGCAGCGGATGCCGACGGCAAAAAGGGCAAAAGGCCGTCCGCGGCGGACCACACGGTTCGGCCGCGCACGGACGGCCGAGAGGGTTCGTTACCATAGGGTTATAAAGCATGACCGATGGCGGGCACCCCGGCCGGCCCTGGAGGCTTGGGCGTCCCTGCGGCCCTTCCTTCCTGCAGCGATCGACGATTGGTATTTTTGTGCGTCTTAAGATTTCAGTGGCCCTGATGGTGATCGGCCTACTGGCCATCGCGCTGGGCATCGCCCAGCGGACCGTGTGGGCACCGCCCGAGCGCGCCTCGGCCACCTACACGGCAGCCGATGCGACCGCACCCGTGACCGTCATCGAACCGGAAGTCTTCGGTGTCCACGAAGAAGAAGTGGACGTTTCGGTGGAGGCCGACGGCGAGTTCCTGCTGGCCGTCGGCCGCGCGGGCGACGTCGAGGCCTGGGTCGGAGAGGCGGCGCACACCTCCCTGACCGGCATCGAGGACGGGCAGCTGCAGGGAACCGTGACCGAGGGCGAGGCCAAGGTGCCGAACCCGGCGGGTTCCGACCTGTGGGTGAGCCAGCAGCAGGCCGAGGGCAGCCTCGAGCACCGGTGGCTGGCCCCGGCCGACGGCGAGTGGTCCATCCTGCTGGCCGCGGACGGCACCGAGCCGGCGCCGACGACGGTGACCGTCACCTGGCCGAACGACACCTCGGTGCCGTGGTCGCTGGCCCTGATGATCATCGGCGCCCTGCTGCTGGTGCTCGGGGTGGCGCTGGCCGTGGTGTCCCGCCGTCCGAACCGGCCCGTCCCCGGCGGCGACTCCGACCCCCGGGGCGGCAGCGGCCGGCCGAACGCAGGCGGCCCGGAAACGACCCCGCTGGCTCAGTCCGGCGGCAGCGTTCCGGCTGGCCGTCCCGGCCAGTCCGTGCCCGGGGGCGCGGGCCTGGAGAAGCCCGAACAGGGCGACCGGTCAGCGGGCCGCCGTTCCCTGATGGAACGCCCGAAGCTGGGCCTGCGCGCCGCCGCCGCGGCGGGCGCGGCCATGCTCCTGGCCTCCGGCGCCGTGCTTCCCGCCCACGCAGCCTCGCCGGCCGCCCCGTCCCAGGACGCCGGGGGAGCCGCCGGCCACCCGGTGGTGCTGGAGGGCCAACTGACCCGGATCATGGACTCGGTGGCAAAGGCGGTCTCGGACGCGGACTCGGCGCGGGATTCCGGCAAGCTGAAGCCGCGGGTCGCCGGGGCCGCCCTGACCGTCCGCGAGGCCAACTACAAGGTGCGGGCCGAAAACGGCGAGGCGGCGGCTCCCGTCCCGGTGGCTGCCGGGCCGATCCTGACCTCGATGGTCAGCACGAGTGCCGACTGGCCGCGGACGGTCGTGACGGTCACGGAGGGCGAGGACAATCCGGTGCCGCAGGTGATCGTGCTGGTGCAGCAGGATCCGCGCTCGAACTACCGGATGGTGGGCGCGCTCCAGATGCTGCCGGGCACCACCTTCCCGCAGGTCTCCACCGAGAGCGGCGGGACGCCGGCCGTGGCGCCGGACGCCGGGGAAGGTCTGCTGCACTCGCCGCAGGCGGCGGTGAAAATGGTCGCGGAGAATCTCGACGACGGCAAGCACAAGGACGCGATCGGCAAGAACACCTTCTCCGAGCAGATCCGGGCGTTCCAAAAAGACCAGGTGGAATCCAACGAAAACGCTGACATCTCCTTCAGCCGCAGCGTCGACGACGGCTCGCTGCGGGCGCTGCGCACCGCCGACGGTGGCGCCGTGGTGTTCGGCCACATGGAGTCGGTGATGAGCAGCGTGCCGGCCGAAGCCGGTGCCACCGTGGAACTCTCGCCCGAGTTCGCGGCGCTGGCCGGGGAGGACTCGACCACGGAAGGCGTGGACGTGACCTACGGCGAGTCCGTCTTCCTGTACGTGCCGCCGGCCGGTTCCGACGACCGGCTCACCCTGGTGGGCGTTGCCCAGGGCCTGGTGGACGCCGAGCTGAAGTAGCCCCGGGCCGACCGGGCCGCGCCCGCCGGCCCGGTCGGGAAATTCCGGACGCCGACCGAGACGTATTAGTGTGATGTCATGACCACTCCAACTCCAGGACAGGGCCCCGCGCCGTCTTCCGTCAGCCTCCGCGGCGCCGTCGACCTGTCCGCGCTGAAAAAGCCGCAGCCGCCGGCGGGAGGCATGCCGGCCGCCGCCAACGCGCCGGCAGCGGGTGAAGGCGAAGCTCCGGGCTACATCGTCGAGGTCAACGAGCAGAGCTTCCAGCCGCTCGTCCAGCTGTCCGCACAGGTCCCCGTGATCGTGGAACTGACCGCGTCGTGGAGCGACCTGGCGCAGCAGCTGGCCTCCGCCATGGTGGAGGTGGCGAACGAGTTCGCCGGCCGCTTTGTGCTGGCCCGGGTTGACGTCGATGCCAGTCCCGGCATCGCCCAGGCCTTCCAGCTGCAGAGCGTGCCGGCCGCCGTGGCGCTCCTGAAGGGGCAGCCGATCCCGCTGTTCCAGGGGGCGGCGACGGCCGACGAGCTGCGGCAGTTCGTCAACGAGCTGCTCAAGGTGGCACAGGCCAACGGCGTCACCGGCACCGCGCCCGGTGCGGGGGAGGCCCCGGCCGAGGAAGAGAAGCCGCTGCCGCCGTTGCACCAGGAAGCGTTCGAGGCCATCGAGGCCGGCGACTTTGATCGCGCCGCCGCGGCGTACCAGAAGGCGCTGGCCGAGCAGCCGGCGGACGACGAGGCGCGCACCGGCCTGTACCAGGTCCAGCTGCTGCAGCGGCTGCAGGGGGCCGATGCGGCCGGGCTGCGCGCCGCTGCCGCCGACCGGCCCGACGACCTGCAGGCCCAGCTGGCCGTCGCCGACCTGGACGTCTCGGGCGGCCACGTCGAGGACGCCTTCGCCCGCCTGGTGGGTTTCATCAGCCGCCACGCCGGGGATGAACGGGAGGCCGCCCGGGCCCGCCTCGTGGAGCTGTTCGACGTGGTGGGCAGCACCGACCCGCGGGTGTCCAAGGCACGCCAGGCTCTGGCCAGGGCGCTCTTCTAAATGGCGCAGGCTGTGGCCGGCGGTTTGTTCGAGCCGCTGAAACTGCGCGGTCTGCAGCTCCTGCACCGCGGCTGGGTGGCGCCGATGTGCCAGTACTCGGTGCGGCGCGGGGACGCGCCCGGGACGCCTAACGACTGGCACCTGATGCATCTGGGCCAGTTCGCCGCCGGCGGGGCCGCGCTGATCCTCACCGAGGCGACAGCGGTTGACGCGGCCGGCCGGATCAGTCCCGAGGACACCGGCATCTGGACCGACGACCAGGCCCAGGCGTGGGGCAGGATCACGGAGTTCGTGCACAGCTACGGCTCGGCGGACACCAAGATCGGGATCCAGCTGGCCCACGCTGGGCGCAAGGCGTCGACCTACGCGCCCTTCGCCCCGAAATCCGGCTCCGTGCCGCCCGCCGAGGGCGGCTGGCGGACCGTGGGCCCGACGGCTGCCGCCTTCGGCCGCTACTCGGCGCCCGACGCCCTGGACGAGGCCGGCATCCGGCAGGTCATCGCGGACTTCCGCGACGCGGCGGCGCGTGCCGTCTGGGCCGGCTTCGACACCGTGGAGATCCACGGCGCCCACGGCTACCTGCTGCACCAGTTCCTCTCGCCGCTGGTCAACACCCGCACCGACGGCTGGGGCGGTACGGCCGCCGGGCGTGCCCGTTTGCTGCTGGAGGTGGTGGAGGCGGTCCGCGGCGTCATCCCGGACGCCATGCCGCTGCTGCTGCGAGTCTCTGCCTCCGACTGGTCGGACGGCGGCCTGGAACCGGAGGCCGTGGCCGACGTGGTGGAACAGGCCGCTGCCCGCGGCGTGGACCTGGTGGACGTCTCGAGTGGCGGCGCGGTGCTCGGAGCGAACATCCCGCTGCGGCCGGGATACCAGGTGCCCTTCGCGGCCGCCATCCGGCGCCAAGCCGGCATCCCGACCGGCGCCGTCGGACTCATCACCACGGCCGCGCAGGCCGACTCCATCATCAGGGAAGGCTCGGCGGACGCGGTACTGCTCGCCCGGGCGGCGCTGCGCGACCCGCACTGGTGGCAGCGCGCCGCCGTCGAACTGGGCCACGAACTGGCGTGGGCGCCGCAATACGAGCGTGCCGCGGTGGCGGAGAAATATTAGTCCTTGCGGATGACGTCCCGGTGAACCCCCGGTTGTTAGCGTGGACACATGACTTCGCACCCATCACAACCACCGGTCCAGCAGCCGGACGAGCAGAACAGCAGCGCGGTACCGGTGCCGGGCGGCGCCGCCCCGCACGGGTACCCGGCGCCCGGCCCCACGGCCGCGGCGCCGGCTGCCGCGCCCGCCCAGGCCCCCGTTCCCGCCCAGGCCCCCGTTCCCGCCCAGGCCCCCGTTCCCGCCCTGGCGGTGCGCGGCCTGGCCAAGCGCTTCGGCGACAAGATCGCCGTCAACGGCGTCAACCTGGACGTGCCCGCCGGATCCTTCTACGGGTTGGTCGGGCCGAACGGGGCGGGCAAGACCACCTCGCTCTCCATGGCCACCGGGCTGCTGCGGCCGGATTACGGCCAGGTGTGGGTGCACGGCGTGGACGTCTGGGCCGAGCCGCTGACGGCCAAGCGCCTGATGGGCGTGCTGCCCGACGGCGTCCGGCTGTTCGACCGGCTGACCGGCGAGCAGTTGGTCACCTACGCCGGGCTGCTGCGGGGCATGGACCGGGAGACCGTGGCCGCCCGCGTACCGGACCTGCTGCGCGCCATGGACCTGACCAACGACGCCGGCACCCTTGTGGTGGACTATTCCGCCGGCATGACAAAGAAGATCGCCCTGGCCACCGCACTGATCCATGCGCCGAAGCTGTTGGTGCTGGATGAACCGTTCGAGGCCGTAGACCCGGTCTCCGCGGCGAACATCCGCGACATCCTCCACGATTACGTGGACTCCGGGGGCACGGTGATCGTCTCCAGCCACGTCATGGACCTGGTCCAGCGCATGTGCGACCACGTGGCGGTGATCGCCGGCGGCAACGTGCTGGCCGCCGGCACCGTGGACGAGGTCCGCGCCGGCGCGAGCCTCGAAGAGCGTTTCGTCCAGCTGGTCGGCGGACGGACCCAGGCGGAGGGGCTCGAGTGGTTGCGCACCTCGTAAGGCTGAAGCTGGCGCTGCTGCGCAACGGCTTCAAACGCAGCCCGTGGCAGCTGGTGGGCGTAATCCTCGGCGGCCTGTACGCGATCGGCATGCTGACCCTGCTGATTTCCGGACTGTTCTTCCTCAGCTACACGGAGCCGGACATGGCCCGCATGGTGGTGGTGCTGGGCGGCTCCGCGGCCTTCCTGGGCTGGGCGCTGATCCCGATGATGGCCACCGGCGTGGACATGACACTGGACCCGGCCCGGTTCGTGACCTACGCCGTGCCCATGCGCCAGCTGCTGCTCGGGCTCGCCATCGGCGGCCTGGTCGGCATCCCGGGCGTGGTGACGCTGGTCGCCGCGCTCGGGCACGCGGCCGCCTGGTGGCAGCACCCGGCAGCGCTCGTGGCCGCCGTCCTGTGCGCCCTGGTCGCAACGCTGACGTGCGTGGTGCTCTCCCGCGTGACGACGTCGGCGTCCACAACGCTGGCCAGCTCGCGCCGGTTCAAGGACCTCAGCGGCGTCATCGGCATCATCCCGCTGGTGCTGCTGGGACCGATCATGGTCGGCATCGTCGAGGGGTTCCGCAGCTCGCAGGACTTCCTGCCGGCCCTGACCGAGGGGCTGGCCTGGTCGCCGCTGGGCGCGGTCTGGGCCGTCCCCGGCGACCTGGCCCTGGGCAACTGGGGCGCGGCCGGGGCCCGGCTGCTCATCGCGGTGGCCTTCCTGGCCGTGCTGGCCTGGCTGTGGAAGCTCAGCCTGGCCCGTGCACTGGTCACCCCGCCGTACAACGCCGTGTCCCGGAAAGCCGGCGGCAAACTGGGCTGGTTCTCCCGGATGCCCGGCACCCCTGCCGGAGCCGTGGCGGCGCGCGCGCTCATCTACTGGTTCAAGGATCCCCGCTACGGGGCGTCCCTGGTGTCCATTCCGCTCATTCCGGTGGCGGTCTTCTTCGGCCTCTCGCAGACCGGCGATTTCACCTTCATGCTGTGGCTGGGCCCGATGATCGCCTTCCTGCTGTCCTTCGGCATCTCCGCGGACATCGCCTACGACAACACGGCGTTCGCGCTGCACGTCACCACCGGCGTGAGCGGTCGGGCCGACCGGATCGGCCGGGCCGCGGCCTGCGCGGTGATCGCGCTGCCGGCCACCGTCGTGCTGACCGTGCTGCCGTTCGTGTTCATCGGCGGGTGGCACCTGCTGCCGCCCGTTTCCGGGGTGGCCCTCGGCGTGCTGCTGACCGGCCTGGGCCTGTCCAGCGTGGTCTCGGCCCGCTACACCTACAACGTGCCGCTGCCGGGGGAGAGCCCGTTCAAGACCCCGCCCGGGTCGACCGCCCGGATGATGCTGGTCCAGCTCGGGGGCCTCGGCGTGCTGGTGCTGCTCTCGCTGCCGGAACTGGTGCTGGCGCTGATCGGCGTCTTCACCGGCGACGCGCTGTGGGGCTGGCTGGCGCTGGCTGTCGGCCTCGTGCTCGGGGCGGTCCTGCTGGTGGTCGGCATCGAGCTGGGCGGCCGCTGGTATGACCGCCGGACGCCGGAACTCCTCCAGGCCGTGGCCAAAAACAAATAGCACGCCGGCGCAGCCGCAGCGGCGGGCGACGACGACGGGGGAGCCGGGCTCCGCCGTCGTCGTTCCCGTTTCAGGGGTTAAGATGGGAGGCATGAGTCTTCCCCCGGATCCTTTCGAAAACGACCCCCGCGCGCCGCAGACCCCGGGCGGGTCCACCGCGACGATCGAGCGTGAAGAACTCCGCGAAGAGCTTGAGCCCGGCGACCGCGAACGCTTTGCGCACTACGTCCGCAAGGAAAAGATCATGGAGTCGGCGCTGTCCGGCGAACCGGTGATCGCCCTCTGCGGCAAGGTGTGGGTGCCCGGCCGCGACCCGAACAAGTTCCCGGTATGCCCGGACTGCAAGGCCATCTACGAGGGCCTGCGCCCCGGCGGCGACGATTCCGGCAAGAAGAAGTAGTAACCTTTTCCTCCCCACGTGCGCGGGCGCGTCCGGTGCCCGCCGCGCTTCCCCCTGCCTGCCAAGAAAGTCAGCCCTGGTTTTTTGATGCCCGAATCCACCGCCATCCGCGCGCCCGGCGCCATGTCTGCTGCCTACCGGCCGCTGACCATCGGCCTGCTGACGGTGATCACGCTGGCGGCGTTCGAGGCGGTGGCGGTGGCGACGGCGATGCCCGTGGTGGCGGCCGACCTGGAGGGCAAGTCCGCCTACGGGCTGGCGTTCTCCATGTTCCTGACCGCTTCGCTGCTGGCCAGCGTGGTGGCCGGAGTCTGGTGCGACGCGAAGGGCCCGCGCCCGGCGCTCGCCGCGGGGCTGGTGCTGATGGTCGCCGGCCTGGTCCTGTCCGGGGTGGCCGGGGAATTTTGGATCTTCACCGCGGGCCGCGCCGTGGCCGGGCTGGGCGGCGGCTTCGCGATCGTGGCCGTCTACGTGATCATCGGGCAGGTGTATCCGCAGCGGCTGCAGCCGGTGGTCTTCGGCTGGCTGGCCGCCGCCTGGGTGGTGCCGTCGCTGGTGGGGCCGCTGGCCGCCGGCGTCGTCGCCCAATACATTTCCTGGCGCCTGGTGTTCTACGGCGTGGCGCCGATCTTCCTGCTGGCCGTGCTGGTCATCTGGCCGCAAACCGGCAGCGTGGGAGCCCCGGAGAACCCGACCACGGACAAACGCGGCGGGCGCCTGCAGGCGATGCGGGGCCTGATGCTGGCCGGCGGCGTCTTCCTGGCGCAGTGGGCCCTGTTCGAGGCGGTCGCCGGCGGGTCCGCCGGGAAGCTGGTGCTGATGTACGCGCTGGCGGCCGGCGGAGTGGTGCTGGCGCTGGCGGCGCTGCCCAAGCTGATGCCGCCGGGCACCTTGCGGCTGCGCCGCGGGCTGCCCAGCGTGATCGCCACCCGCGGGCTGATCAACCTGGCTTTCTTCGGCGCCGAGGCGTTCATCCCGCTGATGCTGGTGGCGGCGCACGGCATCTCGCCGGCGACCGCGGGCCTGGCCCTGACGGCCGGTGCGGTCGGCTGGAGCATCGGCTCCTGGCTGCAGGCGCGCGTCGAGACCGCCCGGCATCGGATGCTGGTGATCGGATCCGGTATCCTGACCGCCTGCATGGGGCTGATGGCGCTGGTGTCCGCGCCGTCGGTGCCGCTCCCGGCGCTCATCGTCGTCTGGGCGCTGGCCGGGTTCTCGATGGGCATGGCCTTGTCCACCACGTCCGTGATGGTGCTGAAGCTGTCCGCCCCCCAGGAGCGCGGACGGAACTCCGCGTCGCTGCAGCTGGCCGACCAGCTGGGCGGCGTGGTGGGTACCGCCGGGGCGGGCGGACTGTTCGCGCTGCTGCGGGATCCGGACAACCCGGACTCGGTGGGCGTCTACGTGGTCATTTGGCTGGTGCTGGCCGTGGTGGCGGCAGGCGGGATCGCCACCGGCTGGCGCAGCGCGGAACGGATTGACAACGGACAGGAACAACGGGAGGAGGCCAGCAAATGAGCAACGACACACTATTCGGCGCCGGACCGGTGCTGCCGCCGGCTTACCCGGAACGGGCCGCCTGGGGCACCGCCCCCAAACTGCGCCAGTGGCAGGCCGAGGCCCTGCAGAAGTACTTCGACATGGCCCCGCAGGACTTCCTGGCCGTGGCTACACCGGGCGCGGGCAAGACCACCTTCGCGCTGCGCGTGGCCACCGAACTGGTGGACCGGGGGATCGTCAACCGGATCACCGTCGTCGCCCCCACCGACCACCTCAAGCGCCAGTGGGCGGACGCCGCGGCGCGCGTGGGGCTGGCCATCGATCCGAACTTCAAGAACTCGGACGGTTCGCACGGCCGCGATTTCATCGGCGTCGCCGTCACCTACGCGCAGGTGGCCATGAAGCCGCTGTTGCACCGGGCCAAGACCGAGGCCGCCAAGACGCTGGTGATCCTCGACGAGATCCACCACGGCGGCGACGCCCTCAGCTGGGGCGACGGCATCCGCGAGGCGTTCGAACCCGCCGCCCGGCGCCTGGCCCTGACCGGCACCCCGTTCCGCTCGGACACGGCGGCGATCCCGTTCGTGGAGTACGCCGAGGACAAGGACGGCATCCGCCGCTCGCGGGCCGACTACACCTACGGCTACGGCAGCGCCCTGCGCGACCACGTGGTGCGCCCGGTCATGTTCATGGCCTACTCGGGGCAGATGCGCTGGCGCACCAGTTCGGGGGACGAGTACGCCGCGTCGCTCGGCGAGGCCGCGGTCACCAAGGACATCACGGCGCAGGCCTGGCGCACGGCGCTGAACCCGCAGGGGCAATGGATCCCGTCGGTGCTGGCGGCAGCCGACAAGCGGCTGACCGAGGTCCGCCGGGCCGTGCCCGACGCCGGCGGGCTGGTGATCGCCACCGACCACGAGGACGCGCGGGCCTACGCCGGCCAACTGAAGAAGATCACCGGGGAATCCGCCACCGTCATCCTCTCCGACGACGCCGGCGCCTCCGAAAAGATCGAGACGTTTTCCGCCGGCGACAGCCGCTGGATGGTCGCCGTCCGCATGGTCTCCGAAGGCGTGGACGTGCCCCGGCTCTCGGTCGGGGTCTACGCCACCTCGACGGCGACCCCGCTGTTCTTCGCGCAGGCCGTGGGCCGCTTCGTGCGCGCCCGGAAGCGCGGCGAAACGGCGTCGGTGTTCCTTCCGTCGGTGCCGAACCTGATGGAACTGGCCAACCAGATGGAGCTGGAGCGCGACCACGCGCTGGACCGGCCGGACAAGGACAACGACGAGGGCTTCATTCCCGAAGAGGCCCTGATGGAGCAGGCGAACCGGGAAGAGTCGGCATCGGACGCGCTGACCAAGCAGAAGTTCGAGGCGCTGGATTCCCAGGCGTCCTTCGACCGCGTGCTGTTCGACGGCGCCGAGTTCGGCACCGGCGGAGAGCTCGGCAGCGAAGAGGAACTGGACTTTTTGGGCATCCCGGGGCTGCTGGACGCGGAGCAGGTGGGCATGCTGCTGCGCCAGCGCCAGCAGGAACAGCAGTCGCGCAAACGCAAGCGTTCGGGCGGGGCCGCGGAACCCGAGCCGGCCCCGGCCGTGGTTGACCACCGGCAGCTGACCGAACTGCGCAACCAGCTGGCCAAGAACGTGTCCGCCTGGTCGGCGCGCTCCGGCATGCCGCACGGCGTGGTCCACTCCGAGCTGCGCCGGGTCTGCGGCGGCCCGCCGGTGGCCCAGGCCAACGAGGAGCAGCTGAACAGGCGCCTGAAGAAGCTCCAGGACTGGTTCATCGGCCGGAAGTAGCCGTGTGCGGGCAGCCGGCCTGGCTGCCGGTCGTGGTCGACGCGGGTTTCGGTCGGGGGCCCGCATGGCCGTGGGGCAGCCCGACGCCAGTGACGGCGCAGCGTCCCGCCCGGCCTAAGGCCGAGGTCGGGGGATGGCTGCGAAGTCAGGGCGTATAAACGGTGATCTCGCAGCCCGGCCCTGACCTCGTGGCCTGGACGCCGAGCCTGGCCCGGGAAGGGCCCCTCGGGAGGCTCCGGCCCGAACCTGGGGGTCCCTCGTGGAGGCACGGCGAGAATTCCCGGCGTCCCAGGGGGGACTCCGGGCAGAATCCCCGCGCGAGCCGGTTACTGCTCGATGACGTCGATGCCGTAGTCACTGAATTCGGCCAACGTCTTCTCGACGCGCCCAGCATTGATGCCCGCCGACAGTGCCAGGTTGACGGCGGTGGCGTACCCGGCCTGCGCGGCATCAAGGGCGGTCTGGCGGACGCAGTAGTCGGTCGCCAGCCCGGCCACCACCACCTCGTCCACCCCGTGCTCCTGCAGCCAGTCGTCGAGGCTGGGCATCTCGACCTGCTCTTCCTCCTCGTCGCCCTCGCGCTCCCCGGTGGCCACCTCGTCCGCCGGTGCCAGCAGTCCGTCGAAGCCGGAGTAGCCGGCGTCGTACTGGCCCTTCCGGAAGTAGGCGTCGATCCGGTCGGTGTCCAGGTCGGGATGCAGGTCCGCCCCGCGGGTACCGGCGACGCAGTGCCGCGGCCAGCTGTCCACGAAGTCCGGCTCGTCGGAGAAGTGGCTGCCCGGATCCACGTGCCAGTCTTGGGTCGCGACCACGACGTCGTATTCGTCCGGCCGGGTCTCCAGGTGCTCGCTGATGTCGGCGGCAGTTTTCGCTCCGCCGTCGACGGCCAGGGCGCCTCCCTCGCAGAAGTCGTTCTGGACGTCAACGATGATCAGTGCGCGTGTCATGGCTGCTCCTCGAATTCGGTGGGGATGGCGGCCTCGCCGCGCTGCAGCCGGTTCACGGCGCCGGGCAGCTCGGCCATGGAAGCGGTGTGGCGTTCTGCGGCGCGGCGGACGCCCTCGGCGCCGGTCCAGCCGTCCGCCAGCTTGCCGTTCGTGACGAACTGCTGCAGCAGCGGGCGGTCGTTGCCGTCGTCGAAGGGCGGGTGGCGGATGCCGACCACCTCGGCCGTGGCGGACCCGTGCCCGTCCAGCCGGCGCAGCGCGTATTTGCGTCCGCCGACGGAAATCTTGTTCTTCGAGGCCTTCGCCACCGATACCTGCTCGCCGTTGCTGCCCTCGCGGCTGACCAGTTTGTAGACCATGCTCGCGGTGGGGGCGCCGGATCCGGTGACCAGCGCGGTGCCGACGCCGTAGGAGTCCACCGGAGCCGAGGCGAGGGCCGCGATCGCGTATTCGTCCAGGTCCGAGGTGACGGTGATGCGGGTGTGGTGGTTGCCCAGGTCGTCCAGCAGCTGGCGCACCCACTGGGCCTGGGCGATCAGGTCGCCGGAATCCAGCCGCACGCCGCCCAGCTCCGGACCCGCCAGGTCCACGGCCGTACGGACGGCGGTTTCGACGTCGTACGTGTCCGCCAGCAGGGTGGTACCCACGCCCAGCGAGGCCAGCTGCGCCTCGAAGGCCTGCTGCTCGGTGTCGTGCAGCAAGGTGAAGGAATGGGCGGCGGTGCCCACCGTCTTGACGCCGTACCGGTAGCCGGCTTCCAGGTTGGAGGTGCTGGAGAAGCCGCCGATCACCGCGGCCCGGGCGGCAGCGACCGCCGATTCCTCGTGCGTGCGCCGGGACCCCATCTCGATGCACGGCCGGCTGCCGGCCGCCCCGGTCATCCGCGAGGCGGCGGAGGCGATGGCGCTGTCGTGGTTCAGCACGGAGAGGATGAAGGTCTCCAGCACGCAGGCCTCGGCGAAGCTCGACTCCACCACCAGGATCGGCGAGTACGGGAAGTAGGCCTCGCCCTCGGCGTAGCCGTAGATGTCGCCGGAGAAACGGAAATCGGCCAGCCAGTCGATGGTGCGCGCGTCCACGACGTCGGTGCGGGCCAGGAAATCCAGCTGGTGCTCGGAGAACGTGAAGTGTTCCAGGCCCTCCAAAATCCGGCCGGTTCCGGCCACCACGCCGTACCGGCGGCCTTCCGGCAGCCGCCGGGCGAACGCCTCGAAGACCGAACGCCGGTGCGCTGCGCCGGAGTGCAGGGCGGCCTGGAGCATGGTCAGCTCGTAATGGTCGGTGTACAGGGAGGTGCTGGGGTGCGCCCAGCCGGCTGCAATGTTCACATCCCCGACTCTAATCCTGTTTCGCCCTCCGGGCAGTTTCGTGCCGACGTCGCCGACCGGGCAGTTTCGTGCCGCCGTCGCCGACCGGGCAGTTTCGTGCCGCCGTCGCCGACCGGGCGGTTCCGTGCCGCCGTCGGGCCGGCCGGGCGCTTCCGTGCCCCCGTAAGGCCGGCCGGGCCCGCCCTGCCTACAATGGAAGCCATGACCGTGAGCATCCTTCCCTCCTGCACAACCGTGCTGGACTCGGATATCGAGACGTCCCGCCGCGCGGAATCCGCCGAACTTACTGCTAAGGACACCCCGTGGGTGGTGATCGTGTGGAACGATCCGGTCAACCTGATGAGCTACGTCAGCTATGTCTTCCAAAGCTACTTCGGCTATTCGGAAACCAAGGCCCGCAAGCTGATGCTCGAGGTGCACCAGCAGGGCAAGTCGGTGGTGGCCACGGGCAGCCGTGAGCAGGCCGAGCGGGACACCGTGGCGATGCATTCGTTCGGCCTGTGGGCCACGTACCAGAAGGCGGACCAGGCGTAGATGGCCAAGGCATTCAAGCACACACGCAAGGGAATCACCGGGTTCCTGGAACCCGCCGAGCGGGACCTGATCCGGAAGCTGTTCGCCGACGTCGTCGCCATGCTGGAAGTCGACCGGCAGGACGAGGACCCCCTCGCGGCGATTGTGGGTCTGGACATGGATGCCGCCAAGCCGCGGGACCCCGCGCTGCTCCGGTTGCTGCCGGATGCGGTGGAGAACGACGACGGCGAGGCCCTGGAGTTCCGCAAGCTCACCGAACGCTCGCTGCGGGAGGACAAGCTCGGGGCGCTGCGCGCCAGTGCGCTGCTGCTCGAACAGACGCCGCTGCACCTGACCGACGAGCAGGCCCGGCTGTTCGCCCGGGCCGTGAACGACGTCCGCCTGGTGTTGGCCGAGCGGCTGGAGCTCCGCACCGACGAGGACGCCCAGGCCCTGCATGAGATCGACGACTGGTCCCAGGCCGAGGACCTCGAGACCTATCTGGCGCTGGTCTACAACTTCATGACCTGGCTTCAGGAGACCCTGATGCAGGCGCTGCTGGACGGGCTGGACCACCCGTCGGGCCGGCACCGCTGAGCTGCGCTCCAGCACGCCCATAGGCACCTGTAACCCGAGGCCCCGGAAACGCAGCAGGCCACGCCTTGCTGCGTCCCGGTCGGGAGGCCGCCGCCGCTGGAGTAACACTGTGAGATGGCTAACAGAAGCCGTACGGAAGTTCGCCCAAGCGCCCGCCGACGCCTTATCCTCTAGAGAAATATGAGCCCGGAAGGCAGTGACATCCCGATGTTGATCCAACCCGCAGCTCCGATCGGCATCTTTGATTCCGGGGTGGGTGGGCTGACCGTGGCCCGCGCAGTGATAGACCAGCTGCCCAACGAATCCATCTTGTACGTCGGCGACACCGCAAACGGCCCCTACGGACCGCTGCCGATCGCCGAGGTGCGCGCGAACGCGCTCGGCGTGATGGATGAACTCGTGGACGCCGGCGTGAAGCTCCTCGTGATCGCCTGCAACTCCGCCTCCGCCGCCGTTCTGCGCGACGCCCGGGAGCGCTACACCGCCCGCTACGGCATCCCGGTGATCGAGGTGATCCAGCCGGCCGTCCGCCGCGCGGTCGCGTCCACGCGGAGCGGCAAGATCGGCGTGATCGGCACCTCGGCCACCGTCGGTTCCCGCGCCTACGAGGACACCTTCGCCGCCGCACCGCACCTCGACGTGACCTCCGTGGCCTGCCCACGGTTCGTGGAATACGTGGAGGCCGGCGTGACGGCAGGCCAGGAGCTGCTGTCCACCGCCGAGGAGTACCTGGAGCCGCTCCGGCGCGCCGACGTGGACACGCTGGTGCTCGGCTGCACCCACTATCCGCTGCTGACCGGCGTGATCTCCTACGTCATGGGCGACGGCGTGACACTGGTTTCCAGCGCGGAAGAAACCGCGAAGGACGTTTACCGGTCCCTGGTGTCCCACGATCTGCTGCGGCCGGAGGGGACGCCGGGCCGGCACCACTTCATTGCCACCGGCGACGCCGCGTCCTTCGAGGTGCTGGCGCGCCGGTTCCTGGGGCCGGAGGTGATCGCCGTGGAGCATGTGGAGCACGTGGCGGCGCACTATCCCACCGGCAGCATGGCCAGGATCACCCCCGAGATGGTCGCCGCCGCGCGCGCAGGAGGGCAGGCAGGCCCGAAAGTTTCGCCGTTTGCCGGTGCGTCCGGGCAGTACAACCCGGGGGAGCGGGCATGAACCTGACCATCATCGGCTGCAGCGGCTCGTTTCCCGGGCCGCAGTCCCCGGCGTCGTGCTATCTGGTCAGCGCCCACGACGGCGAGCGGACCTGGCGCATCCTGCTGGACCTGGGCAACGGCGCCCTGGGCACCGCGCAGCGCTACATGGCGTTGGAAGATATCGACGCCGTCTTCCTGAGCCACCTGCACCCGGACCATTGCATGGACCTGTGCGGCCTGCACGTGGCGGTGCGCTGGAATCCCGACGGCTGGACCAAGGGCCGCATCCCCGTGTGGGGGCCGGCCGCCACGGCGGACCGCATGGCCACCGCCTACGGGCTGGAATTGGATCCGGGCATGAAAGAGGAGTTCGACTTCCACGTTTGGGCGGAACGGGAACCGGTGAAGCTGGGCCCGTTCACCATCACGCCGTATCCGGTGCGCCACCCCGTTGAGGAGGCCTACGCGATCCGGGTCGAGGCTACGGAGCCCACGCCCGAGGGGCCGGTCACGCGGGTGCTCGCCTACTCCGGTGACACCGACAGCTGCCCCGAACTGGTCGAAGCGGCCTTCGGGGCGGACATGTTCCTGTGCGAGGCTGCCTTCCACGAGGGACGCGACGACGCCGTCGACGGCGTGCACCTCACCGGAAAGCGGGCCGGCGCCGCTGCCACCGAGGCGCAGGTCCGGCGGCTGCTGCTGACCCACCTGCCCGTCTGGAACGACTCGGTGCGCACCGTCGAGGAGGCCCGCGAAACCTATGTCGGCGATCTCGCGGTCGCGGTGGCCGGCGTCAGCTACGTCGTCTGAGCGGCGGCGGGGCGGTGGCGGCGACGTCTTACGAGCGGCTGCGGCAGAGTCGGCCGAAGACGCCTGAGCGGCAGCCAAGCGGTGGCGGCGGCGTCTTACGCGCGGCCGCGGCCACCGCGAGCCGATAGGGTGGACTCATGATTGATGTTGATCCCGGTTCCGCCATGCCCGCTGCCGCCGCCCGCGCCGACGGCCGGACGCCCGAGCAGTTGCGTCCGATCAGCATCACGCGCGGCTGGTCCAACCAGGCCGAAGGATCGGCGCTAATCGAGTTCGGCAACACCCGCGTGCTCTGCACCGCATCGGTGACCGCGGGCGTGCCGCGTTGGCTGAAGGGCGAAGGACGCGGCTGGGTGACGGCCGAATACGCGATGCTTCCCCGCGCCACCAACACCCGGTCCGACCGCGAATCCGTCAAAGGCAAGATCGGCGGCCGCACGCACGAAATTTCCCGGCTGATCGGCCGCTCGCTCCGCTCGGTGATCGACACCAAGGCGCTGGGGGAGAACACCATCGTCTTGGACTGCGACGTGCTCCAAGCCGACGGTGGCACGCGCACCGCGGCCATCACCGGCGCCTTCGTGGCCCTTGCCGACGCCTTGCACTGGGCGAAAGAGCAGAAGCTGATCGCCCGTTCCGCCCGCCCGCTCACCGATACCGTCGCCGCCGTGAGCGTCGGCATTATCGACGGCGTGCCGATGCTGGATCTTCCCTACGTCGAAGACGTGCGCGCCGAAACGGACATGAACGTGGTGGTCACCGGATCCGGCCAGTTCGTGGAAGTCCAGGGCACCGCCGAGGGCGCGCCGTTCGACCGTGCGGAACTCGACGCGCTGCTGGACCTGGCTCTTGCCGGCACCGCCCAGTTGGCCCAGATCCAGCGGGACACCCTGGCGGAGACGCTGGGAGAAGTCATCCGTGGCTGACACCGGGGCCGCAGGCGCCGGGCCCGGCGGAGCGCCGGACGCCGGGCAGAGGATCGAGCCCCGGCTGGTCTTGGCCACCCGCAACCAGGGCAAGCTGCGTGAATTGCGCGACCTGCTGCGCGGCCAGATCCCGGGGCTGGACGTGGATACCCAGGTGATCGACGCTGCCACGGCAGGGGTCCCGGACGTTGCCGAAACCGGTCTGACCTTCGCAGAAAACTCCCTGTTGAAGGCACGCGCCGTGGCCGAAGCCACCGGACTGGTCGCGGTGGCCGACGACTCGGGCCTGGCTGTTGACGTACTCGGCGGGGCACCCGGCATCTTCTCGGCCCGCTGGGCCGGCAAACACGGCGACGACGAAGCGAACCTGCGCCTGCTGTTGAACCAGTTGTCTGACATCGCGCCCGAGCACCGCGGCGCCGCTTTCATTTGTGCAGCAAGCGTCGTGTCGCCGCGCCTCGAAGCCGTCGAGGAGGG
The DNA here is from genome assembly GCF_059090765.1 of Arthrobacter sp. Cza30. Taxonomy (NCBI): domain Bacteria; kingdom Bacillati; phylum Actinomycetota; class Actinomycetes; order Micrococcales; family Micrococcaceae; genus Arthrobacter; species Arthrobacter sp. Cza30. The sequence goes on along the minus strand of NZ_JBNHGA010000005.1, from coordinate 204,447 downwards.
CCGGCTGGCCGGTACCCTGCTGGCAGAACCGCGCGGCGCCGGTGGATTTGGTTACGACCCCATCCTGCAGCCGGTAGGAATGGATCGCAGCTGCGCCGAACTGCGGCCGGAGGAAAAGAACGCCATCAGCCACCGCGGCCAGGCGTTCCGCGCGCTGGTGCCGCACATTGTGGCGGCACTCGGCTAGAAATCGGAGGGCCGTGCCCGCAGGGCAGTCCGGGACCCGCCGCAGCGGAGGGGCCACTATCGGCGGCTTGCGGCGACCGCACACCTGCGGCCTGACCGCATTTGGCGGAGGGTTCTGCATTGTCCGTAACTGTCAGTGGCGGCCGATAGTCTGTTTTCAGTAGCAGTTCAGCACCATCGTTGGCCGCCGGGCAGTGGGTTTGCCGGTGGCGTCTGCGGATCCGTTCAGGGTTCGTGACCGCTCGTAGTCGAGGCCATGCAGTGCGCATGCTGAAGATTGAGACGCTCAGATGTTTGACCCGGCCGTACCCGAACCTCCCGCCGCGGCAGCGCTTGCGCCAAGATCGTCCGTCGCAGCGCCGGGCGCCGCAGCATCACCTCTCACCGCATCGCGCGCCGCAGCCTCGCCCGCCGCAGCCTCGCCTGCAGCCGGTCCGTCTGCCACAGCCCCACCCGCCCCGGTATCACCTGCCGGTAGCGGTTTGTTGCGGGACGCCCGGCCTGCGGCGAGTCCGATGGGTTCTGCCGCCGTTCGCGCTGCGGCCGCTGCCCTCGAGGGCATCGACGTGGGTGCGCCGGACCGGGAACTGGTGGAGGAGCTGACGGCGTTGGAGGGTTTGAAGGCTGCCGCCGCTGCCGCGCAGGCCAGGGTCCAGGTCGCCTTGGAGGAATCGGTGCGTGCCCGTCGTGCCGCCGCCGGGATCCCGAAAGACCGGCAGGGCGCCGGGGTGGCCGCCCAGATCGGGTTGGCCAGGCGCGAGTCCCCGCACCGTGCCGCGGTCCTGCTGAACCTCTCCCGGACCCTGGTGACACAGATGCCGCACACCCTGGCCGCCCTCGCCGCGGGGAGCCAGAACGAATACCGGGCCGAGATCCTGGCCCAGGAGACCGGCTGCCTGTCCCCGGAGCACCGCGTGCGCCTGGACCGGGAACTGGCCGGCAACCGGGAGCGGCTGCACGGGCTCGGGAACCGGGCGCTGCGGGCCGAAGCCAAGCGCCTGGCCTACCGGCTCGATCCCCGCTCGGTGGTGGAGCGGGCGGCGAAGGCCGAAGCGGGCCGGCATGTGTCTTCCCGGCCCGAGCCCGACACCATGGTCTCGGTCCGGACTCTGCTGCCGGTGGTCCAGGGGGTGGCGGTGATGGCCGCCCTGCACCGGGAAGCGGACCGGCTGCGCAGCATGGGCGACCCCCGGTCGCGGGGCCAGCTGATGGCCGATACCGTGTTCGAACGCGTCACCGGGCGCAGCACCGCCGACCCGGCCCGGCTGGAAATCCAGCTGGTGATGACCGACCGCGCCCTGCTCCACGGCCGGAACGAACCGGCCTGGCTGACCGGGCACGGCATCGTCCCGGCCCAGTACGCCCGCAACCTCACCCGCCCGCCACAAGAACCGCCGGCACCGGCACAACCATCGGCCGCCACCACTGGGGGCAGCCCGCCCGGCCGGATCGGGCAGCAGGCGCCGCCGGCCGGGACCGAGCTGGGGTGGAAGACCGCCCGCGAGCAGGCTCAACGCAACAAGGTGTTGAAACAGGCCGCCGTGGAGGACATCTGGGTCCGCCGCCTCTACACCGCGCCGGGGACCGGGCAGTTGTTGGGGATGGATTCGGCCGCACGGAAGTTCCCCGACGGGATGCGCCGGATGATCCAGGCCCGCGACGCGGTCTGCGCCAGGCCCTGGTGCGACGCCCCGATCCGGCACATCGACCACATCGTGCCCTGGGCACACGGCGGTAAAACCACCATGGCCAACGGCCAGGGACTGTGCGAACAATGCAACCAGTCAAAGGAAGCCGAAGGCTGGTCCAGCCGCCCTATTGAGGGAACGCACCACGCGGTGGAGACCACCACCCCCACCGGACACACCTACACCTCCACCCCGCCACCACTACCAAGGACACTCACTGCAGGTGGTGCCTTTAGGTCCGCGTTCGCCGTCGAAGCGGCTCTAAGGGAGTCGACAGGGCGGGCACGGCGTCGTCGACGCTTCCGACTGATGTGTAGGCGCAGTTCCCCACATCCAGCAATGACGGCAATTAACTTATAGCTGCGCGGTTTACGAGCGATCTGCACCTCTTCGGGTGCTTGACCGCCCAGACCCGACCCCCGGTTCGGTCTTGATGGGGGCGGTAAGGCAGACTTGTACACGATGAGCACGCTGATCCCCTCCTTGATGTCCGGTCCCCGCCCTGCCCAGTCCGCAGACGATACCTCTGCCCTCACCGGGGTGGCCGAATGGGCCGTGGGGCTGATGGAAGGCATCGGGGCACCAGGCGCGGGTCTGGCGATCGCGCTGGAGAATCTTTTCCCGCCGCTGCCTAGTGAAGTGGTGCTTCCGCTGGCAGGCTTCACGGCCAGCCGCGGTAACTTCAGCCTTGTCGAGGCGCTGATATGGACCACGCTGGGTTCGATTATCGGCGCGTGGGTGCTTTACGGGCTGGGCGCTTGGCTGGGCCGAGGGCGCATGCGCGCCATCGCCGACAAGCTTCCGCTGATCGATTTGGAAGACGTGGACAAGGTGGAAGCCTGGTTCAACCGCCACGGCTACAAGGCAGTCTTCTTTGGCCGCATGATCCCGATCTTCCGCAGCCTGATTTCCATCCCCGCCGGCATCGAGCGCATGCCCTTGGGCAAGTTCCTCTCACTGACCGCAGCCGGGAGTCTGATCTGGAACAGCATCTTTGTGCTGGCCGGCTTCTACTTGGGGGAGAACTGGCACATCGTGGAGGAGTACGCCGGCGTCTTCCAGAAGATCGTGATTGTTGTCGTTGTTGTTGCGGGTCTGTACTGGTTGACCACCAGGATCCGCAAGCTCAGGAACCGGCGGGCGTAGCCGTAGCTGCTAGGGGCTGATCCTCCCATCGGTCAGCTTTGCTGCCGGCCCTGTAGACCGTCCGCTCCGCCGCCAGCTCCTTCGCACCAGAACTCCTGCCCTAGCCGTTGGTGGCCCACCGGTCCTTAGGGCGACGGACGCCACTCCGCTAACACCCCGCTGCCCTCATGCCATTGGCGGGCAACCGGTGCCAGGCGTCGCCCTCACACCCCTTGACGGGCCCCGCGCCGCCACAGTGGTGCCCTTGAGGTGCACCGCCGCGTGTTGACGAATCCTGCCTGACATTCCCCCCTCGAGCTCGCCTCCGAGCTCCGGGCCGAGCCGGCCGGAAGCCGGCGCCGCACGCCATCCTCGCGTATTGACACGTGCTCCACCCGTTGTATGGTTAACTACATGAGTAATGAACCCCTTCACCGACCAAGCGGTGCAATGGGCCGGGAAAAGAAGCGGCCGTGATCGACGACTCGAAGCCGATCTTCCTCCAGATCGCCGAACGCATTGAGAACGACATTGTGGACGGGACGCTGGCCGAGGAAGGCCAGGTGCCGTCCACCAATGAGTTCGCCGCCTTCTACCGGATCAATCCCGCCACCGCGGCCAAAGGCGTCAACCGCCTGGTCGATGACGGGATTCTGTACAAAAAGCGGGGGATCGGCATGTTCGTAGCCGCCGGAGCCCGCTCCCGTTTAGTGGCCCGCCGGCGCGACGACTTCTACCGCGAGTACGTTCAGCCGATGGCCCGGGAAGCACGAAAACTGGGTATCAGCACCGAACAGCTGACCGCAATGCTCCACCGCACCGAGTCCACCAGCGACATGACAGAGGGAAGCGTGTCCCCATGAACTACCAGAACACACCCGCCATCGAACTGAGGCAGGTGAGCAAGTCCTACCGTGATGCCAAGGCACTGGACAACGTCAGCCTGCGTCTGGAGGGCAACCGGATCTACGGGTTGCTGGGCCGAAACGGCGCCGGCAAGACCACCCTGATGTCGGTGCTCACCGGCCAAGGTCTCCAGAGCAGCGGCGAAGCGCTGGTCTTCGGGCAGCACCCGTATGAAAACGACGCCGTGCTGTCCCGGATCTGCTTCATCCGGGAATCACAGAAGTACCCGGACGATTTCACCCCCCGGCAGGCGTTCAAATCGGCCGCCCTGTTCTTCCGGAACTGGGACCAGGCCTACGCGGACCGGTTGGTCGAGGATTTCCAGCTCCCACCCAAGCGGCGGATCAAGAAGCTTTCCCGCGGCCAGCTCTCCGCCGTCGGCGTGATCATCGGGCTGGCGTCCCGCGCGGAGATAACATTCTTCGACGAGCCGTATCTGGGGCTCGACGCCGTGGCCCGCCAGATCTTCTACGACCGGCTGGTTGAGGACTTCGCCCATCATCCGCGCACCATCATCCTTTCCTCGCACTTGATCGACGAGGTGGCGAACCTGCTGGAGCACGTCGTGCTGATCGACCGCGGCCGGATCGTCATGGACGACGACGCCGAAGCGGTCCGCGGGACGGCCTTCACAGTGTCCGGCAGCGCCGCAGCCGTCAGGTCCTTCGCGGCTGGGCGGGAAGTGCTGCACCGTGAATCGCTGGGCTCGCTGGCCTCGTGGACCATCGACGGCAGGCTGTCGAATGCCGAACGCGTCCAGGCTGCGGAACTCGCTGTGGAGCTGGCGCCGGTGTCGCTCCAACAACTGGTGGTGCGGAAGACCACTGCTGCAACCGATGCCGTCGCCAACGCCCACTCCGAGCTGGAGGTCCTGAAATGAACCGCGTCATCAACGTAGCGCGCATGCAGTTGATCAATAAGTGGACCTTCCTGGGCATCCCCGCCGTGATCCTGCTGGGTTCGTTCCTGGTCACCCTGGCCATCTGGGCGATGATCCCGGCCAGCGGCCAGACGCTACACTCCGGGACGGCGCAAGCGGTGATGTGGTACTTCTTCGCGCTGGGCATCCAATCGCTGACCATGACGTTCCCGTTCTCGCAGGCGATGAGCGTGAGCCGCCGTACCTTCTACCTCGGCACCGTCGGCCTGTTCGCCGTGGTCGCCCTTGCCGTCAGTGTCCTGTACTACCTGCTGGGACTGCTGGAAGTTGCCACCGGCGGCTGGGGCTTCAACGGCCGGCTGTATGCCCTGGGCTGGATCGCCGACAGCAGCCCCGTGGTGCAGATCCTGTTCTACTTCATCGTCATGGTGGCGTTGTTCATGATCGGTTTCTGGTTCGCCACCATCTACAAACGCTGGCAGGCGACCGGGATGTTAATCACATGGGTCGCGATCGCCGTGGTCCTGATCGGCCTGCTCGGCCTGATCGCACGGCAGGGCTGGTGGCCGGCCGTGGGCGGGTGGCTGGTGGCCCAGACCCCGCTGAGCACCTCCGGCTGGACGGCGCTGTTCTGCGCGGCCCTGGCGGGCGGGTCCTACCTGACCCTCCGCCGGGCCACCCCCTGACCCAGCCCTGACCAGCCGGCAGGACGGCGGCCCCAGCGCTCGTGCCGGGGCCGCCGTCGGCGCGTGTTGCGGGCGCAGAACCGTCCGTGCCGTCGCTTAGGGTTGAACGCGTGGCAGTTGACTTCACGGCAATCGATTTCGAGACGGCAAACGGGTTCCGGGGCTCACCATGCTCCGTCGGCTTGAGCAAGGTCCGTGATGGCCGGATCGTCGAGGAAGCCTCCTGGCTGATGCGGCCGCCGGAGGGCTTCGACAACTTCGACCGGCGCAACGTCCAGATCCACGGCATCACCGCGGGCATGGTGGCGGGTAAGCCGCGTTTCGGCGAGATCTTCGCCGACCTGGCAGCCTTCATCGGCTCCGACGTGCTGGTCGCCCACAATGCCGCCTTCGACATGGGCGTGATCCGGTCCGCTCTGGAGGTCTCGGAACTCTCCGGGCCGGCCTACGACTACGCCTGCACCGTGATCCTGTCGCGGCGCAGCTACTCGCTGGTGTCCTATTCCCTGCCGTTCGTGGCCGAGGCCGCAGGCGTGCCGCTGCACAACCACCACGACGCCGTGGCGGACGCGCGGGCCTGCGCCGGCATCATGATCGACATCGCCGGCCGCAACTCGGCCGGCAGCATTCCCGAGCTGCTGACCGCGATGCAGTTGCGCGCCTCGCGCCTGGAGGCCTACCTCCACGGCAGTGCGGCGGTGTCCAAACCCACCCGGACCGCGCTCGAGCGGCAGTCGATGAGTGCGGCCGGGGGTGCGGCGCCGTCGTCGGCCTGGACCTACTGGCCGGACGAGGGGGAGAACCCCGAGCCCAACCACGCTGCCGACGATTCCCACCCGCTGTACGGCCAGACCGTGGTCTTCACCGGCAATCTGGGCCTGTCCCGGCAGGAGGCGAAGAACCGGGCGGCGGAGCTGGGGGCCCGGCCGGCCAGCAACGTCACCCGGAAGACCACCGTGCTCGTCGTCGGCGACGGTTTCGTCGCCTCCGACCTCAAGAGCGGCCGCGTCACCGCCAAGGCCCACAAGGTGCTGCAGCTGCACAGCAAGGGCCAGCAGATCGAGGTGCTCTCCGAAGGCGAGTTTTTGCAGATGATCGGGGGACGCTGGCCCGCGCACAGCGCCTGACCCGCCGTCGTCGACCGGCCGCCCTCGACGGCCGCCGGAGTCAGAGCCGGAGGCGTACCCCGGTGAGTTCCTCGGACAGGTCGATCAGCCGGGAGACGGCGTTGCGCTCGCGGGCGTGCCTCCGCGGCGCGACGACGGCGGTGCGTCCGGTCAGCTGGAACGGTCCGTCCGGTCCCCAGTAGTCGCCGTTGCGGACCTCCTCGCCGGCCGCCGCGTGCACCAGCGGCCGGGCGCCGGCGTCCTTGCCCTGCGCCACCAGCCCGAAGAGCACCCGTTGCCAGCCCGCGGCCGGACGCGACAGCTGCAGGCCCGGCCGGTCCGGGGTGAAGTATTTCCGCGCGTACCCGGGGTGGGCCACCACGGAAGAGACCGGCGACCCCGCCGCCTCCAGCCGGTTCGCCAGCTCGAATCCGAAACTCATCACCGCCAGTTTGGACAGCGCATAGGACCGGTAGCTGGAGTACCGGGCCGGCAGAGCGGCCCGGGAAAAGTCCGGCCGGACCCAGCGGTGACTGATGCTGCCCACATGCACCACGCGGCCGCGGCTGCGGCGCAGCACGGGCATCAGCCCGGCGACGAGCGCGAAGTGGCCCAGGTGGTTGGTGCCGAACTGCAGTTCGAAGCCGTCGGCGGTGAACTGCAGTTTCTGCGAACCGATCACCCCGGCGTTGGCCAGCAGGGCATCGATCCGCCCCCGCTCGGCAAGCTCGCCTGCCGCTTGCCGGACCGAGGCCAGATTGGCAAGATCCAGCTCCTGGAAGTGCACGTCCGCGCCGGGCACCGTGCGGCGGATGGCTTCCATGGCTGCCCGGGCGCGTGCCGCATCACGGGCAGCCATGACCACCGTGGCTCCCGCCGCGGCCAGCTGTTCGCTGGCGAAGTAGCCGAGGCCGGCGCTGGCACCGGTCACGAGGATCGTCTTCCCGTCCTGGCGGGGCAGCGCGGGGGCAGTGCGGCCGTGGTGCACGGGCTCAGCCCTGGGTTTGCGCCAGGAAGCGCTCCGCCATGCCGAGGATGACGTCGGGGGCCTCCAGCGCGGCCAGCCATTCGGCGGGGAGCGCCGCCTCGCCGTAATGGGCGCCCAGGAGGTTCCCGGCGAGGCTGGCGGCCGAGTCGCTGTCGCCGTCGTGATTGATGGCCGCGGCGACGGCCCGGCGGAAGTGGTGCTCCGCCGTCGTGCTGTCCGCCGTCGCCAAGACGGCGTAGAGGGCGATGGCCAGGGCTTCCTCCGCCACCCGGCCCAGGCCCAGCGTGGCGGTCAGCACGGCCGGCTGCACGGGGCCGCGGGCCGACAGCTCGATGGCGGCGCGCAGCCGCCCGGCCAGCTCGGCGGCGGCCGGGTCCTGCTCGGTGCGGGCCAGCATGGCCACGGCGGCGCCGGGCAGCGTGGCCTGTTCGTGCACCAGCAGCCGGATCAGCGTGGCGAACGTTGCCGCGCCCTGGTGCGCCGTCGGATGGCCGTGGGTGAGCGCCGAGCCGTCCGTGGCCAGCCGCTGGACCGTTTGGTCGTCGACGAACGGCAGCAGCCCGAACGGAGCCGACCGGACCACCGTGCCGCAGTCTTTCGAGTCCCGGTTGACCGGGCGCGCCCGCGTTCCCATTTCCCCGGTGGCCAGGCCGGACAGGCAGTCGGCGCCGGGGTCGCGGCGGGCGTGCAGCACCTCCTGTTCGTCGATCCAGCGCGGCTGGGGTTCCGGCGCGTTGTCCGGAAAGCGGCCTTCCTGGGTGGCGTACCAGCGCAGGTAGGCCAGCCAGAGACAGGCGGCTTCGTCGGCGGCGGTACCGGCATTGGCCCATTCCAGCGCCTCGGTCAGCCCGTCGAGGGTATACAGCGTCAGCTGCGTGTCGTCGGAGAAGTGGCCGGGCTCCGCCAGCTGGGAGAAGTCCCGCAGCCCGTCCGCCCCGAAGCGCCCGGCGATCGCGTCGAAGGAGTCGAATTCGACGCCGGCGCCCAACTGGTCCGCCAGGGCGCCTCCGAGCAGGCAGCCGCGCACCCGCGAGGCGAAGTCCGGCACCGCGTGGGCCGTCGTCTCCGGCTGGGTCTCGGGCGGCGGCGGCACGGCGCCGGGAGCCGGCTGGATGGCGCCGGGAGCGGGCTGCATGGTGCCGGGAGGGGGCGGCGCGCTGCCGGCGAAGTCCGGTGCGTCGGCGGAGGGGGAACCGGGGAGCGGGGCATCGTTAGTCACGACTACCAGCTTAGGCGCGGGACCGGGCCTTTCGCCGGGCATCCTTCCCGGGCAGCACCCAGCGTTTTCACAGACCCCAATGCCAGAGTGGAGTAGTTTTGAGTAACCCGCCGGCTGCTGGCCGGCCCTGCAGAAGGACAGTATCCATGGCAGCAGCCCACTCCGCGTCACCGGCTCCGGCCGTCCACGCCGCCCCGCCCCGGCTCGGCGAGGGGCGCAGCTACTCGGCCCGCATCGGCGCCGAAGTGGCAGGTTCGTTCCTGCTCTTTTTCGGCGCCCTGGGGATCGGCATGTTCAATCCGCAGGGCGGCTTCAGCGTTCCCTTCGGCTTCGGCCTGGCCGTCGTTGCCGGCATGCTTGCGTTCGGCCACGTCTCCGGCGGGCACTTCAACCCGGCCATCACGCTGGGCAGCGCGCTCGCGGGCCGGACCTCCTGGAAGTCGGTGCTGCCCTACATCCTGGCGCAGCTGGCCGGCACCTCGCTGGCCGCGGTCGTGCTCTGGGTGATCATGGGCAGCCACCCGGTCAGCGCCCAGTCGGCCGGCGTGTTCACGTCCATCTCCAACGGTTACGCCGGCGGCGACGAACTGGGCTTCTCGATGGCGGGGGTGTTCCTGGCCGAGACCATCGCCACCGGGCTGCTCGTGGCGGTCTACCTCGGTGCCACCTCGTCCCTGGACCGGCTCCGCAGCGCCCCGTACGCGGTCGGGCTTGCGTTCGGCGTGCTGACCGCCGTGATGCTTCCGATTTCCAACGCCGGGCTGAACCCCGCCCGCTCCACGGCCGCGGTGTATTTCGCGGACGGCAGCCCGCTGGCCGAACTGTGGCTGTTCTGGGCTGCCCCGCTGCTCGGTGCGGTGATCGCCGGGCTGCTCTACCGCAGTGCCGAGCTGGTGCCGGGGCCGCGCAAGGCCACCAACGACGGCGATGCACGGGCTGCGTCTTCCGGCGAGCTTGTGGAGGGGAAGACTGCCGCCGGCGGCGGGGCTTCCGCCGGCACGGTGTCGGCCGGATCCGCGGCCGCCGGCTCCGCGGCCACCGGCCCGGCCCCCGGCGGGTCCGCCGCCGGACGTGAGGTTCCTGACGTTGCGGTGGAGGACCAGCCGGACGAGCCGGTGCCGGCGGACGATCAGGGCGCCGCCGAAGCCCGCGACTTCTTTGACCGCAAGCCGAACCGGACACGCCCGGACGGCGAATAACCACACAGCCCCGCGCAACGGCACGTCCCGATTTCGGGACGTGCCGTTGCGCTTGTCCGAAACTGTCCCAGCCGCCGGATAGTTTGGAAATATGAGGTTACTGCACACGTCCGACTGGCACCTGGGCCGTTCTTTCCACGGCGTCGGGATGCTGCAGGCGCAGCACGCATTCGTGGAGCAACTCCTGCAGACAGTGCGCGAGGAGAGCATCGACGTGGTGCTCATCGCGGGCGATGTGTACGACCGCGCGCTGCCCGGTGTAGATGTGGTCAACCTCTTTTCCGATGCCTTGTCGCGCATCCGCGGTGCCGGGGCAACGGTGATCATGACCAGCGGCAACCACGATTCGGCCACCCGGTTGGGCTTCGGCTCCGGCATCTTGGCCCACGGCGGGGTCCATATCCGCGCCCGGCTGGACCAGCTTGCGGACCCGGTGGAGCTGGACCTGGACGGTGCGACCCTTGCCGTGTACGGGATCCCGTACCTTGAGCCGCGGCTGTGCGCGGAGGAGCTGGGCGCGGAGGCTCCCAGCCACACCGCCGTCACGCGGTCGGCGCTGGACCTCGTCCGAGCGGACCTTGAGCAGCGGAGGGCCGGCGGCGCCGTGCATTCCCTGGTCATGGCGCACACCTTTGCCAGCGGCGGCATCACCTCGGACAGCGAACGGGACCTGAGCATCGGGGGAGTGGGAGCGGTCCCGCTGGATTTGTTCGACGGCCTCGACTATGTGGCGCTGGGCCATCTGCACGGGCGCCAGGCGCTGAGCGAAACCGTGCGCTATTCCGGCTCGCCGCTGCCTTATTCGTTCTCCGAGGCCGGACACGAGAAGGGCGGCATCATCCTCGAATTCACCGCGGACGGGCTCGCGTCGGTGGAAAACGTCAGCTGGCCCTCCCCGCGCAAGCTCGCCGTGCTCAAGGGGACCATGCAGGACCTGCTCGAATCGGCGGACCACGCCTGGGCGCAGGACGCCTATTGCCAAATCACGGTCACCGACGACGAACGCCCGGCGAAGGCGATGGAACGGCTGCGGGCGCGCTTTCCCGACACGCTGGTGCTCAACTTCGAACCCGTCTCCGGGCCGCGCCGGGACACCATGAGCTACAGCCAGCGCATCGCCAAGGCCCAGGACGACCTGGAGGTCTGCTGCGGCTTCCTGGACCACGTCCGCTCCCGGCCGGCCGGCGAAGCCGAACGCGCGCTGCTGGCCGATGCGTTGGCCGCCGTGCAGGCAGCGGAGGCCGCGGCATGAGGATCCACCGGCTTCAAATGCAGGCTTTCGGGCCGTTCGCCGCGCGGGAAACCATTGACTTCGACGAGCTGGGAGCGCAGGGGCTGTTCCTGCTCAACGGGCCGACCGGGGCCGGCAAGACCAGCATCCTGGACGCCATCTGTTTTGCGCTGTACGGGTCCGTCCCCGGCGCACGCCAGCAGGGCAAGCGGCTGCGCAGCGACCACGCCGAACCCGGGACCGAGCCGGAAGTCGTGTGCGAATTCTCCGCCCGCGGCAGACGGTTCGAAGTGACCCGCAACCCGCAGTGGGAACGGCCCTCGTCCCGGGCCCGGTCCGGGTCGGTGACGGAGCAGGCGCGCACGCTGTTGCGCGAGAAGATCAATGGGGCCTGGGTCCAGAAAAGCGGCCGCAACGACGAGGCCGCGGCCGAACTGCTGTCCGTCCTGGGCATGAGCCTGGAACAGTTCACCAAGGTAGTCCTGCTGCCCCAAGGCGACTTTGCGGCGTTCCTGCGCGCCGACGCCAGGGAACGCCGGCCGTTGCTGCAGCGCCTGTTCGCGACCGACCGCTATGAGGCGGTGGAGCAGGTCCTGGCGGACGAAGCGGCCAAGGCCCGCTCGGATTACCAGGCCGCGGTGGCAGGATCCGACCACCTGCTCGCGCGGGCAACAGAGGAAGCAGCCCGGCATCTGGCCTCCGACGACATGCCGGACCAGTCAATGCCTGCCGCGGACCTGCTCGCCACGCTTGAGTCCTCGATGGCGTCCGCAGCCGGCTCCGTCCGCGACTTGGCCGAGCGCGGACAAGATGAGCTGGGCCGGCTGCGGGAAACCATCGCCCGGCACGAGCGGGCGCTGGCCGACCACGCGGAATTGGCGGCGCTGGAGAAACTGGCAGCCGGGCACCGCAACGGCGCCGACGGCCACGCCGCGCTGACCGAAACCCTGGCGTCGCACCGGTCCGCGGAACTGCTGGCGTCGCCCATCCGGCACCGGGATCAGGCTGCACTCGCTGTGGAACGTGCCGGTAAAGAATTTTTGGACCGGATCGACGAGGCCGAAGCCCATCCGCTCTTCCCAACATTCGTTTCCCGCCGCCCCGACCCCGATGCCGCGGGACAGGCGCTGCTCGAGGAGGCGGCGGCACAGCTCTCCGCCGAGCTCGGACGAATCCGCGCCCTGCTGCCGGAAGAGCAGCGGTTGCAGGCGGCCGCTGCCGACGTGCGGCGGTTGGAACAGCACGCGGGCCGATTGGCCAAGGACATCGGTGCCGCGGAAACAACCCGGGAACGGCTGGCTGAAGTCGGCCACGGGCTGCAGGAGGAACTGGCCATGCTGTCGGCAGCCTCCGACGACGTCGGCCTGCTCACCGAGCGGCTGGAACAAGCCCGGCAGCTGCGCGACACCGTGGCCGACTACGGCGCCTGCCTGGCCAAGACCGACGAGGCCCGGCGGAACCGCGATGCGGCGCACGCCAGGCAACTTCGGCTCAAGGAAGCCTGGTTGTCGCTGTTGGAACAGCGCCTCGATCAGGCCGCAGCGGAGCTCGCCGCCAACCTTGCAGAGGGAGACCCCTGTCCGGTGTGTGGCGGAACAGAACATCCGCAACCGGCCGCGGCCGCCGGCGGGCATCTGGTCACCCGCGAACAGGAAACAGCAGCCCGGGAGGACCACGCGGCGGCGGAAGCCACGTACTCCAAGGCCCGCGAGGCGTGCGCGGCACTGGAACAGCAACTTTCGGCCCTGGCCTCCCGCGGCGGCGCGACCGACGCCGCCGAAGCGGCCGCCGCCGTCGCCGCCGCCCGTGCCCGTTTGGACGAAGCCGTCGCGGTGAGGGAACGGCGCACAAAACTGCAGGAACGGGCGGCCGCCACGACCGAGCAGCTCGACGAGAACGGCCGGCAGCTGTCGGCTCTGGCCGTGGCCAAGGCCTCCGCCGATTCCGACCTCAAGGCCGGGAGGGAACGCGTGCAGGAACTCGAGCAGAAGCTGCGCGAGGCCGGTCCGGCCGGAGGCAGCCTGCACGAACATGCGGCCTCGCTGTCCCGCCTCGACCAACTGCTGGCCGCTGCCCTGGACGTCTTGGGACAGCACCGCCACTGTGGCAACGCGTTGGAGCAGGCCGACGCCGATCTGGCCTCGGCCATCGGGCAGTCCAGCTTCGCCTCCGAAGACGAAATCCGGGTGTCCCTGCTGGCACCGGCACAGCTGCAGGAACTGCAGCGGCGCCACACTGCCTACGTCGAAGCAGGCCAGCGGCTGCAGGTGCTGGAGTCCTCCGAAGCCGTCGTCCGTGCCCGCACGGCGCTTGAGAAGGGCGAAACGCTGCCGGGGACCGCGGAACTGGACGCGGTACGCGGGGAAGCCGCGGTCCTGGACGGGCTGGTGCAGGAGCACCACGTGCGGCACGGTGTGCTGACTGCGTCGCAGCAACAACTTGCCAGCTACCGCCGGCGTTTCGACGAGGAACAAGTCCGCTTGGCCCCGATCGCGGAACGGCACGAGCTTCTGCAGTCAGTGGCGGACACGGTCAGGGGACTGGGCGAGAACGAACGCAAGATGACGCTCACCACCTACGTCCTGGCTGCGCGTCTCGAGCAGATTGCGGCGGCGGCTTCCGAACGCCTGATTGCCATGACCGACGGGCGGTACACGCTGGTCCACGACGACTCGAAGTCCGGCAACAAGAAGTCGGGCCTGGGATTGCACGTCAGCGACGAATGGACGGGGCAGCGGCGCGACACCTCCACCCTGTCCGGCGGCGAATCCTTTATGGCCTCGCTCGCGCTGGCACTCGGCCTGGCCGACGTAGTGCAGGCAGAGGCAGGCGGCGTGGACATCGAGACGCTGTTCGTCGACGAGGGATTCGGCAGCCTGGATGAGCAGGCGTTGGAACAGGTCATGGATGCGTTGGAGGGACTGCGCGACGGGGGCCGGGTCATCGGCCTGGTCAGCCACGTAGCGGAGATGAAGCAGCGCATCGGCGCTCAGCTCCAAGTCACGAAGGGGCGCCACGGCTCCTCCGTCCGCACCGTGCTCACCGGGGCCGCCTGACCACCGGTATGATGGTTGTGTTATCCGGGTTGTGCGCATCGGGAGGCGGGACGATGCGCGGTTCGAACCAACGGAAAAACCGATGACTGCTTCTGATTCCGGCGCGCCCGCCCAGCAACAAGCCCCCGGCAACGACACCTCCGGCCGCCGACGTCGCAAAACCCGAAACCCCTTCGGCCGCTACGCGCGGCTGGCACGGATGGCCGGAACCTCTTTTCTGGCCATCGGGTTCCTTGCCCGGCTGCCGCTGGCGATGCTCACGGTCGGCGCCCTGACACTGGTCACCGTCAGCACCGGATCCTACGCCTCGGGCGGTTTCGCCGCCGGTGCCGTCGGCATCGGCTCGGCCGCCGGCGCGCCGCTCTTCGGCTATCTTGCCGACCGGGTCGGTCAGCGGCCCGTGCTGCTGGTCGCGGCTGCCGCTCACACGTGTGCCATCGTCGTGCTGCTGACCTGCGTCTACATCGGAGGCAGTGGAGCCGGCCCCGTGGCCGTACTTGCCGCGTCCTTCGCCGTCGGGGCCACCTGTCCGCAGGTCGGCCCGCTGGCGAGGGTGCGCTGGATGGCGATGACCCGCAAAGACAAGCCGGTATTGGACACGGCGCTGTCCTACGAGAGCACCGCCGACGAACTGACGTTTGTGCTCGGACCGGCCCTGGTCGGGCTGCTCGCGGCGCTGATTGCCCCGTGGCTGCCCTTCGTGCTGGCCGCCGCCCTGACCGTTACGATGGTGACCGCCTTCGCCGTCCACCCCACCTACCGTGTGGTCGTCCCGGTGACGCCCGGACTGGTCAAGGCACATCCCGGAGCCGCCGCGGCGGCCTCGCCGGTGCGGATCAACTGGCCGCTGGTCGCCATCCCCGTGCTGGGGATGGTGGCCATGGGCGTGTTCTTCGGCGCAACCCAGAACGCCCTGAGTGCCTTCGGCGGCAGCTTCGGCGCGGCCGACACCGCCGGTTTGCTGTATGCGCTGCTGGGCCTGACGTCGGCCTTCGGTGCGCTGTCCGTGGCCTACTGGCCCGCACGGTGGAAACATTCGAGCCGCTGGGTCGTGTGCGCGGCGGCGATGACGGCGTTCTGCGTCCTGCTGCTGCTGCCCGCCGAAGTGCTGCCGATGATTCTCGTGCTGCTGGTGGTCGGCGTGCCCGTCGGACCCACCATGGTCACCATCTACGGCATCGGAAGCCTGGTCGCTCCGGATGAGCGGCTCGGCACGGTGATGACGCTGCTCGCCAGCGGCGTCGTCCTCGGCTCTGCCATCGGTTCGGCGGTAGCCGGTGCGCTGGCCGAGAACCTGGGACACTCCGG
This sequence comes from Arthrobacter sp. Cza30, assembly GCF_059090765.1. Taxonomy (NCBI): domain Bacteria; kingdom Bacillati; phylum Actinomycetota; class Actinomycetes; order Micrococcales; family Micrococcaceae; genus Arthrobacter; species Arthrobacter sp. Cza30. Next base: position 188,869 of record NZ_JBNHGA010000005.1, on the reverse strand, counting down.
CGCGTTCCTGGTGTCGATTGCCGCCTCAGCCATGCTGCTGGTGCTTGGCTTGGTCGCTGCCGCCGTCGTCCGGCGCCGGGACGCCTGACCGCCGGGACGCCAGACCGCCGCCCGCCTGCTGCCGGGCCGCCCGCCTGTTGCCGCAGCCATCCGCCGCCGCGGGGCGTGGCGGGCTCAGTGCAGCTCCGCCTCGATGACCGCGGCTGAGCGCTTCAGTGCCTCCGCAATTTGCTCATCCGGTGTGTCGGTCCGGATATAGACCACGGCCACGGCAGCCGGGAGCTGGCCCGGGACGGTGACCGGCACGGCCACCGACGAGACGCCGGGGATGACCTCGTCATGGCTGATGGCATACCCGGCGTCCTTGGCGAGCCGCGCCTCCGGGCGGATCGGCTGTCCCGGAGCATGCTGCTCCCACTGGTCCCGGGTCAGGGCCGACTGGATGGCGATGCCCGGGGCTCCCGCCGCGAAGGAATGCCGGGTGCCCGGACGCTGCACCAGCGCCGTCGTATGCCGCGGCTCCACGGTCAGCAGCGTCACGCAGTCGTGCTGGTCCCAGACCGCGATAAAGGCCGTCATCATCAGGTCGTTGGCCAGTGCTGTCAGCTCCGGCAGCGCCGCCGACTGCAGGTCCCGCGAAACACCCCGGGCGAGCGCGGCCAGGCCCGGCCCCGCCTGCACCCTGCCAGCCGAATCGCGCATCAGCAGCGAATGGTCCTCGAGCGTGCGCAGGATCCGGTAGGCGACCGACCGGTGCACCCCCAACGCGTCGGACAACTCGGCGATCGTCATCGGCGACGGCGCCTCCGCCAGGATCTCCAGGGCCCTGATGCCGCGCGACAGGGTCTGCGAGTGGGCCGGGGCGGGTTTGATGGGGGTCTGGCTCATCGGTACATCCTCTGGAAAAGTCCTGCACGGGAGTTGCTCCGGGAACCGGCCAAAGTGTCCTGTGCCGGCCCTCACGACCCATTGTTCTATATCGGGACAAAGCGTCCAACTATAGAACGCGACGGGCGGTGCTGCCCGCTACCGCTAGGCCTGCGGCTGCCCGTGGTCCGCGCGGGGGGCGCCGTTCCTGCAAGGGGGAGCGGTTCTGCCGCAATCCGGTAGACGGGGCGTTATGGAAATGATATGGCGGCGCTATGTGTGGCCCGTCACTGTCCGGTAGTATGGCTCCAGTCACATTACCGACCGTTCGGTAACCGTTCTGTGAACTCAACGGAGAAAATATGTCAACGTCAGAAGAGCTGGCAGGCAACCTCAGCCCAGCAGCCCGCCGTGAAGAGCGCAAGGTGCTCGCCGGCACCTTGGTCGGTACCACCATCGAGTGGTACGACTTCTTCATTTACGCGCAAGCCGCCGGCCTGGTGCTGGCTACGTTGTACTTTGCGCCGCTGTCCCAGGAGAGCGCCGGGCTGGCGCAAATCGTAGCCTGGGCGTCGCTGGGTATCAGCTTCCTGTTCCGCCCGCTCGGCGCCATTGTCGCCGGCCATCTCGGCGACCGAATGGGTCGGAAGCTGATGCTGGTCTTTACGCTGATGCTGATGGGCGTAGCGACGGCGCTGATCGGCCTGCTGCCGACCTACGACCAGATCGGCATCACCGCTCCGATCCTGCTGGTGGTGCTCCGTATCCTGCAGGGCTTCTCGGCCGGCGGTGAATGGGGCGGCGCTGCCCTGATGTCCGTCGAGCACGCGCCGATCAACAAGCGCGGCTTCTTCGGCGCCTACCCGCAGATCGGTGTTCCCTGCGGCATGATCCTGGCCACCGGCGTCATGTGGCTGCTCACGACCGTGATGAGCGAGGAGCAGTTCCTGGCCTGGGGATGGCGTATTCCGTTCCTGTTCTCGATCGTGCTGATCGTGGTCGGCTACATCATCCGGCGCGCCGTGGACGAGTCCCCGGTGTTCAAGGAGATGCAGGACCGCAAGAAGGAATCTGCCGCCCCGCTGCGCCTGCTGTTCCGGCACAACTGGAAGCAGGTCATCCTCACCGCGCTGATCTTCATTGCCAACAACGCCGCCGGCTACCTGCTGATCGCGTTCTTCGCCTCGTACGCCACCAAGGATGTCGAGGCCGGCGGCCTGGGTATGCACCGCCCGTCCGTGCTCCTGGCGACGACCCTGGCGGCCTTCGGCTGGCTGGCCTTCACCATGTACGGCGGCATCCTCTCCGACAAGATCGGGCGAATCCGCACGTTCCAGATCGGCTATGTCTGGGTGCTGCTGTGGCAGATTCCGATGTTCATGCTGATCGACACGGCGAGCATCCTGCTGATGGGCATCGCCATGTTTGTCCTGACCATCGGCCTGGGCCTGTCGTACGGTCCCCAGTCCGCCCTGTACGCGGAGATGTTCCCGGCCAACGTACGTTACTCCGGCGTCTCCATCGGTTATGCCATCGGTGCCATCCTCGGCGGCGCGTTCGCCCCGATGATTGCCGAACTGCTGCTGGGCCAGACCGGCAGCACGATTTCGATCGGCATCTACATCATGGTGCTGTGCGTGATCTCGCTGGTCGCGGTGTCCGTTGTCAAGGAAACCAAGGGCGCGAACCTTCGGGCCATCGACCCTGAGATCGAGCACCTCAAGCGGCATCCCGAGGCGCACTGACCTCTTCCAAGCAGCGCCAGCTCAGGGCAGCGGGCCGCCGTCGGGTAATTGCACCTGGCAGCGGTCTGCTGTTCTTTAACCTGCCGGCGGCAGCCGCTACCGGGGCAGCGCTGCCAGGACCTCGTCGTCGCTGACCTGGCCGAAGTATTGGTAGGCCTCGCCGACGGCCCTGAAGTTGTGCGGCTGGCGCAGGCAGATCACGGCATCGGCCAGTTTCTCGAGCTCGGCACAGGCCTGCGGCGGACCCACCGGCACCGCGACGACAATTTCGCGGGGGTCGCTCTGCCGCACGGCGTTGATCGCGGCCTTCATGGTGGCGCCGGTGGCCAACCCGTCGTCGCAGAGGATCGTGGTCCGGCCGCGGACCTCTGCCGTCCGGCCCTGGAGATACGCTTCCTGCCGCCGCTTCAGTTCCGCACGTTCCCTGTCCTGGACCTCCTGCAGCCGCTGTTCGCTGTAATTGCGGCGGCGCAGTTCTGCCAGTATCGGTTCCACCATGACGACGGCGGTGTGCCCCCCGTGGGCGGCCAAGGCACCGAAGGCGACCTCCGGCTGGCCCGGAATGCCTAGTTTGCGGACGATGAGCGCGTCGAAGTCGGCGGCCAGTTCTTTCGCCAGCACCGCGGCCACCGGGACGCCGCCGCGCGCCAGGCCCAGCACGGTGACGTCATCGCGGCCGCGGTATGCTGCCAGTTCGGCCGCCAGTTGCCGGGCGGCATCGGGTCGATCGGCGAAAGGGGCAGGTGCTCCGCTCAACAGTCCCACGGTTTCAGTATCCTCTTGCGTTTCCCGGGTCGCGAGGGGGAGCGGACGCCCGCCGCGGCGGCGGAACGCAACCTGGCGGGAGATCGGCCGACCCAATGGAGCGGCTATAGCTCAACAGCTCTGAGAGACCGCTTAACCTGCATGGGTAGTTCTCCCCATCGCGGGCCGGTTGTCCGCGGGATATGCTCGTGACAACGGTGGGGCTCGGAACGGGGGCCCGCATCGCTTCGGCCGGACTTGGGTCCGGGCGTGGAAGAGCCGGACCCGCAGGATTCCCCCAACGCCTGCCGCTCCGGCTCTTTCGTTTAACGCGGCTGTCGCCGCGGTTTGGCAGCGGACCCGTCCCGGCGTATGAATGGTAGGTGACCCAAGCCTCCGACTCCGTTCCAGATAACCGTTCCGCGCCCCGACCGGCCAGCCCCGACGGCGTCGAGGCCGGCTTCGTGCCGGACCCCGGCCGTTGGCGGATCCTGGCCGTGCTGCTGGTGGCCATCTTCATGTCGCTGGTGAGCGTCAGCATTGTCAACGTGGTGCTGCCGTCCATCCAAATCGGGCTGGGCGCGTCGGACTCGGACCTGCAGTGGGTGCTCTCCGGCTATGCGCTGACTTTTGGCGTGGTGCTGGTGGCCGCCGGCCGCGCGGGCGATATTTTGGGCCGCGGCCCGCTGTTCATCGCCGGCGTCGCACTCTTCACGCTTTCCTCGGTGGCCGCCGGACTCGCTCCGGACCCGCTCACGCTGAACATCACGCGCTTCGTGCAGGGCCTGGGTTCGGGCCTGCTGAATCCGCAGGCCGTGGGGATGATCCAGCAGTATTTTCGCGGGGCGGAACGCGGCCGTGCCTTCGGGGCGCTCGGCAGCGTGATTGGCGTTTCGGTGGCCATCGGGCCCCTGTTGGGCGGAATGATCATTGAGTTCGCCGGTGTCCAGGACGGGTGGCGCTGGACCTTCCTCGTGAATGTACCGGTCGGGATCCTGGCCATCGTGCTGGCGCTGATGTGGTTCAAGCCGCGGCACACTGCCGTTGACCCTCCCGGGGGAGAAGACCGCGAAGGCGCCGTCGGCGGACGCCGCACCGCCGCGGCCGGAACCGCCACATCCGAAAGCGCCGCACCCGAAAGCGCCGCACCCGGAACCAGGGGGCCCCGGGCAGCCAAGGCCGAACGTGACCTCGATCCCGTCGGGGCCGTGCTGCTGGGCCTGGCCGTGCTGGCGCTGCTGCTGCCCTTCGTCGAACGCGGGACCGGTGCATGGATCTGGCTGCTGCTTCCCGGCGGCGCGGGACTGCTGGCGCTGTGGGCGTGGTGGGAACATTCCTACCGCCACCGCGGGCGCAGCCCGATGGTCGACCTGCGGATCTTCCGCACCCACAGCTTCTCCGCCGGCTCGCTGATCGCCGGCCTGTACTTCATGGGCGTGACCAGCGTCTGGGTGTTGGTGGCGCTCTACATCCAGCAGGGGCTAGGCGGCACCGCACTCGAGGCGGGGTTGATCGGGCTGCCTGCCGCGCTGCTCGGCGCCTATTCGTCGCACTGGTCCGGCAAGCGGGTGCTGGAGCGCGGACGGCAGATGATCGTCGTCGGGATCCTCTGCGCCTTGCTGGGGCTGGCGCTGACCATCGCCGTCATCCAACTGGAGGCAGCCGGGCTGCTCAGCATCTGGTGGATGCTGCTGACGCTGTCCTTCATCGGCATGGCGCAGGGCCTCATTATCACCCCCAACCAGACGCTGACCCTGGCCGACGTGTCGTTGGAGTACGCGGGGAGCGCCGGGGGAGTGCTGCAGACGGCCCAGCGCATCGGCACCGCCGTGGGCATCGCGGTGATCACCGCCGTCGCCTTTTCCGTCCAGGCCCGGTCAGGCTGGACCGAGGCGATCACCGCGGGCCTGGCTGTCACCGCCGCGTCGGTTGTCGCCACGCTCGTCATTGCCGGATCCGACGCCCGCCGGGTCTCCCGGTCCAGGCCGCGGTCTCCGCGGGGCTGAGCCGGTCAGCTCAGCCGGACCTCGACCTGCCCTTCGCGGACGCGTGTTTCGTACGACGGCTGCTCGGAGCTGGCGGGTCCCCTGACGATGCTGCCGTCCACCAGGCGGAACTGGCTGCCGTGCCAGGGGCAGGTGATGCACCCGTCGTCGACCTGTCCTTCTGCCAGCGGTCCGCCCATGTGGCTGCAGACGCTGTCCAGCGCCCTGACGGTGCCATCGCTGCGATACAGGACCAGCGACACGACTCCGGCGTGCGCCAGCTGCGGCCGGCCGTCGGCCAGTTCGCTCTCCGCCAGGACAGGGGTCCACTGGACGGGACCTTTCCGCCACGCTGTGTGGTTGACGTTGACGCCGCGCGCGTAGCTCAGGTGACCGCCCAGGTAGCCGCCGGACATCACCAGCCCGAAGCCGCCCAGCGCGAGCACTTTGGCGAGCCCCCGGCGGTCGCCGCGGCGGGCCAGGAAGGAAGCGGCGAAGCACACGAGCGCCGCCGAGTTTGATGCGGCGTGCACGATGCCGAGCCGGCGGTCCTCGCCCTGGGTATACGACCAGTCGTTGAGCCCTGCCCATGCCGTGGGTGCGGCCGTGAGGATTCCGGCGGCGACCAGGAGGTCGGCCGCGGGCTCGGCACGGCGGCCGCCCACCGTGTCGAGCAGCGTGGACATGGTCCAGGCGCCGATGGGAAAGTCGGTCATGAGCGGATGCAGCGGATGGCCCACGAAGCTGCCGCTGAGGATGTTTCTGACGGGCCGGGGATTAACCAGCCTGCCCACCAGTCCGGCCACGGGCTCGGCAACCTTGTCCAGAGCCTCGGTTCGTTCTATCCGTGCAACGACGGTGCGCAGAATGTTCACGCCGTCCCCCCATCCCCTTGAACGGTCGGCAACCGGGGCCGCCCTGTCGGCCGGGCGCCGGCACCGCGTTTAGGTGCCAGTGTGGCATCCCGCGGCAGGGTGGGCAAGGCTGCAGACGCCGCTGGGCGGCTTCCCTGCGGAAGCCGCCCAGCGGCGTCGTCATGTGGTCGAAGACCGGGACTAGACCTGGTTGCCGATCTTAAAGCCCTTCGACGCCTGGCCGCGGAAGGTGCCGTCCTCGTCGTCTTCCCGGGTGAAGGAGAACCCGTCGGCGCCGATGGTCACCTCCATCTCGGAGTTGTCGGTGCGCTCGATGACTTCCTGCGGGTTGCCGTCGAGGTCGAGGACCAGGGACGCCTCGGTGTACCAGGACGGGACCACGGGGTTGCCCCACCAGTCGCGGCGCTGGTTGTCGTGGACGTCCCACGTGATCACGGGGTTGTCCGGGTCGCCGGTGTAGTAGTCCTGGGTGTAGATCTCCACGCGGTGGCCGTCCGGATCCAGGATGTACAGGTAGAACGCGTTGGACACGCCGTGGCGGCCGGGGCCGCGTTCGATCCGGTCGGACATGCGCAGGGCGCCCATCTTGTCGCAGATCTGGATGATGTTGTGCTTCTCGTGGGTGGAGAAGGCCACGTGGTGCATGCGCGGGCCGTTGCCGCCGGTCAGGGCGGTGTCGTGCACCGTGCCCTTGCGGTGCATCCAGGCTGCGTAGGTCACGCCGTCGGAGTCCTTGATGTCCTCGGTGACGCGGAAGCCCAGGTCTTCCAGGTACTTGCGCCCGCGCGGGACGTCCGGGGTGACCTGGTTGAAGTGGTCCAGGCGCACCAGCTCGCCGGCCGAGTAGAGGTCGTAGCGCATGTGCAGGCGCTCCACGTGGTCCACCTCGTGGAAGAACTCGTACGGGAAGCCCAGCGGGTCTTCCACGCGGAGCGAGTCGCCGATGCCCTTGACGAAGCCTTCCTTGCGGCGCTCGGTGCGGCAGCCCAGCTCCTGGTAGTAGGCCTCGGCGCGGTCCACGTCCTCCGGGGACCGCACGCGGTAGGCGAAGGCCGCCACCGCGGCGATCGGGCCCTTGCGCAGCACCAGGTTGTGGTGGATGAACTCTTCGAACGAGCGCAGGTAGATCGCCTCGTCGTCTTCGTAGGTCACGTGCAGGCCCAGCAGGTCGACGTAGAAGGCGCGCGACTTGGCCAGGTCGGTGACCACGATCTCCATGTAGGCGCAGCGCAGGATGTCCGGGGCCGGAACCGAGGGCTTGGGGATTTCGTTGCTCATAATTCTCTCCTTCGAGCGGTAGGGGTAGGTGTTAGGCGTCCGGGATGGCGGCGGCGTCCTCGGCCTTGCCGAAGACCGGGTTGTGCACCTCGCCGAGGTTGATGTGCACGGCCTGCTGGTCGGTGTAGAAGTCGATGGAGCGGTAGCCGCCCTCGTGGCCCAGGCCGGACGCCTTCACGCCGCCGAACGGGGTGCGCAGGTCGCGGACGTTGTTGGAGTTCAGCCACACCATTCCGGCCTCGACGTTCTGGGCGAAGTTGTGGGACCGCTTCAGGTCGTTCGTCCAGATGTAGGCGGCCAGTCCGTACTTGGTGTTGTTGGCCAGTTCGAGGGCCTCCTCGTCCGTGTCGAACGGGGTGATAGCCACGACCGGCCCGAAGATTTCCTCCTGGAAGATCCGGGCGTCCGGTGCCACGTCGGCGAAGACGGTCGGCTGGATGAAGTTGCCCTCCGGGAACTCCGCGGGGCGGCCGCCGCCGGCGGTCAGGCGGGCCTCCTGCTTGCCGATCTCCACATAGGACATGACCTTCTCGAAGTGCTCCGGGTGGACCAGAGCGCCGACCTCCGTCGTTTCCTCGTGGGGTAGGCCGACCTTGACCCGCTTTGCCTGGGCGGAGTAGCGCTCGACGAATTCGTCGTAGATGCTCCGCTGCACCAAGATGCGCGAGCCCGCAGTGCAACGTTCGCCGTTGAGGGAGAAGACGCCGAAGATCGTCGCGTCGATGGCCGCCTCCAGGTCGGCATCCTCGAAGACGACGGCGGGGGACTTGCCGCCCAGCTCCATGGACAGGCCCTTCAGGTACGGGGCCGCGTTCGCGAAGATGATCTGGCCCGTGCGGGACTCGCCCGTGAAGGAGATCAGCGGAACGTCCGGGTGCTTGACCAGGGAGTCGCCAGCGAAGCCTTCCTCGCCGTAGCCGTGGACGATGTTGAAGACGCCCTCGGGCAGGCCGGCCTCTTCGAAGATCCCCGGCCACAGGGACGCGGAGAGCGGGGTGAACTCGGCCGGCTTCAGGACTACGGTGTTGCCGGTCGCCAGCGCCGGGCCGAGCTTCCAGGACTCCAGCATGAACGGCGTGTTCCACGGCGTGATCAGGCCCGCGACGCCGATGGGCTTGCGGTTGACGTAGTTGGCCTGGCGGCCGGGAACCTTGAAGGCGTCGTCGTGCTGGGCGACGATGAGGTCGGCGAAGAAACGGAAGTTCTCCGCCGCACGCTGGGCCTGCCCCAGGGCCTGCTTGATGGGCAGCCCGGTGTCGAAGCACTCCATTTCGGCCAGTTCCTGGCCGCGGGACTCGACGATGTCGGCGACCTTGTGCAGCACGCGGGAGCGCTGGCGCGGCAGCATGGTGGGCCAGGGGCCGTTCTCGAAGGCGTCCTTGGCGGCGGCAACGGCCGCGGCGACGTCGGCTACCTTGCCGGAGGCAGCCTTGATGTACGGCTTGTTGGTGACCGGGTCCAGCACGTCGAAGGTGTCGCCGTCGATGGAGTCGACAAGCTTGCCGCCGATGTAGTGCTGCAGGTGGGTGGGCAGGTTGTCCGGGACAAAGTGCTCGGCCATGATGGTCCTTTCCATGGGGGTTGAATGGTCGGTAGTCGGTGAGGTCTGGGCTGTGTGTGGTGCTTGGCCGCCGACGACGGCGGGGTGTCGCCGTCGGCTGCGGGTACGGCCTACAGGGGCGAGGGCGGCAAGCCGTCCGCGGCCAGGTAGGCGTTGAGCGTGTTGGTCCGGTGTGCCCGGGCCGCCTTCTCCACCTCGCCGGTGCTGGCACCGGCGTCGATCAAATCCAGCAGATGCTCGTGTTCCTCGACGGAGGAGCGGGCGCGGCCGGGGATGTGGCTGAAGCTGGAGGCCCGCATGGCGTTGAGCCGGTTCCAGCCCCGGTGCACCAGGTCCAGGATGTGCGGGTTCGGGCAGCGTTCGTACAGCCCGGCGTGGAACCGGTCGTTGAGCTGGGTAAACCGGCGCGGATCGAAGTCCTCCAGGCAGCGGCGCAGCTCGGCGTTGACCGCGCGCGCCTCGGCCAAGTCGACGGCGGAGAGCAGCGGCGCGGCCAGGGCCGTCGCCGCGCCCTCGATCACGGCCAGCGTCTGCATGGTGTGCAGGTACAACTCGGCGTCGACGGCCGCGACCGTCGCCCCGATGTTGCGCTCGAACGTCACCAGGCCCTCTGCCTCCAGCCGCCGGATCGCCTCGCGCACCGGCACGGTGCTGCAGCCTAGCTCCGCGGCGATGGTCCCGAGGACCAGCCGGTAGCCGGGCACCAGCTCGCCCTTGGCGATCCGCTCGTGCAGCAGCTCGTAGGCCTGTTCCGACTTGCTGGGGGCCAGGGTGGTCACTTCGGCTGCTCCGCGACCCATGCCTCGTAGCGTGCCCGCCATTCGGCGTTCATCGGGAACAGGCCTTCGATCTTGTGGCCTTCCTTGACCATCTCGAAGACGAAGCTGTCCTGGCGTTCCTGTTCGACGACCTCGTCCGCGATCTCGGCGGCCAGGGCCGGCGGGATCACGAGGATGCCGTTGTCGTCGGCGACGATGATGTCACCGGGCTGGATGGTGGTGCCGCCGCAGGCGACCGTCACGTCGGTGTCCCAGGGCACGTGCTTGCGTCCCAGCACCGCCGGGTGGGCGCTGTTGTAGAACGTCGGGATGTCCAGCGCCGCCACCTCGGAAAGGTCGCGGACGCCGCCGTCGGTAATGATGGCCTCCGCGCCGCGCACCTGGGAGCGCAGGGCGAGGATGTCGCCGAGGGTGCCGGAGCCCTTCTCGCCGCGGGCCTCCATGACCAGGATCTCGCCCGGGCCAAGCGCGTCGATGATGCGCTTCTGCGCGTTGTAACCGCCGCCGTGTGACTTGAACAGGTCCTCGCGGTTGGGCACGTAGCGCAGCGTACGGGCGGTGCCGATGACCTTCTGGCCCGGCTTGGTGGCCAGCAGGCCGTCGACGCTGACATTGTTCAGCCCGCGCTTCCGCAGCGCGCCGGAGATGGTGGCGGTGGCGACCGACAGCAGCTTGGCCTTGACGTCCTCGGTCAGCGCGGACTTGCCGGTGATTGCCGGCGCCAGCCCGGCCGCTTCCTCGCTGCCGAAGGCATCGATCCGGTCGGTGTCGGTGATCTTGGGGGTGTTGCCGAAGGACGCGAATTCCGCCTCGCCCTGGGTGACCGTGGTCGACAGGCGGCCGGTGCTCAGCCCGGCGGCTTCGTCCGAGACCTCAACCTCGACGACGTCACCCGGCACGATCACGGAGGAGCCGGCCGGAGTTCCGGTGAGGATGACGTCCCCCGGGTGCAGCGTCATCAGCTGTGACAGGTCGGCGACAATCCGGGCGAAGGAGAAGATCAGGCCCGCGGTGGTGTCGTCCTGGACGACCTCGCCGTTGACCCAGGTGCGGATTCGGAGGGTGTCCGGGTTGACCGACGCCGCGGGCAGCAAGGCCGGGCCGATCGGCGTGAAGCCGTCGCCGGACTTGGAGCGGACGTTGGAGCCCTTGTCCGCGTACTTGATGTCGTAGACGCCCAGGTCGTTGCTGGCGGTTACATGGCCCACATGGTCCCAGGCCTCCTCAACGCTGACGCGGCGTGCCGGCTTGCCAATGATCAGGGCGATTTCGCCCTCGAAGGCCAGCAGTTCGGTGCCCGCGGGGCGCTCCACGGTGCCGCCTGAGAGGGCCAGCGAGGAGGAAGCCTTCATGAAGTAGGAGGGGTGCGCCGGAACCCGTCCGCGCTGTGCCGCCCGGGAGTTGTAGGACAGGTGTACGGCCAGCACCTTGCCGGCGTCCTCCAGGATCTGGGTATCCACCGTTTGCAGCGTGCCCGCGGACTGGGTGACGTTGGCTTCGGACAAAGCATCCTCCTGTGAAGTACGAAATCGTATATGATCCATCATGGCCTGTGGCGGGGGCCACGTCAAGGTACGTGGGTTTTGTTGTTGGTCGGCGGACTCTCGGTCGTTGGTGGCTGTGCCGCGCGCCTTGGTTGGCGCCGCAATGATCAGCGCTCCTTGCCAGTCGGGGCGCACGCCGATTCCCGGCTGGCCGGTTTTCCCTGCCGTTCTTCAAATGTCGTGCCACTATTCCTACACAATGGGCCCTTTTGATGGCTATCGAATGTTTGTACGAATAAAATTGTGGTATGGCTCTTGCACCGTTGGACCGCACCGGGGAGATGGAAGCATCTCTGGACCAGGCGTGTGTCCTGCTGCAAGATGTCGCCGACCGGTTTCCTGCCGAGTTGTCGTCCCTGTCTACCCGGGATCTGGCCAACACGGTGGCGGCGGTCGAGGGCGTTTCGAAGCTGGTGGAGTTCCTGCAGGCGGTCGGCGCCCAGGCGGTGGAGCGGGCGGACATCGCTGCCAACGGGGAACACGCGACGGCAGGACTCGGAGCCAGTACAGGGGCCGGCACAGAGCCCGGTGACGCAGCTTCGGCGACGGAGGGGGCGGGGGAGTGGGCGGACCCGGCGGCGGCGATCAGCACCGGGAGCGGGGACGCCGCTGCCCCGGAGGGGTCCGGGTCGCAGCAGGTGCGGCGCGGCCGCAAGACGGAGTTCGCGAACGCGGCGGAGTATCTGCGCTCCCGGTTGGGGATCGGGATTGTCGAGGCGCGGCGCCGGCTGCGGGTCGGCAAGGCGATCACCGCGCCGGTGCGGTTGGACGGGGAGCCGGGTGCGCCGGCGTTGCCGGTCTTGGCCGAGGCCATGGCCGGCGGGGAGGTCAGCGGCCAGGCCGCGGCCCTGGTGGTCGATTCCCTGGACCGGGCCCGCCACGCCGGCAGCTCGGAGGCGTTGCAGGCGATGGAAGCGTCGCTGGTCCGGCAGGCCGTGGACGCCGATGCCGACACCTTGGTGATGGTGGCCAGGACGTGGGAAACCGCTGTCGACCAGGACGGTGCCGAACCGTCCGAGGAGGAGTTGCGGGCCCGGCAGGGCATGTTCTACCGGGGCCGGCGCCGCGGGCTGCACCAGTTCGTCATCAACACCACCGACGCCCAGTACGAAGCCCTCGCCACCGTGATGAACAGCGCCGCGAACCCGCGGATCCGCCCCGACGCCATCGAAACCGCCGCCAACACTCCTGCCGCGGACAGCCCGTCCGACGCGGGCCCGGCCGGTTCTGGGGAGTCCCGCACCGAAGGTGGCGGAGCCACGGTCGCCGGCACGGCCCGCGGCGGCGGTAACCACCCTGTTTCCGGCACCGGAACCGGCACCGCGCCGAGAGGCAGTGGCGGGGCCGATGCCGCCGATGCGGATGGGACGGACGGGGCCGTTGCGGAGGGCAGCGCGGCTGCCGGATCCGGTCGCCCTGGCGTGGATGGTTCCGCCGGTGTGGATCCGGCCGTGGTGCAGGCGATGGATGATGCGACCCGGGCGCAGAAGCTGCTCGCGGGCCTGGTCGGGGCCTGCCGGATCGCGCTGAACACCGGCAGGCTTCCGGACTCGGGCGGGCACCGGACCCAGGTGATCGTTACCACCGGATACGAGCAGTTGGCCGGGCTGCTCTCCGGCGGCGGCAGCGCGGTCTTCAACGGCCCGGTCTCGGCCACCACGGTGCGCCGGATGGCCTGCGACGCCGAGATCATCCCGGCGGTCCTGGGATCCGAGGGCGAAATTATGGACCTGGGCCGGTCGCAACGGTTCTTCAACCGCGCCATCCGCCGGGCACTGGTCGCCCGGGACAAGGGCTGCGCCTTCCCTGGCTGCAGCATGCCCGCGTTCTGGACGGAGGCGCACCACATCATCCCGTGGTGGGCCGGCGGCCGCACCGACGTGAACAACGGGGTGTGCCTGTGCTTGCTCCACCACGACGTGATCGAGCAAGGCAACTGGGAGATCAACGTCGTCGACGGCATCCCGTGGTTCACCCCGCCGGACTACATCGACCCCCGCCGCAAACCGCTGCGCAACTCCTACTGGCAAACCCACATCCCACCCCAACCACTGCAAGCTGCAACATGACGGCTTGGGCCCTGCGGCGGTGCCAGCTCAACCCATGGGGAGCCGGTTCAACCCTCGCTGTGAGCGTGGTTACCCCACGCTGGGAGCGCAGTTTTAACCGACGCTGGGGGCGCGGTTCGGCGGCGCGGGGATTGCCACGTTCCCGGTGGTGTGCCCACCGGTACGCTCTTCGGTTGCCCCGGCCGTGTCCGATCCGATCACACCGTTCACCAGTGCTGCAGGGGAGGAAAGCACGGAGGCGGAGGCCACAATTTGGTCGGGCAGCGGCCCTTCGGCCAGGTTCCGCAGCCTCAGGGCGACCTCGTGCGCGGTAGGACGAGCCTCCGGGTCACGGCGGGTCATCCGGGTCAGAAGGTCCGCCCACTCGGCGGGGAGGGCGTCCGGAATCTCGGGGTCGCGCAAGAGCCGGGCAAGGGCCGCTTCCATCGGTGTACCGGAGAATGCCTTCTCGCAGGTAAGGCATTCGAGCAGGACCAGCGCCAGCGAGTACACGTCACTGGCCGCGGTGACGGGGTTGCCCAAGGCCTGTTCGGGGCTGAGGTAGTTCGCGGAGCCGATGGTCGCACCCTGGGCGGTGGCCATGGTGGCTTCGACCATCCGGGCGATGCCGAAGTCGGTGAGCTTGGGGTGGTGCCGCGTATCTTCTGTGTGGCCGTTGGCCAGCAGAATATTGGCCGGCTTCACGTCCCGGTGCACGACACCCTGACTGTGGATGTAGTTGAGCGCGTCGGCCAAATCTGCCCCGATCTGCGCGGTCTCCACCTCGGAGAAAGGCCCGCCTTTCAGCCGCCGCCGCAGGTCGGACCCTTCAATCAGTTCCATCACCAGGTAACTGGTGGTCGCGCCATCGTCGGCTGTGTGCAGGCCGGCATCCAGCAAGGTCACCAAACCGGGGTGGTTCAGCGTGGCCAGCAGCAGGGTTTCGGTGTGCTGCCGCCGGTACTCGTCATCGTCCGGCGTCGTCGGTGCGAACATTTTGACCGCCACGTCGCGGCCCAAAGATTCGTCCACGGCCCGGTACACGGACGCTGCCCCGCCGGTGCCTATGAGCTCCCGTGTCCTGTAGCGCCCGCCCAGGAATACCTCCATCAAGCCTCCACGCCCCAGGAATTTACTCTCATCGAGAATTGTACCGACCAAAAGCTCCGTTGACGGCACCGAAAGATGCGCGAACGGTTAATCAGCGAGGAATTCGATGGCGGCGGTCTTGAAGGCCCGGGAGGTCACGGCATTGGCGTGCGTGCGCGCGGGCAGCCACATCAACTCCGCGGCGTCGGAAAGCGCAGCCAACTCCGGCGCGGTGACAGCCAGGTCGTCCTTGTCGCCGGCGACCAGGAGCACCGGCATCCTCGGCACGGCCTCGGTCGGTACGAAGGGTTCGGTCTTGATCGCCTCGATCATGGTCATCAACGCAAAGATGTCGTTCGACGGCACCAGCTTGGCCATCCGCAAGAGCTCAGCGGTGTTGACGTCCTCGATGGGCGTCCCGTCGGCCAGGAAGCGCTGGGCGGCGTGCAGGTCGAAGTCCGCCAGGGGGTCGCTGCTGCCGGGCCCGCCGAGCACCATCCGCCGGACCAGTTCCGGCTGGGTGGCGCCGAACTCCCAGGCCAGCCGAGCTCCCAGGGAGTACCCGATCAGGTCAACCCCGGTGTCGGGATCGTTCTCTTTCAGCGGACGGACCCTGGCGTCCTGGACCAGCTGCAGCAGGTCGGCGCGGATCCGGCTGGGGGCGTAGGCATCCATTTCTTCCGGAGCGGCGCTTTCGCCGTGGCCGGGAAGGTCCACCGTGACCACGCGCCGGCCGGCCTGCGTGAGCGCCGTGATCCACCCGGCGTCCTCCCAGTTGAGCTTGCTGGAGGAGGCGAAACCGTGCAGCAGGATCACCGGACGGCGGGGGCCCTCGGTCCCTTCGGCGGCCTCGTGCACCTGGACGTGCAGGCGCGGGTCGAGGCCTTCTACGGTGTGCTGCGGGTTGTTTCCCATGCTCAGTCCTCGTCGTCGAGCGCCGCCGTCAGGCGGACGCGGCGCTTGGGCGCTTCTTCCTTCGGTACGGTGCCCACAATACCGGCGGTGTCATCGGGAACCTCGAAAACGATTAACGGTTCGCCCACCTTGATGATGTCGCCGGGTTCTCCATGGATTTTCACCACTTTGCCCGCCTGCGGGGAGGGCAGTTCGACGGCGGACTTGGTGGTCTCTACCTCGACCAGCGGGTGGTTGCGCTCGATCTGCTCGCCCTCGGAGACGAGCCATTCCAGCACGGTTGCCTCGATCAGGCCCTCACCAAGATCCGGCAGGGGGAATGTAATTTCAGCCACGGCGATACTCCAATATTCGCTGGATCCCGAACAGGATGCGGTCAATGTTGGGTACGTACTCGTCTTCCAGGTCTCCCGAAGGGTACGGTACGTCGAATCCGGTCACCCGCTCAACAGGTGCCCGCAAGGTGTTGAAGCAGCGCTCGGTAATCAGCGATGCCACTTCCGCACCCAGGCCGGAGGTCAGCGGTGCCTCGTGCACGACGACGGCGCGGCGCGTCTTGGCCACGGAAGCGGCCAGTCCTTCGGCATCGATGGGCTTCAGCCAGCGCAGGTCCAGCACCTCGAGCTCGATGCCGTCCTCGGCGGCGAGCTCGGCGACCTGCAGGCAGCGGGCGACCATGGCGCCCCAGGCGACCAGGGTCAGGTGCTTGCCTTCACGGACGATCCGCGAGCCTTCGGGGGAGTAGCCGTCCGGCTCCGGGGAGGTGTCCACAGGGCCCTTCTGCCAGTAGCGGGACTTCGGCTCCATGAAGATCACCGGGTCGGGCCGCGTCGCCGCGTGCTTGAGCAGGTGGTACGCCTCGTTCGGGCTCGACGGCGAGACCACCTTCAGGCCGGGGACGTGGGCGAACAGCGATTCCAGCGACTCGCCGTGGTGTTCGGGAGCGCGGATGCCGCCGAAGCTGGGTACCCGCAGCGTGATGGGCATCGGCATGGAGCCGCGGCTCCGGTAGTTCATCCTGCCCACCTGGCAGACAATCTGGTTGATCGCCGGGTAGGCGAACCCGTCGAACTGCACCTCGGGGATCGGGTGGTAGCCGGCCATGGCCAGGCCCACCGACATGCCGAGAATGCCGGATTCGGCCAGCGGGGTGTCGAAAACCCGTGCCTCGCCGAACTTCTTCTGCAGGCCATCGGTGATGCGGAAGACGCCGCCGAGCAGTCCGACGTCCTCGCCCAGGACCAGTGCCTTGGGGTTGTCCTCCAGCACCTCTGCCAGCGCGCGGTTCAATGCCTGCTGCATGGAGAGCTGTTCGACGGCGGTGACATGGCCGGGTTCCACCACGTCCACGGATTCCTGCTGGGCGCTGGTTTCTGTGGTGTTGTCGATGGCGGCTTCAAGGTCGCTCAGGGTCTTGTGCTCAGACATGCTCGGACTCCTCCCGCCAGGCGCGTGCCTGGGCCTTCAGCGCGTGTGTGGGTTCCTGGTAGACGAAATCGAACATCTCCGTGCCGGGACGGGAACCAAGTGCCGCCACGCCTTCCCGGATCTGTTCCTCTTCCGCCTTGGCGGCCGCGAGCACCTCGGCGAAGAAGTCCTCGCCGGCGATGCCGTCGGCTTCCAGCCGGGCCCGCATGCGCAGCAGTGGATCCTCGCCGCCGTCGGCGCGTTCCTCGGCCAGGGTGCGGTAGCGGCCGGGGTCGTCGCTGGTGGAGTGCGGGCCCCGCCGGTACGTCATGGCTTCCACGATGGCCGGCCCGTGGCCCGCCCGTGCATGGCCGAGGGCGGCGGCCGTCGCCTGGTAAACCGCCACGGCGTCGTTGCCATCCACCTGGAGGGACGGCATGGCGTAGCCGGCGGCGCGGGCGGCAACGGAACCGCCGGCCACCTGGCGCTCGGTC
This sequence comes from Arthrobacter sp. Cza30, assembly GCF_059090765.1. Classification (NCBI taxonomy): domain Bacteria; kingdom Bacillati; phylum Actinomycetota; class Actinomycetes; order Micrococcales; family Micrococcaceae; genus Arthrobacter; species Arthrobacter sp. Cza30. The sequence goes on along the minus strand of NZ_JBNHGA010000005.1, from coordinate 171,538 downwards.
GGCACTGAGATCGCGAAGCCGTTGTTCTGGATGAAAAAGACGACGGGAGCCTTCATGACTGCGGCGAAGTTCATGGCTTCGTGGACGTCGCCCTGCGAGCTGGCGCCGTCGCCGAAGTAGGTGATGGCCACGCCGAGTTCTCCAGCCGGGGCGCCGGAAAGCGTCTGCCCGTGCGCCCATCCGACGGCGTGCAGCACGGAGCCTGCCACGACGGCTTGGATCGGGGCAAAGCGGGTGGCCTGGGGATCGTAGAGCCCGCCGTGCCAAGTCGCCTTGTGGGTGGACATGTACTCGACCATGTCCACGCCCACCGTCCGCGCCACGCCCATCTCGCGGTAGGTCGGGAAGACGAAGTCGCGGGACATGTCCAGCGCGTACCCGCTGCCCACCTGGGCGGCTTCCTGCCCGAGTTCCGGCGCGTAGCCGGGAATCAGGCCCTGGCGCTGCCACCGGATGGCCGATTCGTCCAGGTGGCGGACCGACACCATCAGCCGGTAGAGCTCCTTGAGGTCCTCGGGGGACAGGTCGGACTGTGCCGACGGGTCCAGGGAAAGAACGCTGCTCATGCCTGCTCCTCCACGTAGTTATGGTGCCGCCGCGTCCCCCGAGGGAGGAGCGCGACGGCGTCAATTGCTTACGGTGACACTAGTCACCCTACGTGGAGTGTGCAATCTGCCATGTAATCACCAAACAGTGTGCACAGTTAGTTGCCCCCGCTGGCGATAGCTATAAGCAAAATGCTTGCTGCTAGCGGCGAGGTGAACTCTCGGCAGGTGTTCGGCGTGCGGCGATTTTTGCAGCTGCAGCTATCGCGGCGATCAGCACCAGGGTCGAGAGCAGCTGGATTCCCGTTGTCGGGGAGAAGAAGCCAAGCACCAGGATTGCGGCCAGCAAGGCAAGGCCCGCGTACGTCATTGCCGGGAAGCCGCGCATCCGGAACGGCAGCTCCGTGCCTTCGCGGTCGGCCCGGCGGCGCAGCACCAGTTGGGACAGCAGGACCATCCCCCAGACCACCAGGCAGGTGGACCCGACGACGTTCAGCAACACCGGCAGGACGCGTTCGGGGAACAACAGCTCGAGCACGGCCGCCACAAAACCAAACGCCACGGACGCCATTACCGCCCTGACGGGAACCCGCCGGGTGCTGAGCCTCCTGAGGGAAGCGGGCGCCTCGTTCCGTTCCGAGAGGGAAAAGATCATCCTGGATGCACCGTACAGGTTGGCGTTGAGCGCCGAGAGCAGCGCTACCGCGGCGACCAGGGTGATGGCCACATCCGCGCCGGGGATCTGGGCGATCGAGAGCACCGCGGCAAAGGGCGATGCCAGCGCCTCCGAATCCCAGGGCACCGTCAACGCGATCACCAGCACCGAGCCGAAGTAGAACACCAGGATGCGCCAGACGACGGTCCGGATGGCCTTCGCCACGCTGACTCCCGGGTTTTCCGTTTCCGCGGCCGCAACGGCGACGATCTCGGTCCCGCCAAAGGCGAAGATCACCACCAGCAGCCCGGCGCCGATGCCGGCGATGCCGTTGGGGGCGAAGCCGTCGTCACCGAAGATGACGCCCAACCCGGGCGACGGGACATTGGGCAGCCAGCCGAACAGCAAGGCGGCGCCGATGGCGAGGAACGCCAGGATGGCGATGACCTTGAAGATGGCGAACCAGAACTCGAATTCTCCGTAGTTGCGCACTCCGAACAAGTTGACCACGGTGAAGACCACCATGAACACCAGCGCGAGCAGCCAGACGGGCAGCGCCGGCCAGACCGTGGCCAGCAAGCCCGCGGCGCCCACTGCCTCGGCCGCGATCACCACCACCAGCTGCAGCCACCAGAGCCAGCCGATGGTGGCGCCGGCGGTGCGGCCCAGCGCCCTCTCGGCGTACGTCGAGAAAGCGCCGCTGCTGGGGTTGGCGGCGGCCATCTCGCCCAGCGCCCACATCACGATGATCACCAACGTGCCCGCGAGCAGGTAGGAGATCAACACGGCCGGACCGGCGGCCTGGATGCCCGCTCCGGAGCCCAGGAAGAGCCCGGCGCCGATGGCGCTGCCCAGTCCCATCATGATCAGCTGGCGCTGCTTCATCCCGTGGCCGAGCCCGGCGGGCGGTCGGGCGCTCGGGTCGCGGTGGTGAGTGGCGGTAAAACGCGGCATCGACTGTCCTGTCGTTTGGCGAAAGCAGCCCGTAAGCTGACAATTTGTCTAGCAGTGTCCCACAACTGGCGGCACCGAACCCGAAAGGACGCACGTCGTCATGCAGATCGACTCTCTCGATGCCGACATCGTCACGCTGTTCACGGAGGACCCGCGGATGTCTGTCCTGGAAGCGTCGCGGGTGCTGAAAGTAGCGCGTGCCACAGTACAGGCCCGGCTGGACAAGATGCAACGTGCCGGCGTGACGGCGGGCTGGGGGCCCCGGCTTTCGCCCGAGGCACTGGGATACGTGGTGCGGGCCTACTGTTCGTTCGTGATCCGCCAGGAGTCCGGGCACGACGCCGTGGCTGCCGCGCTCGCCGACATTCCCGAGGTGCTGGAACTGCACACCGTCTCCGGTGAAAGCGACCTGCTGGCTTGTGTCGTCGCCCGGTCGAACGCGGACCTGCAGCGGGTCCTCGACCAGGTCATGGCGACCAATACGGTGCTGCGTTCGTCGTCCGTGATCGTGCTCAACAGCCACTTCCGGGAGCGAACCCTTCCGTTGGTCCAGGCCGCCGCCGATCCTCGCTGACCCCGGCGGAAAGGGAGGCGCCGCCGTCGTCGACGTCGACGTCCCGGATGACCGCAGCGCGGCCGAGCCCCGCAGCGGTTCCGGCGATCACCGCGAAAATGGCGGGCAGCGGAGCCGTGCCCGGAGCCAGCAGGGCGACGGTTCCCCACGTGAGTGCGGCCAGCCCTGCGGCAAATGCGAGCACGTGCACCCACTGCCGGCGAACAGGGCGCAGCAGCATGCCCAGCAGCAGCGCGAAGGGGGCGCCCAGCAGGGCGGCGAAGAAAAAGCCGATCGTCAGCAATAGGCCCCAGAAGCTCAGGGCAGCGGAGTTCGGCGACGACAGCTGGTCGATGATGCTCAGGGCCAGCGAGATGACGAACCACGCGCCGACGGCGACCAGCCAGCCCTTGATGAAGGCGTAGCGGCCAAGGATGACGCGATGGTGCGGCGGGCGTTCCTTCCTGCCATACCTGCGCCTGAGGATTTCGTTGTTGTCCGGTGGTACGAACCGCCGCCGTCCCCGTGGGTGCATGGCTGAAGCCTAACCCGGGGAGGCCGGCGCCACGCGGGCACGCCGGAATGCCGCTGTGCCTCCATTCGTGGTGTCAGTCGGAGGTTGTCGGCTCCGGCTTTTCCAGTCCGGCGAACGGCGCAAGGTCCCGTCGGAAGTTCTCGATGTCGCGTTCCGACAGCGCGGTGGCGCCGTAACCCAGCGTGATCGATCGAGGTGCCCACCCATGCTCCGCAGCTTCTGCGGCTGCCTTGCCGGACGGGTCGCGGGACACATCCAGCAGGGTGATCGACAGCCACTGGGAATCTGTGTGTGCCGCTCCGCTCCACACCCAGTACTCGTCCGGATCATCGGTTCCGAAGCGCTCACGCTGTTCCCGCTGCCAGGTTTCTTCGTCGCCGTGCGGCGATGACTGGTGATCGAGAACCAGCGCATCGAAACCATGGTTTGCGAGTATCCCGTTCACTATGTCAACGATGCGCTGCCAGTCTTCAGGCGCCGGGGGAGCCGAACCGCTGATGCGGTTGGCGGAGTTGTAGGTGGAATACGCGGACTTGCCGCCGTACCCGTTTCCTTCCTGCGGATACCACCCCGCTTCCCCGTCGCCCCGCCAGCGCAGCCCGTACTCCCTGCCGAGCGCGGATTCCACGTCGGACAAGAGGGCTTCCGCCAGTGATTCGGCCTGCTCTCGGGTAGGCCCAGACAGTATTTCTTCGGCTGAAATGTGGGCGTGGCCCGGATAATCACGCCAGTCCACAGTCGACTCACGACCGCTCGTGTCGATGTAGGTGGTGGTGGGCGAGGCCGAACAACCAACGAGCAGGGCGACGGTCAAAAGCCAAAGACCCATGCGCCCGGGCTGCGCCAGCCGCGTGGGCCGTGCTGTCTGCATCCGAACCCTTCGAACGAGAGTTGCCAATGGCTTCCACGGTAGCGGGGGAGAGAGCAGTTGCGGTACGGACACGCGTTCAGTCGGTGGTCGGTTCCGGCTGGCGGCGAGAGGAGGGCGGGAAGCTTATCCGTGCCGCCATGACCTCGGTGTCGTCACAATTCGCCGACATCGGGATGCGATTGGGTCAACATGACCATAACCCGCTAGGATGAGTTCTAGTCAAAGTGACTTTTACTAGTCTTCAGGGAGGAGAGAGCCATGCCGATCCACGCGGCCAACGTGTCGGAGCGGGCGCAGCAGCCCCCCGAGCTGGCCATTTCCACGGTGATCTTCGCCCTCCGTCCGGACCCGGAGGCGGGTCGTCCCACCTTGTGGCTGCCGCTGGTCCGCCGCACCCGGCAGCCGTTCCGGGACCTGTGGGCGCTGCCCGGCGGACCGTTGAGTGCGGCCGAATCCCTCCAGGACGCCGCGGCCCGGAACCTGGAGGAGACCACCGGCCTGCAGCCGAGCTACCTGGAGCAGTTGTACGCCTTCGGCGGCTTGAACCGCTCACCGGCGCAGCGGGTGGTCTCCATCGTCTATTGGGCGCTCGTGAAGCCGGACGAGGCGGCGCTGGCCCGCGAAACGGAGAACGTGAGCTGGGTCCGCGCCGATGAACTTGGCCAACTGGCGTTCGACCACAACCAGATCGTGGATTACGCGCTGTGGCGGCTGCGGAACAAGGTGGAATACAGCTCCATCGCGTACGCCTTCCTCGGATCCACCTTCACGCTGGCCCAGGTCCGCGAAGTGTACGAGGCCGTGCTGGGCAAGCAGCTGGATCCGGCCAACTTCCGCCGCCAGCTGCGGGCGACGCCGGACATCGAACCGACCGACGAGTACCTGCAGGGCGGCCGACACCGGCCGCCCCGGCTCTACCGCTACACCGGGAGCGCCGCGCAGCTCAGGGGGAGCCCGCCCGCCTAGCCAGCTCGCCAGCCGCCCGCGGCAACCGCCGCCGCACCCGGCCCCAAACCCACAGTCCGCCCCGGAACCCCCCGAACTGACCACCTGCCCCACAACGGAGAACACCATGTCATCGGTCAACAGCACCATCCAGCTGATCACCCGCGAGGAAGCCCTTGCCGGCTCCCGCGCGCCCGCCGCCTCCACCTGCACGCCCGATCTGGCCAAGGGGCCGTGGGCCTTGGACACCGCCGCGGGCAGCGGTGCCTGGGCTCCCTCCTACGGGCCGGGCGCGTCGATGGCCGATCCGGCGCCGGCCGCCACCCCGCGGCAGGGCGAAATCCCGGCAGAATACCGGCTGGCCGGCGACGAGGAGCTCGAGGAGCGGATCCTGGCCGCCAAGGCAAAGCTGGGCGACAAGCTGGTCATCCTCGGCCACTTCTACCAGCGCGACGAAGTGGTCAAGTACGCCGATTTCGTGGGCGACTCGTTCCAGCTGGCGCGGGCCGCCAAGGAAAAGCCGGAGGCCGAAGTCATCGTGTTCTGCGGCGTGCACTTCATGGCCGAAACCGCCGACATGCTCTCCGGAGGAGACCAGGCCGTGATCCTGCCGAACCTGGCCGCCGGCTGCTCCATGGCGGACATGGCGGACATCGACTCGGTGCAGGCCTGCTGGGACCAGCTGGCCGGCGTGCTTGGCACCGGTCCCGATGCCGACGGCAAGGTCCCGGTCATCCCGGTCACCTACATGAACTCGTCGGCCGCGCTCAAGGGCTTTTGCGGAGAAAACGGCGGGATCGTCTGCACCTCCTCCAACGCCGAAACCGTGCTGGAGTGGGCCTTCGAGCGCGCCCACCGGGTGCTCTTCTTCCCCGACCAGCACCTGGGCCGCAACACGGCCAAGGCCATGGGCGTGCCGCTGGAGCAGATGCCCATGTGGAATCCGCGCCAGCCCCTCGGCGGCAACGACGAGGCGACGCTGCAGGAATCGCGCGTGATCCTCTGGCACGGATTCTGCTCCGTGCACAAGCGCTTCACCGTGGACCAGATCGAGAAGGCGCGCGCCGACTACCCGGGCGTCCGGGTGATCGTGCACCCGGAATGCCCCATGCCGGTGGTGGACGCCGCGGATGAATCCGGTTCCACCGACTACATCCGCAAGGCCGTGGCTGCCGCCACCGAAACGACCGTCTTCGCGATCGGCACCGAGATCAACATGGTCAACCGGCTGGCCGCCGAGTACCCGCAGCACACCATCTTCTGCCTCGACCCGGTGATCTGCCCGTGTTCCACGATGTACCGGATCCACCCGGGCTATCTGGCCTGGGTGCTCGAAGCCTACGCCGGAACCGGCCAACTGCCCGGCGGCGAAGTCCTCAACCGGATCACCGTGCCCGATTCGGTGGCCGTCCCCGCCCGCGTGGCGCTGGAACGGATGCTGGCAGCCAGGCCGTGAACCGCGAACCGGTCCGGCGCGTGGCGGTGGTGGGGTCCGGCATCGCCGGACTCTACGCCGCCGCGCTCGCCGCGGAACGCCCGGACACTGCCGTCACCCTGATTACCAAGGGCAGGCTGGCCGAGTCCAACACCTGGCACGCCCAGGGCGGGATCACCGCGGTCACCGCGCAGGGCACCGCGGCCGGGGATTCCGTGGCGGCCCACATCGACGACACCCTCACCGCCGGTGCCTTCATGAACGACGACGACGCCGTCCGCCTGCTGTGCGCAGGTGCGGCGGCGGAAATCGCCACCCTGGAAGAGTGGGGCGTGGCCTTCGACCGGCACGGCGGTGAATTGTCGCTCGGGTTGGAAGGGGCCCACTCGGCGCCGCGGATCCTGCACGCCGGCGGCGACCGCACCGGGGCCGGCATCGCCGACGTGCTGATCTGCGTGGTCCGCCGGCTGGCGGAGGCCGGCAGGCTGGAAATCCTTGAGCACACGATGGTGCGGCGGCTGCTCACGGCCGGCGCGCGCGTGGCGGGCGTAGAGCTGCTGCACGCGGGAGCAGGCGCCGTGCCCGCGCAACTGGACACCGACGTCGTGATCCTCGCGACCGGCGGTGCCGGGCAGCTGTACCCGGCCACCACCAACCCCGCCGCCGCCACCGGCGACGGCGCGGCGCTGGCCTGGGAAGCGGGTGCGGCGCTGGCCGACCTGGAGTTCATCCAGTTCCACCCCACCCTGCTGGACCCCGCGGCGACCGGCGGCAGGGCCTTCATGATCTCCGAGGCGGTACGCGGCGAAGGCGCCGTGCTGGTGGACGCGGCGGGGGAGCGGTTCATGCCGGCGCTGCATCCCGACGCCGAGCTGGCGCCCCGCGACGTGGTCTCGCGCTGCATCCACACTCAGCTCCGGCTGCAGGAGGAAAACGGGCTGGTGCCGCAGGTCTTCCTGGACGCCACCGGGATAGAGCGGGAGAAGGGCGCCGGTTACCTGGCCGCTAGGTTCCCGATGATCGACGCCACCGTCCGGTCGCTGGGCTTCGACTGGACGCGGCAACCGCTGCCGGTGCGTCCGGCCTCGCACTACTGGATGGGCGGCGTGCGGACCGACCACGACGGCCGGACCTCGGTGCCCGGGCTGCTGGCGGTGGGCGAGGTCGCTTGCACCGGCGTGCACGGGGCCAACCGGCTGGCCTCAAACTCGCTGCTGGAGGGCCTGGTTTTCGCCCGCCGCGCCGTGCACGCGCTGGACAGGCCGGAGGCCGTGCCGGTGTTCGGTGCCGTCCCGCTGGACGTCGGGACCCCGCCAGGCCGCACGATGCCTGCCGGGGCACGCGCCGGCCGGCAGGACGCACCGGCCGGAACCACTGCGTGCACCCGGCGGCAGATCCAGGCCGTGATGGCGGCCGCCGCCGGCGTGGTCCGCGACGGCCCGACGCTGCGGGAGGCTGCCCGCCAGCTGGCGCGGTGGCATGTGCCGGTCACGGACGCCGCCTCGGCCGAGGACGCCGCACTGCTGACCGTGGCCCGGCTGGTGGTGGCGGCCGCCGCCGCGCGGCGCGACAGCATCGGCGCCCACTACCGCAGCGATCACACCCACGCCCCGACGCACCGCCGGCACCTGGCCTATGTGAACGCCGCCGCGGTCCCCGCCTCCGCCGCCTTTTCCCCAACGTCTTCCCCCACGTCCCAGCCAGTCCTGCAGGAGCAGCCATGAACCATATCCAGCCGATCGACCGGGCCGCCATGGAGCGGGTCGTCGCCGGGGCGCTCGCCGAGGACGCGCCCTGGGGTGACGTCACCTCCGCCACGCTGATTCCGGCCGACGCCACCGCCACGGCGGAGCTGGCCGCCCGCGAGCCCGGCGTGCTCTCCGGCGGTCCGGTGCTGGCCGAGGTCTTCCGCCAGGTGGATCCGGGCGTGCGGGTGGAGCTGAAGACCGACGACGGCGCCGCCTTCGGGGCCGGGGAGGTGCTGGCCGTCCTGACCGGAAACGCCCGCTCCCTCCTGCTGGGCGAACGGGTGGCCCTGAACCTGCTGCAGCGGCTGAGTGGCATCGCCACCCAGACCGCGGCCTTCGTCCGGGAAGTGGCCGGTACCGGGGCCCGGGTGGTGGATACGCGCAAGACCACCCCCGGCCTGCGGGCGCTGGAGCGCTATGCCGTGCGCTGCGGCGGCGGACACAACCACCGCTATTCGCTCTCGGATGCCGTGATGGCCAAGGACAACCACCTGGCCGTGCTCACCGCCGACGGCAGCCGGGACCTGACCGAGGCGCTGCTCGAGGCGAAGGCCAGGCTCCCGCACACCGTCCACTTCGAGGTGGAGGTGGACAGGGCCGAACAGATCGAGCAGGTGCTGGCCGCGGGCGTGGACACCATCATGCTGGACAACTTCAGCGTGGACGAACTCAGCGCCGGCGTTGCCCAGGTGGCCGGCCGCGCCATCGTCGAGGCCAGCGGCAACGTGCGGTTGGACACCGTCGGCCGAATTGCGCGGACCGGCGTGGACGTCATCTCGTCCGGCGCGCTCACCCACAGTGTGCGGTCGCTTGACCTGGGCCTGGACATCCGCATCGCCGCGGGGCAGACGGCCGGAGGGGCATCGTCGTCGTGATCTATCTGGACGCTGCGGCGACCGCCCCCGTGCGCCGCGAGGTGCTGGAGGCCATGTGGCCGGCACTGACGCAGGACTTCGGCAACCCCTCGAGCCACCACACCGTGGGCGAGGCGGCGCTGCGGGCACTCGATTATGCCCGGGGCAAGGCCGCCGAGGTGCTGGGCTGCCGCCCCGGCGAGATCATCTTCACGTCCGGCGGGACCGAGTCCAACAACCTGGCGGTCAAGGGCATTGCGCTCGCCTCCCCGCGGGGCAGGCATGTGGTCACCAGCGCCGTGGAACACCCCTCGGTGCTGGAGGCCGTCGACTACCTGGCCCGGTTCCATGGCTTCGAGGTCACCCGGGTACCGGTGGACTCCGCGGGCATGGTCCGCGTGGACGAACTGGAAGCGGCGCTGCGCGACGACACCACGCTGTGCACGGTGATGTATGCGAACAACGAGGTTGGCACCGTCCAGCCGGTCGGCCGCATCGGCAGGCTCTGCCGGGCCGCCGGGGTCCCGTTCCATACCGATGCCGTGCAGGCGGCCGGCTGGCTGGACCTGGACGTCGCGGCGCTCGGGGTGGACGCGCTCAGCGTGTCCGGCCACAAGCTGGGCGCGCCCAAGGGCTGCGGGCTGCTGTATGTCTCCGGCCGCGTTCCGCTGGAGCCGGTGCTGCACGGCGGCGGGCAGGAGCGCGGCCGGCGGTCCGGCACGGAGAACGTTGCCGGCGCGGTCGCCGTCGCCACCGCGCTGTCGCTGGCCAACGGCGACCGGGCGGCCGACGCCGACCGGCTCACGGGCTACCGCGACTACCTGATCGACACCGTCCTGCGGGAACTGCCCGGCACCGTGCTGACCGGTCATCGCACCGAACGGCTGCCCGCCAGCGCCTCCTTCTGCTTCCCGGGAACCTCCGGCGAGGCCGTGCTGCTGGAACTGGAACGCCGCGGCGTGGTCTGCTCCAGCGGGTCGGCCTGCGCCGCCGGCTCGGACGAGCCGTCCGCGGTGCTGCTGGCGATGGGAATCGAACCGGCCGTGGCGCAGACCGCGGTGCGGCTGACCTTCACGGCCGGCGTGAAGGAAGCCGAGATCGCCCTGGCGGCCCGCTCCGTCGTCGCCGCGGTCCAGGAGGTCCAGGCGCTGCGGCGCTGAGGTTCGCGCGATGCCCGGGACACGGGGCGCGGTCCTATACCGGACCGGTCCTCCCGCTGGGTACGGTGGAGTCCTCACGGACCTGAGGGGAGCGCAGCATGATCACGCAAAGGATGCTGGGCCGGGGTGCCGCCGCGGCGCTGTGCGTGGCGCTCGCGTCCGGCTGCGGCCTGCTGCCCGTCGACGACGGCGGCGCGTCGGCCGGCGCGAGTGCGTCGCCGTCCGGGGCGGCCGGCGGGAATGCCGCCGGACAACACGCGCCGCCGCCCGGCAAGGACCCCGTGCGGAAAGCGACGATCGACGGCTGGAAGGTATACACCGATCCGGACCGCGTGATCAGTTTCGAGGTTCCCGGCGAGTGGGTGGTGCAGCGGCAGGTCAAGCCCACACAGCCCTCGGACGACGGGCTGCACCTGGACATCCGGGACTCTTCCGGCAAGCTGGCCGCCGAACTGCACACCCGGCTCAAGCTGCCAAAGGCCGCCTGCGAGGGCGGCGTCACCGAACTGCGCGTGCTGGTCAGCGAGCCGGCGAAGGTGCCCGCCGTGGCGTCCGACGACACGGTCGATCCGCTGTTCGTCTACCGGACCCTGCTGGGCCACCGGTACTTCGGGTCGATGGGGCTGACCGACAAAACGGCCGGCGACGGCTTCCAGGCCTGCCTGGTGGAAAACACCGTCAACGGACCGGAACCGGTCGGCACCTACTCCTTCGGCACCGCCGTCCGCCACGGCACCCCGGCCCCCGGCGACGAGACCGGGCTCCTGGATGCCTACGGCCTCATCGCGGAGGCGGAGAGCTACGTCTCCGGCAAGCACTTCAAGACGCTGCAGCAGGTCATCATGACCCTGCAGATCGCCGAAGACCCGCCAGCCTGAGCCGGCCGGAATCCCGCAGGGGGTCCCGGCCGGTGCGCCCGGGCGGCAAAAAACCCGGAGGCCAGCGCGGCAGCGGCAGCCTCCGGGTTTTTCAGTCGTTCGCCAGGCCGGCCCGCAGCTTGTCGGTCAGCTCCTGGAGTTGTCCGAATTCCTCCTCGGACAGCAGCGGGGCGAGCATGGCATGCAGCTGCTTCACGTGCTGCCGGCCGATCTCCTTCTGCAACGCGCGTCCCTCGTCGGTCAGCGAGATCTCGATGCCCCGCTGGTCGTTGCGGGCCGTGCGCCGGAGGACCAGGCCCTTCTTCTCCAAGCGGTCGACCATCCGGCTGAGGCTCGGCTGGCTGATCAACAGCGCCTCGTTCAGCTCGTTCAGCCGGCTCCAGCCGCCCGGGCACCGGCTCAGGTTGAACAGGACGTCGTACTCGCGCATGGCGAGCTTCCTGAACTCGGGCAGCTGCTGCATCCTGCGCATCACCGCCACCTGCGTGCGGAACAGCGATTCCCAGGCCGCCGCCGTCGTCCTGATCTCAGGACCGGACGGATCAGCCATGGGACACCGACTCTCCGGCAGCTTCCCGGGCGTCGCGCGCGGCCTTGCGGCTGGCGTGGGTCGGGGCTTCCGGAACATGCGCCGGCTTGCGGGCGGCGAACTCCTTCTTCAGCACCGGGAGCACCTCTTCGCCGAACAGGTCCAGCTGCTCCAGCACGGTCTTCAGCGGCAGTCCCGCGTGGTCGATCAGGAACAACTGGCGCTGGTAGTCGCCGAAGTAGTCCGCGAAGGCCAGGGTCTTCTCGATCACCTGCTCCGGGCTGCCGACGGTCAGCGGGGTCTGCGCGGTGAAGTCCTCCAGCGACGGTCCGTGGCCGTATACGGGGGCGTTGTCGAAGTAGGGGCGGAATTCGTTGACCGCGTCCTGCGAGTTCTTGCGCATGAAGAATTGTCCGCCCAGGCCCACGATCGCCTGGTCGGCGGTGCCGTGGCCGTAGTGCTCGTAACGCTCGCGGTACAGGCCGATGAGCTGCATGTAGTGCTCCTTCGGCCAGAAGATGTTGTTGGCGAAGAAGCCGTCGCCGTAGTAGGCCGCCAGTTCCGCGATCTGGGGCGTGCGGATCGAGCCGTGCCAGACGAAGGGCGCGACGCCGTCCAGGGGTTGGGGCGTGGACGTGTAGTTGTGCAGCGGGGTGCGGTGCTTGCCCTGCCAGTTGACGACCTCCTCGTCCCAGAGCTTGCGCAGCAGGGCGTAGTTCTCCACCGTCAGCTCCAGCGAGTCCTGGATGTTCTTGCCGAACCAGGGGTAGACCGGGGCGGTGTTGCCGCGGCCCAGCACCAGGTCCACGCGGCCGTCGGCCAGCTGCTGGAGCATGGCGAAGTCCTCGGCGATCTTCACGGGATCGTTGGTGGTGATCAGCGTGGTGGCCGTGGACAGCGTGATCCGCTCGGTCTGCGCGGCGATGTACGCCAGCAGCGTTGTGGGGGAGCTGGAGAAGAACGGCGGGTTGTGATGCTCGCCGATGGCGTAGACATCCATGCCGATGTCTTCGACCTTCTTGGCAATGGCGACCGACGCCTTGATCCGCTCGCGCTCGGTGGGCATGCGGTTGGTGGTCGGGTCCAGGGTGACGTCGCTGACGCTGAATACGCCGAGTTCCATAATGTACCTTTCGTGGTGCTTGCTGCGATCAGTTTACATGCATTTGCATTCACTGGTGTTAACGGCAGGCACGCGGATACATTCCGGGACAGCTTTGTCGGTTCGGTCACCCCGCCCTGGTTACCGCGCCTGGCCGCCCGAGGGGTCCTTCACATGCCGGCCAAGCGCGGCCAGGATGCGTTCCAGGCTGACCGCCACGGATCCCGCCGCCGTCGCGGGGGACTCCGAAGTCACCGAGCCCGCGACTACCCCGGTGAGGCGGTGCTGTGCATCGCGCGCGGCCTCCAGCTTGTCCGGCAGGTCCTCCGCGGTCATGCTCCTGATTGCCTCGGCCGTGGCATCCAGGGCGTTGGCCATCGGCGCCAGCACGGGGTCCGGAAGATGCAGTGTCTCGTCCCAAATCACGGCGCTGAGCACCTCGGTCATGTCCTGGGTATGGAAGGCGGCACGCTCCAGCGTGCGTAAATTCCGCCAATCGGTGTCCAGATCCCGGTCGTGGAACTTGCGCCGCGGATTGGCCTTGCGGCTGCGGTCGGCGGCCTGCACGGCCTGCCGCACCTGGTTGCCCAGGCGGGTGATGCTCTCGCCGTTCGTGGCCCAATCCTTGTGTTCCGGCGGCCAGTTCTCCCGTAGCGCCTCGGCCATGTCCTCCAGCTGCCGGGCGAGGTCGGACTGCAGCTGCTGCAGGCTGCGTCCCACCGCGCTGAAATTCAACGGCGGGAACAGCAGGAAGTTCACCGCGATGCCGACGGCCACCCCCACCGCCATCTGCACCGCATAGCCGAGCGAGTAGTCGCCCGCATTGGACCCGCCCACGAGCAGGACGAACAGCGCGGCCATGGGAACCCATTCCCTGCCGGCCCCGAGCCGCGGCAGCCCCGCGACCAGCACGCCCAGGAACACCAGCAGGCCCACGGTGACGAAGTGCGGGCCGACCGTCAGGAGCAGGAGCATGGCCAGGCCGATGCCCAGCAGCAGCCCGGCCAGCGTCTCCACGGAGGTCTTGACGGAGTCGGCGACGGTGGAATACATGCTGATCAGCGCGCCCAGCGGCGCGTAGTAGGGGTACTGGTCCACTCCGCCGGGCAGCCGCAGGGCGATGAACCAGGCGATGGCGCACGCCAACGCGGTCTTGAACGCCAGCTGGACCCGGCGCCACCCGCCCATCTGCTGGCCGTATTTGCGCAGCGGGGCGGGGAGCCGGTCGGTGAGCCGGTCCAGGCGGCCCGGCCCGGCGGGCATTGTTTCCGGTTCTGGCATGTAAAGCACCTCCAGGTTCCGGGTTAGCCGGATCAGCGTCCGGCCGGAACCAGTTCTGCCTCGAGTGTATTGCGCTGGTGTTCCCGGCGCTCGCGCCGGCCTTCGACCAGCCGGTACAGCACCGGCACCAGCACCAGCGTCAGCGCGGTGGAGGACACCAGGCCGCCGATTACCACCACGGCCAGCGGCTGCGAGATGAAACCGCCCTCGCCGGTCAGTCCCAGCGCCATCGGCGTGAGCGCGAAGACCGTGGCGAGCGCCGTCATCAAGATGGGCCGCAGCCGGCGCCGCGCCCCGTGGGTGATCGCGTCCGCCACGTTCATGCCGGGCCGGCCGTCGTGCGGGCGCCGGTACTGGTTGATCAGGTCGATCAGCACGATCGCATTCGTCACCACGATGCCCACCAGCATCAGCATGCCGATCAGCGACGGCAGCCCCAGCGGGATCCGCGTGATGACCAGCAGCCCGATGGCCCCCGTGGCCGCGAACGGAATGGAGACCAGCAGGATCAGCGGCTGCACCAGGGACTTGAACGTCGCCACCATGATCACGTAGACGATGGCGACGGCGGCCAGCAGCGCCCAGCCCAACTGTTCGAAGGACTCGGCCTGCTGCGTGGCCGCGCCGCCCAATTCCGCCGTCACTCCGGCCGGCAACTCGGTGCCGTCCAGGGCGGCCGCCACCTCGCCGCTGAGGGCACCCAGGTTCTCTCCCTCCGGGGTCACGGAGACGACGGCGGTGCGTTCGCCGCCGCTGGCGCTGATCGACGTCGGCACGTCGGTTTCCTCAACCGTGGCCAGGTCCGTCAGCGGCACCGGCCCGGCCGCCGTGGGCACCTCGACGCCGCGCAGTTCCTCGACACTGGAGAAGTCGCTGCCTTCACCGATCAGCACCGGGAAGTCGGTGGTGCCGATGCGCACGGTGCCGCCGGGCAGCGGGCTGATCGTGGATGCCAGCAGGCCCGCGACCTGCTCCTCGTCCAGCCCGGCGGCCACGGCCTCGGCCCGGTCCACGGACACCTGGACCACCGGCTCGGCCGCCGAGAGGTTGCTGGAGACCTCTGCGGCCCCCGGCACCTCCCGCAGCAGCTCCACCAGCCGGTCGGAGGCGTCCCTCAGCTCCTCCGGCCCGTTCGCGGAGATCTCCACGTCCACGGTGCTGGAGGTGCCGAAGCCCCCGCCCTGGGTGCCGAGCGTGAATGTCGCGTCGCCGGGCAGCTTTTCGACGGCGGAGCGGACCCGGTCGCGCAGCGCCGCCTGGTCGATGCCTTCCTCGGTGATGACGGTGTACTGGGCCACCGAAGCACCCGCGGAGAGGAACGTCCCCAGGCCGCCGCCGGCGTTGCCCATGGTGACCTGGACCGCCTCGATCCCGTCCATCCCGGCCAGCAGCTCCTCGACCGGGGTGGCCGCCTCGTCGGTGGTCTCCAGGCTGGTCCCGGCCGGCATCTCCTGGCGGAGGCTGAAGCTGTTCTGTCCGCTGTCGCCGAGCAGGTTGGTCTGCATCAGCGGCACCATGGCGGCGGTGCCGGCCAGCACCAGCAGGGCGGCCACCGTGGTGATCACCGGGTGCCGCTGCGTGCCGGCGAGCACCGGCAGGTAGCCGCGCTGCAGCAGCGAGCGGCGTTCCTTCTCGGAGGCCGCCGCACGCACTGCGGACGTGTCGGGGTGTCGCTCCGCCGCGGGGGATTTCACGAACCAGTAGGCCAGCACCGGCACGATGGTCAGCGACACCGCCAGCGACGCGAGCAGGGCCAGCGCGGTGGTGATGGCGAACGGCCGGAACAGCTCGCCGGCCAGATTGCCGACGAACGCGATCGGCAGGAACACCGCAACGGTCGTCAGGGTGGACGCGGTGATGGCCCCGGCGACCTCGCGGACCGCCGCCAGGATGGCGTCGCCCTTGGGCTCGCCGTAGTTCAGGTGCCGTTTGATGTTCTCGACCACTACGATCGAGTCGTCCACGACGCGCCCGATGGCGATGGTCAGCGCGCCGAGGGTGAGGATGTTCAGTGAGTAGCCCAGCGCATTGAGGCCGATGAACGTGGCCAGCAGCGACAGCGGGATGGAGATCGCCGTGATCAGGGTGGAGCGTACGGAGAGCAGGAAGACCAGGATGATCAGCACCGCGAAGCCCAGTCCCAGCAGGCCCTCGGTGGTCAGGTCCTTGATGGACGTCTCGATGAACGGGGCCTGGTCGAAGACCGTGGTGATCTGCGCGCCGTCGCCCAGTTCGGCCTCCAGCTCGGGCAGCAGCTCCCCGATGGCGTGGGAGATGGCCACCGTGTCGCCCTCCGGCGTTTTGGTGACGGCCAGGGCCAGCGTGAGCTCGCCGTTGGTCCGGGTGATGGAGGTCTGCTCGTCGTCGGCAATTTCGACGTCGGCCACCTCGCCGATGGTGGCCGGGTCGGCCGGCGCGGGGTCCGGCACCTGGCCGGGCTGGTTCGGGGCGGGCACCGTGTCGGGCACGGGCACCTGGCCCGGCTCGGTCCCGCTGCCCGGCGGGGCGGGCTGGCCCTCGCCGGGGAACTGCCCGGGTGCCCGCCCCGCCTCCGGTGCGGTGGGCGCGGAGGGCTGCTCCGCCGTCGTCGTTTCGGCGGGGGAGAGCGGCAGGTTTTCGATGGCCGCCAGGCTGTCCAGCGGGCTGCCGATCTGCACGGAGAGGCTTTGGCCGTCCTGCTGCACGGCGCCGGCGGGGACCAAGCCGCCGCTGTTGGCCAGGCTGTCCACGATGGCGGAAACGCCGACGCCGGCCTCCGCCATGGCATCGTCGTCCGGCACGATGGCGATGTGCCGGCCCGGGCCGCCGGAGACTTCGGCCCCGCGCACTCCGGGGATGTTCTGCAGCCGGGGCACCGTGAGCCGGTTCAGCTCGGCGCTCAGCTCGCTCAGCGTCAGGTCGGAGGAGACCGCCATGAAGACGATGGGGAAGTCATCGATGCTGCCGGCCAGCGACAGCGGCGAGACGTCGTCGGGCAGTTGCTGGCGGACGTTGGAAATGGCACGGTCCACCTGGCTGCGCGCCCGGTCCAGGTTGGTGCCGTAGACGAACGTCAGGTTGACGGTGGAGAATCCGTTGCGCGACACCGCCGAGGAGGACTCGAGGCCCTCGACGGCGGTGAGCGCGCGTTCGAGCGGTTCGCTGACCTGCTTGTCCACCACCTCCGGCGACGCGCCGGGCATGGAACTGACAACGGTGATCCGCGGGAACTCGAGCGAGGGGATGAGTTCCTGCTTCAGCGAACCCATGGTGATCACGCCGAAGACGGCCACGAAGACCGTAATCAGCGCGATCAACGCACGATTCGCCAGGGACAGCGTTGCCAGCTTGTGCATGGCTTGAAGCTTAGTTCAGCGGTCGTACGGGGCGGACGGGGATCATGCCAGTTCGAGTACCCGGTCGGTGTCGGCGGTGATTTCGGCCAACAGCGAGGGGTTCTCGTTCAGGTTCACGCCGTAGCCGGGGAGCATGTCCTTCAGCTTGGGTTCCCAGCTCTTGAACTCCAACGGGAAGCAGCGTTCCAGCAGGCTGATCATGATCGGCGCTGCGGTTGACGCCCCGGGGGAGGCGCCGAGCAGGGCGGAGATGCTGCCGTCGGCGGACGCGATGACCTCGGTGCCGAACTGCAGGGCGCCGCCCCGCTTCGGGTCCTTCTTGATCACCTGGACACGCTGGCCGGCGGTGATCAGCTCCCACTGGTCTCCGGCAACCTCCGGGTGGAAGGCGCGCAGGGCCTCGTTCTTGCCTTCGCGGGTCTTGAGCACCTCGGTGACCAGGTACTTGACCAGGCCGAAGTTGTCCTTGGCCACGGCCAGCATGGGGACCAGGTTGCCCGGGCGCACGGACGTGGGCAGGTCCAGCAGCGAGCCGGTCTTGAGGAACTTCGGCGAGAAGCCGCCGTACGGGCCGAAGAGCAGGGAGCGCTTGCCGTTGACGAAGCGGGTGTCCAGGTGGGGCACCGACATGGGCGGGGCGCCCACGGAGGCCTGGCCGTAGACCTTGGCGTTGTGGGCGTTGATGACGGTCTCGTCGGTGCAGCGGAGGAACTGTCCGGACACCGGGAAACCGCCGTAGCCCTTGGACTCGGGGATGCCGGAGCGCTGCAGCAGGTGCAGGGCGCCGCCGCCGGCGCCGATGAACACGAAGCGGGCGTTGACCTTGGTTTTTTCGCCGGTGGCGTTGTTCCTGATCTCCAGGGTCCAGCGGCCGTCGGTGTTGCGGGAGACGTCCAGCACTCGGTGGCCGTAGTTCAGTTCCACGCCATGGGCGGTCAGGTAGCCCGCGAGCTTCCGGGTCAGGGAGCCGAAGTCCACGTCGGTGCCGCCGGCGACGCGGGATGCGGCCACGCGCTGCTGCGGATCGCGGCCTTGCATGATCAGCGGCGCCCACTCATTGATGGCGGCGTGGTCTTCGGAGAACTCGATCTGCTCGAACAGCGGTTCCTGCTTCAGCGCTTCGTGGCGGCGCTTGAGGTAGTCCGCATGGTCATCGCCCCAGACAAAGCTCATGTGCGGCAGCGGGTTGACGAATTCGCGGGGCGACGAGATGTGGCCTTCGCGGATCATGTGCGACCAGAACTGGCGCGAGACGTTGAACTTCTCGTTGATGCCCACGGCCTTGGCGGTGGGAACCGAACCGTCCGCCGAGGCGGGCGTGTAGTTCAGCTCGCAGAGCGCGGCGTGGCCCGTGCCGGCGTTGTTCCACGGGTCCGAGGCTTCCAGACCGACCTCGTCCAGGTTCTCGAACAGGCTGATGCTCCAGTCCGGCTGCAGCTGCTTGATGAAGGAGCCGAGGGTGGTGCTCATGATGCCGCCGCCAATCAGCGCGACGTCGACGTTCTTGGATGATCCCGAGGGAATGTTTGCAGTCAACTTCAATCTCCAATAGCAGCTGTGCCAGCAGTTAGAAGCCTAGCGCCCTGCGCCAGCGAGACTAAAATCTGCCGTCATCGATGTGACCCAACAGACAGACGCGGCGGGACCGGCAGCGTTACAATTTTCCGCCGGCCGCGGCCCGTCACCCGCGCACCGGGCGCCGCCGTGCCGGCCCTGTGCGGCCGTGTCGGCCCTGCGCGGCCACACAGCGCGGGCGCCGTCGCCCCGTCAATCCTGCCCCAGCTCGATCTTGTTGTAGACCTCGTCGAGCATCGGGCTGGCCGGGTAGCTCACCACCCGGGGCCCCATGGCCAGGGCGGAGATGGGGAACGCCAGCGGCACCGCGGGGACCGCCCGCGCCAGCTGCTCGTTGATGCTGTGGTAGGCCTGCACGCGGTCCTCGCCCTCGGGGAGGGTCTTGGCACGGGCTATCTTGCTGCGGATCTGCGCGCTGTCGTAGCCGAACTCCATCGACTTGCTGCCGAAGAGCGGGCCCACAAAGTTGTCCGGGTCGCGGTAGCTGCCGCTCATGCCGGACAGGTGGAGGGCATGGCCGGTGGAGCTTTGGATCGTGTCGAGGTAGCCCTCGTCCCAGGGGATCGGCACCGGCTTGATATTGATTCCGACGGCGGTGAGCTGGCGGCTCAGCTCCGCGTACACCTTTTCGGGGGTCGGCAGGTAGGCCCGCGTGACGCCCAGCGGATAGTAGAAGGTGAGTTCGGCGCCGTCGTACCGGGCGTCGGCCAGCAGTTCGCGCGAACGCTCCGGGTTGTACGCGTAGTAGGGGATGGTCTCATTGGTCACGCCCAGGCTGCGCGGGATGAACTGCATGGCCTCCTTGGTGCCCTGCAGGAAGAAGCTGTCGATCAGCGCCTGCCGGTCGATCGCGTGGGCGATGGCCTGGCGCATGGTGATGTCGTCCAGCCCGTCGGCCGCCTGGTTCATGCCGAGGTAGACCACGGAGAACGGGTCTCGCTGCAACACCTGCATGCCCGCCCGCGCCAGGTCAGCGTAAGTGGCCGGGGTGACCAGGTCGTAGCCGTCGATGTCCCCGGCTTCCAAGGCGCGCAACCGCGTCATCGGATGCGGGAGCGCCTCGAACACCACGGTGCGCACGTCGCCGGCGGCACCCCAGTAGCCCGGGTAAGCGGAGAGCACCACGCGGTCCCGCTCCCAGTTGGCAAACGTGAACGGGCCGGTCCCCACCGGGGCCAGGCCGTAGCGGGATACTTTATGGCCGCCGCGTTCCTCCGTCAGCCGGTCGGCCGCCCCGGCCTTCAGCGCCGCCGGCGAGGAGATGGCGAAGGCCGGCATGGCCAGCGATGCGACCAGGCCGGTGAACCGGCGGGTCAGGTTCAGCTGCACTTCCAGCGGGCCCACCACCTCGCAGCTGTGGTAGAGCGATTCGTCCTCGTCCTCTGCGAACGCGCCGAAGACCGACCGGAAGGCCAGCCCGCCTTCCACCGGCCGGGCGCCGCCGGGGAGCCGGTACCAGCGTTCGAAATTGGCGCGGACCGCTTCGGCGTCGAACGCCGTGCCGTCATGGAAGGTGACACCCGGGCGCAACCGGAAGCGGTAGGAGCGGCCGTCGTCCGCCTCGGTCCATTCGGAGGCCAGCCGCGGCGCCGGAACCCCGGTCGCCGGGTCCACCCCGACGAGCGTTTCGAGGATTTGCCGGGTCACCCGGTAGGACTCGGTGTCCAGGGCCAGCGCCGGATCAAGGGTCACCGGGGCGGCGGCAATGCCCATGGTGAAGGTGGTGTCCGCGGGCGAGGCCGTCGGCGGCTCGCTGGCCGGGGCGGTTGACGGGGCGGGCCTGCCCGGTTCCGGGGTGCAGCCGGTGAGCAACACAGCCGCCGCCGCTGCGCCTGCCTTCAGCACGGTGCGGCGCGCGGTGGGTGGTGTCACGCTTCAGGCTCCTCGGGGCAGGCGGGGATGATCCCCAAGTCTAATCGACTCCCGTCCTGGGCCCTGCGCAGCGAATTCCCGATGAGAGATAGGCCACATCCGCAGGTGTTTGGGGCAGGATGGGACCATGACCGAACATGCCGACGACGCGGCCCTGCTCGAGGTACGGGACCTGGCCGTTGCTTTCCGCACCACCTACGGGCAAGTCTCCGCGGTCGAGGGCGCCTCACTGCGCCTGGAACCGGGCAAGACACTGGCGATTGTGGGCGAATCCGGTTCCGGGAAGTCCACCACGGCGATGGCCGTGATTGGGCTGCTGCCGGACAACGGACGCGTGACCGCCGGGAGCATCCGCTTTGACGGCCAGGAGCTCGTGGGGCTGTCGGAGCATCGGATGCGCACCATCCGGGGCCGCCAGATCGGCCTGGTCCCGCAGGACCCGATGTCCAACCTGAATCCGGTCACCAGGATCGGCTCGCAGGTGGCGGAGACCCTGCTGGTTCACGGCATGGCGACCAGGCGGGACGTGGACCGGAAGGTCGTGGAGGTCCTGGAGGCTGCCGGACTGCCCAACGCCAGGGAACGCGCCAAGCAGTATCCGCATGAGTTTTCCGGCGGGATGCGCCAGCGCGCCCTGATCGCCATCGGCCTGGCCTGCCAGCCGCGGCTGCTGATCGCCGACGAGCCGACTTCGGCGCTGGATGTCACGGTCCAGCGCACCATCCTGGACCAGATCGAGTCGATGACCCATGAATTGGGGACGGCGGTGCTGCTCATCACCCACGACCTGGGGCTGGCGGCCGAACGGGCGTCGGAGCTGGTGGTGATGCACCGCGGCAAGGTGGTGGAGACCGGGCCGGCACGGCAGCTGCTGGAGGATCCGCAGCACCCCTACACTCGGGCGCTGGTGAAGGCGGCGCCCAGCGTCGCCGCGGTGCGCCTGATGCCGGGGGCGTTCACCGGCAACGCGGCCGTGCGGGCCGAACGGGCGGAGAAGGTCTTCCAGGAGCATGTCACCGAGGCTCCCGCGGCCGCCGAGGCGCGGAAGACGGACAACATCGTGGAACTGCGCGACCTGACCAAGGTGTACAAGATCCGCGGCCAGGCCGAAGACTTTTACGCGGCGAAGAACGTGACGCTCGATATCCCGCGCGGACACACGGTCGCCATCGTCGGCGAATCGGGCTCCGGCAAGACCACTACCGCCCGCATGCTGCTGAAGCTGATCGAACCGACCAGCGGCACCATGACCTTCGACGGAATGGATGTGGCCAACCTGACCAAGGCGCAGCTGCGGGACTTCCGCCAGCGGGTCCAGCCGGTGTTCCAGGATCCGTATTCGTCCCTGAATCCGATGTTCACCATCGAGCGGATTGTCGAGGAGCCGCTGTCCACCTACAAGCGCGGCAGCGCGAGGGAACGCTCGGTCCGCGTGCGCGAGCTGATGGACGAGGTCGCGCTGCCGCAGAACATGCTGCGGCGCTACCCGTCCGAACTCTCCGGCGGCCAGCGCCAGCGCGTGGCGATTGCCCGCGCCCTGGCCCTGAAGCCCGAACTGATCATCTGCGACGAGCCCGTCTCCGCGCTGGATGTGCTGGTGCAGGCGCAGATCCTGAAGCTGCTGGGCGACCTGCAGGCGGAGCTGGGCCTGAGCTACCTCTTCATCTCCCATGACCTGGCCGTGGTGCGGCTGATCTCCGACTATGTCTGCGTGATGAAGGACGGCGAACTGGTGGAGGCAGCCAGCTCGGAGCAAGTGTTCACCAACCCGCGGCACCCCTACACGCGGCGCCTGCTGGCGTCCATACCGGGCAACGAACTGGACATTCAGGCGGAGGATCCGGAGATTGCGTCCTGAGAACACCGGGCCCGGGGCCGCCCCGGAGCCCGACGACCACCGGCCGGAAGGCTTCGGCTTCCGGACCGGGGTGCGCAGCGCCGCGGTGGCCATCGGCTTCGCGGTCTTCGTGCTGGTGATCGGCACGGTGCTGCTGGCGGTCGGCGCCGTCATCTTCATCGGCGAGGGCAGGTGGGGCGCCCTCTGGTGGCTGGCGGCGCTGGAAGTGCTGTTCATCGCCGGCTTCGCCGCCATGATGCACATGGCGCGCCAGCGACGGCGGCACGACGGCGGGGCCCCGCCGGCCACCCTGGCCGGCTGACCCGCACCTGCCGCTACTTGGCCCGGGTCTTGGGGTCCAGCGCTTCCCGCAGGGATTCGCCCAGCAGCGTGAAGCCCAGTGCGGTGACGGCGATGCACAGGCCGGGCAGGAACGCCAGCTGCGGCGCGATGCCCAGTTCGGCCTGCGCGTAGGTGAGCATGCGGCCCCACTCGGCGGTCTGCGGGCGCCCGCCGCCCAGGCCAAGGAAGGAGAGCGCGGCGGCGTCGATGACGGCGGTGGCCAGCGTCAGCGTGGCCTGCACGATGACCGGTCCCACGCTGTTGGGCAGCTGGTGGTTCATGATGATGGTGCCCCGGCTCAGGCCCAGCGTCTGCGCCGCCAGCATGTAGTCCGCGCTGCGCTGCGAAATCATCGACGACCGCAGCAGCCGGGCGAAGATCGGCAGCTGGGCCACGCCGATGGCGATCATCACCGCGTACGCCCCCTGCCCCAGGATGGCCGCGATGGACACCGCCAGCAGCAGGTTCGGCACCGAGAGCAGGATGTCGACGCCGCGCATGATCACGCTGTCGATCCAGCCGCCGAAGCCGCCGGCGAGGATGCCCAGCAGCATGCCCCCGGCCAGCCCCATCGCGGTCGAGACGACGCCGATCAGCAGCGAGGCCTGCGCGCCCCAGATGAGTTTGCTCAACAGGTCCCCGCCGAAACGGTCCAGTCCGAGGGGAAAGCCTTCCACCTCGCCGAAGCCCGGAATGTGGGTGGGGGTGATGTACGTGCGGCCGGGCAGGTCCTGGCCGCCATAGGGTGCCAGCACCGGCGCCAGCACGGCGGTCAGCACGAACAGGCCCACGATGACGGCGCCGGCGATGGCCTGCGGATTCCGGCGGAGCCGGCGGAACGCGTCCTTCCACAGGCTGGTGCCGCCGGGTCCGACGCTGGCGGGAGCGCCGGGTGCGCCCGGTGGCTCGGGGGTGGTCCGGAGGTCGCCGCCTGACTGCGGCGGAAGTGTTGTGCTCATTTAGACACGCACCCTCGGGTCGATGATGCTGTAGGACACGTCCACGACCAGGTTGATCAGCGAATACAGCACGGCGATGAAGATGATGAATCCCTGCAGGACGGGGTAGTCCAGGTTGAAGATCGCGTCGCGCAGGAACCGCCCGATGCCGTTGAAGGCGAACACCGTCTCGGTCAGCACGGCCCCGGAAATCAGCAGCCCCAGCTGCAGGCCGATGGTGGTGGTCACCGGCAGCATCGCGTTGCGCAGGATGAACCGGTTGCGGATGGTCTTCTGCAGCAGCCCCTTGGCGCGGGCGGTGCGCACGTAGTCGGCATTCTGCACCTCCAGGACGGAGGCCCGGGTGATGCGCACGATGATGGCCAGCGGGATGGTGCCCAGCGCGATCCCGGGCAGCGCAAGGTGCAGCAGCGCATCCCAGGCGGCATCCCATTCGCGGGTGAGCAGACCGTCGAGCACATAGAAGTCGGTGACGTGCGTGGCGTTGATCCTGGGGTTCTGCCGGCCGTCGGTAGGGAACCAGGGCAGCTGGATGGCGAACAGCCACTTGAGGATGAAGGCCAGGAAGAAGACCGGCACGGTGATCCCCACCAGCGACAGCACGACGGAGGAGTGGTCCGGCCATTTGCCGTAGTACCTGGCGGCCTGGTAGCCCAGCGGGATGCCGATGCCGACGGCGATGATGAGGGCGACGATCGTCAGCTCGACCGTCGCCGGGAAGCGGGTGGCGAACTCCGTCAGCACGGGCCGGCCGGTGAGGATCGAGGTGCCGAAATCGCCCTGGAGCAGCTTGCCCATGTAGACGAAGTACTGCTCGATCAGCGGCCGGTCGAAGCCGTAGAGCTCGTTGATCCGTGCCACCGCCTCGGGCGTGGCACGGTCGCCGAGCAGCGCCGTGGCGGGCCCGCCGGGCAGGCTGCGGACCCACAGGAACAGCAGCAGGGAAAGCCCGAAGAGCGTCGGGATGAGCAGCGCGATGCGCTTGATAATGACTCTGAGCACAGCGTCCTTCCGGATCCCGGTCCCGGCGTTGCGCCGGATGCAGTGGAACTTGCCTCTTCGGCAGCAGGCCCGGCGCCGCCCGCGGTTTATTCGGGCCGGGGCGGGCCTGCCTGCCGGGATCCGCGGTGTGCGGACCCCGGCAGGACGGGGCTACTCGCTGAGCTCGATGGCGTTGAACACCTCGTCGTTCACCGGGCTGGCCGGGTAGGAGGTCACCCGCGGGGCGAAGGCGAGCGACGGCGCCGGGTGCGCCAGCGGGATCGCCGGGACGTACTGCGCGATGTCCTCGTTGATCTCCTCGTACAGCGGCGTCGCTTCCTCGATGCTGCTGGTCTCGCGTGCCTTGGACAGCTTGTCGAACAGCTCCTTGTTGTTGAAGCCGAACTCCGGCTTCTCCTGGCCGAAGAAGACCCCGACGAAGTTGTCCGTGTCGTTGTAGTCGCCGGTCCAGCCGAGCAGGTGGATATCGTGATCCGCGCTGGCCTGGATACGGTCCAGGTAGTCAGGGGACCACTTGTCCGGCTGCGCCTCGATGGTGATGCCGACCTCCTCGAGCTGGGCGCTCAGGTTGGTGAACACCTGTTCCGGCGTCGGCATGTACGGCCGGGACACCCCGGTCGGGTAGTTGAACATCAGCTCCAGGCCGTCGCCGAAGCCGGCCTCTTCGAGCAGTGCCCGCGCCTTCTCCGGGTCGTACTCGTAGGTGGTGACGTCGTCGTTGTAGCCGTTGACCGTGTCCGGGACGAACTGCGTGGCGACCTTGGTGCCCTCGGGCAGCGTCTGGCGGACCAGCGCGTCCTTGTCGATCGCGTGGGCGATCGCCTGCCGGACCTTGAGGTCCTTCAGCGCCTCCTGCTCCTGGTTCATGCCCAGATACAGGATGGTGAACGGATCGCGCGCAATGACGTTGAATCCGGCGTCGGCCAGCGACTGCGTGTCGGCCGGCGCAACCAGGTCGTAGCCGTCGATGTCCCCGGCCTCCAGCGCCTGCCGGCGGGCATTGGGGTCTTCGATAATGCGGAAGATGATCTCCTGGACCTGGCCCTGTTCGCCCCAGTAGCCGTCGAATGCGGAAAGCTGCAGGGACTCGCCGACCGACCAGCTGTCGAACTTGAACGGGCCGGTGCCCACCGGGTGGCCCATGGCATATTCGCTCAGCTCCGGAGCCTCCTCCGAACCTCCGACGTCGTCGGCGTTGAACTCCTCCAAGGCGGTGGGGCTCTGCATCGCGAAAGCCGGCAGCGACAGCGCCGGAATGAAACCGGCGAAGGGCTGCGCCAGGTTCACCGTCACCTCGGTGTCGCTGACCGCCTCGCAGGAGTCGTAGACGGCGGTCTCGGGGGAATCCGAGTAGCCGCGGAACAGCGAGCCGTAGTAGTAACTCACCGACTGGGACTGCTGGATCCCCTCGAAGTTGTACCAGCGGTCGAAGTTGAAGCAGACGGCATCGGCATTGAAGTCGGTGTCGTCGTGGAACTTCACGCCCTCCTTGAGCTGAAAGGTGTAGGAGAGCCCGTCGTCGGACATCTCCCAGGATTCAGCCAGCAGCGGTTCAGGGTCCGGTGTTCCTTCCTTGACGCCGACCAAACCCTCGAAGATCTGGCGGCTGACGCGGAAGGACTCGCCGTCGCTGGCGAAGGCCGGATCCAGCGACTTGGGATCCGACGACGCGGCGAACACGAAGGCCGGATTAACCCCCTCCGTCTCGCCCTGCGCTCCGCCGCCGCGCTCGCTCTCGGCACAGCCGGACAGGACGAGTGCGCCGGCGGCCAAGCCGGCAATGACCGCTCCGGCGCGCCGGCCGCTTCGCTGGCCTCCGGAAAAGATGTCAGTAAATGACATGGACTGCTCCTCGGGGACGTGAGGTGTGACGCCGACTTTATGTACGGCAGCCGGCGGAGGCGCGGTGGCGCGTCCGCTTGATGAGAGCTTAGTCACATGTCTGATCGAAAGCATCGGTTTCAGGTTCGGCGGTTGGCCAAAAGCATCACAATTTGGTGACAGGTCCCGCGCGGGATGGCGGTACGACGGCGGTGGAGGCCTCTGCGGCCCGGGACCCGGGGCGGGCCGTGGAACGCCCGGAGCCCCGCAACTGACGCTGCGGGGCTCCTGTTGATGGTGCGCAAGGCGGGACTTGAACCCGCACGTCCGAAGACACTGGAACCTAAATCCAGCGCGTCTGCCAATTCCGCCACTCGCGCATTCGTTCCGGGCAGGCCGGAACAGGAATCAGTCTACCGGCACGGCGGCACTCGTTTGGCGGGGTCTTATACCTCCGGCGGACGCCTAATTGTCCAGGCCGAGGTCGCGGCGCAGCTTGGCCACGTGGCCGGTGGCCCGGACGTTGTACTGGGCGAGCGCTACCTTGCCCTCGGGGTCCACCACGACAGTGGAACGGATCAGGCCCTCGTAGACCTTGCCGTAGTTCTTCTTTTCGCCCCAGGCCGCATACGCCTCGGCTACGGCATGGTCTTCGTCGGCGAGCAACGGGAAGTTCAGCTCTTCCTTCTCCGCGAACTTCACCAGCTTCGGCAGCGGGTCGGGGGAGACTCCCAGCACCGCGTATCCGGCGCCCTTCAGCGAGTCGAGGCTGTCGCGGAAGTCGCAGGCCTGCTTCGTGCAGCCCGGTGTCGAAGCTGCGGGATAGAAGTAGACCACAACGTTTTGGCCACGATAATCGGCCAGCGAGACGGTGTTGCCCGCCGAGTCCTGCAGCGTGAAATCCGGCGCGGTGTCGCCGGTCGACAGTCGTTCGGCCATGGGGGAGCTCCTTAGGGATCCGGGGTTTCACACCAGCATAGCCAAGACAGCCCTCCGGCCGTTCCGACGACGTACGTATACTTGAGTGCATGCCGGATTTGAAGAATTGGCCGATGCCACGGTTGCTCTCCACCGCCGCCCGGCTCGTCGAGCACGAATGGAACGACAAACTGGCCGGCCTTGGCCTGACCCACGCCGGCGTCATTGCCCTTGAGGTGCTGGCCGCCGAGGGGGAAATGACGCAGGCGCAGCTGGCGACCCGCGTCCGGGTCCAGGCGCAGACCATGGGCAAGACCCTGGGCAGGCTGGAAGTCCACGGGCACATCATCCGTGCCCGCAGCGATGTGGACCGCCGGCGGCAGATCGTGCAGATTACCGACGAGGGCAAGCGGGCCCTCAAGCACGCCGCCGAACTGGAGCGGCTGCTCAGCAGCGGCAGCGGCGACCAGATGGATGAGCTCAAGGAGCGGCTGACCGTGATCATCCGCAGGTTGGGCAACAGCCGCTTCGGTATCGGCGCGGCGGAAACCATCGACATCGCCGAGATCGACGGCTACGAGGACGGCGACTGACCCGCCGGCGTCCCGGTCGGCCGGAACCCGGCATCCTAACGGCGTAGCCGGCGCTGCACTAGGCGCTCCGTTGCTGCCAACCGGACGCGGCAGAGCAGGGCCATGGAAAACGCTGCCCCCTTGGCAGGCAGGATTGCCTTGGGCGGAGCTACACGCGGTGCCGGACGGGGATCGCCGTCGAACCCGCAGCCGTTGGCCGACACTTTGACCGGCTACGCGAAGAAGATATTCGGCGTCAAGGCAGACAGCGCGCGGCTGCTGGTCAAGGACGACGACTGCGCGTTCTATGCCGCAATACCGAGCGATCCCGATAAAGGTGATACGTGTGTGGCCGTCAAGAACCCGACATCCGACACAGCTGCTGCCAGCTGTGGTGGCGTCCCCAGTGTGGAGCGGGGCGCCGCTGGCGTAAAAGCGAAGCTGGTTGTCGATGACTACGACGCCGGCAAGGAACTGGCTGAAGGCTGGCGCCGGCTGCACAAAAACCTGCTGGTGTATCCCCTGATCAGGTGACGCCGCGGCATTGATTTGTCCGGTGGTCGGCCGACGCGGTTATCCGGCAGAGGTGAGTCGCAGCGGGTTTAGGAAATGGTGCGGGGTGAAGTAAGAGCGGTCTTGAGGATATGAATGTCTTGTTCAGTGGTTCCTCCCGAGATCCCGACACCGACTCTTTCGCCTCGTTGGAGCTGTACAGGTGCTCCACCGCCGAAGGCGATGAGTTGGCTGCCCGAGTTCACGGCCAGGCCGTAAAGGGGCTGCCCTGGTTGTACTTGCGACGTGAGTTCTTCTGTTTCCACGTTGAACGAGGCGGCGGTGTAGGCCTTGCGGAAGGCCATGTCCAAAGAGTGGAGGGGTGCGCCGTCCATGCGATGGAGAAGCACCGGGTTGCCGTGGATGTCAACGACACTGACGACGATGCGGATTGCCAGTTGTTCGGCTGCTTCTTCGG
This sequence comes from Arthrobacter sp. Cza30, assembly GCF_059090765.1. Taxonomy (NCBI): domain Bacteria; kingdom Bacillati; phylum Actinomycetota; class Actinomycetes; order Micrococcales; family Micrococcaceae; genus Arthrobacter; species Arthrobacter sp. Cza30. Next base: position 142,290 of record NZ_JBNHGA010000005.1, on the reverse strand, counting down.
CGATGGCGGCGATCTTGATGACTTCGTGCAGCATCATGGGGGCCTTCCTGAATATGCTGATCCTTAGTTGTCCTTTTGGGAGGTTTCGGGTGTGGGGGAGGCGGAGCTAATGAGTTGCTGGTGCTTCAGTTCCTGCCACACCTCGACGGGGATCCTCTGACTCAGCCATTGGTAGTTCTGCTCTTGTTGAATGATGGTGCGGGCGCCGAGGCAGACGTTGGTGACGGCAGGGTGGGCGGCGCCAAATTGCAATGCCACCGCGCCCAGAGGCACTCCGTGTCGGTCGGCTACCTCTTGGTAAGCACGGATCTCGCTGAGGGTTTCACGCGTTGCCGGAGCGTAGTCCTTGCGGGCTCCGGGTTTAGGGCCGGTGGCTAAGATGCCCGATCCAAAGATTCTGCCGTTGATGACGGCGATCCCGCGTCGCAGGCAGAGTGGGAGAAGCTCGTCCTGCGCCTCGGTGTTCAGTAAGTTGTAAGTACCGGCGATAAGAATGCAGTCAATGTCGGCTGCTTCTGCCGCTGCCATGCAGACATCGACCTCGTTGACGCCTATGCCCACGGCCCGCACTACCTTTTGGTCCCGCAGGGAAAACAAGGCTTTGAACGCACCGTTTAGGGCTTCCTGAAATCGGCGGGGTTGGTCGGCGCCGTGAGTCCAACGGTCCGTGTCGTGAACCAGGAGCACGTCGAAGTAATCTGTCCCCATTCGCTGCATGCTGTCTTCGACCTGGCGCATCACACCGTCGTAGGAGTAGTCGTATTCCATGCGGAACGGCGGGGTGTTGCACCAGGGGGCGGTACTGAAGGTCCCCGGGCTTGCGGGTTTTAGGGTTCGCCCGACTTTTGTGGCCAAGACGAACGCTTCTCTGTCCTCATCGGCGAGGACATCGGCCAGCCGGTATTCGGCAAGGCCATGGCCGTACATGGGTGCAGTATCGAAGAACCGGACGCCCGCGTCCCAGGCATGACGTACCAGTGCCCGGGCATCCTCTGTGGGCATGGGGGTGCGCATGTTTCCAAGCGCCACTGAACCGAATCCGGCAAGTGTGCAAGACCAGTCGAGCCGACCGAACCTGCGCCATTGCGTGGGATCGTACGGTGCCATGGGTGTCTTCCTCAAGGTGGATCGAGGTGCCGGGTGCCCGGGGAGGTGGTGCCGCGTCGTTGGTCGTGGGGAACCTTTACCGGTTCCTTAGGCGGCGCATTCATAACGGTCCCACCTCCCCTGTACCGCGGTTTAGCGGGCTGAGGCGTCTGCACTTACTGAGGCTTCCTGTCCCGCCGCCAGGGATGAGCGTTCGACGAGGGCAGCGAATTCATCGCTCGACATCACGTCCGCGTACTGAGCCTGGATGTTGCGCAGGGATTCCCAGTACTGTCCGTATCCTTCAGGGGTTTCGTGGTCGAACTCCGGGTTGCGGCCATGGGTATTGAGGGGAATGGCCGTGCCGGAATCGGCCACGACTATCACTTTGTATCCCCGGTCGAAGCCGTCGCGTGCCGTGGTCGGTACGCAGTTGGCCGTCGAGGAGCCGACGATCACGAGGTACTCGGCGCCGTCCTGCTGGAGGTATTCGTTGAAGGCCGTCCCGTAGAAGCTGCTGTTGCGGTGCTTTTGGAAGACGGGTTCGCCCTTTTGGGGCTCGAATCCTTCGCAGAGTGCGCCGTTCCACGTTCCGTGATTGAAAGGCGAATCGGGCTCTCTCCAGGACGGGTACTTCAGCCCCCAGATGCCGATGTCGTAACCCTCGGGGTGCATGCCCCACATGGACCAGACGACTTTGATTCCCTTTTCCCGGGCGAGTTCGATCATTCTCTTGGCCGGCCCGAGGGATTCCTGCCCGGAGGGCGCTCCACCGACACTCTGGATGTAGTCTGCCCCCTCCGGGTCGAGGCAGAGATTCTGGATGTCGAGCGCGTGGACCACGGTCTTGCTCAGATCGATGGTCTCGGGGATGAAGGTGTAGGAGCGGTCGACGTACTTGTTGAGCTTGTCTTCGTAGGCGGTCATTGTCTTTCCCCTTACTTACTGGATTCCTCGGTACGGTCCGATGCCGAAGCCGTGTCGGCGGCTTGGCTGCCGGCGGCGTCTTCGCCACCTTCAGTCACGTTTTGTTCCGAGCCGTGCTTGAAGCCCGGGATCAGTTCTTCCCAGTCGTATTCCTGGACGAAGTACTTGGCCGTGCTGTAGGTGCCGTCCATGGTGTCGCGCAGGTTCTGCGGCCCGTCGAAACCGAGCATCTTCCAACCCATCTGGTCTTTGTTTCCGCCGTAGACCGGGTCAGCGTAGAAACCTTGGCGGACATGCAGGCACAGCGTGTCGAAAAAACTCTTGTCTTCATCGGTGTTTCCCTGGAGCCGCGAGTAGTACACCTCCATGGAGGTCAGCGAGAGCGGCACCGGTTTGGGAGCGCCGCTGACCTGTTCGAGCACCTGGTCCTGGACCTCTGCGGTCGCGTCCTTGAAGGACTCTGCCCGCAACTCGCGCGACCGTCGGTCGAGTTCACGAACCCCTTCGCGGTAGAGCCGCTGCAGATCGGCGATGCGTGCCCGGGCAGACCGCGCTTCTTGACCGGCCAGGGCCAGGAAGCCGGAACCGTCCGCTGCCGCGTAGAGGTAGTCGATGCCTGAGAGGTAACGGTCGATGAAGACAATTACCCTCGCCTCACGTGCCCCGGGATCATGGTCCGTGGGCATCACCCGCGCCGCGGCGGCTTCGATGGTCTCCCACTCGTGGTCGGTGAAGAACAGTTTCTCGTCCGAGTCCGGGTCTATGCGGATGGGGACGATTTCCCAGTCGGCTTTCGAAACCATCTTGTCTTCCTTTCTGTTCTGCGATTCTCTTTACCGGCGGTAGTTTCAGCCGCTAGCTGCGGCCCTTGAGGTAGGTGCCGGCGATGTAGTCGGCGCAGCGCCAGGAGTGGGCCATGATCGTGAGCGTGGGGTTGACGCCCATGGCGGTGGGGAAGCCCGCGCCGTCAACCACGAAGAGGTTGTCCACCGAGTGGGCCTGGCCCCATCCGTTCAGCACCGACTTGCCCGGGTCGGTTCCCATCCGGACAGTGCCCTGCTGATGGCACGCATTGCCGGTGAACTCCTCTCCCAGGTAGACGGGGGTGGTTTTTGTTGCCCCGGCCGCCTGGAGGATTTCCACGTTTTTGTCGATCTGCCATTTGCTCATGGCAATGTCGTTGGCGTGGGGCTTGTTCGTGATCCGCGCTACCGGCAGCCCCCAGGCGTCTTTGACGTTCGGGTCGAGATCGACCCGGTTGGTCTCCTGGGGCATGTCCTGCAGGATGAAGCCGATCTTCATCGAGTAGTCGAAGTAATTCCGGTCGGCGTCTTTCATGGCCTGCCCCCAGGTCGGGCGGCCGGGCATGATCGCGTTGATCGCCTGGCCGATCTGAGTGGTGGCGATGATGCCGCCGCCGATGTGGCCCCTGCTTTCGTCGGTCTCGTAGAAGTGGGTGGAACCGCCGCTTTGGTAGTTTCCCGTCCAGCCGCGCAACGGCTCCTCGATGTCCTTGTCGAACAGTCCGACCGCGAAGATGTATTCGTGGAAGGTGGCGTTCTTGCCGACAAGGCCGGAGTCGTTCGCGAGTCCCTCGGGGAACCGGTTCGATGCGGACAGCAGCATGAGCCGCGACGACTCGATGGCCCCGAGCGCCAAGACAACGACGGCGGCGTCCTGTTCCACCTCATGGCCTTCGGGGTCGATGTAGACGACGCCGGTGGCTCGGCCGTCCTTGCCCAGTTTGACTTCCCGGACGTAACTGTCGGCCCTTACCTCCAGGTTGCCGGTGGCGAGGGCTTCGGGAATGTAGGTCGTCGCCACGCTGGAGCGGGTTTGGGTGGGGTCGCCGTACTGGTTCCAGAAACTGGTCCGGTTCACCGCAGCCCGGCCCAGGGCGTTGCCTTCGGTCAGATGCGACATGGGCAGCGGGAACGAATTGATGCCCAGTTTGTTGGAGCCTTCATAGAATTTCATGCCGAACCTGGTCGGCGGCAACGGGCCGCTGGGGTACGGCTTGCTGCGGAAGCCTTCCCCCCGGTCCGCGCCGGTCAGGCCCGAGATGCCGTAGCTCCACTCAACCTTGGTCAGGTACGGTTCCAAATCCTCGTAGCGGTACGGCCAGTCGGCCAGGCTCGCGCCTTCCAGATCCCCGTGGAGGGAGTGGAAGATGAAGTCCGACTCCCGTGGCCTGGGCATCCAGCCGGCCATGTGGCTCGTCCCGCCGCCGACGTTCGAGGGCACCGGGGAGAAATTGAAGATCCGGGCTTCGGAGTTATCGTCCTGGCGCACCGTTCGTGGCATCAGCTTCACGTCCGGCCACAGGTAGCTGCGGTTCTGGAACTTCAACTCGTCACCGGAGTAGTGCTCCTCCGGGCGTAGCCACGGTCCCTTGTCGAATCCGACGACTTTGTAGCCGGCTTCGCTGAGGACCTTGACGGCGGGTCCACCGCCCGCTCCGAGTCCGACGACGACGGCGTCCACCGGGTCCATTTTTCGATTGCTGCTCACGGTAGAACCTCTCAGTTCGGTGGTTATTGGGAAAGGTTTAGTAGCTTCCCTGGCCCTGCTGGCTCTCCTGCAGGACGGACTGGTGCCACTCGACGTTCGACGCGTCGACGACATCGGTCGGGATGCGGACGAACTGGTTGACTTCCATGCCCAGGACCTCATGCGCGAAGAGGGTTTCGATCATGCTGTGCCCCATCTCGACGCTGTTCACGTCGACGGTGGCGGTGAGCTTGCCGGCCTTGATGGAGTCCATTCCCGAAATCAGGCCGTCGGCACCGATAGTGATGATGCCGTCCTGCCCGTCCCAATGCTTCAGGCCCCGTGCGTCGATGGCCTGGGACGCACCGAGCGCCATGTCTTCGTTTTCGCCGTAGATCGCGTTGACATCGGGGTTCTTGGTCAGCAGGTCCTGCGCGGCCCTGAGACCCTTGTCCCGGACGTAGCCGCCGTCGGCCTGTCCGACGATCTCGATACCGGGGTACTCGGAGATGGCTTTCTTGAAGCCCTGCTGGCGCAGCTTGGTCCAGTCCGATCCGGAGGGCCCCATGATCTGGATGACCTTGCCTTCGCCCTTGAGCTGGTCGCCGATGTACTTTCCAGCGATGTAGCCGGACTGCCAGCGGTCGTCATAGCCGATGTTCGAGACGGTGTTGAGGCCACCGGTGGGGTCCTCAGCCTGGGAAGGATTGGCCAGCTCTTCGGTGGAATTGAACTGGTAGAAGTCGACGCCTTCTTCCTGCCCGCGGCCGTACAGTTCCTGCATGGTGGCGGCGTTGGCGGCCGAGCAGACGAAGACCGCGTCGAAGTCGCGGGCTATATACCCTTGCACGATGCCAAGGGTTTCAGTGCCTGAATGGGCGTCGTTGAGGGCACCCTGGCGCTCCCAGGTCCATTTCACACCGAACCGGTCCTCGTATTCCTTCATCTTGTTGAAGGCAGCTTTTTCGACCTGGGTGTAGAACTCGGAGAGGATCGGGGGAGCAAAGCCGACTTTGATTTCCCGGCCGTCCACCAATTCGCGGATGGCGGCATCGGCGGCCGAGTCCGGGTTGACCGCGGCACCGGCGCCTCCGCCGCCGCCTCCACCGGTGCCGGCCGGCGTCTCGACCGTGGTGCAGCCGGTGAGGATGAGGGCTGCCGTGACTGCTCCGGAAGCGAGGGCGCTGCGGGTCCGGGCGTACCGACGGCGGCCTGTCGGCCGGGTGGTGTCAGTTGTGGACATTGTCTTGCCTTTCATTTTTTGGTGGTCCCCGCAGCAACGGGGAGATCGGGGAAGCTGGTTTCGGCTACACGGTGGCGACGTCGAGCACAACGGCCCGCCGCTGCCGGACGCGGGCGTTGATGATGGCGCTGATCCGGTTGGCGAGGACGGCGACGATGAGAATCGAACCGATGACGATTTTTTGGTAGCTGGACGGAACGCCGGCAAGGTTGATGATGTTGATCGTCGCCGCCAGCGTGATGGCGCCGAGGATGGCTCCCAGGATGCGGCCCCTGCCGCCACTGAGTGCCGCACCGCCGATGACGGCGGCGGCGATGGCTTGAATCTCGTAACCGACGCCGAGGTCCGCCGGGACGTTGGTATTCCGGCCGGCCAGGATGACGCCGGCGATCGCGGCGCATAGCCCGCTGATGACGTAGGCGATGATCCGGACCCGGTCCACCCGCACGCCGGACTGTACGGCACCGGTCCGGCTGCTGCCGACTGAGAAGAGGTGCGTCCCGAGGCGGGAGGATCCCAGGATCCCGCCAAGGAGCAGCGCCACGATGAGGGCGATGACCATGGGCAGCGTGAGCGCTCCGGCCAGCGGGCTCAGCCCGCCGATGACATAGAACTCGGGGACCATGTAGCCGATGATGGGCACGCCCTGGGTCCAGATGTAGAGGATGCCGCCGGCGAAGCCGAGCATTGCGAGCGTGGCAATGAAGTCCGGCAGCCCGACCCGGGTGACGAGCAGGCCGTTGCCGATCCCGATCAAGGCACCGGCAAACAGCGCGGCGAGGATCGCGGCGAACAGTGGCATTCCTGATTTCATCGTCTGGGCCGCTACTCCCGCGCAAAGTGCCATGGCGGCCCCGATGGAGAGGTCGATGCCTCCGGCGATCAGGACGACGGTCATGCCCATGGCCAGGATCATCACCGTAATGCTGCTGTTGAGGATGTTGAACAGGTTTGACGGAGCCAGGAACACCGGCAACGTGAACGCCGCGATCAAACAAGCCAGGACGAGCATGGCCAGCACGCCCAAGGTGGGGTCCAGCAGTATCCGGTCGACGATGCGGCCGATCAGGCTGGTGTTGCGGGTAGGTGTTGAAGTGCTCATGGGTCAGTCCTGCTGCTGTTTGGTCACGTACGGGCGCTGGCGGGCGGCGGGTTTCTGTGCCTGCTGCTGAGCCTCGGCGGGGGGAGCGTCGTGCCGGGGCGGAGCGTCTTCGGGGGGTACGTCGCGCCTTGAGCGTTTGCCCATATTGAGGGCGTATTGCTGTACGCGGCGGTCGAAGACCACCCCGGCGACGATGCAAAGGCCGGTGACGATGCTGAAATAGACGGGGTCGACGCCGTTGAGGCGCAGGCCTTGCTGCAGGGTTGCCAGCAGCAGGCCACCGACGACGGCGGCCCACACGGAACCGCGGCCGCCGGCAAGGCTTACGCCTCCCAGGACGGCACCGGCGATGGCAATGAATTCGTACCCTCCGCCCAGGAAAGCCTGCACAGCGCCAAGGCGGGAGGCAATGAGGACGCCGGCGGCACCGGCCAGCATCCCGGAGACAACGAAAGTGCCCATCCTGACGCGGAGGACGTTGACGCCGGCCACGTTCGCAGCGTCGGCTCCGATGCCGATGGCGTATATGCGCCGGCCGAACACCGTCTTGGCCAGGAAAAGCTGCATGATGACCAAGAGGATTGCGGCGATCCAGAAGGCGCTCGGGATGCCCAGGAAGCGGCCGTAGACGATGTCTGAAAAGCCCGGCGTCGTCACCCCTTGGAGGGGTACCTGTTCTGTCAGGACGATGAGCAGTCCACTGGCGATGTTCAGGGTGGCCAGCGTGACGATGAAGTCGTTGATGCCAAACTTGGTGATAAGCCACCCGTTAAACAGGCCGAATACCGTGCCGGTGGCGACCCCCACGAGGACGCCCACCAGGGTCGGCGCACCGCTAATCAGCGCCCACATGGTCGTACCGGCGCTTAGCCCGGCTACCGTGCCGACGGACAGATCGATGCCGCCCGCGACGATGACGATTGCCACCCCCACGGTAATCAGCAAGACGGGGATGGCGTTGTTGATGTAATCCGTGAGGCTCCCCGGTTGCAGGAAGACAGGCGACATCAGTTGGAAAACGATAACCAGGACGACCAGGGCGACTGCAATGGGAACGCCGCTGGTCGACAGTGTGCGGGACACGGTCCGTTGGAGATTCATCACTCGCTCCTGCCGGCGGATAGCGCCAGAATTCTGTTCTTCACGCCCTCAAAGTTCCCGGCGGCCAGTTCCTGCGGCAACGAGGCCACTGAACCCACGAGCCGGCCTTTTTTCATGACCAGCACACGGTGGCTCAGCTCCAAGAGCTCGGCGATTTCCGAGGCGATAACGATCGCCGCCCCGCCCGCGGCGACAAAATCACGGATGAGGTTGTGAACCTCCACCTTGGCCGAAACATCGATGCCCTGGGTCGGTTCGTCGAAGATCAGCAGTGACGGCTTGGTGTTCAGGCAGCGGGCCACAATGGCCTTCTGCTGATTGCCGCCGCTGAGGTTTCGAATCTTCTCCTTGACGCTTGGGGCGCGGATCGCCAGGCGCTGCCGGTAGTTTTCGGCCTGGGCCATTTCATCGCGGCCCTTAAGCAGGAAACCCAGCTGCGTGACCCCGCCCAGACTGGAGATCGAAATGTTTTCGGCCACGGAAAATTCCGGCAGAATACCCAGCTGCTTGCGGTCTTCCGGGAGCATGGCCAACCCGTGGCGGTATGCCGAGCTGGAATCGCGGAGGCGGAGGGGTCGCCCGTTGAGGTGCATCGTTCCGCTGCTCATCTTGTCCAAGCCCATGATCACCCTGGCCAACTCGGTCCGCCCGGCACCAGCCAGGCCCGTTATGCCTAGAATCTCGCCCTTGCGAACCGACAGCGAGATGTCCTTCAAGACGTGGCTGCGGTGCACATTCTCCAGCCGCAGCACTTCCTCGCCGGCGTCGGCCGCAGTGTGCGGCGGCGTGCCGCTGGCCGCACCGAATTCGCCGGCTGCGACTCCAAACATCATGCCCAGCAGGTCATCGACGTCCGTTTCTGCGATGGCGGCAGTTCCGGCGTTGGCCCCGTCGCGGAAGACGGTGGCGGTGTCCGCCAGACCGAACAGTTCCTCCAGGTGGTGGGTTACCCACAGCAGCGGTACGCCCCGCGCCCTGAGCTTGCGCATGTGCTCGAACAGGTGCCGCTTCTCTTCTTCTTCGAGCCCGGAGGTCGGCTCGTCCAAAATCAGGACGCGGGGGTCGAAGGCCAGTGCCTTGACGATCTCCACCACCCGCTTTTTCAAAGCACCGAACTCCCCAACGGGAAGCTTCAAGTCCTCCCGGGTGAGCCCGAAGTCGGCGGCCAGTTGCTGTACGCGCTCTTCCATGCCCTTGCGGTCAAGCCTGACCTTCAAACCGAGGAATCGGGCATTGACCTCGCGGCCCAGGAAGATGTTGTCCAAGGCCGTGAGCGCCGGCACGAGCGACAGCTCCTGGTGGATGGTCGTGATGCCTGCGTCGAGGGCGTCGCTGGGATGGCGGAACCGCACTTCTTCCCCGGCCAGGGTGACAGTGCCCGCATCCGGGGAGACCACGCCCGACAGCACATTGATCAGCGTGGACTTGCCGGCCCCGTTGCCTCCCAGCAGGGCATGGATCTCGTCGGGCCGGATGTCCAGGCTCACCCCGCGCAGGGCGGTCACGCCTTGGTACTGCTTCACCACGCCTTCAACTTTCAGCAGCGGAGAATGACCGGCAGGTTCGGTGGGGTGCGCCATGGGATCGCTCCTGTTCGTCGCTGGAGGTGAGGCGGCACGTGAAGCTCGGTGTGTGAGCAACATCATGTGAAAACTCAATATAGTAATCAGTCACAACAAATGCAATAGCTTTTTTCCGCTGCCGGGGATGACACGGCTCGTGCCAGCGGCCCGCGCAGGGGCCGCGGGCGATGTCGGGCCGGAGGCGTCGGCGGCTTAGCAGGGTGCGAGCGGCCCGTGCGGCCGGTGACCCGTTGACTTGGGCCGCCGCGGCTAATATGTTGTTGCTCACTATTATTGCTTCATGATGGGAGAGGGCAATGAGGCAGCCGAGCCGCGAAGACAAGTTTTCCTTCGGCCTATGGACGGTGGGATACACGGGGGCCGATCCCTTTGGCGGTCCTACCCGGTCGCACGTTGATGTCGTTGAAGTGGTCGAACGCCTGGCCGGTCTCGGGGCGTACGGCTTGACGTTCCACGACGATGACCTCTTCGCCTTCGGCAGCAGCGAGGGAGAGCGGCAGAAGCAGATTGACCGCCTGAAAGGTGCCCTCGAGGACACGGGCCTTCAGGTTCCGATGGTCACGACGAACCTTTTCAGCCCCCCGGTTTTCAAGGACGGTGGGTTCACCTCCAACGACAGGGCCGTCCGGCGGTTCGCGCTCCGAAAGGTCCTGCGGAACATTGATCTGGCCGCAGAGCTCGGGGCCCGGACTTTCGTCATGTGGGGCGGCCGCGAGGGCGCAGAGTACGACGCCGCCAAGGACGTCCGGGCAGCCCTTGAACGGTATCGGGAAGCGCTGGACGTTTTGGCGGCCTTCGTGACCGATCAGGGGTACGACCTGCAGTTTGCGATCGAGCCCAAGCCCAACGAACCCCGAGGCGACATTTTGCTGCCGACGGTCGGCCATGCGCTGGCGTTCATCGAAACCCTGGAACGGTCCGAACTTTTCGGTGTAAACCCTGAGGTCGGACATGAACAGATGGCGGGCCTGAACTTCACCGCCGGCGTTGCCCAGGCGCTGTACCACGGCAAGCTGTTCCACATCGACCTCAACGGCCAGCGGGGGGTGAAGTACGACCAGGATCTGGTCTTTGGCCACGGCGACCTGCAGAACGCTTTCTCTTTGGTGGACCTGTTGGAAAACGGCGGCCCGAACGGCGGCCGGGCTTACGACGGTCCGCGCCACTTCGACTACAAGCCGTCGCGGACCGAGGATGCCGGGGGAGTGTGGGATTCGGCTGCGGCGAACATGCGGATGTACCTGCTGCTGAAAGAACGGGCCGCCGCCTTCCGCTCGGACCCGGACGTACAGGAAGCGATGAGCGCTGCCCGCGTCACCGAACTGGCGCAGCCGACCCTAGGCGAAGGAGAGTCCTACGCCGAGCTGCTCCAAGACCGTTCCTCGTATGAGGATTTTGCCCCGGAGGGGTATTTTGACGGCTCCGGGTTCGGGTTCGTCAGGCTTCAGCAGTTGGCTATGGAACATCTGCTCAACGCGCGCTGATCTGCCGGAACCGGTGAGGTTTAGGCTCGGCCAACGTATCTGGAGGCATCGTGGCGCTTGTCGCGGGTGTTGATTCTTCGACGCAAAGCTGCAAAGTGGTGTTCCGGGATGCCCGCTCCGGCCGGGTGGTTTCCGCGGGGCGGGCCACCCATCCGGCGGGCACCGAAGTTGACCCGGAGGCCTGGTGGAGTGCGCTGCAGGCGGCGCTGGCCGAGGCGGGAGGTCTTGGCTCGGTCAGCTGCCTTGCCGTAGCAGCACAGCAGCACGGGATGGTGGCCCTCGATACGGAGGGCCGGGTGATCCGGCCGGCTTTGCTCTGGAACGACACTCGCAGCGCGGGCGCTGCCGCTGCCCTGGTGCGCGAAGTGGGCGCCGATGAATACGTGCAAAGGACGGGGCTGATTCCGGTAGCGTCTTTCACCGCGAGCAAACTGCGGTGGTTGCGTGACGCCGAACCCGCCAATGCAGCAAAGGTCGCCGCGGTCGCTCTTCCCCACGACTGGCTCACCTGGCGGCTGCGTGGGTATGGACCGGCCGCTTCAAGTCCGCTTGGGCCGGTCCTTGAAGAACTCAGGACAGACCGGTCGGATGCCAGCGGTACCGGCTATTGGGATCCGGAGGCGAACCGGTACGACATGGATCTGTTCACTTTGGCCCTCGGACATGCTGCCATCGTGCCCCGTGTCCTCCGCCCCCATGAGCCAGCTGGAAAGACACCCGGGGGAGTCATTCTGGGCGCGGGAGCCGGAGATAATGCCGCTGCGGCGCTGGGCCTGAACGCTTCCGGCCAGGAAGCCATCGTTTCGATCGGCACCAGCGGAACCGTGTTCGCCTCGTCCACCGAACTCCACCGGGACAGGACTGGTTCCGTGGCCGGCTTTGCGGACGCTGCAGGCGCCTTCCTCCCGATTGCGACCACGCTCAATGCAGCCCGCATCCTGACGTCGGTCGCCGAGGTGCTGGGCGTCGACAACGACGAGCTCTCGCGTCTCGCCCTGGAGGCACCCGCCGGGGCCGGGGGAGCCGTCTTGATCCCCTGGTTCGAAGGGGAACGCACCCCAAACCTGCCCACTGCGACGGGCAGTCTTCACGGGCTGTCGCTGACCGCAATGACAAGGCCCAACCTTGCGCGCGCTGCCGTTGAAGGGATGCTGTGCAGTCTCGCCGTCGGGCTTGATGCCCTGCGGAAGGCCGGTGCCCGTCCCGAGCGGGTCCTTCTGATCGGCGGGGGCGCGCAGAACCGGGCCGTACGGTCGATTGCCGCACAGGTCTTCGACATGCCGGTCTCGATTCCGGTACCCGGCGAGTACGTGGCCGAGGGTGCCGCGGTGCAGGCCGCCTGGGTCCTGGGTGGAGTACGCCCTGACTGGCCGCCGCACTTCGATGCGGAGCTGCGACCCGATCCGCGGCCTCTTATCCGGGATCAGTATCGCAGCCATGCCGAACCGCAAGAGACGTGGTTCCGCCGTCACAACGAGGGCGCGGCGTGAAGAAGCAGGTGGGCTTCGGCAGGCAGGAGACGGGACTGGTCCTCGCCAATGCGCGCAGCACCCGACTGACGGTGGACCCTTACGGAGCCAGGATCGTCGAACTGCTCCTGCCGGACAGGGGCGGCAGGCTCGAAAACGTGGTGCTGGGATTCGACTCGGTGGACGACTACCGCCGCCACGCGAACTGCTACCTAGGCGCAACGATCGGCCGGACAGCGGGCCGCATTGCGGGCGGCCGTTTCTCCTCAGCAGGGGTCACCTTTCCCGTTGCCGCGAACGAGGGACGGAACCATCTCCATGGCGGACCCAGCCGAAGTTTTGACCGCGTCCTGTGGTCCCGATCGGATACGTCCCCGGAGCCGGCGCAGGACGACTTTGTCAGTTTTGAATACCGCAGCCCCGAAGCCGAAGAAGGCTATCCGGGAAACCTCTCCGCGCGGGTCCGGTACTCACTCTCCGACGCCAACGAGCTGTCGATCCTCTTCACGGCCAGGGCGGATGCGGACACCCCGGTGAATATGACCAATCACGCTTACTGGAATATGGACGGGGACGGGGCGGGGCCCGTCACCGATCAGCAGTTGATGGTTGACGCGGATTACATCCTGGCTACGGATTGGGAGCTCATTCCGACCGGTAGCCACCTGCCGGTCGCCGGGTCGGCTTTCGACTTCCGCAAGCTGAGGCGGATCGGAGCCTTCCTGCCGAAGTCGGGCACCGAGCCGTGGCCGGGCATCGATAACACGTTCCTGTTCAATCCCGGCAGGGACAGCGCCAAGCCCGCGGCAGTACTTTACTCTCCCAAAACCGGACGCATGATGGAGCTGTACACCACGGAATTCTGTCTTCAGATCTATACAGCGAACCGGCTGCCACCGCTGGCCGGCCGCGGCGGAACCGTCTACGGGCCCGGCAGCGGCATATGCCTTGAGCCCCAAAAAATTACCGATTCCAGCCGTTTCCCCGACTTTCCCTCAGTCGTCCTTCCGGCCGGAACGGAGTACCGGCACCTCAGCCGATACCGGTTCTCGACAACATGAAACCGGTCGAGCAGGAGCAGCGCCCCCTCGTCGCGGGACCCGCGCCAGGTCAGGCGACGAAGGAGTAGGCAGCCGGGTCGGCCAGGAGGTCTGCGAATACCAGCTCAGCCGCGCCGACCATGAGAAGATTGGCGCCGAGCTGCGGCCGGGAAATGTGGACGCTCTGGTGTGAAACCGGCAGTGATTCCCGGGAAACGAGGCGCTCCAGCCGCTCCGGATCAGCGGCGTGCAAGGAACCCAGAAAGCCGCCCAGGATGATCAACTCCGGATTCAGGATGTTGATTGCATTGCCAAGGGCAATGGCGAGGTACTCCTGCTGCCGGTCCACAACAGCCCGAACCTTGGCAGAAGTGGACGAAAGCAGCGCCTCCTCCAGTTCGTCCACGTCTGCGGATGCCAATCCGAGGGCGGCAAGCAGGGCATCGCGGGTAACTTCGGACTCCAGGGTGCCTCGGGCGCGGGCAGTATCAAGCCCTCCGCCGCTTCTAATCCGGGTGTGGCCCAGCTCTCCGGCATGACCGGCGACGCCCGTCAGGGCGTGGCCTCCGCTGATGATCCCGCCGCCGATGCCGCTCGCCCCGCCATTGAGATAAATCAGGTCGCTGACCCGCCGGGCGGCCCCAAAGGTCCTTTCGGCAAGAGCACCAAGGCTCGCATCGTTGGCCGCTTTCACGGGATACCCGGTGGCAGTGGCCAGCATTTCGGCAATCGGTTCATCCGTCCACTCCAGATGCGGGGCCAGCCGCACGAGCCCGTCCCGGGTCCGCACCAAACCCGGTACCGCGACGCCGATCCCTGCGATTCGGGTCCCGTCGGTCTTCATTCCCTCAATGATCGCCGCACTGATGTTCACTGCCTCCCGGACGCTGGGAGCCTTGTCCGTCTCGTAGCGGATCCGTTTTTGGACAACCCCGCCCAGGCTGACGGCACCGACGGTCACCGCGTCGATCTCGGGATTGACCGCGATCGCCACCGTCGCCGGGTTGGGGCGCACGACGGCACTCGGCCGCCCGACACCGTTACTTGAGTCAGGGCTGGTTTCCAAGACCAGTCCGAGCTCGGCCAGCTCGCCGACCAAGGCGCCGACTGTCGACCTGTTCAGCCCTGTTTTCCGTGTCAGCTCGGAGCGTGGGACGGGGCCGGCATGATGCACGAACTGAAGAATGGTGGAGAGGTTATGCCGGCGAATGCTGTCGAGGTTGTTCCCCGCCCGCTGGGCCGGCAGCCGCCCGTGACTGGTGCGCGCCGGCGCGTCTGCTGAATTCAACCAAGCCTCCCTGGATTATTGTGGACAAGAAACAACTGCGTAACTTATCGTTCAACCGCAGGCTACTCCGTCCCGCTGCCATCAATTGTTAATTCCTTGAACAAATTATGGCACAAGAGTAATCTTCCGGTATGTCTTACGCCGAAGGTCCTCTGCGGCCCGTCCGGACCGGTTTGGTGGGCTACGGGCTGGCCGGCAAAGTCTTCCATGGGCCCTTCCTCGGTGCCCTTCCGGAGTTCTCCTTGGACGTCATCGCGACGGCCAACCCGGAACGCAGGCTTCAGGCCGCCAGGGACCATCCCGACGCGGAGATTGTTGCAGACGCCAACGAAATGCTGACCGGGGGCCTGGATCTGGAACTGGTGGTGCTTGCCGGCCCTCCCCACACCCATGTGGACCAAGCGCTGGCGGCTCTGGACGCAGGCCTGGCCGTGATCGTGGACAAGCCCTTCGTGCCGACGGTCGGCGACGGCGAGCAACTGATCGAACGGGCAGAACGCGTCGGGAAACCCCTGATCGTGTTCCAGAACCGCAGGTGGGACGGGGACTTCCAAACCGTGCGCAAGGTGCTGGCCGAGGGGCATCTGGGCCGGGTCTATCAGTTTGAATCGAGCTTCGAGCACTGGGCACCCAAAGTCGTCGACCGCTGGCAGGATACGACGCCTCCGCAGCTGGCCGGCGGGATCACCTTTGATTTGGGCAGCCACCTCATCGACCAGGCCCTGGTGCTGTTCGGTCCGGTTGAAGAGGTGCGTGCCGACGTGCGCACCGTACGCGATGGCGGCGGCAACGACGACGTCAGCCTCGTTGAGCTATTCCACTCGAACGGCGTGCGTTCGCGGCTCTGGATGAGCCGGGTGGCGGCACAGGCCGGGCCCCGCTTTCGCGTTCTGGGGACCGAAAACGCCTACGTCAGCTACGGCCTGGACGGCCAGGAGCCTGCCTTGGCGGCGGGTGCAGTCCCAACTGATCCAGGGTTCGGCACCGAGCCCGAAAGCACGTGGGGCACGCTCGGCATCCGGGCGCCGGGCCACCCGGCACCCGTTGCTGTGCCGACCGAACGAGGCGACTACCTTGGGTTTTACCGGGCCGCGGCTCAGTCGATTCGGGGAAGCGGGCCCATCCCGGTCGATCCCAGGGAGGCTTTGGAGGTCGTCCGGGTGATCGAACGGATTCATGAACTCGTGGGGCCTGGCTAGGGAGGCTGCGGCCTGTCACTTCTCCGGACACGTTGCTCAGCCGTCCGCAGAACGGAAAACCCCGCCTGACCAGGCTTGCGCCGGTCAGACGGGGTTTGTCTGTGCACCCC
This sequence comes from Arthrobacter sp. Cza30, assembly GCF_059090765.1. Classification (NCBI taxonomy): domain Bacteria; kingdom Bacillati; phylum Actinomycetota; class Actinomycetes; order Micrococcales; family Micrococcaceae; genus Arthrobacter; species Arthrobacter sp. Cza30. The sequence goes on along the minus strand of NZ_JBNHGA010000005.1, from coordinate 126,168 downwards.
CCGGGACTCGAACCCGGAACCCATTGATTAAGAGTCAATTGCTCTGCCAGTTGAGCTAGAGGTGCAGCTGTCGGTGAGGGTCAGGCGGCGGTCTCCCGGAAGCTTTTTCCCTCGCAACGACATGTAACTCTAGCAGGACATTTCCGCGAATGTGAAATTGAGGCGGCCTTTGTCGCCTACTTCACAGAAACGGCCAGCATCCGGTCCTCGTCGGTGCCGTTGGTGAGCACCCAGAGCCGGCCGTCCGGGGCAGCGGCCACGTCACGCAGCCTGCCGTATTCTCCTTCGTAGAAGGCCTCGGGCTCTCCGGCCTCGGTGCCGTCGAGCTCTACCCGCCACAGCCGCTGGCCGCGCAGCGCAGCGATCCACGCCGTCCCGTCCACCAGTGCCATGCCGCTGGGGGAGGCATCGGCCGTGGACGGCCAGACCACCTTGGCGTCGATGAACCGCTCGTCGCCGGGGGCTCCGGTAACGTCGGGCCAGCCGTAGTTGCCGCCGGGCTCAATCAGGTTCAGCTCGTCGTCCCGGTCGGGGCCGAATTCCGTTATCCAGAGCCGGCCGTCGGCGTCCCACGCCAGCCCCTGCACATTGCGGTGGCCGAAGCTGTAGACCGGGCTGTCACCGAAGGGGTTGCCGGGGGCAGGGTTGCCGTCGGGCGTGACCCGCAGGATCTTGCCGCCCAGGGAGGAGAGATCCTGGGAGCGGGAGGAATCGGAGGCGTCGCCGGTGGCGATGTACAAGTAGCCGTCCGGGCCGAACTTGAGCCGTCCGCCGTTGTGGATCCCGGCTTTGGGAATGCCGGTGACGATTTCCTGCCCGTCGCTGAGCCGGCCCTCGTCCCAGCGGTAGCTGAGTACCCTGTTGTCCTCCGGCGAGGTGAGGTAGACGTAGAGCCGGGCATCGGCGTCGAAATCCGGGCTGGGCTCCAGCCCCAGCAGGCCGGCCTCGCCGGTGGTTTCCAGCGCAGATTCCACGGGCACGGCGGCAACCGTTTCGCCGTCGACCACGTGTTTGATCAGGCCGGTGTCGTTCTCGGAGATGAGTGCGCTGCCGTCGGGCAGTACGGCTATGGACCACGGATCGGCCAGGCCCGAGGCTGCCGCCTCCACGTCCGGGCTGGTCCCGGCGCCGCCGCCGGTGTCCGGCCGGCCGCTGCCGCCGCTGCAACCGGCCAGGACGGTGGACAGCGCCACGGCCAGGGCCAAGGGGGCAAACCGAAGCGGCAGGATGCGCCGATCCGCTTCGTCGTCCATCCGTCAGCCTCGTTTCCGGTTCGCTCCGTCTCCATCCTCGGCCTCGACGGACGGTTCGATGACCGCCTCGCCCGCGTAACCGAGCCATTCGGTCTCATCGTAGAGCGGTTTGTCCGTGACGGCCGCCTGCTCCGCTGCCGCGTCCTCGACATCGGCCGGCACCGGCTCATCGGCGCCGAAGCCGCCGGCGGCCGCCGTGCCGGTGTCGCCGGGGGACTCCGGCATGGTCTCCTCCACCATCAGGTCCTCGTCGGCGGCCGGCGCCGTGCGGCCGCTCGCGGGGTTCCCGCTCGCCGTGCCGGAGGGGGCGGGCGCTAGGTTCAATGGCGTGGTGGCGGCCTCGGAGGGGGCGTGCGTCAGGTTCGCAGGCGTCGATCCCGCCTCGGACGGGCCGTGTGCCAGGTTCGACAGTGCGGGGGCGGCCTCGGAGGCGGCGCGCGTCGGGTTAGTGGGGGTGGGGGCGGCCGGGGAGCCGGCCTCCGGGGAGCGGGACTTGCGGCTAAGCAACCGGCACAGCAGGGCGGTCACGATGGTGGCTGCGAGGGCGGTCCTGATTCCCCATCTCCGGTCCATGGCCTTCACCTTCGGTTGATGGTTGTGCTGCATCCGGTCCCGACGTTACGTGCGGGACAGGGCAGTGTCCATAGCCGCCCGAGGCCGTTCCCGGTGGCGGATCCGTGAGGCGGACCGGGAGGTCGAGGCGATGCTTTGCGGGCCCGGGGCGAGCGGCTAGGCCCGGAAGATCAGCTCCGCCATGAAGCTGTGGAAGTCGGGCTGGTCTTCGGACTGGTCGATCGTGTGGCCCTCGGCGGGCAGCCGGCCTTCGGCCTGGACACCGAACCGGAACGTCCTGCCGGTGCTGGTGCCCACTTCGTATTCCCCGCCGCCGAGCTGGACTGCATGGGACATGTTGGTCATGTTGATCGCGACGGGGGTGCCGCCGGCCGTCAGCGCGGAGCCGTCGAATGGCGCTATGACCAGCTCTTGCGGCCGCCAGCGGTAACCGATCACGTAAAAGTCGCCGGTCCCGCCCTGCGCCCGGTGCGTATCGTCCTGGCGGCCGCTGGCGAAGACGAGGTTGTAGTCGCCGTAGTTGGGAATCTGGGAGTCAAAGATGGCGCTGAGCGCGTCCTTGAGTTCGTCGCTGGTGGGCATGTGGCCTTCGGAAGTGCGTGATCGGGCGGGGGAGCTGGCGCCTGCGGCGCCGGAAGCGCGGGGCGCTGCCGTCAGTCTAAGGAACCGGGCCCACAAAAAAGCGCCTGGCCCATGTGGTGCCCGGCGCTTGAATGAAGGGGGAAGTCAGACGGCGTCGACCGCTTTCACCGGCATGGCCGAGTGGTCGGTCTCCCACGTGTGGCTACGCGGCACCGGGCCGTGGTCGCGGCGGACGACGACGGCGAGGCGCGCCAGGACGGCCGCCATCCCTACTGCGGTCAAGGCAACTGAGACTGTCATGCCACTATTGTCAACCGGGGCAACCGTCAAGTTCAAGCTAATGTTACTTACCTCACTATGTAGTATCTCTTTATGGACATGAGGCGGCTGCAGATTTTGCGGGAACTGGGCGACCGCGGGTCCGTGGTCGCCACCGCCGCTGCGACGAAGATCACATCGTCGGCCGTCTCGCAGCAGTTGAAGGCGCTGCAGCGGGAGGTGGGCGTCACGCTGGTGGAGAAGGCCGGCAGGGGAGTGCGGCTGACCGAGGCCGGGCTGGCCCTGGCCGCAGCCGCCGCGGACGTCTCCGCGGCGATGGAGCGGGCGCAGGCCACCGTGGACGGCTACCGCAGCGGCTGGCAAAACCAAATCCGTGCCGCGTTCTTTCCCAGCGCGGCGGAAATGTTCCTGCCGGGCCTGATGTACCGGCTGCAGGAGATCGAGGGGCTGCACTTCGACCCCTGCCTGGAAGACCCGTCCGTCGAGGGGTTCCTGCCGCTGGCGGCCGACTACGACCTGGTGCTGGCCCACAGCCAGCAGGGCGTCGAGGCCTTCGCCCGCAGCGGCATCACCGTGCTGCCGTTGCTCGACGAACCACTGGACGTGGCCATGCCCGCCGGCCATCCTTTGACGGCACTGGACGTCCTCAGGCCGGAGGACGTGGTGGACCACCCGTGGATCGGCGTCCCGCAGGGCTTTCCGTTCGAGCAGGTGCTGCGCCAGATCGAAGCACGCACCGGCAGGCTCGCCAAGCGCACCACACGCTACGCCGACCTGCGCGTGATGGAGGCCATGGTGGCCGCCGGTCACGGGCTCGCCGTGGTGCCGCGGTTTACCTCCCGGAAGGCGCAGTCCACCCGCGGCTTCGTGATGCGCCCGCTGGAGGGGATCCGCGCCAGCCGGACCATCGTGGTGCTGGCCCGCAGCGACGTGGCCGAGCGCAGCAGCGTGCACCGCGTGATCGGAATGCTGCAGCAGGAAGCGGCGGCGATCGCCAGCCAGCAGGGCTGATGGCGGCCGGAACCGGGCAGCCCGGACCAGGGCTGAGGGTGGCCGGATCCGGGCAGCCCGGGCCGCGGTCGCCGGGCCGGGCGAGGCACCGCCGTCGTAATATGGCCCTGCCATGGCGGCGCGGGTCATAGAATCGATGCCATGAGTGCGGACGCAACCCCAGACATCAAGCCCCGTAGCCGGGTAGTAACCGATGGCATCCACGCCGCTCCGGCGCGCGGCATGCTCCGAGCCGTAGGGATGGGCGACGAGGACTTCGTCAAGCCGCAGATCGGCATCGCCAGCTCGTGGAACGAAATCACCCCCTGCAACCTGTCGCTGAACCGGCTGGCCCAGGGCGCCAAGGAAGGCGTCCACGCCGGCGGCGGTTTCCCGATGCAGTTCGGCACCATCTCCGTCTCCGACGGCATTTCCATGGGGCACGAGGGCATGCACTTCTCGCTGGTCTCCCGCGAGGTCATCGCCGACTCGGTGGAGACGGTCATGATGGCCGAGCGACTCGACGGTTCCGTGCTGCTGGCCGGCTGCGACAAGTCGCTGCCGGGCATGCTGATGGCCGCCGCCCGCCTGAACCTCTCCTCGGTGTTCCTCTACGCCGGCACGATCATGCCCGGCTTCGCGAAGATGGAGGACGGCTCGGAGAAGGAAGTCACCCTGATCGACGCCTTCGAAGCCGTGGGGGCCTGCGCCGCCGGCAAGATGAGCCGCAAGGACCTGGACTCGATCGAACGCGCCATCTGCCCGGGCGAAGGCGCCTGCGGCGGCATGTACACGGCCAACACCATGGCCTCCATCGGCGAGGCCATGGGCATGTCGCTGCCGGGCTCGGCCGCGCCGCCCTCGGCGGACCGCCGCCGCGACAACTTCGCGCACAAGTCCGGCGAGGCCGTGGTGAACCTGCTGCGCAAGGGCATCCGCGCCCGCGACATCATGACCAAGAAGGCCTTCGAGAACGCCATCGCGGTCACCATGGCCTTCGGCGGCTCCACCAACGCCGTGCTGCACCTGCTGGCGATCGCCCGCGAGGCGGAGGTGGACCTGACGCTGGACGACTTCAACCGGATCGGCGACAAGGTCCCGCACCTGGCCGACATGAAGCCCTTCGGCCGCCACGTGATGTTCGACCTGGACAAGATCGGCGGCGTCCCGGTGGTCATGAAGGCGCTGCTGGATGCGGGCCTGCTGCACGGCGACTGCCTGACCGTGACCGGCAAGACCGTGGCCGAGAACCTGGCGGCCATCAACCCGCCGGACCCGGACGGCAAGATCCTGCGCGCCCTGGACAACCCGATCCACAAGACCGGCGGCGTGACCATCCTGCACGGTTCGCTGGCTCCCGAAGGCGCCGTGGTTAAGTCCGCGGGCTTCGACGCCGACGTCTTCGAGGGCACTGCCCGCGTGTTCGAACGCGAGCAGGGCGCCCTGGACGCGCTGGACAACGGGCAGATTAAGGCCGGCGACGTGGTGGTCATCCGCTACGAGGGCCCCAAGGGCGGCCCGGGCATGCGCGAGATGCTGGCCATCACGGGTGCCATCAAGGGCGCCGGGCTCGGCAAGGACGTGCTGCTGCTCACCGACGGCCGGTTCTCTGGCGGCACCACCGGCCTGTGCATCGGGCACGTGGCGCCGGAAGCGGTCGACGGCGGCCCGATCGCGTTCGTGCGCGACGGCGACGTGATCCGCGTGGACATCGCGGCCCGCAGCTTCGACCTGCTGGTCGACGAGGCCGAGCTGGAAGCGCGCCGGGTGGGCTGGGAACCGCTGGCGCCGAAGTTCACCACCGGCGTGCTGGCCAAGTACGTCAAGCTGGTGAACTCCGCCTCCACCGGCGCGTACTGCAGCTGAACCACGACGGCGGGCGCCTCCCTCCGCGGGGCGGGCGCCCGCCGTCGTGCCCCTCCCCGGGCGCAGAGTCCATCCTTTGGACTCAGGTGCCCAAATAGTGAGACGGCGATGTCTCAGGTTGACACTGATATCCGCGTGGCACGAGACTGAAGCCATGCAAAGCGTATCCGTGGTCGTCCTTACCAAGCGCGTGGCGTAACCGCCCGTCTGGCACGACCACGTCACGCGCGAAACCCCATCGGAGCCAACCGGCTCGACGGGGTTTTTTTATTTGCAGAAGAGAACAGGGCCTTCCCCCGCTCGCGGAGGACGGCAAGCACATCAGAGAACATAAAGATCCGCAAAGGAAATCCGATGACTAAGGGATCGCCAATCAGCCCCTCGCTGATGGCCAATAAGGCGCCGGCCTCGTCCGACGCCCTCAAAACCAAAGATGTAGCTGCCTCTGTCTCTTCCGTCGTGGACGGCCTCGGCCCGGTAGTCGGGCCGAACAACATCGTGCCGCCCACGGAAATGACCGGCTCACAAGCCGTTGTCCGTTCGCTGGAAGAACTGGGCGTCGATGACGTCTTCGGGTTGCCGGGCGGGGCCATCCTCCCCACCTACGACCCGCTCATGGATTCGGCCAAGATCAACCACGTCTTGGTCCGTCATGAACAGGGTGCAGGCCACGCCGCACAGGGTTATGCCATGGTCACCGGCCGCGCCGGTGTCTGCATTGTCACCTCCGGCCCGGGGGCCACCAACCTGGTCACCGCCATTGCCGACGCGCACATGGACTCGGTGCCGATGGTGGCGATCACCGGGCAGGTCTCCTCGGCCGTGATCGGCTCGGATGCGTTCCAGGAAGCGGACATCGTCGGCATCACCATGCCGGTCACCAAACACTCCTACCTGGTCACCAAGGCGCAGGAGATTCCACGCGTGCTGGCCGAGGCGTTCCACATTGCCACCACCGGCCGCCCCGGCCCGGTGCTGGTGGACATCACCAAGGACGCCCAGCAGTCCACGATGAGCTTCTCCTGGCCGCCGAAGATCGACATCCCCGGCTACCGCACCGTGGTCCGCGGGCACTCCAAGCAGGTCCGCGAGGCCGCCAAGCTGATCGCCGCGGCGGAGCGCCCGGCGTTCTACGTGGGCGGCGGCGTGATCAAGGCCCACGCGTCGCAGGAGCTGCGCGAGCTGGCCGAACTGGTGGGCGCCCCGGTGGCCACCACGCTGATGGCCCGCGGCGTGTTCCCGGACTCGCACCCGCAGCACGTGGGGATGCCGGGCATGCACGGCTCCGTCTCGGCGGTGACCGCGCTGCAGCAGGCCGACCTGCTGATCACGCTCGGCGCCCGCTTCGACGACCGCGTCACCGGCGTGCTCAGCACCTTCGCCCCGGGCGCCAAGGTGATCCACGCGGACATCGACCCGGCGGAGATCTCCAAGAACCGCACCGCCGACGTGCCGATCGTGGGATCGGTCAAGGAGATCATCCCGGAACTGGCCGAGGCCTGCCGCGAGCGGTTCGCCGCCGAAGGAACCCCGGACCTCTCCGCCTGGTGGGCCACGCTGCACCGGCTGCGCGAGACCTACCCGCTGGGCTTCGCCGAGCCCGACGACGGCCTGATGGCCCCGCAGCAGGTGATCCAGCGGATCGGCGAGCTGACCGGGCCGGAAGGCGTCTACGTTGCCGGCGTGGGCCAGCACCAGATGTGGAGCGCGCAGTTCATCAAGTACGAGCGCCCGCACGCCTGGCTGAACTCCGGCGGCCTCGGCACCATGGGCTACTCGGTGCCGGCCGCGATGGGCGCCAAGGTGGGCAACCCGGACCGCGTGGTCTGGGCCATCGACGGCGACGGCTGCTTCCAGATGACCAACCAGGAACTGGCCACTTGCCGGCTGAACAACATCCCCATCAAGGTCGCGGTGATCAACAACTCCTCGCTGGGCATGGTCCGCCAGTGGCAGACCCTGTTCTACGACGGCCGGTACTCCAACACCGACCTGAACACCGGCCACGACACCGTGCGCGTGCCGGACTTCGTGAAGATGGCCGACGCCTACGACTGCGTGGGCCTGCGCTGTGAACGTCCGGAGGACATCGACGCCACGATCCAGCAGGCGCTGGCGATCAACGACCGCCCCGTGGTGATCGACTTCGTGGTCAGCCCCAACGCGATGGTGTGGCCGATGGTCCCCTCCGGCGTGAGCAACGACCTGATCCAGATTGCCCGCGACATGACCCCCGAGTGGGAAGAGGAGGACTAGGAATGTCCCGCCATACCCTTTCAGTGCTGGTGGAGGACGTCCCGGGCGTGCTGACCCGCGTCGCCAGCCTCTTCGCCCGCCGGGCGTTTAACATCCATTCTCTGGCCGTCGGCCCCACGGAAGCAGACGGGTTTTCCCGCATCACCGTGGTGGTCGAGGCCGAGGGCGACCTGCTGGAGCAGGTCACCAAACAACTGAACAAGCTCATCAACGTCATCAAGATTGTCGAGCTGGTTCCCGAAACTTCCGTGCAACGCGACCACATCCTGGTCAAGGTCCGCGCGGATGCCGCAACACGGCTGCAGGTAACCCAGGCAGCAGACTTGTTCCGCGCCTCCGTGGTCGACGTGTCCACCGACTCGTTGGTCCTGGAGGCCACCGGCACCGCCGATAAGCTCGAGGCCCTGCTTGCAGTGCTGGAGCCGTTTGGCATCCGCGAAATAGTCCAATCCGGAACGCTGGCCATTGGCCGCGGCTCCCGCTCCATGAGCGACCGCGCGCTGCGTTCCGCCTGATTCCTTTCCACGCAATCCCAACAGGAGAAACCTAAGTGACTGAGCTGTATTACGACGACGACGCCGACCTTTCGATCATCCAGGGCCGCAAGGTCGCCGTCATTGGCTACGGCAGCCAGGGCCACGCCCATGCCCTGAGCCTGCGCGACTCCGGCGTCGACGTCCGCGTCGGCCTGGCCGAGGGCTCCAAGTCCCGCGCCAAGGCCGAGGCCGAGGGCCTGAAGGTCCTCTCCGTCGCCGACGCTGCCGCCGAGGCCGACGTCATCATGATCCTTACCCCGGACCAGGTCCAGGCCAAGGTCTACGCCGAGTCCATCGCCGACAAGCTCGAAGAGGGCAACGCGCTGTTCTTCGGCCACGGCTTCAACATCCGCTACGGCTTCATCCAGCCGCCGGCCAACGTCGACGTCGCCCTGGTCGCCCCGAAGGGCCCGGGCCACATCGTGCGCCGCGAGTTCGAGGCCGGCCGCGGTGTCCCGGACCTGATCGCCATCGAGCAGGACTTCACCGGCAACGCCAAGGCGCTGGCGCTCTCCTACGCCAAGGGCATCGGCGGCACCCGCGCCGGCGTCATCGAGACCACCTTCACCGAAGAGACCGAGACCGACCTGTTCGGCGAGCAGGCCGTGCTCTGCGGCGGCGCCTCGCAGCTGGTGCAGTACGGCTTCGAGACCCTGACCGAGGCCGGCTACAAGCCGGAGATCGCCTACTTCGAGGTGCTGCACGAGCTCAAGCTGATCGTCGACCTGATGGTCGAGGGCGGCATCGCCAAGCAGCGCTGGTCGGTCTCCGACACCGCCGAGTTCGGCGACTACGTCTCCGGCCCGCGCGTGATCACCCCGGAGGTGAAGGAGAACATGAAGGCCGTCCTGGCCGACATCCAGAACGGCTCCTTCGCCAAGCGCTTCATGGACGACCAGGCCAACGGCGCCAAGGAGTTCCTGGAGCTGCGGCAGAAGGGCGAAGACCACCCGATCGAGGCCACCGGCCGCGAACTGCGCAAGCTGTTCTCCTGGATTAAGTCCGACGACGACTACACCGAGGGCGTAGCAGCCCGCTAGGTCCATCCGACGGCCGGCGCCCACTGCGGGCGCCGGCCGTCGCGTTTCCGGAGGCGCCGCCGTCGTCGTCACGTTTCCCATGACCCGCCGTTTCACCGGGCCGTGCCGGCCGGCCGGTACCGGTAACAACTGGGGGACAGGGCCGCAGCCGTTCTAGACTGGACCTACCCCCATCTATACGCACGGCCATCACCATGCTTGCAGCGAAGGAACATCCCTGTGGAAAAACCAGTAGTCCTCCTGGCGGAGGAACTCTCCCCAGCGACCATCGAAGCCCTCGGGCCTGACTTCGAGATCCGGCAGACCGATGGAGCCGACAGGTCCCAGCTGCTGACCGCGATTGCCGACGTCGACGCCATCCTGGTCCGCTCCGCCACCAAGGTGGACGCCGAGGCCATTGCCGCGGCCAAGAACCTGAAGGTCATCGCCCGCGCCGGCGTGGGCCTGGACAACGTGGACATCAAGGCCGCCACCCAGGCCGGCGTGATGGTCGTGAACGCCCCGACCTCGAACATCGTCTCCGCCGCCGAGCTGACCGTCGGCCACATCCTAGCCCTGGCCCGCCACATCCCCGCCGCCAACGCCTCGCTCAAGGGCGGCGAGTGGAAGCGCTCCAAGTACACCGGCACCGAGATCTACGAGAAGAAGATCGGCATCATCGGCCTGGGCCGCATCGGCGCCCTGATCGCCGCGCGCATGCAGGCGTTCGAGACCCAGATCCTCGCCTACGACCCGTACGTGACCAGCGCGCGCGCCGCCCAGCTGGGCGTGCAGCTGGTGAGCCTGGACGAGCTGCTGGAGCAGTCGGACTTCATCACCATCCACATGCCGAAGACCCCGGAGACCGTGGGCATGATCGGTGCCGCCGCCTTCGAGAAGATGAAGCCCACCGCGTGCGTGGTCAACGTGGCCCGCGGCGGCCTGATCGACGAAGCCGCGCTCTACGACGCGCTGAAGGAAGGCAAGATCGCCGGCGCCGCCATCGACGTCTTCGTCACCGAGCCGAGCACCGACCTGCCGTTCTTCGAACTGGAGAACGTGGTGGTCACCCCGCACCTGGGCGCCTCCACCGAGGAAGCCCAGGAGAAGGCCGGCATCTCCGTGGCCAAGTCCGTGCGCCTGGCGCTGGCCGGCGAGCTGGTGCCCGACGCCGTGAACGTGGCCGGCGGCGTGATCGCCCCGGACGTCCGCCCGGGCATCCCGCTGATCGAAAAGCTCGGCCGGATCTTCACCGCGCTGACCCACGACTCGGTGACCCAGATCGACGTCGAAGTGGCCGGCGAAATCGCCGAGCTGGACGTGAAGGCGCTGGAACTGGCCGCGCTCAAGGGCGTGTTCAGGGACGTCGTCTCCGAGCAGGTCTCCTACGTCAACGCCCCCGTGCTGGCCGAGCAGCGCGGCATCAACACCCGCCTGATCACCACCACCGAGTCCGAAGAGTACCGCAACGTGCTCACCATCCGCGGCGCCCTGTCGGACGGTTCGCAGATCTCCGTCTCCGGCACGCTGACCGGCCCCAAGCAGATCCAGAAGATCGTGGCGATCAACGGCTACGAGGTGGAAATGCCGATCAGCGAACACGTGATCGTCTTCCTCTACGAGGATCGTCCGGGCGTCATCGGCACCCTGGGCCGGCTGCTGGGCGAGCAGGAGATCAACATCGCCGGCATGCAGGTGGCCCGCAACGACGCCAGCAAGCAGGCGCTGGCCGTGCTGACCGTGGACAGCGCCCTGCCGCAGGACCTGCTGGACCGGCTCAGCGCGGAGATCGGCGCCGTCGTCGCCCGGGAGGTCGACCTGCAGGACTGACCGGCGCCGCACCGTAAAGCCCGCCCGGGGCCTTGCTCCGCGCCCGGGCCGGGCGGGCTTTACGCCTACGCGCGGGTCGATTCCTCGACTGCGCTCACCTCGTGAGAACCTTAATGCCGGGTCAATTCGACCTCTGGCCTTTTTGCTGCCGTATGGAGTGATTCTGTGGAAATCCGGTTCAACGCTGCGTCACGCTTCATGCGCAGCCGTTCGCTCGTGGTGACGGTCGCCGTCCTGATCGCGGCAATGGTGCTTTCCATTTTCGTCCAGGGCCGGGCACAGGCATCGCTGACCCGGATTGTCGACGCCAACACCCGCGGCGTGTACGACATCCTGGTCCTGCCCGAGGGCACCGCCGGCGACGAACTGCGCCAGCCGGACTTCCTCAGCGGCAACGGCGGCATCGGTGCGTCGGATCTGGAGCAGGTCAGGGGGATCGACGGCGTCTCCGTCGCCGCCCCGATTTCGCTCGTGTCCAAGGTGGTCCAGGACATCGAGTTCCCGCAGCTGAAGGCCACCGACTACGTCGGTTACAACCCGAACATCGAGCAGTACCTCAAGGCCCAGGGCATCAAGGACGCGGTGCCGAAGGAAGAGTGGCCGGCTCCGGATTCCGTCTTCAACGAAGAGCCGACCAACTACCGGATCACCGCCAAGGCGGTCAGCTCCGACGGCCTGACGGACACCGTCCTCTTTGAAACAGCCGCCGAAGGCTCCCTGGGCCAGGCGAAGCTGGAGGAGCTGAAAGTACCTGGCGGCACCAGCCTGCGCACCGTGGCGCCCAAGGGCGAAACCGGCATCAAGTTCCCGGACCCGGCCGGCGGCAGCATGCACGGTGACTTCGACACCACCATCGCGCTGCCCATGCTCCCGCAGATCACCGAGACGGTGGTTGCCGTGGACCCGGCGGCCGAATCCGCGCTGCTCGGCGAGGCCGGCGACTTCCTGGCCCCGCTCAAGCAGGCACCGGAACCCACCGACCGCAACGCCCAGGAACTGGGCCAGCACTTCTCCTCGCAGTTCGGCATGGGCATGTTCTCCGAGGGCGGCGAAGGCGCCACCATCGACGGGCACCCGTTCGAGTTCTGGAGCCCGTTCTTCGTCCAGTACCAGAACGCGGTGGAAGCCGGCACGCTGGACGAGGAATCCCAGGTCATTCCCATGGTGGTCCGCTCCGGCACCGACCTGGACCTGACCTACTCGGTCACCATCGAACAACTGGACGACGCCGGCAACACCGTCTCCGAGGTCGGAACCGTCAGCAAGGAGCTGGGGGAGGGCTACCTGCCCTTCGCCTCCAGCAAGCCCTTCCAGCTGCGCTGGCCCGGCGGCGAGGACTACAACTACCTGCTGGGCTCCGGCGGCGTCCAGATGGTCGCCGGCCTGCACCAGCCGCCGGTCTGGACCACCGACTTCATGTCCAACCCGGAGTTCACCGCCGGGGACGCCGCCAGCGACGGGAGCGCGGAGCAGACCGCCACGCCGCAGGGCTGGATCCAGGTCAACAAACTGCCGGAGAAGACCCTCCAGTGGCAGCTGGAACCGGACCAGAGCCAGCGGGAACCGGTGGAAGAGCAGTCCTACCGCAGCACCGTGGATTCCGGCGGCGAATCCGCCACGCCGCTGCCCTTCGTCTACGGCACCTTCGACGCCTCCGCCGTGCGCGAGGCCGCCGGCGACGTGAACTACCTGCCGCTGGGCGGGTACGACCCGACGCCGGTGACCATCACCGAAGACGCCGAGGGCAAGAACGTCGACGACACCGTGATGAAGCCGGGCCTCAGCGGCGCCGGCCTGTCCGTGCAGTCCGCCGGCGCCATCACCGACTTCGCCGGGCTGGCCGCCGTCCGCGGCACCGGCGCCGAGGAGCCGGTCATCGACGCGGTCCGCGTCCGCGTCGACGCCGCCGGCTCCTGGGCCGACGCCGAAGACCAGATCAACGCCGTGGCCGCCGCGATCGAGGACCTCGGCCTGCAGACCCAGGTGGTGGCCGGCTCGGCCCGCGAGGACGTGTCCATCTACGTGCCGGACTACTACAAGGACGCCTCCGGCACGGTCAGCGACCTCGGCACTGTGCAGCAGTCGTGGGTCCGCCAGGGCGCGGCCGGCGAGGTGCAGGGCGCCCTGAGCGCCTCCAGCGCGGCGCTGCTGGCCCTGACCGTCGGCGGCGCGGCACTGCTGACCGCCGCCAGCGCCGTCGCCTTCACCCGCTCCCGCCGGACCGAAGCCGTGACGCTGCGGGCGATGGGATGGAACCGGCGGCGCATCCGCTCCTGGTTCCTGAACGAACTGCTGGTCGGCGGCGTCGCCGTGCTGGTGGTGGCCATCGTTGCCAGCGCCATCAGCCGCAGCGCCGTGACCCTGTGGGTGTCGCTGATCGCGCTGGTCGTATACGGTGCCGCCGCCTTCCTCTCCGCCGCCATGCTCAAGCCGCACCCGGCGAAGGACGTCGAACCGTCCGGGGCGGCCGGCGTGCCGTCGGTGAAGACCCCGCTGCAGTTCGCCGCCCGGCAGCTGAGCACCAACCGGTTCAACACCGTGGCCATCGCGCTGGGCGTCGCGGTGCTCGGTGCCGCGGCCGGAGCCCTGGTGGCGGTGCTGGCGGACATCCCGCGGGCCGCCGGCAGCACGGCGCTCGGTTCGCTGGCCGCCGCACAGCTGAGCGGCCTAAACATCGCGCTGGCCCTGCTCGGCGTGGTCACGGCGCTGCTGCTGGCGCTGATGACCACCCGGTTCGAGGCGCGCCGCAAGCGCGAACAATTTGCCATCCTCGGCGCCATGGGCTGGACGCCCACGCTGCTGCTGCAGGCCCGCCGCGGCGAGGCCGGCATCACCGCCGCCGTCGCCCTGCCGCTGGCGGTCATCGGCGCCGTCGTGACCGCCCTGTTTATTGCACCCCATACCGCGGTGTGGGCCGCTGCCGCTGGCATCGCGGCCGTGCTCCTCTGGTTTGTTTTGATGACAAGGACCCGGAAATGATTGAAGAACCCCTGACCCGCGCCGCCACCAAGGAGCGCACCGCGGACCACGCCATGCCGGTGGAGCTGCGCGGCATTACCATCCGGTACGACGGCGGTGCCGAGCCGCTCGTGATTGCCGAGGACTTCGACCTCGGCCTGGAAGCCGGCACCATGCACTGCCTGGCCGGCCGCAGCGGCTCCGGCAAGACCAGCATCCTCACCGTGGCCGCCGGGCTGCAGCAGCCCACCGCCGGCGAGGTGTTCTGGCAGGGCGACGCCCTCAGCACGATGGACGACGACGAGATCTCCGACCGCCGCCGGGCCCTGATTGGCTACGTGGACCAAGGCGGCGCGCTGATCGACGGCATGAGCGCGCTGGAGAACGTCCTGCTGCCGGCCGTGCCCGACGGCAAGGTGGAAGAGCGCACCGAGATGGCCAAGGACCTGCTGGACCTGGTCGGGCTGGGCCGCCGCATGCGCCACCGTCCGGGCCAGCTCTCCGGCGGCGAACGCCAGCGGGTGGCCATCGCCCGGGCGCTGATCCTGGGCACCAAGGTCCTGGTGGTGGACGAGCCCACCGCCAACCTGGACCGCGAACAGGCCAACAAGATCATCCACATCCTGAAGGACACCACCAAGGACGGCATTGCCGTGCTCGTGGCGTCCCACGACCAGGAACTCATCAAGGCCGCAGACAGCAGCACTCGGATGAACTAGGCGTCCCGCGCAACGTCCCAGGCGGGCCGGCGGCCCGAGGGAACAGGGCACGTCCAATCCTCCGCGCGCGTAAACATGCTGGCGGGCCGGGACGCCGGGAGACCCTGACGTGCCGGCCCTACGATCCAGGCCGGCGCCCGTTCGCCACCGTCACGCGGCCGGATTCCAGGCTCGGTGCCTCCGGTGCAGGGTAAATCCTTCAGTGCAGGGTCCATGCCGCCTGCACTGACCGAAAAACCCTGCACCGGGCAACGGGACGCGCCGTTCGCCGTTGTCCTAAGCAGCCGGGGGCCGACCGCTTGCGTAGACGGCCCGGTTGTATGCCCTGGCGATGCGGTTCCTCAGGGTTGCCTCGTGGTCCAGCTCCGGCCAGCGGACGCGGACAAAGCTCCAGCCGCATTCCATCAGGGCAGTTTCTCGTTTCCGCTCCTCCAGCAGCACAAAGTCAGTCGGCGCCCGGCCGTACTTAGTGTCGCCGTCGAACTCCAGGATCAGCATCAGTTCCGGCCATGCCAGGTCTGCTCGATACCGTCCGCCGGCTGTGTCGATCTCATGCTGCAAAACCGGCGGCGGGAATCCCCATTCGATCACCTTGAGCCGGAGCCTGGTCTCGCCTGCGGATTCGCTCAACTGACTCGCGGCGGCCAACACTCGTCGGGCTTTACGGACATTCGCGTAGCCGGTCTGTTTGTCGAGGATTGCAGCGATTCCATCCCGGCTGGCGCCGCCATGCAGCGCCGAATCTGCAATGACCGTCGCCATGTCAAAAGGCAGAAGCTTGGCACAGTCGACGACGGTGCGTTCCTTGCTGGTCAAGCGGAGGCCGTCCAGCGCCGCCACTTCATGATCGGCAAGCGTCAGCTGGTGCCGAACCGCGCCGGCGGAATTGTCTCCGTGCCTCGTTCCCTGGGCCACGTGGATTTCACCGGGCGCGTTCCAGACATCCATGCCCCACAGCCGGGCAGCCGAGACGTGGGTGTAGACCAGCTCGGAGCGTGTACCAAGATGATGGGCGCGGATCATCCAGACATCGCGATCCCACGGCCTCAAGGTCCGCCAGTACGCTGCCGAGGCATAGACACCGTGCC
Organism: Arthrobacter sp. Cza30; assembly: GCF_059090765.1. Lineage (NCBI taxonomy): Bacteria > Bacillati > Actinomycetota > Actinomycetes > Micrococcales > Micrococcaceae > Arthrobacter > Arthrobacter sp. Cza30. The sequence goes on along the minus strand of NZ_JBNHGA010000005.1, from coordinate 110,219 downwards.
TTACTCTCACGATGTTCCGCACCCGGAGCGCTGTAGCTATCTCGCTCTCCTCGTAGTTTGAGTGACGCAACTCTGAAAAGGTCATCAGCCTGGCTGGAGGGATCTCCACCAACCGGGGAGCAGAAGGGGCAGGCATGGCACCAACGTGCCCCAACTCCCGCCCGCCGTCGATCCCGGCGGCCCATCTGTGGATAAAGCGCGACGGCGGCGCTGCCGGCGCCCCGGCGGCGGCGCGCCTCGCCTGGCGGCGCTGCCGGCGCCCGGCGTCGGCGTGCCACGCCTCGCCGGGCGCGGCACTGCCCGTGCCCGGCCACGGCCCGCGCTGCTTGCCTGCTTACGGCACCGCTCCAGGCCAACGCCGGCCCCCGCCCCGCGTTCCACTCAGAGCCACGGCCTACCACGCACCCACCGCGGGCGTCGCACATTTCGACACCGCCGAACGCAGAGGGTAATTTCATAGGGTGACCGCATCCGAGCCCAAGCCCCCGTTCTACATCACCACGGCCATCACGTACCCCAACGGCGTGCCGCACATCGGCCATGCCTACGAGTACATTGCGACCGACGCGATGGCGCGCTTCAAGCGCCTGGACGGCTACGACGTCATGTTCCTGACCGGCACGGACGAGCACGGCATGAAGATCGCCCAGACCGCCGCCAAGGAGGGCATGACCCCCAAGGAATTGGTGGACCGGAACACTGCGGCCTACAAGTCGGCCCATCAGGTACTGGAGATCTCCTACGACCGGTTTATCCGTACCACCGATGCCGACCACTACGCCGCCTCGCAGGCCATCTGGAAGAAGATGGAAGAGGCCGGGGACATCTACCTGGGCAAGTACGAGGGCTGGTACTCTGTCCGCGACGAGGCCTACTACGCCGAGGACGAGACCGAACTCCGCGACGACGGCAAGCGCTACTCCATCCAAACCGACACCGAACTGACCTGGACCGAGGAGGAGAGCTACTTCTTCCGGCTCTCCAACTACCAGGACAAACTGCTCAAGCTCTACGAAGAGCACCCCGATTTCGGCGCCCCGCGCAGCCGCTTTAACGAGGTCATCAGCTTCGTCAAGGGCGGCCTGGAAGACCTGTCGATCTCCCGGACCACCTTCGACTGGGGCGTGCCGGTCCCCGGCAACGACAAGCACGTCATGTACGTCTGGGTCGACGCCCTGACCAACTACCTCACCGGCGTCGGCTACCCGGACACGGAGTCGGAGGCGTTCAGGAAGTTCTGGCCGGCCGATGTCCACGTGATCGGCAAGGACATCTCCCGCTTCCACGCCGTCTACTGGCCCGCCTTCCTGATGTCGGCCGGCCTGGAACTGCCTAAGCGCGTCATGATCCACGGCTTCCTGAACAACAACGGCGTGAAGATGTCCAAGTCGCTGGGCAACGTGGTCGCTCCCGCCGAATGGGTGGCACAGTACGGCCTGGACCAGGTGCGCTTTTTCCTGCTGCGCGAGGTTCCCTTCGGCGCCGATGGCTCCTACAACCACGACGCCGTGGTCGGCCGGATGAACGCGGACCTGGCCAACAACCTGGGCAACCTCGCCCAGCGGTCGCTGTCCATGGTGGCGAAGAACTGCGAGGGCAAGGTCCCGCAGCCCGCGACGCTCGCCGCCGAGGACCACGAACTGCTGGCCCGCGCCGAGCGCCTGCTCGAGAAGTCCCGGGCGGCCTACGAGGTCCAGGATTTCCACGGGTCGCTCGAAGCCATCTGGACCGTGCTCGGCGACACCAACGCGTACTTCGCGGAACAGGCCCCGTGGGTGCTGCGCAAGACCGACGTGGAGCGGATGAACACCGTGCTCTACGTGACGCTCGAGGTGCTGCGCATCGTCTCCATCCTGGTCCAGCCGGTCATGCCCACCGCGGCGGGCAAGCTCCTGGACGTGCTGGGACAGGACGACGACGGCGCCCGCGACTTCGCTGCCATCGGCACGGCTTTGGTGCCGGGCACCCCGCTGCCGGCGCCCACGCCGATCTTCCCGAAGTACGAAGAACCGGCCGGGTAGCCTTACCCGCCCGGCAGGAAGCGGCGGGCCGCAGTAGCGGCCATGATCCGCTCCACCCGCTTCTGCTGGTCCACGGCCTTGGCTTCCAGTTCTTGGAAGCGGGTGGCGTCAAGCCGGTGGTCCTTGGGCGCCAGGAGGGTCAGGACCTGCCACATGCACTGCTTGCCGCGCAGGGCGGACAGCAGCGATTCGAGTTCCAGCTGGGCGCCCACCCCGCCCGAAGCGCGCGTGGGGTTGAGCGGGTTCACCTTGCTGGCGATGGCGGCGGCCATCGAGCCGAGCTGCTTGAGCTTGTTGCGCCGGTAGCCGAGGCTGCGGTGCAGGGCCTTCAGTTCCTTGCGCTCTGCGGACACCTCGTCGCGCAGCTTCCGGAACTCGGCCTCCTCCGGTGTTCCCGCCCACGCTTGCCGGACCGCGTCGAACAACTGCACGCCCGCAGCCGAACCCACCAGGTGGTAGTCCAGATAGGCGGCGAGGTTCTCCTGGTCCAGGGTCCCGGTCCGGTGTTTCTTAGCGGCCATGGCCTTCCTTCCTGCTGGCTCTCATCACGCCCGCGGCCGCTCTCATCGGGCCGCCGGCGTCGTCGTCACGGGGACGGCCTCCGCCGTCGTTGTTTCACTGTCCTTACCCACCCATGCACCGGGTCAATCGCCCGAGCGCCGTCAATCGGCAGCTCCGGTCCATCGACTGCTTCGGTCAGGTGCCCGGTGCGGCCAAGCGCCCGGTTCGATCCGTACGCCCCGGTCCCGTCAACCGCCCAGTTCCTCCGGGCTGCGGAACCGCGTCTTCCTGCCGTACGCGCCGCGGTTCCAGAGCCACGTGAGCAGCCAGAGCACCAGGCCGAGGCCGATCAGCACGCCGGCAATCTGGTATTCGATGGGATCCTGCGCCCACGGGCCCACCAGGAAGAGGCAGGTGGCCATGCCGAGGTAGGGCAGCACGGTGGGGGTGCGGAAGTGTTTGCGGCCGACCGGTTTGCGGCGCAGGACCAGCACCGCCAGGTTCACGATCGTAAAGACGCCCAGCAGCAGCAGGGCGGTGGTGCCGCCCAGCGCGGCGACGGTGTCGGTGCCCATCAGGTTGGTGACCACGAAGATCAGGACGAACGCAATGAGCGTGGTGAAGATGATCGAGGCCCAGGGCGAGCGGCGGTTGGGGTGGACCTTGCCCAAGAACCGCGGCAGCACGTCCTGGCGCGCCATGCCGTAGAGCAGGCGGCTGGCCATCAGCATGTTGATCAGCGCCGTATTGGCCACGGCGAACATGGACAGGAACGGGTAGATGACGTCCACCGGGAAGCCCGGCGCGCCGACTGACACGACTTCCAGCAGCGGGGTCGGGCTTTCCGACAGCTGCCCGATCGGCACGATGGCCACCGCGGTGATGGACACCAGCACGTACACGATCACGGTGATGCCCAGGCCGGTCAGCATGACCTTGGGGAAGGTCGTGACCGGATCCTTGGTCTCTTCGGCCATGTTCACCGAATCCTCGAAGCCCACGAAGGAGAAAAAGGCCAGCGAGGTTGCGGCGGTGATGGCCAGGAAGACGCCCTTGTCCTCGGAGGTCTCGAACACCATGACCCGGCTGAAGTCGACATTGCCCTGGCTCATGGCCCAGAAGCCGATGAAGATCACGATCAGCAGGCCGGTGAACTCCACCACCGTCAGGACCACGTTGAACTTCACCGACTCGCTGACGCCGCGGAAGTTGATTCCCGCCAGGACCGCCATGAAGATGATCGCCACCCAGGTCACGCCGGTCTGGTTCCAGTCCAGGTTGAACCCGGCGATGAAGTTCTCACCCAGGAACTTGGCGGCGGTGGAGGCGGAGGTGATGCCGGAACTGAGCACGGCGAACGTCACCAGGAAGGTGAGGAAATGGACGCCGAAGGCCTTGTGCGTGTACAGCGCGGCCCCGGCGGCCTGCGGGTACTTGGTGACGAGCTCCAGGTAGGAGAACGCGGTGATGGTGGCCACGACGAACGCGAGCAGCAGCGGAGCCCACGCCGCGCCGCCCACCTCGCCGGCCACCTGTCCGGTCAGCGCGTAGACGCCCGTGCCCAGGATGTCACCCACAATGAACAGCAGCAGGAGTTTGGGTCCTATGGCCCGTTTCAGCTCCGGTTGCTTTTCGGTTGCGGTGGAACCGCTCATGCCCTTTCCTCCGTCCACACGGCACTCTGCACTGGTCTTGTGCGGCCAACGTAGCATCAGGGCCCGCCGATGTCTCCGCCGCGGCGTCCACCTGTGGGAACGGGAGGCTGTATTGCCGTTCCCCAGGCCTGCGGGTGCGCAGTGAGTAGAGTGTCGCTACCCGCCGACCGGAAGGCCGCTTCGATGACCTACAAGGCCCTGTCCCTTGCCAGCCTGCGTCCCGCCTCGGGAGCCGCCGTCTTCCATGGCAGCGAACACGGCGCCCACGCATCCTTCTTCGTGAACTCGCGCGGTGCCGAACGCCACCGCCATCCCTACGAGGAAATCTTCGTACTGCTCGACGGCGAGATCGACTTCACGATCGACGGCCAGTCCGGCCACGCGGGCGCGGAAACCGTGGTCGTCATCCCGGCGTACGCCTGGCACGAGTTCACGGCCACCACCGCGGACGGCGTGAGGATGGTGAACATCCATCCCGTCGCGGAAGTGCAGACCGAATGGGCCAGATAGCCGCCGTCCCGCGCCGGCCGAAGCCCGGGCTGGGACGGCGGCGTCCCGGCTATACCGTCGCCAGGCCTTCCACGGGGGAGAGGCGGGCCGCGCGGCGGGCCGGCAGCATGGAGGCCAGCAGGCCGGCCACCACGGCCACGGCCAGGACGCCGAGCAGCTGTAGCCATGGGACGTCCGGAACCACGGTGGCGAACGCACCGAGCGCCGACTGCGCGCCCAGCCAGCCGTAGACCACGCCGAGCGCCGATCCGATCAGCGCGGCGACCCCGGCGATGAGCACGGCCTCCAGCGCCAGCATTCCGCGCAACTGCGACGTGGTCAGCCCGAGCGCCCGCAGCAGCGACGACTCCTGCGTGCGCTCCAGCACGGAGAGCGAGAGCGTGTTGGCCACACCCACCAGCGCGATCAGCACCGCCACGCCCAACAACCCGGTGACCACCAGCAGCAGCACATCGATCACCTGGTTGAACGCGGCACGTTCCACGGCGGCGCCGGACACCTGGTATTCGTCCACGTCCAGCCCGGCCGCCAGCTCGGTCCGCAGCTCCAGGAGCGCCCCGGCATCCAGGTCCCGGTCCACGGACACCCACAGCTGCGGCAGCGCGGAGTAGTAGTCCGGGGAGTCGGCGGCGGGCGGCTCCGGCACGCCGATCTCGGCGGCCATGGCGGCGGAGATCAGCGGCGGCAGCGTGCGGCTGTCGGCCTCCACCACGGTCAGTTCCTTCGACCCGCGGCTGCCGGTCACGGTCAGCGTCTCCAGGCCCGAGCCCTGCGGCATCAGAACGGTGTTCCCGTCCAGCTCCAGCGAGCCGTCCTGCAGCAGGCCCAGCTGCTCCGGCGCCAGCTGGTACACGCCCGTCCGCTGGCCGTGCACGTCGGCAAAGCCGCCGTTCGTGACCAGGCCGGCGGCAGCGACGCCGTCGTACGTGACGGCGGTGGCCGCGGCGGTGCCGTCCAGCGGTTCCCCGCCGAGCGTGAGGTGCCCGACCGCCAGGTCCACGGGATACTCCGCGCCCAGCTGCGCGTCGAACGCGGTGCGGGCGGTCTGCGCGCCGGTCATCATCATTGCCACCAGGGTGACGCCGATCAGCAGGGCGGTGGCCGTGGCGGAGGTCCGCCCCGGGTTGCGCACCGCGTTCACCGCGGCCAGCTTGCCCGGCACTCCCGCGGGCCTCGCGAGCGTGCCGACGGCGGTGACCAGCGGCGGCACGAACAAGGTGGCGCACAGCAGCAACCCGATGAAGGAGAGCATGCCGCCGGGCAGGGCGGTCAGCAGGTTCGCGGACAGCGCTCCGAAGGCCAGCAGGACGGCGCCGCCCACCGTGAGCGCGACGCCGATCGCGAGCCGGACCTTGCCTTTGCTGTTGCCGGTGCGCGCTTCGTCGGCCGGGCGCAGGGCGGCCAGCGGTGCCACCCGGGTGGCGGCATGTGCCGGAGCGAGGGCGGCCAGCACGGTCATCAGGACGCCCGCCGCGAGGCCGACGGCGACGGCCGACGGCGGCACCGCCAGCGCGGCGAACTCGGTGTCCGGTTGCCCCTGCAGCACGGCGATGACGCCGGCCATCAGGGCCACCGCCCCCAGCACGCCCAACACGGAGGCTCCGACACCGACCAGCAGGGCCTCCGCCAGCACGGCGTTCCGGATCTGCCCGCGGTCCGCGCCGATGCAGCGCAGCAGCGCCAGCTCGCGGGTCCGCTGGGCGATCAGCACCGAGAAGGTGTTGGCTACCACCAGCGCCGAAACCAGCAAAGCCACCAGCGCGAACGCCAACAGCACAATGGTCAGCTGGTCGCTGCCGCCGGTGAGGCCGGCCACCACGGCCTTGGTCTGCTCCGCGGCCGTGTTCACGGTGGCGTCGCCGAAGCCGGCCTCCGCCAGTGCCGCAGCCACCGAGGCCTGCACCGCGCCGGCAGCGGCGCCCGGGGCCAGATCCAGCTGGATGTTGTGCAGCTGCGCTCCGGCCTCGCCGGCCAGCTGCCGCACCAGGGCGCCACCGGCGAAGAACTGCGCCTGGCCCATCATGAACGGGTCCTTGGACGGCTTCACGATTCCGGAAACCGTCAGCCCGGTCCCTGCGGCGGCGAGGTCCTCGGCGGCCACCATTCCGGCGGCCGGCGCCAGCTCCAAGGTGTCGCCGACCGCCAGCCCCTGCTTCCCGGCCGTTCCGGCGTCCACGGCCACCTCACCCTCCGCCGGCAGGACGCCTTCCACCAGCTCCAGGTGGTTCAGTCCGTCGGGGGCCGTGTTCTGCAGAACCCCGTAGCCGGCGTCGGCCGGGGCTCCGAACGCGACCGGTGCCATCTCCTGCGCGTACACCTCGCCGATGCCCTCGGCGGCAGCCACGGCCTCGACGGCCGCCGCGTCCAGCGGCCGGTCCGGAGGGCCGGACACCACCAGGTCGGCGTTCCGGAAACCGGCGCCGATGCTGTTGCCCAGCGACGCTTCGGTGGACGCGTTGACCATCAGCGTGGCGGTCAGGAACCCCACCGCCATCACCACGGCCAGCCCGACGGCGATGAACCGCCGCGCGTGCTGCCGCACCTGTGCAAGCGCAACCTGCAGCATGGTCAGGCCCCCAGCTTGGCCAGGGCGGCCAGGATCGCGTCGGTGTCGGGCCGGTCCAGTTTGCCGACCAGCGCGCCGTCGTTCATCAGCACCACCCGGTCCGCGTAGGAGGCGGCCACCGGATCGTGCGTGACCATGATGATGGACTGGCCCATCTCCCGGCAGGACCGGCGCAGCAGCGAGAGCACCTCCGCGCCGGACTTCGAGTCAAGGTTGCCGGTGGGCTCGTCGCCGAACACGACGTCGGGGCGGGTCAGCAGCGCCCGCGCCACGGCCACGCGCTGCTGCTGGCCGCCGGACAGCTCGTGGGGCCGGTGCGCGAGCCGGTCGGTCAGGCCGAGCGTTGCGGTGACATAGCGGAACCACTCCTGGTCCACCGAGCCGTTGGCCAGGGAAATCGGCAGCGTAATGTTCTGCTCCGCGGTCAACGTGGGCACCAGGTTGAAGGCCTGGAACACGAAGCCCACGCGCTCGCGGCGCAGTCTGGTCAGCTGGGAGTCGTTCAGCGAGGTAATCTCGGTCCCGCCGATCCAAATGTTGCCCGCATCAGCGCTGTCCAGCCCGGCCAAGCAGTGCATCAGCGTGGACTTGCCGGAGCCGGACGGGCCCATGATCGCGGTGAACGAGCCGGCCTCAAAAGTGGCGTCCACCTCCTTCAGGGCGTGCACGCGGGTGTCGCCGGTGCCGTAGGTCTTGTTCACGCCGCGGGCCGCGGCCGCCGGGGTGGCGCCGCCCGGGGCAGCGGCGGCGGGGGTTTGCTCAGTACTGGTCGTCATACCCTTACGCTATGGAAACGGCGCCTGGTGCGGATCAGCCGCAGGTCTGGTCTCCGCTGCCCGCCGGCTCATACCCAGGGTGGAGGGCACCCGCCCCAGGGTGGAGAACAGCCGCCCCGGTGAGGAGAGCACCCCGCCGACGGGAGGGGCTGTCTGAGCGGGCGCAGCGCTGTCATGCGGTGAAACCTTTGCGCAGCGGTCGGGTAAGCGGGAACATAAAGCCATGAAACTTGCCCGCCTCGCAGCGCTCCCGCTCGTCTCCCTTCTCCTCCTGACCGGCTGCGCGCCGAAGGCCGAGCAGCCCCGCCCGCTGCACTCGGCAACTCCCAGCCCCAGCAAGGTCGAGACCGGTAAGATGCCCGAACCCCTGGCCGAGCTGGCCACGGCCATCTACGAGGGCGGTGACGTGGCGGCCAACAAGATGACTGCCGGTGCGCTCGCAGACCGCACCCCGGTCGAAGCCAAAACCACGGTCAAGGCCGCAACCGGTAAATGGAACGGGCAGGAGATGGCCGTCCTGACCTCCGGCGACGACGTGACCCTCGCCGTCGACAAGGACGGAACGTGGACGGCGGTGGGCGGCTGGTGGCCCTCGCTCGACGTCGACAAAACCGTTCTGGGCGGCAAGCGGCACGTGCTGCTCATAGGCTCCGACGCGCAGAAGAGTAAGGGCGAGAAGGTTCGTGAAGCGCGGGCCGATGCCCTTCAGGTGATCGGCGTGGACGGCAAGGGCGGAGGCGGCATCCTGGGCATCCCGCGGGACCTCTGGGTGGACATGCCGGGCGGCGGCCAGGCGAAGATTAACGCGGCCATGATGCGGGGCGGGCCCAAGGCACAGCAGAAGGTCGTGTCGGACGTGACCGGCCTGAAGGTGGAGGGCTACATCCTCACCGGTTTCAGGCAATTCGAGGACCTGGTCGATGAAATAGGCGGCGTCACCATTGACGCCCCGATCCCGGTGCTGGACGTCAAGGCGGGCAAGGGCAAGCTCGACGGCGAGACGGCGCTGGACTACGCCCGGGAGCGGAAGACCCTGCGCAACGGAGACTTCGGCCGCTCCGCACACCAGGGGGTACTGTTGCTCGGATTCGCCGCCGTGGCCAAGATGAGCGGGCCGGCCGGGCTGGTCGACCTGCTCACCGCCGCCGATCCGCTGGTCGAAACCAACCTGAGCGCGGAGCAGGCGCTGACGCTGGGCGCCTGGGTCTACAAGACCAAGCCGGCCAAGGTAGGGCACCAGGTCCCCGAGCCCGGCTTCGGCTACAGCGCCGACGGCCAGTACATGCTGCCCATGGATGCCAAGACCCGCAAGATCTTCGGTTCCTTCGCCGACGGCAATTTGTAAGCACGCCGTCGAACGGACTTTTGCATCGGACTGGAACAGCTGCTCAGCGATCTCCTGACCGGACAGCCCTGAGGCGATGAGAATGCCTCGCGCTCGCAGTGCTACGGCAGGGGGCTGCCGGCGGCAGGTGGCGCCCCTACTGCCCGGGCAAACGAAAGGCCGGGGCGGGAGTGCTCCCTGCCCCGGCCTTTCGCGTCGGCCAGCCCTGGGCTAGCGACGACGGGTGTCGTTGTCTGTGCCGTCGGTCTCGATGTTTTCCTTACGCACCTCTTCGTCGACCCTGACCTCGTCGGTGACGGTGTCCTTTTCGAGCCGGACCCGTTCCACCGGGACGGTCTCCTTCTCCACAACCGGCCGTTCCTCGTGGAGCGTGACCTCGTGTTCCTCTTCGCTCAGATCGGGGCCCGCCATGGCGTCACCGCGGTTGGCGTCGGTGATCGGTTCGCGTTCGATGCGCACTTCCTCGCGCTGGACCGGAACGGTCGTGGTGACATTTTCGGTGGTGACGTACTTGCGCAGCCTGGCCCGGCCGGTCGCCTGCTTCTCGGTGCCGACATGCAGGCGCTCCTCGGAGCGCGTCATGGCGTCGTCGGTCGTGGGACCGGAGGTGTCCCGGCCCACCGTGCCCGGTGCGTCCTCGGTGTACGTGCCGCGGGCATCGTCGGTATTGGTGTAGTCGGTGTCCCGGCCGCTCGTGGCGTCGGTGTAAGTCCGGCCGCCGCCCAGCTGATAGTGCGCGTAGAGCCGGTCCTCCTCTGCGGGCTCAAGGTAGCCGTCCACGTCAACCCGCGGGGCGTCCTTGATCTGGTCCTTGGTGTAGGGGACCACAATGTCGTTGCCCTCCACGCGGGCGGCTTCGAGCGGGACGAACGATTCCGAGGAGCCGAACAGGCCGGTCTTGGCCGTTACCCACGTGGGGCGGCCGCTGTCATCATCGGCGTAGACCTGGCCGATGGAGCCGATCTTGTCTCCGTCAGTCGAAACGACGTTTCCGCCGCGGCTGAGCAGGTTGTTAATTTGTTCTTGGGCGAGCATGGTATCTCCTTCTCGATCGATGTCTTTTGGAGGGTACGGACGCCCGTGTTGAGCGCTATCCGTGCGGCCCTTAACGATTTAACCTAAGCATGCTTATTAATCTTTGGCAAGGCCTCGGAAGTGTGCAGCCGCAGGCGGGGCAAAGGCTTTCGTAGCCGCCCTGGGCAGGGCGCCGCGGCCGGTCCCACCGCAAGGACGGATGGGAAATCACGTCCGTGCAGGGGCGCGGGCCGGAGCCCGCTACGGGCTGACCACTCCGGTTTCGTAGGCGATCAGCACGGCCTGCACCCGGTCGCGGGCGTTCAGCTTGGCGAGGATGTGCCCCACGTGCGTCTTCACCGTGGCCTCCGACAGGAAGAGCCGTGCGGCGATCTCCGGGTTCGACAACCCCCGGGCGATCAGCGTGAACACCTCGCGTTCCCGCGGGGTCAGCGACTCGACCGCCCGATGGTTCCGGCTGAGGGACGGACTGGGGGTGCGCAGCAGCGGGACCACGTGGTCCAGCAGCCGCCGCGTGGTCGACGGGGCGATGACGGCGTCTCCCCGGTAGACGGTGCGGATGGCTTCCAGCAGCTCCTCCGGCGGCGCGTCCTTGAGCAAAAATCCGCTGGCCCCGGCCTGGATGGCGGCCAGCGCGTATTCGTCGAGGTCGAACGTGGTCAGCACCACCACCTTCAGCTCGGCCCGGTCCGAGCCGCCGGGCTGCGCCGCGGCGTTCTCGAGCAGCCTGGCGGTCGCCTCAATCCCGTCCATCCCCGGCATCCGCACATCCATGAGCACGACGTCGGAGCGCACCGTGGCGAGCGCGGTCACCGCTTCGCGTCCATCGCCTGCCTCGGCCACCACCTCGAGGTCGGGCTGGGAGTTGATCAGCATTTTGAAGCCGCCGCGGACCAGCTGCTGGTCGTCCACCAGGGCAACGCGGATAGGGGAATCGGTCATCGGGATCTTTCTGGGTCGGCGGTCCGGCCGGCTGGCTGCGAAGGCTCCGCCGAAAACGGCGGCCCGGTCCGGCGGGCGTGCCGGGGCTCAGGCTTCGGTGTAGGGGATGAAGGCGCGGACGCGGAATCCGCCGCCGGTTTGCGGAACGGCCTCCACGGTTCCATCGTAAAGCGCCAGCCGTTCGGCCATTCCCGTCAGGCCCTGTCGGCTGCCGGCGGTGGCGGGATCGGCGGCGGCGCCTCGACCGTCGTCGTCAATGTGCAAGCCGAGCCCGCGGGCGGTCCAGTGCAGGTGGACCCGGGCGGAGGCTTCCGGACCGGCATGCTTGAGGACATTGGTCAGGCCTTCCTGCACCACTCGGTAGGCCGTCAGCTCGGCGCCGGCCGGCATCGGGCGCCGTGGCTCGCCGGACTGTTCCAGCTGCACCGTGAGCCCCGAGCGCCGGACGGTTTCCACGAGGGTTTCCACGTCGGCCAGGGTCGGCAGCGGCCGGGTGGACGCGACCTCGTCCCCGCGCAGTACCCCCAGCAGCCGGCGCATGTCCCGCAGCGAGGTTCGCCCGGTGTCCGCGATGGTCGCCAGGGTATTCGTGGCCACCGCCGGGTTCTGCACGCTGGCGTACCGGGCGCCGTCGGCCTGGGTGATGATCACCGAGAGCGAGTGCGCCACAATATCGTGCATCTCGCGGGCTATGTGGCTCCGCTCGTCGGCGGCGGCCAGGTCCCGCTCCTGCTGCCGCTCCACCTCCAGCCGGCGGGCCCGGTCCTCGAGCGCCCGCACCGTGAGCCGGCGGTTTCGCACCAGGTCGCCGAAGGTCCAGCAGACCAGCACGACGGCATCAATGGCCACGAGCGCGATCAGGTAGAAGGGGGCGGTGCCGGCAGTGAGCGGCTCGGTGATCATGTACCGCACCACGTAGAGGGCACCGCCCAGCAGCGCCAGCACCAGTCCGCCCAGGCTCGCCCAGCGCGGCCCGTAGGCTGCCAGCGAGTACACCGTGGCCAGGACAAAAATGTGGGCCGGGACCGGCTCGGCCAGGAGCGCGACGTTCAGCAGTGCGGCAACGGCCATGGCCACGCCGGATTGCCACGGGCGCGTCCGCCGCCAGGCCAGCGGAATGATGAGGAGGGCGGAGAGGGTAAACGGTGCCAGGCTGCCCATCGCCACGTAGGACAGCGGCAGCACGGCGAACGCCGCCAGCATCAGGATCAGGTCGACCTTGCCGGTGTTGGCCTGGAGCCAACGGTAGATGTTGTGGTGCATGCCCATGACGGAAAACTCTAGGCTGTGAAGACCGCGGTCCGCGTCATGCCCAGGTCTGAGCTCGGGCACGAATGTTCACATTCTGGGACGGTTTGCCCAGAATGTGGAATGGTTTCCTAAACTTGAAGCCATGAGCGCAGCAGCGAAGGCATTCTCCCTGGCAGTCATTCCCGGCGACGGCATCGGACCGGAGGTCGTGGCGGAGGCGGTTAAGGTCCTCACGGCGGCCACTGCCGACGGCGGCGCCACCTTCGACCTGACCGAATACCCGCTGGGCGCCGAGCACTGGCTCGCCACCGGCGAGACCCTGCCCGAGGAGACGCTGGAGCGGCTCCGCAAGCATGACGCGATCCTCTTTGGCGCCGTCGGTGCCGCCCCCGGCGACACCCGGATTCCGTCCGGCGTCATCGAGCGGGAAATGCTGCTCAAGCTGCGCTTCTCCCTCGACCACTACGTGAACCTGCGCCCGGCGAAGCTGCTGCCCGGCGTCCCCAGCCCGCTGGCGAACCCGGGCGAGGTGGACTTCGTCGTCGTCCGCGAAGGAACCGAAGGGCCCTACGTGGGCAACGGCGGCGCCCTGCGCGTGGGCACCCCGCACGAAATCGCCACCGAGGTCTCGGTCAACACCGCCCACGGCGTGGAGCGCGTGGTCCGCGATGCCTTCCGCCGCGCGTCGGGCCGACGCAAGAAGCTCACCCTGGTGCACAAACACAACGTGCTGGTCCACGCCGGGCACCTGTGGCGGCGCACTGTGGAGACGGTCGGCGCCGAGTTCCCGGACGTCGCCGTCGACTACCTGCACATCGACGCGGCCACCATCTTCATGGTCACGGACCCGGCCCGCTTCGACGTGATCGTCACCGACAACCTGTTCGGCGACATCATCACCGACCTGGCCGCCGCCATCACCGGCGGCATCGGCCTGGCGGCGTCGGGCAACATCAACATGGACCGCACCGCGCCGTCCATGTTCGAGCCGGTCCACGGCTCGGCGCCGGACATCGCCGGCCAGCAGAAGGCCGACCCCACGGCGGCCATCCTGTCCGTGGCCCTGCTGCTGGAGCACCTGGGCCTCGCGGACGCGGCCGCCCGCGTGCAGCAGGCGGTGGAGCACGACGTCGCAACCCGGGGGAGTGCCTCCCGCACCACTGCCGAAATCGGCGATGCGATCACCGCCGCTTTGGCAGTAGGGTAGTTAACGGTTACTAACCAGAATCATTATTTGACGCACAAGGGCGTGCCCTCACCGCGGAGGAACCATGACTGAACCCCTCGAATTTAGCCAGCAGCTCTCGGAACGTCCGAAGAGCGCCGAGGAGCGCGCCGCCATCTTGGCGAACCCGGGCTTCGGCAAGCACTTTACGGACCACACGGCCGTCGTTGACTACAAGGTCGACGCCGACGGCAAGGGCAGCTGGTCGAATGCGCGGATCGAGCCGTACGGGCCCATCATGATGGATCCGGCCGCCGCGGTGCTGCACTACGGCCAGGAGATCTTCGAGGGCCTGAAGGCCTACCAGCACGACGACGGATCCGTCTGGACCTTCCGGGCCGAGGCCAACGCCGCCCGCCTGAACACGTCGGCGCGCCGGCTGGCCCTTCCGGAGCTGCCGGAGGAAACCTTCATCGAGTCCCTGCGCCAGCTGGTCACCACCGACAAAGCCTGGGTTCCCTCCGGCGACGGCGAAGCGCTGTACCTGCGTCCGTTCATGATCGCCACCGAGGCGTTCCTGGGCGTGCGCCCCGCCCACGAGGTGTCCTACCGCGTGATCGCCTCGCCGGCCGGCAACTACTTCGGCGGCGAGCTCAAGCCGGTGTCCATCTGGCTCTCCGACCGCTACTCCCGCGCCGGCGAAGGCGGTACCGGCGAGGCCAAGTGCGGCGGCAACTACGCCGCGTCCCTGGCCGCGCAGCTGGAAGCCGAAGCCAACGGCTGCCAGCAGGTGCTGTTCCTGGACAAGTTCAACGACAACGCCATCGAAGAGCTCGGCGGGATGAACGTGTTCTTCGTGTTCAAGGACGGCAGCCTGGTCACTCCGGAGCTGAACGGCCACATCCTGCACGGCGTCACCCGTTCCTCGGTGATCGAGCTGGCCAAGGACCGCGGCCTGGACGTGCAGGAACGCAAGATCACCATCGACGAATGGCGCGACGGCGTGGCGGCGGGGGACATCACCGAAGCCTTCGCCTGCGGCACGGCCGCGGTGATCACCCCGATCGGCGAGCTGAAGGCCGACGGCTGGAGCATCGCCTCGCCGAGCGCCCAGTCCGGCGACGTGTCCATGTCCATCCGCCAGGAACTGCTCGGCATCCAGACCGGCGCCGTGGAGGACTCCCGGGGCTGGCTCACCCGCTTGGCCTAACCGCCCCTTGGCCTGACCACCCGTCTGGCCTGACCGCCCGTCTGGCCTGACCGCCCGCCTGGCCTGGGCACCCGCCTGGCTTAAACGCCGCTTCCGTTCGGGCACCGGCCGGGCCACACTGGGTCCATGACGGTGGCGGCGTACGTCCTGGCGGCGCTCTTCGGAGTGATGTTGATTGCCGTTGGCGCGGCGGAGGCCTTCTTCTACCGCGACCAGCGCTTCCACCGTTTGTTCCTCATCCGGCAGGAGGACGTGGGGGCGGTGCGGCTGTGGACCATCAACGTGGGCTTTTACAACATGGTCTGGGGGCTGGGCGCCCTCGCCGGCGTGATCATCGCCGCGGGCGGCAGCCCGGCCACCGGCGAGACCATCATCGTCTTTACGTGCATCGCCCACGTGATCCTCGGGGCCGTGCTCTGGTTCTCGGAACGACGCCTGTGGCAGAGTGCGCTGGCCCAGTCGGTCCTGCCGCTGGTGGTCCTGCTCTTGTTGTACCTCTGAGTCGGGACCACGACGGCGGGGGACACCGTCCGGGCCCGCCCACCTTTCGGGGCCCCTCGGGGAGCCCCGGAAGGTGCTGCGGCTAACGCTTCCGGGCGGCGGCCTTGCGCTCGGCGGCCTTCCGGGCCTTTTTCGAGACCGGCTTCAGCGACTTACGCTCGGCCTCTTCGGCGGCGATCCGGTTCTTGCGGGCGTCCACCAGGTCGTTCCACAGCGCGGTGGCAAAGCTGCCGCCGTCCCGCGCGTAGACCTCGTACGGGAACGAAGCGAAGATCCCGGCCGGCGTCGCCGTCCCCGGGAGTTCCTTCCCGCTCTTGAGCGCGTAGGCGTCGCCGAGCGCCCAGATTTCCGACAGAAAACGGGCCAGGTTCTCGCGGATAAACACATTGGCGTCCGGGGCGTCGGCAGCCTGTTCCAGCAGGGCCTGCAGCCGGGAGGACGCCAGGGCCGTTGCGGCTTCGGCGGCATTCGCGCCGCCCCCGGCGGCGGCCTCGAGTTCTGCGGAGAACTCTTGGACGGCGGTTTCCCAGTCGGTCGTCTCGCGGTTTTTCTGCCAGGTGGGGAACCACACAATGTCCCCGTTGGCGTGGTTATGGATGTGCTGCATCCCGCTGTTGCGCTCGGCCACCGCATGGTCGTGCTCGGCCACGTCATATTCGGCCAGCAAATCGGCCAGGGACGTGGTGTTCTGGGTATCCGCCATGAAGTTTTCCTATCCTGCAGCTGCAAATGGTTCCATCAAGGGCAACCCAGCCGCAGCCCGGACTTATTCCGTCTCCACCGTGGCAAGGCGTCCGGCATGTGTCGCCAGCCACTGACGCGCCTCGGCCTCGCCGTCGAAATATCCCGTCGGGAAGTCATCTTTCGCGAAAATCCGCACGAAGAAGCTGGCGAGCACCCGGTCGACCGCCCCGTTGCCGAGCACCGCGAGGGCAACGCACGGCGTGAAGGTATCGGCGATCAGCCGCGCCTCCGGAGTCACCCAGCGCACGCCGGCCATTTTCAGCAGCACCGCTACCTGCCGGTCTCCGGCGACGTTGAGGAGGTGGTCGACGATGTGCTGCGCGAGCTCGGCTCCGACGCTGAGGCCGCGCCGGACAGTCAGCACCAGGAGGCCATCCCGGCCAAGCTGCACGTCGTACTCTGAGTGGACTTCCGCGAGCACTGATCCCCCATCCGGCCGGGAAGATGCGCGCATCGCCCAGCCCTCGTCCGGCCGCCGTTGGCGGGACTGCAGGTGCCTAGCGTAGCGAACATCGTCAAGCCGCCGGTATTGGCCCGGCAAGTGTGACGGCCGCCATTCGGCCCGGCGCGAATGACGATGGCGGCGCCTTGCCTCCCGGCGGCCGCCTCCCCGGGGCGCCGGCCTGCGGCGCCGGGCGGGGAGTGCGAGGATGAATCCTGTGACCGCTGAACTGAATCCCTCCCTTGTCCGCAGCAGTGAACTGACCCAGTACCGGCTGGCCCCCAACCCGGGGCCGATGAGCCTGGACGGAACCCAGTCCTACCTGATCGCCGCCCCGGGGAACAGGGGAGTGGCAGTTGTCGATCCCGGGCCGCTGGACGAGCAACACTTGGCTGAGCTGGCGGCGGCGGGGGAGGTGGAACTGGTCCTGATCACCCACCACCACATCGACCACACCGAAGCGAGTGAACGCTTCCATGAACTGACCGGTGCTCCCGTGCGTGCCCTGGATAAAGCACTCTGTTACTCCGCCGAACCACTGCGCGACGGCGAGGTGATTCGGGCGGCCGGGGTCGACATCCGCGTGCTGGCCACGCCGGGCCACACGGCGGATTCGGTGAGCTTCCATCTTCCCGACGACGGGCCCCATGGCTCGGTGCTCACCGGCGACACGATCCTGGGCCGCGGCACCACCATCATCGCCTACCCGGACGGCAGGCTCGGCCCGTACCTGGATTCGCTGGCCCGGCTGGAACTCCTTGGTCCGGCGAAGGTCTTGCCCGCGCACGGCGGCACGCTCCCGGACCTGTCGGCCATCTGCCGCGAGTACGCCGACCACCGCAGGCTCCGCCTGGACCAGATCCGCGCCGCCCTGGAGCACCTCGGGGCCGACGCGACCGTCGGCGCGGTCACCGACCATGTCTACGCCGACGTCGACCCGGCCGTCCGCTTCGCGGCCGAATCCTCCGTCGCCGCCCAGCTCGAGTACCTGCGCGGCTGAGCGGTGCAGGTTCGGGCCCGTCCCGTTTGAAACCCGCGGGCAGGAAACCAGTAGGCTGAACCCATGCGCATAGCCCGGTTTGTCCTTGAATCCGACCCCCAGTACGGCATCGTCGAAGGCGAGGAGGGGAGCGAACAGATCACCGTCATCGCCGGCGACCCGTTCTTCAACGGCATCCAGCCCACCGGTGCCCAACACAAGCTTGAGGACGTGCGGTTGCTCGCCCCGATCATTCCGCGCAGCAAGGTGATCGGCATCGGCCGCAACTACGCCGACCACATCCAGGAAATGGGCAACGAGACGCCGGCCGCCCCGCTGATGTTCCTCAAGCCCAACACCTCGGTGATCGGCCCGAACGAGCCGCTGGTCCTGCCCGAATTCTCCGACGAAGTCTCCTACGAGGCCGAACTCTGCGTGATCATCGGCCGGATCTGCAAGGACGTCCCGGTGGAGCGCGTGGACGAGGTCATCTTCGGCTACACCTGCGGCAACGACCTGACCGCCCGGGACGCGCAGCGCACCGACAACCAGTGGGCCCGCGCCAAGGGATTCGACGGCTCGGCCCCGCTCGGCCCGTGGATCGAGACCGAACTGGACACCGAAGACCTGGCCATCCGCGGCCGGCTCGACGGAGAGCTGAAGCAGGACGGCAATACCTCGCAGATGATCTGGGGCGTCAAGGAACTGGTCTCCTACGCCTCCCAGGCCTTCACCCTGCTCCCCGGCGACGTCATCATGACCGGCACCCCCTCCGGCGTCGGCACCATCGAATCCGGCCAGCGCTACGAGGTCGAGATCGAGGGCATCGGCACCCTGTCCAACACCGCCCGCCGCTGATCCCATGCCGGCACGCCGCCGCTCCTTCGGTGTCTTCGCGCTTGGATCGCTGGCCACGTTTTCCGTGGCGGCCCGGGCCACCCACTACTGGGGCGGCCCGGACTGGCTGGCCGGGACGTTCCTGGCGGTCGGCATCCTGTTGGCGCTCTATTACCTCTACCGATACATCCCTAGGGGGCACAGGGCTGGGCGGAGCAGGCGTAGAGAGTCGTGAATCCCGTACGACTTCGTAGGGACTCAGAGATGGCGCGTTAAATGGAGTCCTGGATGTAGTAGTCCTCGCACTCATCAGAGCACCATCTGCGGACCCTGTGATCAGCCAGTGGTCTCTTGCATTGCAGACAACGGTTGCGGTGCTGCCGCCATCTCTTAACTATCGTTGCAGCCAATTTCGATCCCCCAGATCTTTGGCGCTCCCCTGTAGACAGAGCATAGTCAATCGGAGCCAAAAAAGAACCGGTGCGGCGTCAACAGAATTGATCGAAACAAATAATGCTAATTGGACCCGGTCGACCTGATTTGACCCCGGGTACTGCAAGGCAGGTGGGCAGTGACGGAAACCCAGCACTGCTTCAGTGACACGACTGCGGTCGTCAGCCGCCTCGACGAGAAAGCCAGACTACGGCCGTCCGATGCCTTGATAGTTCCACCCCGCCTGGCGCCAGAAGGCCGGCCCTAAGACGTTTCGCCCATCAAGGATGTTCTGTTCGTCAACCAAGCTGCCGATCTCCTCGGGATCCATGCTTCTGTATTGCTGCCACTCAGTCAGCAGGATCAAGGCGTGGGCGCTGTAGACGGCCTTCTTCAGATCTGGTTCGTAGCCAAGTTCAGGGAAGCGTAGCTGCGCTTTAGCCAGGGCCTCAGGATCTGTCACGGTGACAGTCGCTCCCTGCAGTTGCAGTTGTGCCGCGACAGAGAGAGCTGGGGAATCACGGACATCATCCGAATCAGGCTTAAAGGCCGCACCAAGGACGGTGATCCGTTTTCCGATCAGTGATCCGCCACACAGTTCCCGGGTGAGCTCGACGACCCGTGATCGCCGGCGCATATTGATGTCATCAACCTCGCGAAGGAACGTCAGGGCCTGATCGGCGCCAAGCTCGCCAGCCCGGGCCATGAAAGCGCGAATATCCTTCGGTAGGCAGCCACCTCCGAAACCAACGCCAGCATTGAGAAACTTGCGTCCGATCCGGTCATCCAAACCGATAGCATCGGCGAGGGCAGTCACGTCCGCACCTGTTGCAGCGCAGATTTCGGCCATCGCGTTGATGAAGGAAATTTTCGTGGCAAGAAATGAGTTTGCCGCCGTCTTCACAAGCTCGGCCGTCGCGTAGTCCATGACTAGGCGAGGAGTTTTATGGGACAGTGGCGTTGCGTATACCTCATCAAGTGCTTCCGTCGCTGCCCGACCTGCGTCGCTATCGGGCACGCCGTAGACAAAACGATCCGGTGCAAGGGTGTCCTGTACAGCATGCCCTTCACGCAGGAACTCAGGATTCCACGCTAATACTGCACCGGGAGCACCGACGGCGACGTTATCGGCCAATCGAGCCGCGGTTCCGACTGGCACCGTAGACTTACCCACCGCGATGTCGCCCTCGTGCAGGTAGGGAATTAGTTCTGCGAAGGCTGCATCCACAAAGGTGAGGTCCGCGGCATACTCGCCCTTCCGCTGAGGCGTCCCAACACAGACAAAATGGACCTTGGAGCCCTCGGCGGCTGCCATGTTTGTGCTGAAAGTGAGGTTTCCGGTCTCCTGAGCCTCGGCGAGAAGCTCAGGTAAACCGGGTTCAAAGAAAGGTGCACGGCCGCTCTGGAGATCGGCAATTTTGCGTTCATCCACGTCGATGCCCACTACTTCGTGGCCTAGTTTAGCCATTGCAGCAGCGTGGACCGCGCCGAGATAACCGCAGCCAATGACCGATATACGCATGACTTTCCTTAAGAATAGGAAGTTGGGATTAAACCGTTGACAGTATCGCCGCTCCACGCACATGTTTCCAAAACGGACGTTCTGGTCGAATCTGTCCCTAGAACATCGGCCGCTGCCGGCCTTGACTTGTTCAGGCTTCAATTCCTGCGCGAATTGCTTAGATTGTGACAAGCCGCGGCTCCGCAATCTTGACTGCAACCGACGTCTATCAGCGCTGTACGCTTCTGGTGCCTGGCTTGACTACGAAGCTGGTGGGGGACTCCGCGAACGCTGGCCCCTTTACTCAGCACGGGCGAACGCGGGAGACTTTGACCTCGGGCTTCGGCAGCGGCTCGGCAGACTAAACTGGAGCACATCATGACTACTGCTGCTGCCATCCCCACTGTCGACGACGAAACTCCTGTCCGTGTGCGCTTCTGCCCGTCTCCCACGGGCACGCCGCACGTAGGACTGATCCGCACCGCCCTGTTCAACTGGGCCTATGCCAAGCACACCGGCGGCACCATGGTGTTCCGGATCGAGGACACGGATGCCGCCCGCGACAGCGAGGAAAGCTACCAGCAGCTGCTGGAAGCGCTGAAGTGGCTGGGCATCACCTGGGACGAGGGCGTGGAGGTCGGCGGACCGCATGAACCGTACCGCCAGTCCCAGCGCGGCGACATCTACCAGGACGTCATCGCGAAGCTGAAGGAGGCCGGCCACCTCTACGAGTCCTATTCCACCCCGGAAGAAGTCGAGGCCCGGCACAAGGCCGCCGGCCGCGACGTCAAGCTGGGCTACGACAACTTCGACCGGGAGCTGACGCAGGACCAGATCGCCGCGTTCAAGGCCGAGGGACGCGAACCGGTGCTGCGGGTGCGGATGCCGGACGAGGACATCACCTTCACCGACTTGGTGCGCGGGGAGATCACCTTCAAGGCCGGCAGCGTGCCGGACTTCGCCGTCGTCCGTGCCAATGGCAAGCCGCTCTACACCCTGGTGAACCCGGTGGACGACGCGCTGATGGGCATCACTCACGTTCTGCGCGGCGAGGACCTGCTGTCCTCGACTCCTCGCCAGATCGCGCTCTACCGGGCGCTGGTGGACATCGGCGTGGCCCGCTACATGCCGCTGTTCGGCCATCTTCCGTACGTGATGGGACAGGGCAACAAGAAGCTTTCCAAACGCGATCCCGAGTCCAACCTGTTCCTGCACCGGGAACGCGGGTTCATCCGCGAGGGCCTGCTTAACTATCTCTCCCTGTTGGGCTGGTCGCTGTCCGCCGACGAGGACATCTTCACCATCGACCAGATGGTGGAAGGCTTCGACATCCACGACGTGCTGGCCAACCCGGCGCGCTTCGACCTGAAGAAGGCCGAGGCCATCAACGGGACCCATGTGCGCCTGCTTGAGCCCGGTGACTTCAAGCTCCGGTTGATCCCCTATCTGCAGCATGCCGGCCTGGTCGGGGAGTCGTTGACGGAGCGCGAGCAGATGATCCTGGCCGACGCCGCGCCGTTGATCCAGGAGCGGATCACCCTGCTGGGCGAGGCGCCGGAGATGGTGGCGTTCCTCTTCAAGAACGACGACGAGATCGAGATTGCCGACGACGCGCGCAAGGGCCTGCCGGAGAACCTGACGGAGGCCCTGGACGCCGCGCTGGCGGCGCTGGAGCCGCTCGAGGAGTGGACGGCAGAGAACATCCAGGCGGCCCTGCGGTCGGCCTTGGTCGAGGGCCTGGGGCTGAAGCCGCGGCTGGCCTTCGGGCCGGTGCGCACCGCCGTCTCCGGCCGTCGGATTTCGCCGCCGCTTTTCGAGTCCATGGTGATCCTGGGCAAGGACTCCTCCCTGGCGCGGATCAAGGCCTTCCGCGGCTGAGCGCCGCCCGAGCGGCGCGCGGCGGCACTGCCGCGCGTTGCTCGTTTTGCACTTTCGAGCAGGCATCCGGTAAAGTAATTACTCGTGCTGAGGCGCTAGGGAATGGGCAAGAGGCCGATTCCAACGGCTCCGAAAGTGCCAGTGGGATATGGTGTAATTGGCAACACAACGGTTTCTGGTACCGTCATTCTAGGTTCGAGTCCTGGTATCCCAGCGCTACAGTCTCCGCTTCGGCGGAGACTGGATTGTGTGGAGCGAAAACTCCACGCAAACCTACGGCCCCATCGTATAGCGGCCTAGTACGCCGCCCTCTCACGGCGGTAACGCGGGTTCGAATCCCGCTGGGGTCACGGTCCGGCAAGGACAAGGCAGTGCAGGCCTTCAACTGTGCAAGCTATGCGGCCCCATCGTATAGCGGCCTAGTACGCCGCCCTCTCACGGCGGTAACGCGGGTTCGAATCCCGCTGGGGTCACCAACAGCCGGTCCCGGACATCCCGTCCCGGACCGGCTTTTTGTATGCCCCGAAGAATCAGGCCTACGGCCCGTCGTGGCAGGGTTGGCGGCTCCTGCTGGCATGATAGGAACCGTGACAAGCAGGTTGCCCGAGGGCCAGGACAGGGGAGCGGCGGACGCCGTCGTGCTCCTGGAACAAAGCCGCGGCTCGCTTGAAGCGATCCAGCTGCCGCTGGACGTTCCCGGTGCCGCCACAGCCCGCGGCTCCATCGCGGCGGCCATTGCCCAGCTGAACGACTACATCCTGCCCCGCTACCGCACGCTGGAAGCCCCGCTGCTGGCAGTCGTGGGAGGATCCACCGGCGCCGGGAAATCGACGCTCGTGAACGCGGTGGCGGGCTTCCCGGCCACCCGTGCCGGGGCGATCCGGCCCACCACGCGCCAACCCGTCCTGCTGCACCATCCGGGCGACTCGGCCTGGTTTTCGGATCGGCGGATCCTGCCCGGCCTCAGCAGAATCACCGGAAGGCCGGCGACGGACGCCGCCGACAGGCAAGTCCCCAATCCGGAACCGGCCGGAGAACCTGCCGGAACTTCGCTGGTGTTGCTCGCCGACAGCAGCATTCCGGCGGGCATAGCGTTGCTCGATGCACCGGATATCGATTCGATTGCCGACGAGAACCGGCGCTTGGCGGGACAACTGCTGGCCGCCGCCGACCTGTGGATTTTCGTTACCACCGCCAACCGGTACGCCGATGCCGTGCCGTGGGCGCTGCTTCTGGACGCCGCACAGCGGGACATCGAAGTGGCGGTCGTCCTGGACCGGGTGCCGGAAGAAGTTGAGCGTGAAGTCCGCGCCGACCTGGCCGGTCTGCTGCAGCGGCAGGGTCTCGCAGCGGCCCGGCTGTTTGTCATCCTCGAGTCCAAGCTGGACGAACAGGGCATGCTGCCCGCCGGCGCCGTCAACCCCCTCCGGGAGTGGCTCCAAGAACTCGCCGCGGACGCCTCCGGCCGCGCCGCCATCGCCCGGCGCACCCTCGGCGGGGCGGTGCGCTCACTGGCCGCGACGGTCGGGGCGGTCGCCGATGCCGCCGATGATCAGCATGCCGCCGGCCAGCGACTGCGCACGGTCGTGGAAGACGCCTACGAGGCGGCGACCACGCGGGCACTCGCCGCCACGGAGGACGGAACGCTCCTCAGGGGCGAGGTGTTGGCGCGGTGGCAGGACTTTGTCGGCACCGGGGAATTCTTCCGCGGAATCGAGAGCGGCATAGGCCTGCTGCGGGACCGGATCGGCGCGTTCTTTTCCGGCAAACCCGCTCCCTCCGTCGAAGTCGAGGAAGCCATCGAGTCCGGGCTGCAGGCCGTCGTCGTCGAGGCAGCGGCCGCCGGGGCGGAGGAGGCCGACACGCGCTGGCGGACGGACCCGGCCGGGCAGGGGCTGCTCGGACGCGAAGACCTGTCGACCCCCAGCGCGGGCTTTGCGGATGAGGTAGCGCGTGAAATCCGGGCGTGGCAGGCAGACCTGCTGGACCTGATCCGCAGCGAGGGCGAAAGCAAGCGCTTCACCGCACGCATGCTCTCCTTCGGAGTTAACGGCCTCGGGGTAGCGCTGATGGTGGTGATTTTCGCGGCCACCGGAGGGCTGACCGGTTTGGAAATTGGCGTGGCGGGCGGAACGGCCGTGGTGGGCCAGAAGCTGCTGGAAGCGGTCTTCGGCGAGGACGCCGTACGCAGGCTGGCGCGCAAGGCCCGCGCCGAGCTGCAGGAGCGCACGCGCAGGCTCATGCGCGCCGAAGCGGAGCGCTTCCTGTCCCGGATCCCGGACGTGCAGGAGGCAGGGACCCTGCGCGAACTGGCAGGGCGGCTGCAGGCCCTGGGGGCAAAGACGGACATGGGAGCCCCGGATTGAGCCGCCACCGGGGCCAGCCCGAAACCTCCCTGTTGCAGGCACGGCTGGATGCCCTGAACACGGCCGCCGAGCTCGCCGCGGGGGTGCTGCCGGAAGCGGAACTAGCACCCGTCACCGAGGTCCTGGAACGGGCCAGCGCCCGCCGTTCCCTGTCTGCCGAGCACACCGTGGTTGGGTTTTTCGGTGCGACCGGCAGCGGAAAGTCTTCCCTCTTCAATGCCGTATCCGGCACGCGCCACGCCACGGTGGCGGCACGTCGCCCCACCACGTCGGAAGCAATGGCGGGAATTTGGGGAACGGCCGGCAGCGAACCGCTGCTGGACTGGCTGCAGGTGGCCAACCGGCACGTCGTGGAGGACGGGTCCTTCGCCGGGCACGGCGGCCTGATCCTGCTGGACCTGCCGGACTTTGATTCCACCGCCGTCGAGCATCGCGCCATCGTGCAACGGTTCGCGGGCCAGGTCGACGTACTGGTCTGGGTGCTGGATCCGCAGAAGTACGCCGATGCCGCCGTGCACCAGGGATTCCTGCGCCCGCTTGCCTCCCACGATGCGGTGACGCTGGTGGTGCTGAACCAGGTGGACCGGCTGGCCGAGGGACAGCTGCAACCGGTCCTGGGTTCGCTGAGGGAGATTTTGCTGCGGGACGGGCTCGCCCGGGTGGATGTTTACCCGGTCTCCGCGAAGACGGGGACCGGCCTCGACGAGCTAACGGCAGCCATCACGACCTTCGCCGACAAGCGGCAGGCCGCGGCCGAGCGGCTGCTCGCCGACGTCAGAAAGGCAGCCCAGGCCCTGGCCGTCGAACCCGAGGCGGAGCCGGCAGGCGTCAGCAAGGCGGCCAGGAGCGTGTTGGCCGAGCAGTTGGCGCAGGCGGCAGGCGTGGATGCGATCAGCGACGCCGTGGCGACCTCGTACCGGCGGCGGGCGCATGCCCGGACCGGCTGGCCGGCGGTTCGCTGGCTCGGAAAGCTGCGCCGCGATCCGCTCAAGCGGCTCAACCTGGACCGCAAGGACGTGAATCCGCTGCTGAACCGCTCGTCCATGCCGGCGCCGGGCCCCGCCCAGCGGGCGCAGGCCGACAAGGCTATCCGTCAGTTCGCCGACCGCACCGGTGAAGGCGCCGCTGCCCCCTGGCGCGCGGCCATCCGCCGGGCGGCACGATCCGCGGAGGCGACGCTTCCGGACGACTTGGACCAAGCCCTGGTGGGCACCGACCTGCGCTCCGACCGTGCGTCGTGGTGGTGGCCGGTTTTCGGGCTGCTCCAGTGGCTCGCCCTCGCGGCCGCCTTGGCCGGAGCGCTCTGGCTCCTTGGCATCGCTGCCCTGGGCTACCTGCAGTTTGCGGTCCCTGAGACACCAACGGTCGAAGGCTTCCCGGTGCCGACCTTATTGCTGGCCGCCGGGATTCTCGCCGGGGTGGTGCTGGCGCTGGCATCGGGCGTGATCGCTCGGTTCGTGGCCCGTGCCCGGGCCGCAAACGCACGGCGGCGGCTCCGCGACGCGGTTGCGCGGGTGGCGGAAGAGCGGGTGGTCCGGCCGGTCGAAGAGGCGGTGGCCCGGCACCGGGACTTCAGGCAGGCAGTGCTGACGGCGTCCGGCGAATGACGTCCCGGGGAAACCCGCGGGGCATGGAGCCGGCAACAGATGAGATACAAGGGAGAACGCAAAGATTGACCGCTGAACTGACCGTCAACGAGCTGGACGAAGGCTCGCTCCTGGACAGGATTTTCCCGCGCCTCGGCCGCGCCCACGTCCCGGTCGGCCCGGGCGATGACGCTGCCGTTATCGAGGCACCCGATGGGCGCACTGTCATCTCGATCGATACGCTGGTCCAGGACCAGGACTTCCGGCTTGAGTGGCCCTCCGGGTACCGGACGACGGGCTACGACGTCGGATGGAAGTCCGTGGCGCAGAACCTCTCGGACATCAATGCCATGGGAGCCGTGCCGACGTCCCTGGTCATCAGCCTGACCCTGCCCGGAGCGACGCCGGTGGCATGGGTCGAGAGCCTGGCCGACGGCGTGGCTGATGCCCTGAGGAAACTGGGTGCGGACCGGTGCTCCGTCGTCGGCGGTGATCTTGGCCGCGGCGACGCGCTCGTGGTCACCGCTGCCGTCACCGGGGATCTCGAAGGCCGCAGCCCGGTCCTGCGCAGCGGTGCGCGTGCCGGCGACATTGTGACTGTGACCGGCCCCCTTGGTCATGCCGCCGGGGGACTTGCGCTTTTAGAGCACCATGATGGCACGGCCGACCGTTCTAAGCAGTTCAGATCGCTTATTGAACGTCAGGCTAGGCCACGGCCACCTCTTAACCTCGGCCCGCAGGCTGCCAACAACGATGCGACTGCGATGATGGACATCTCCGACGGATTGATCCGGGATGCACTGCGCATCGCGAAGGCCAGCAGGGTCGCCATCGACTTCAATGTTGAAGCATTGCGAAATATGACAGGTCCACTGGCCGCTGCAGCCCAAGCCTTAGACGAGGACCCCATGACTTGGTTACTAGGTGGGGGAGAGGACCACGGCTTGCTGGCGACATTTCCCGCCATAAGACCCATCCCCGAGGGCTTTACTGCGGTTGGCCGAGTGTTTGACGGGGCCCCCAAGGTCACGGTGGCAGGATCACACTCCCAAGCCATCGGGTGGGATCATTTCCTGCGGTGACTAGTAGGCGCCGTCGCCGCCCACGACAGCGCGGGCAGTCCGCCACAGGACCTGGATGTCGCCGGTGAGCGACCAGTTCTCAACATAGAACAGATCCAGCCGAACGCTTTCTTCCCACCCCAGATTGGAACGCCCGCTGACCTGCCAGAGACCCGTCATGCCTGGCTTGACCAGGAAGCGGCGGTGAACTTCGCTCTCATACTGCTCCACTTCCCGCGGGAGAGGTGGCCGCGGGCCGACAAGCGACATATGACCAAGGAGGACGTTTACAAGCTGCGGCAGTTCATCGAGAGAGTATCGACGGATGAATTTTCCAGGTTTGGTCACCCTAGGGTCATCCTTCATCTTGAAGAGGACCTCATTGCCCTCACTGCCCCGGTCCCTGACGAGCTGAGCCAACCGTTCCTCGGCGTCGACGTGCATGGAGCGGAACTTCAGCATCTTGAATGTCTTGCCCCGCAGTCCAACCCGATCCTGCATGAAGAAAACAGGTCCTGGGGAGGCGAGCTTTATTACACCGCCGAGGACGATGAAGACCGGCGATAGGACCAATAGCAGGAGCGAGGAGCCTACAACGTCAAAGGTGCGCTTGGCGGTTTTCTGCCCCGCTTCGTAAGAGGGTGCTTCCACCCCGATGAGGGACAGTCCCGCGACGGGACGGGTATGGATTCGTGGACCAGCAATATCGACCATTGTGGGAGCAACAACCACGTCGACTCTCGTTGGTTCCAGTTCCCAGGTAATGCGCTTAACTACCTTCGCCGGAAGATCATCACTTCCGGTCAAGGCAACGGCGTCTACGTCGTGGGCAAGAACCAAGTTGCTCACGTTTCGCATAGACCCGAGTATCGGGACACCCGAAACGGAAGCCATGTGCTCGTAACGCTTGGGCACACAGCACCCAACGACCGCGAAACCAGAAGCCGGGTTGGCAGACATCTCGGAGGCAACATGTTCAACCGTTCCCGGCGATCCGATGAGGAGTACCCGGCTGCAGAATAGGCCTTTTTGGCGTTTCATCGTCAGCCATCTCCGCCATACAGCGCGACTGAGGAAAAGAGTCAGTAAGCCGAGTGGCAAGGCAACGATCAAGTAACCCCTAGCCAGCTCCAAGCGCAGGAGAAGGGCAGCAATCGCCACGAGCCCGAAAAGCCGCAGAGTGCAGTCAGTTATACGCTTGTACTCCGCGACGGCGTCACCTATCACCCGCTCGTCGTGCGTGCCGTAGATGCTTAGCAACGCGATCCACGTGACAATGAGGACGATGGAAAAAAGTGTGTAACTAATTGCCGCGTGTTCCGGGCCGGGGCGCAACGAAAGGTCTCTGTCTTCAACCCCAAGCCAGAGAAGTTGTGCCCCGAAGACCGACCAAATGATGCATACGCAGTCGGTTGCAAGGAGTCGACGAGCGTATATGGACTTCCATTGCTGTCGTACAGTACGAGCTTTGTTGCTTTTCTGAATTTGCGACGGAGCGGGATGCGCCTCGCCTAACCTCTGGAGCATTCCGCTACTTCGCATACATCAGTTCTCGTCTGCAGAGGAAGCAAGGATGGTGGGTGCGCTGCTGTGTGCCGTATGCTGCGACGCATCATCCACAAGCCTGAGAGCGCAACCAGGAGGCCCAAGGCAAGCCACGATACGACCAAGGTCTGGTGGACGGCCGTGGCGGTTAGGAAGAAACGGTCAAGTTGGTCATCGGATAGACCAGCTTGCCGGCTGGATAGCGAATCTGTAAGGGCAGTGCCGAGCAGTGGTACGAGAATGCTGACCGAGATAGCTCCGCTGATGACGATCTGAAAGATCCGTTTTGTTCTACCTAGCAAGTGCTCCCCCGTGATTTGGTCGTCTAACCCCGTCAGCGGTTAATTTCAAGGTGCGGTTGAACAGCTGACGCCAGTTGAATTTTATGCTGTAGGGGGTGATTTTTACAAAAACGTATAACCCACCCGAGTTTTAATTTAGCTGCTCCAGCCTCCGAGCGCCGTGATCATCCCAAATCCGGTAAGGATCAGGTCTGTAAGTAGGCGCGAAGCGCCCTGGCAGCTGACTGAGCATGAAACCCGGCTTCCTCAATTTTGGTGAGTTTGAGTGTGCTTCTGAGTGGTCGGGGGGCGGCCTTTTTGCCCTGAAAGTATTCTTCCGTGCTGGTGCCGGTGATATCGGTCCGGTTGCGTCCGGTTAGTTCGAAGACGTCGGCGGCGATGTCGGCCCAGGTTTGTGTGGGGCCGGTATTGGTGAGGTTGTAGGTCCCATAGGGTGCACCGGTGTCGAGGAGGTGGCGGATGCCGGCGGCGAGGTCTGGGGCGAACGTCAGCCGGCCTTTTTGATCATTGACCACGGTTGGTCTGATGCCTCTAGCGGCGAGGCCAGCCATTGTGGTTACGAAGTTATTGCCGTCGCCGATGACCCAACTGGTACGCACGATGTAGTGCCGGGGTGTGGTAGCTGCGGCGGTGTCACCGGCGGCTTTCGTCTGTCCGTAGACCCCTAGGGGTGTGAGTGGTTCTTCCTCATCGTGTTCGTCGCGGCTGCCGTCGAAGACATAGTCGCTGGAGATGTGGACGAGGGTGATGTTGTGGTGGGTGGCGATTGCGGCCAGTCTGGCCGTAGCAGTGGCATTGACTGCCCAGGCTATGGCGCGTCCCTCTGGCGTTTCGGCATCGTCGACGGCTGTGAAGGCGGCGGCGTTGATGACGGTTGAGTAGGCCGACCAGTCGCGGCCCGTCATGGCGCCGGTGCTGGCAAGGTCAAACTCCGCCCTGCTAACGAACTCCATGTGCGCATTATCTGCATAGGTGTCTCGCAGGGCACGACCGAGCTGGCCGTTCGCGCCAGTGACGAGGACCTTTTTAGGCAGCATCGGTGCCACCTCGGCCAGTGGGGGATGCGTCCGGTCAGCGTTCGAGACTTCAGCTTGCTCGAGCGGGATGGGCCAACGGATGGCTGCTGTTTCGTCGGCCAGGTTCAGAAAGGTGTACTGATCCCGCGCCTGGGCGGACCAGTGGGCGCTGACCAAGTAGGTATAGGCGGTGCCGGGTTCCAGGGTCTGGAAGGCGTTACCTACACCGCGTGGGACGTACACTGCTTTGGAAGGGCCAAGCTCGGTGGTGTAGACGGTGCCAAAGCTTGGGCCTTGGCGTAGATCAACCCAAGCGCCGAAGATCCGCCCGGTCGCCACGGAGACGTATTTGTCCCAGGGTTCGGCGTGGATGCCGCGGGTGGTGCCGGGCTTTTCGTTGTAGGAGATGTTGTTTTGGACAGGGCCGAAATCCGGCAGGCCGGCGGCAAGCATCTTTGCACGTTGCCAGTTCTCCTTAAACCAGCCGCGGTTGTCGCCGTGGACGGGCAGGTCCAAGACCAGCAAGCCCGGGATCGCTGTGCTCGAGACCGTCAAGGCTTTGCCAAAATCGACGCCGGGAGTCTCCTGGGTCATTGGCCCTGCTCCTGGTAACGAGCCTCCGCGGCGGCCTTTTGCGGCCGCCACCAGGACTCGTTATTCCGATACCAATCGATGGTCACAGCGAGCCCGTCTTCGAAGTTCCCAAAAGACGGAGTCCAGCCCAGTTCGGTACGAATCCGAGTCGAGTCGATCGCATAACGCAAGTCATGGCCGGGACGGTCGGTGACTTGGTCGAAGTCGTCGGAGGCTCGGCCCATCTCCTTGAGGATCAGGGAGATGACCTCCTTGTTGTCCTTCTCGCCGTCGGCGCCAATTAGGTAGGTTTGTCCGGTCTCTCCCTTTTCAAGAATCGTCAGGACGGCGGAGGAGTGGTCGTCGGCGTGAATCCAGTCGCGCACGTTTTCGCCGGAGCCGTAGAGCTTGGGCCGGATTCCGTCGATGATGTTGGTGATCTGCCGGGGGATGAATTTTTCCACGTGCTGATAAGGCCCGTAATTGTTCGAGCAGTTGCTGATAGTAGCTTGCAGTCCGAAGGAACGAACCCAGGCACGGACGAGCAGGTCTGAGCCGGCCTTTGTGGACGAGTACGGGCTGGACGGGTTGTAGGGGGTATTTTCCGTGAACCGTTCGGGGTCGTCGAGGGCGAGGTCGCCGTAGACCTCGTCCGTGGAAATATGATGGAACCGTTTGGCGTGCTTCCGGGCTGCTTCGATCAGCGTGTAGGTGCCTATGATGTTCGTATCCAAAAACGGCCGCGGATCATGTAGGGAATTGTCATTGTGCGACTCGGCTGCATAATGGACGATCGCATCAACCCCGGCGACCAGCGTGTCCACCAAAGTGGTATCAGATATATCCCCCTGCACGAACGTCAGTCGGTCCCCGCCTAGTCCCGCCAATGACGCCCGGTTCCCTGCATACGTCAATTTGTCTAGCACTGTTACGCACAGATCCGTAGCGGAGATCACATAGCGGACAAAATTCGAACCGATGAACCCGGCGCCGCCGGTAACAAGTATCTTCTGCACGTGTCCCAACGATAGTGCATCCGGTGCCAAACCCTGGCCGCGGCAGCATACCGATTTTGATCTGCTGCCAACACAGAAGATCATAGGGAACATGCGAGGAATCATTCTGGCCGGCGGAACCGGATCAAGACTCCACCCGATCACACTTGGAATCAGCAAGCAACTTGTACCGGTTTTCGACAAGCCGATGATCTACTACCCTCTATCAACTCTGATACTGGCCGGGATCAGAGATATTCTGATCATCACAACGCCTCACGATGCAGATCAATTCCAGAGGCTCTTGGGCGACGGTTCACAATTCGGTGTTTCGTTGACGTACACGATTCAGCCTACTCCCGACGGCCTCGCCCAAGCTTTCATCCTCGGCCAAGAGCACATTGGTATTTCCAACGTCGCCCTCATCCTCGGAGACAACATCTTTTACGGTCAGGGTATGGGCGTTCAACTACGGAGATTCGCTGCGATTGAGGGCGGCGCGGTTTTCGGATACTGGGTTGCGGATCCGAGCGCATACGGCGTGGTCGAATTCGACTCGTTAGGCAGAGCAATTTCTCTTGAGGAAAAACCTCAGAATCCCAAGAGCAACTATGCAGTACCTGGTCTCTATTTCTATGACAACGATGTCGTTGAAATTGCCAAGCACCTTGAGCCTTCTGAGCGTGGTGAGCTTGAGATAACAGATGTTAATCGTACATATCTCGCGAACGGCAAGTTAAGTGTCGAGGTATTGCCGAGAGGGTCCGCCTGGCTAGACACTGGTACCTTCGAATCTCTAAACGACGCGTCAAACTACATTCGAACAATTGAGGCCCGCCAAGGACTGAAGATAGGGGCGCCAGAAGAAATCGCCTGGCGCTCAGGCTTCCTCTCGGATGACGACTTGCGGGAACGCGCTGAGCCGCTTGTGAAGAGCGGATATGGATCATACCTTCTAGGATTGCTTGGATAGATATAAGAGTTGGTATTAGCCTGCCTGCCGGAATGTCGTGCTACCCGAGGGGTTTCCATTTCTTACTTATACCAAAGCACCAACAGTCACAGAGAGACCGCAGGCTGCGACGTCTGCTGAAGGAATTTAAATGGCTTCCACTATTGAAACGGTTGCTTGGGGTGTCCAGCCGGGCAGTACTTCGCTAAATCGACCGCAGAAACTTTTTGCCGAGCTATCTCGATTAGGGGTTGTCCAGCAGGGGCCGCATTTCATTTATCATGGCCGAACCCCTGAAGTGGACAATCAAACTAAGGCGTCGTTTCTCAGGCCAGGTCGAGCACTGGATGGCCGGAAACGCGTTGGGGCTATGTCGCCTGTGTTTCTGAACGCTCGCCATGCAGACATAGTATGGGCAGACCTCTACGATGATTGGTCGATTGCTCCCGACATAAGAATAAATTACCGACTGGAAGCCCGTGCCGCGTACCGCAGGGTGGCTTCTTCCCGTCCCGGCGAGCACGGAATAATCACCGTCAATACTGACTATATGGCCCGTAGACTGCGGGGACGGGTAACTGCTGTCGTGCCCAATGGAGTAGACGAGGAGCTCGGGACAATGCGGTTGGGCGGGGACGATCGGGCAAGACTGGTGGTATTGGGAAAACTTTTCACCAACAGAACTGACATCTCGCTGCTCGATAGGCTGATCAACAATCCACTCTTCGAAGAAGTTCTCGTCGGCGGTCCCGGGACAGATCCCGATGTTCTCCGACTGTTACGAAGGGCCCAGGCGAACGCACCTCATAAATTCAAAATTCATGATTGGCTTTCCGAAGCGGAGCTCGCGGCTGCCTGCGGCGAGAGAACCGTGGGCCTAATACCCCATGTAGTTAGCGACTATACCCTCAGCCAAGATCCCATGAAGATTTATACTTTTTTGGCATTGGGAATTCCTATCATTTTGCCCCGAATACTGTGGCCCGAGCACCTGTCAGATGAGTTTGTTTATCGGTGCGGAGTGGGGGACCGCATGGAAAAGCATTTGAACACTTGGCTTGATACGTCTCGTCCCTCGCCGGCTTGGCGCGAGGACTTCGCTCAAGTTAACTCGTGGCGAGCGCGTGGAGAAAGAATTGCGGATCTACTATCGTGAAGCTCGATATCACAATCGTCTTATATGGATATAAGCGGAGCGACTTTCTGAAGACGCTGTACGACGTGCGCGCGGCAGCTGAGCTCATACGAAGAGTGCATGTATTCCTGTCGGCAGATCAGGCGGACTATGAGCAGATTCAGGCGGACATTTCCAGCGCCGAGGTGTTCGTTCCTTTTGATATTGAGCACCGATACGACAACCTGGGCTTCGCGACTGGGCATAACAGACTGCTACGACGCGCTTTCGATAACGGCGCTGCGGCGTGTTTGGTCCTCAATCCCGACGTTACATTCAGCCCGGAAGCCCTGGCATCTCTGCTGGAGAAGACCGCGCAGTACAACGGTGCATTGATGGGGCCCACGCTGGCCCGACTGGAACACGTCGACGACGACACCAAGCCGAGATTCACTGACAGCCTTGGAATCGAGTGGACTTCTAGTGGGAGACATTTTGACATTGGGCAGGGCACACCTTGGAATCTAGATGGGAGCATGACTCGGCGAGTCTCAGGGGTGACGGGTGCATGTATGTTCGTCTCTCGCGCCGTCTACGATCACATCGTGGAAGAGACCGGTCATTTCTTCGATGATCTCTTCCTTGCCTATCGGGAAGACGCTGAGCTTGGAGTGCGGGCTGGGATATGCGGCGTCCCGTCTCTAATTGTCCCGGTCGAGGGCTTCTGCCATGTGCGATCGTCAAGAGGATTCAGTCGGCATAACCCTCTGATCAATCTCTTGGGCGTCCGGAATAGATTTCTTATACTCTGGACCCTAGGTCGAGATCGTCCTGGGAACTGGCTTGTAAGCCGAATCAGGGATGTTGTAGTAGTCGCGGCCACACTTCTTATCGAGCGTGACAGTATTCCTGGTCTGGTGGAAGCACTGCGTATCCGCAGGTATGCCGGCGGCAGCCACCCGAGAGGACGGCACCGAACCTCGATGAGTGTGGACACAAGTGCCAAGGATTTGTCATGGAGTGGAAGAGATGGTTTCAAGGAGAAGGAGTGGAACAGTGATGATAAAGCCACGCTCCAATCCATGATCACTAGGCTTGTGCCAAGAGGATCCAATTTGGCTCCGCGTCTTCAATCACCCCCTAGAAGAAACAGCTAGAATATTGCCTACGACTCAAGAGAATTTGACCGGAAGCGTTTACTCGCGAGCCAGGCTAGCTGTGGCTTGGCTATGGGGCCGCGCAGCAACCGTAGTGTTTTGGAGCAGCACAGTTGCCGTTCTGATCATGCTGCTTGTCCCCTTGATCCGACTTTCAGCCGCCTTCAGCACAATGCGAGTCATCGCGGCGGGAGCTTTTGTAGCATTGGTGCTTCTGTCCGTTCTGCGAAGCGGTTGGATTAGGGCTCTGAACGAACCAATAACAGCAGCCAGCATCTTTACGATTCTCGGAGTTGTCGCGACTGCAAATGCGCCAGATGACAACGAGTGGAAAATCCTCGCGCTTACCTCCAGTGTTATGCTCGGAGGTCTAGCTATGGGCGCAATACTAGCTTCTCAAGGACTCTGGCATCGGATACGAGCGGTCCTGGTAGTGATAGCGATTTTGCAGTCGTTGTATGCCGTTGTTGAGGCGTTAGCTGGCCTCCCTCCTCTTTGGGCAAGTACAATGGAAAGCAGAAGTGGAGAGACTTCTGCCAGCGTTTCACTGCTATTCGAAGGCGCATATCGCGCACAAGGCACGTTCGGGCATCCGCTTCCTCTCGCTTTTCTTATCCTCGTAGCCTTCGCTTTCACACTGCTCAGCGGTTCTGCGGGGTGGGTAAAGGTAGCTGCCACCATCATATTTTTCTCTGGCCTGCTTGCTTCTGGTAGTAGAAACGCACTCCTACTTGCGTGCGGCCTTCTGATACTGCATATCTGTTCGTATTTGTCCCGCAGAACCGTTGTGATTGTTGGTCTTTCCGTGCTGGCCCTTGTAGGCGCCGGCGCTGTAACGCTCATGGCTCCGGCACTCCATAGATTCTTGGAAAGCGGCTCAGTTACTCATCGTCTTGGCGCCCTCAGTGCAATCGAAAAATTGATTCACCGTGATGGGTTTCAGCTATGGCTCGGCGATGGGGCGGGTTCTAGTCCTCGTCTCTATGCCCAGGGTCTCTTGCAATCAGATGGCCTGCAAGCCGTCGACAATCAAATAGTTCAAACTCTTGCTGAGAATGGGGTACTAGGTTTACTTCTTCTCGCCTCGCTGCTGGCTCGTGCTTTATATCGTGCCCGGGGTGAGGTGCGCGTTGCGCTCGTAATATGTGTTTCGCAGTTCTTTATTTTTGATATTATCGTATGGCCTGGTTCTGCAATAATTTTATGGCTGTTAGTTGGGGCCGCTTTTGTTCTTCCTAATGACAAGGTTAAGCCTTTTGACCGAGTTCGTAAGTAGCGCTCCATCTTCATTCGGGGGTTGCAGGTGAGGAACCTCGTCAGATTACGGCGTACGCTCGGTTTGACTCTCGTTCCCATGGCGGGTTTCGCTAGCCCGTTGTTGGCCCTGCCGGCAGTAACCTCTCAATTCGGGGCTAGCGCTTGGGTGGCAGTGGCAATCGGACAGTCGGTGGGGGCAGCGCTGTCTGTCGTGCTCGAACTAGGGTGGGGACTCGTCGGTCCTCAGCGGGTTTCTCGATTGAGGAGGGAATCGCGCCGCCGGGTCTTGGCAGTTTCTCTGTCTAGTAAGGCGATTCTACTCCTTCCAACAATAAGCGTTGCAGCTATTCTGAGTTACAACCTCGTGGACGAATATGAGACTGAATCAGCGATGGTAGCGGTAGGTTCAGTAGCCTTAGGTTTAACTTCGATCTGGTTCTACCTGGGCACTGGATCGGTATCCAAGATATTTCTGGCCGATTCCCTGCCGAAACTGGCATGTGTTACTGCCTCTGCGGTGCTGATTCTCATGGGGGCCCCATTCGCCATCTATCCCCTTATTGGCATTATTGCACCTGCTTTCGTCTCCCCTGTAGTAGTAGCAGCCCTCGAAGGGGTGAAGCCTCGGCACTTTAGGGGCTTCAGCTTAGGGGGGTTTGCCCGTGTAATGCGTGCGCAAAGATCTGCAGTTATTGGACGATCGATCAGTGCGCTTTATATTTCGCTTCCTGTTACTCTCGTGAGCTTAGTTGCTCCGCCAGTAGTTGCATTGTTCGCTGCCGTTGAAAGACTACAGCGCATATATCTGCAGATCGCAGCAGCAGTCCCTAATGCCATGCACAACTGGGTGGGCAACGCGCCGCAGATGACGGACCGCTTGCAGCGAGCGCGAACCGCTATCTGGATTAACGCAGCATTTGGGTTATTTGCAGGAATACTTTTCGCCGTCGCTGCCCCCTATTGCGCTGATTTCGTCTTTGCTGGAACTGTCCATGTTCCCATCGCGTTAAGTGCCATATCAGGTTTCCTTATTTGGATTGTGTGTACGTCAAGGGCCACGGGTTCGTTGGCTTTGGTCGCGACCAACAGGGTTCGCATTATTGCGATGAGTGCACTAGTCGGCGCTTGTGTAGGGATTCCTGGTATTCTCGTCGGGGCAGAATTTTTTGGTGCTGGAGGCGCATTGGCCGGCGAAGTGCTGGCTGAGATGATAGTACTTTCCATCCAACTACACTGGTGTTTGAGACGTCTGACAGGTGCATCCAGCGCATCCGACTTGCCGATCCCTCGCCGGGACCGGGGATCACGCCGCGGGGCTTCGGCGGCCTCGTAGCCGG
Organism: Arthrobacter sp. Cza30; assembly: GCF_059090765.1. Classification (NCBI taxonomy): domain Bacteria; kingdom Bacillati; phylum Actinomycetota; class Actinomycetes; order Micrococcales; family Micrococcaceae; genus Arthrobacter; species Arthrobacter sp. Cza30. The sequence continues at coordinate 72,667 of NZ_JBNHGA010000005.1, read as the reverse complement.
CCTCCGTGACTTAGCCGCGCGTCCCGGGCGTCGGTCTCGGCTTCGCCCGGCTGTAAGTCCGCGATGCCGCGCATCGCCGCGCCGGGCAGATAACCGACGAATGCCTTCGGGCTGGGCCACGGCGACCGGCTGCGCCCTGGTCATGGTCAGCTGATCGACCGCCAAAAGCAGGGACCCGTGACGTGCGAGGGAGGAAATGATTTCGCGCGATTCGCCCGCCCTGGGCAGTGCCTTGCCTCGTCCAGTAATACGCCGCCTCCAGACATCAAACTAGTACGAGGTGCTGGCATGTCTTGCGGCCGCAGAGTCTGACATCCACGTTACGGCGGACCTGCCGCCGTCTAAGCTCCGGCTAGTCTTGTCCGCATCCGCGATCCTCTGGCGCCCATTGAACACCGGTGACCACACCACGCCCGGATTATGAAGGACGGGGGCAGACATCATGCCGTCCGGCAGGCCAGCAGCCTTTGATTCTTACCTACTCAGGGCTTACGAAAAGGTCCTGGAAGGCACTACTTTGAAGAACCGGGGCACTGCAGCAAGGTTATAGACTCTATTTCGAGTATGAGCTCAGAATCTCGTGGAAGACCTCAAACTGCGACTCCACGTAGGTTTCCAGTTTGTTGTGGGTCTCGGCGAACGATTTAACGTCCGGTTGGCATGCGTGTTCCTTGATGGTCATTCCTAACCGGACAGGATCAGCGTTACTAATGCTTGTCAGTTGATTGTGCACGATAGATTCAATTTCTTCTAGAGCGGGGCTGGTTCGAGTTATGACCCTTCTTCCACAAGCAAGCCCTTGCCACACCTTATTTGCAATTACGGATGCCGCTTTCGGAGAGGATCCAAATATTCCTAGAACGATACTATGATCCCAAATTATTTCGGACAAAAGCTCTTGACGGACCGGGTCCCTAAAATCAATGAGGTGCGAGAGACCCAGATTTGCGGCCTTTTCCTCTATCCTTTTCCTGTCTTTTCCGTCGCCCACAAACGTAGCTAACAGTCCGGAGTCTTTAATGCTAGCTAAGGCATCGAGCACGAAGTCGAGACCGTGTAGGGGAATGTAGTTACCGTAGTAGAGAACTGTCTTTTGCGGAGTTTGTCGCTCATTAGGTACAGCCCATGCGGGTGCACCAACTGGCAGGCTTAATATCTTGGTTGAGCCTATACCTTCAATTTCCTTCGCCCTGTGTCTCGTGTCTATGAGCGCCAAATCTGCCAAGCGTATTGCAATACGATCCAACATGCGATATACACGGGCCTTCAGAGATGAAGGGGAAACTTCCCGCCAGTCCTCGACATTTGTCTCGTACATCCCAACGAATGCGTCGACTACCAGTTTCGCCTTGAAACGTCGTGCTAGGAGCCAGGCAACGGGCGTGTACTGGAGGCTCAACTCGGCCAGAAGCACGACGTCGTAGTCTCCTGGTTTCTTAAGGCTACCGAGTAACAGGTCTACGCTTTGACGGATGAATGATGGGCGATCGTGGCGGCTAACCATGGTGACTTGGTGACCGTGTGCGGCCAAGAAACTACGAATTCGAGCATTGCGCGGATAGCCAGTATCCTCAATGTTGAGGTACAATATCGAAGCCATACAGTCCTACCTTATAGAAAAATTGCAATTTGCAGGCGTGCTTAAGAGAGACTCTGTGTATCGGCGCCAATAAAGTCCTTGAACTACTCATTCCTAAATCGGCTAACACCATTGAGTATCAGAAGGTCCGTAAACGCAGCGAGCGGCCGGTTGGCGCTCATTTCGCTACCATCAATTCTGCGCAAGTCCGTTGCTGACTGCGGCGGCAGCCAGTTGCTCGTAGCTGTTTGCTACTAAGCTCCAAGTGTATTCGCTCTGCGAACGGGTAAAACTTAGATTTGATAATCGAACCTGCAAATCAGGCGTGTTAACTACGTTATCCAACGCTGTTGCAATAGCTTCTGGCGACGGTTCCACAAAGAGCGACTCATCTGACAAGACTTCTCGGTTGTAGACCGTATCCCGCGCGACAACTGGCGCCCCTAAAGCCATAGCTTGAACCAAGGCCGGATTTGTGCCTCCGACGCTATGGCCATGGAAATAGACCCCGGCATGTTGCCAAAGCGAATACAGGCGGTCATCGTCTGAGACGTGTCCCAGCCAGTGTACGTTCTCGCACTTCACATCAAGGTCGCGAGCTCTTTCCTCAAACTCTCCTCCGTATCCAGATGAACCAACTATGACTATCGGGTGGCGCTGAGCTAGGATTTCAGCAGCGGCCAAAAACTCACTGATTGTATTCTCTGGAACGAAACGAGCAACAGCTAAAACGTAGGATCGGGACTTCAAACCGGGCTCAACGGGGAGGAGGTCGGAGGGGTCTCCGCCGTAGGGAATAAAGTGTCCGGACCGATGAAACTCTTGTCTCCATCTTTCTCCTATGGCACGTGCGTCATATATGACGTCGTCTGCAAATTTAGCTGTGAGTCGCGCACCAAGTTTGAAGACCGCTTTCGCAAGCTTTCCCCATTTAGCTCGATCCCATTCTATTCCGTCGACGTTGACTATGGTCGGAATGCCGCGCCATCGCAGCAATGGCAGCCAAAAACCGTTGGCTACGTTCATGATCAAAGCCACATCGGGCTTTTTCCAAGCAGCGTGTAAGCAAGAAGTAAGTCCGTACGTCAATGTGCTTAGAGACTTGGTATCGATGCCGGAGGTCTCTAACGTGCGTATTCTTGAATCAGCTCCAGGGTCACCCTTTTTGGATGCGCCAGGCCGTCCGTAGACAGTGACATCCCATCCACGATCGGCAAATACAGGTGCTATCTTACGGACGGCGGTCTCAAAACCTCCGTAATAGCTAGGATAACCGCGCGTTCCGATGATGGATACGGATGGGGGATTGGCGTGAGTCAACGGCTTTGCTCCTAGGCGCGCAGTAGTGAGGCGGAAGCGCCGCTCTGCAGAAAATTGGTCCCGTACATTCTATGGCAATTCCAGGCACATCTCACGCGTTGCACGTGTATGTAATCACCTGCTCCACTGTGACCCCATGTGTTGCCTCTCGGTTGAGACACTGCGCAGAAGTGACGCAACCACCAACTGGCCTATGATTGCGCCTGTCGTATTGGCCATCACGTCGTAGAGGGAAGCCACTCGGTCCGGAAGGAAATAGTGCTGGCTCAGCTCGATTGCACCCGACACGGCGAAGGTCACGAGCGTGACGAGGTACCACCGACGCAGTGGAATAATCATGGCCAGAAAAAGCCCTAGAGGTATGAACAGGAGGACGTTCGTGCCGAACTCTATTGACGTGTAGTTCACCCACTCGGGAATGCCGTGACCGTGAAGCTTCTGTATGGCCTTGTCCAACAGATCCCGCAATGGGCGGTCGACTTGCGTAGGCCACAGCGCAATGAATGCCAAACCTGCCACATAGATCAGAATGAAGAATGCCGCAGATCCCTTGCGCGTTTCGTACACTCGTTCCGCCTGTACCCTCTAGGAAACCGCCCTGCTCGTATGACGCCGGGCACCGGTAGTCGAATCTACTAGACGTCCTATTAATCTGCAGTTTTCCGCAAGGCTTCGGTCAGTTGGGCGGCGGCGTTGCAGACCACCTCGGCATGCAGCCGGCCGGGTTGCCGGGTGAGCCGCTCGATCGGCCCCGAAATGGAAACGGCGGCAATGACCCGCCCGGACGGACCGCGGACCGGGGCCGAAACCGACGCCACACCGGGTTCGCGTTCGCCCAGGCTCTGGCCCCAGCCGCGGCGGCGCACGCCGGCCAGGACCGTCGGCGTGAAACGCGCCCCATGGAGTCCTTCGAGCAGCCTCTCGTGGTCTTCCCAGGCCAACAGCACCTGGGCGGCGGAGCCGGCCTTCATCGAAAGCTGCGTCCCCACCGGAATGGTGTCCCGCAATCCGATCGGCCGCTCGGCCGAGGCGACGCATACCCGCGAATCGCCCTGCCGGCGGAAGACCTGCGCGCTCTCACCCGTGGCATCGCGAAGGTTCATGAGCACCGGGCCGGCGGCGGCTATGAGCCGGTCTTCGCCGGCGGCCGCGGCCAATTCGACCAGCCTGCTGCCCAGGACGAACCTGCCCTGCATGTCCCGGCTGACCAGCCGGTGGTGGACCAGCGCCAAAGCTAGCCTGTGGACGGTGGGCCGGGCCAGGCCGGTGGCGGCCACCAGTTGGGCCAGGGACGTGGGTCCGGCCTCCAGGGTGTCCAGCACCATGGCCGCCTTGTCAATGACGCCGACACCGCTAGGATTGTCCATAAGCTGATATTCGCATCTCAATATGTGAGATGCAAGTCGATTGACTGGCGGGCGGGCAGCCGCGCTGGAAGAGTTAAAGCACACACTTAGTGCGGGCCTCCCGGCGGGAGAAAAAGCCCGCGTTGGTATTGATGGAGGAGATCTGGCCATGGCCGGTAACACTGCGGGCAAGACGCTCGCCGAAAAAGTCTGGGATGCACACGTGGTGCGCCACGGCGACGGTGAAGGCGCTGCGCGCCAGCCCGACCTCCTCTACATCGATCTTCACCTCGTACATGAAGTCACGTCGCCGCAGGCCTTCGAGGGCCTGCGCCTGGCGGGGCGCGGGCTGCGCCGCCCGGACCTGACCATCGCGACCGAGGACCACAACACCCCCACGCTGGATATCGACAAGCCGATTGCCGACCCGACCAGCCGCACCCAGATCGAGACGCTGCGCACCAACTGCCGTGAATTCGGGGTCCGGCTGCACTCGCTCGGGGACGCCGAGCAGGGGATCGTGCACGTGGTGGGTCCCCAGCTGGGACTCACCCAGCCCGGCATGACGGTGGTGTGCGGCGACTCGCATACCTCCACCCACGGTGCCTTCGGTGCGCTGGCCTTCGGCATCGGGACCTCCGAAGTTGAGCACGTCATGGCGACCCAGACGCTGTCGCTGAAGCCGTTCAAGACCATGGCCATCAACGTCGAGGGCACGCTGCGCCCGGGGGTCACCGCCAAGGACATCATCCTGGCGGTCATCGCCAAGATCGGAACCGGCGGCGGCCAGGGCTACGTGCTGGAGTACCGTGGCTCCGCCATCCGGGCGCTGAGCATGGAAGCCCGGATGACCATCTGCAACATGTCCATCGAGGCGGGCGCCCGCGCCGGCATGGTCGCGCCGGACCAGACCACCTTCGACTACCTGAAGGGCCGTCCGCACGCCCCGGAGGGTGTCGACTGGGACGCCGCCGTCGAAAACTGGCAGACCCTGCGGACCGACGACGACGCGGTGTTCGACGCCGAGGTTTTCCTGGACGCCGATACACTGGAGCCGTTCGTCACGTGGGGGACGAACCCCGGACAGGGCGTTTCCCTGTCGGAAGCCGTGCCGTCGCCCGACGACTTCGCCGACGAGAACGCCAAGGCCGCGGCGGAACGTGCGCTGGCCTACATGGGGCTCGAAGCCGGCACCCGCATGAAGGACATCCCGGTCGACACCGTCTTTCTGGGCTCCTGCACCAACAGCCGGATCGAGGACCTGCGCATCGCCGCGGACATCATCCGCGGCCGGGCCAAGGCGCCGAACGTGCGCATGATGGTGGTGCCCGGATCTGCCCGTGTCCGCCTGGAAGCAGAGGCCGAGGGCCTGGACAAGGTGTTCAAGGAGTTCGGCGCCGAGTGGCGGTTCGCCGGCTGCTCCATGTGCCTGGGCATGAACCCGGACCAGTTGGCGCCGGGCGAGCGCTGCGCGTCCACGTCCAACCGGAACTTCGAGGGCCGGCAGGGCAAGGGCGGGCGGACGCACCTGGTATCGCCGGTAGTTGCGGCGGCCACCGCGGTCAGGGGCACGCTGAGTTCGCCCTCGGACCTGGACCCGGTCAACAACGACGCCGTCTCGCGGCCTGCCGCCTAAGGAGCCTGAAGAATCATGGAGAAGTTCACCACCCATACCGGCATCGGGGTCCCGCTGCGGCAGTCCAACGTGGACACCGACCAGATCATCCCGGCGGTGTACCTCAAGCGAATCACCCGGACAGGCTTCGAAGATGCCCTGTTCGCAGTTTGGCGCAAGCACGAGGACTTCATCCTCAACCAGGAGCCGTTCAGCCGCGGGTCCGTCCTCGTGGCCGGCCCGGATTTCGGGACCGGTTCCTCGCGCGAACACGCTGTCTGGGCGTTAAAGGACTACGGGTTCCGTGTTGTCCTCTCCTCCCGGTTCGCCGACATCTTCCGGGGGAACTCCGGCAAGCAGGGGCTGCTGGCCGCCGAGGTCGCCCAGGATGACATCGAGCTGATCTGGAAGGAACTGGAGAACCACCCGGGCACCGAAATAACGGTGGACCTGGAGTCGAAGACCGTCACCTGCGGAACCATCACGACGCCGTTCGAGATCGACGACTACACCCGCTGGCGGTTGCTCGAAGGCCTGGACGATATCGGGCTGACTCTGAAGCATGAGGCGGAAATCACCACCTACGAGGCCACTCGCCCATCCTGGAAGCCGAAGACCCTTCCCGAAAAGGTCTGAAGGCGATGGCCTGCGCAGCTGGCTCCGTTCCTAGCGCAGGCCTAGAGAATTACATAAAGCGAGGAATCATTGCCGCGGACCGAAGAGCGAATCTCGAGAGCAAGACGGACGCTGTTCCGACTTGAAGAAGCTGTTCCCGTTGTCTCTTGGTCTTTGCTAGTCGTCGTATTGGCCGGTACGAGTTGGGTGTTCTTAGTAAGCCCACTCCAAACCTTAAGCGATGCATGGGAAACTTTTGCAGCTGAGTTGGGTGCAGCGCTCCTCGGATCCGCGGTAACCGCCTTTACGGCAATGGTTCTAGCAATGGTCGCGTTCAGCAGCAAGAGAAAGCGTAGGCGAGCCGAACGCAAGTATTCAGATATGGTTCTACGCTCGCAAGAGCGACGTCGTCTCCACGTGGGAAGGTTCGTTATTGATGAAGTGCTGGTTGTGGCCGCCTGCAGGGAACAGCAACCCTATACACGCCACGTAGAATTCGAATTCGACCAGCTTGATCGGTCGAACCGGCGGGCAGATCCAATTGCATACCCGGTCCTGGCCGCCGGGCGGCTACAGGAGATGATCACGTCTGCGAGACACGCCTCGGTGGCCTTCGTGGACCAGCCTGCCGTTGATCTTCTTAATGCTGGAACAGTGCCCGTCGGGCAACGTGAAGGCGTTACCCGAACCAAATACCGTCTGACACCCGCAGTCACCAATTACTATCTTTGGGCGGCTACAAGTAATTCCTTGGACCGTCCGTTCACAGTGTCCGAAGCGCCCGCGTTCCCAGCTTCGAGTTCTCTGCGGAAAGCATGGGGGATCAGCCCTGATCGACTGGAAGATGTCAGCAAGTTGCCGGCTCCGGCGAAAATCGGCGTCGGTACAGCCGTTATCACAAAAGACAACCAACTTGTTCTCAGCCAGCGGGGCAAGACGTACGCCGCCAGCCAGCATGACTTGTCAATAGACGACTTGCGGAAACCGGTACATTTCGTAGCCGAGGGCATGCTCCCCAGCGACCAAAATCTTATGGGGCGCCTAGATCCGCGTGTCACTGCGCTACGGGGGATGGCCGAGGAGCTTGGCCTGGATTCCAGTGGGACCGGAACTGGAAACGTGATTGATTTGATTGACACCGGCGTCTTCCTTGACACTAAGCGCTGGCAGCCATGTTTCGCGTATCTAGCCCGGATCGACCGGACATTCGATGAGCTAAATACTTTGGTGCATTCAGCCACCGACTACTGGGAGTCTGATCAGCTTGTGCCAATACCCATGGACATACGTGATGGCAACTTTCAGGCCCTTCTACTAGGCCGGCACGAGGCGTTCCGATGGGCATCCAACCACGCACAAGCGGTAGCCTATTTCGCTTGTCTTCACGAGTTCGGGTTCGAAGACTTCAGGACCTTCGTGGCGTCTTACCGCTAGCGGCCAACGTGATTCTGCGCATATCGTGATGAACCAGCAGTGCTGGGTCCCTTCCGAACCAAGATGCATGTGAGCTCCACGACGTCAGGCTGCTTGGGGGTGTGACGAGCGCCGACAGGCGGAACCCTACGCGGTCGCGTCTGCCGGCGCGCCATGCCTCGCTGGGTCCACCCAGGCACTCGACCGGACACTCATGCACACCACCCGTTTATTTCAGACTGGTCACGGATTGCCAATATGCTTAGCTGAGGCCCTGGCGCAGTTCGGCGCTAAACTAGCTTGAGGAAACAGGTATTCATGGCAAGTGTTTTGACCATTCGTGGTGGCGTTCCGTTGGCGGGGAAGGTGTCCGTCCGCGGTGCCAAGAACCTGGTTCCCAAAGCGATGGTCGCGTCCTTGCTCGGCAGTAATGCCTCGGTCCTGCGGAATGTGCCCGAAATCCGGGACGTGGAGATCGTCACCAGCCTGCTCCGCCTGCACGGCGTCGAGGTTTCCAAAGACCCGGTGACCGGTGACCTGACGCTGGATCCGACGAACGTCAAGACCGCCCAGATGAAGGACATCGACGCGCACGCGGGCGATTCCCGCATTCCGATCCTTTTCTGCGGGCCGCTGATCCACGCGATCGGAGAGGCCTTCATCCCCGACCTGGGCGGCTGCCGGATCGGCGACCGTCCCATCGACTACCACCTCGACGTGCTCCGCCAGTTCGGAGCCATCGTGGACAAGCGGCCCGGTGGCATCTCCATCTCCGCACCCAGGGGACTGAAGGGCGCGAAACTCACGCTGCCGTATCCCAGCGTGGGCGCCACCGAACAGGTTCTTTTGACGGCAACCCGGGCCGAAGGCATCACGGAATTGAGCGGCGCCGCCATCGAGCCGGAGATCATGGACCTGATCGCCGTGCTGCAGAAGATGGGTGCCATCATTACGGTCCAGACCGACCGTGTGATCCGGATCGAGGGCGTCACCGAACTGGCCGGCTTCAACCATCGCGCGCTGCCCGACCGCAACGAGGCCGCGTCCTGGGCATCCGCGGCGCTGGTGACGCAGGGAGACATTTACGTCGAAGGTGCCCATCAGGGCGACCTCACCGCCTTCCTGAACACCTACCGCAAGATCGGCGGGGCGTTCGACATCGACGACGACGGCATCCGCTTCTACCACCCGGGCGGCAGCCTGTCGCCGCTGGTGCTCGAGACCGACGTGCACCCGGGCTTCATGACGGACTGGCAGCAGCCCCTGGTCGTCGCGCTCACGCAGGCCGAAGGCGTCTCGATCGTGCACGAGACCGTGTACGAGAACCGGTTCGGCTTTACTGAGGCGTTGATTCGAATGGGCGCCAACATCCAGGTGCACCGCGAATGCCTCGGCAGCATTCCCTGCCGCTTCGGGCAGCGGAATTTCCTGCATTCCGCCGTGATTTCCGGACCCACCCAGCTCTCCGGCGCGGAAATAGACATCCCCGACCTCCGCGGCGGCTTCAGCCACCTGATCGCCGCCTTGGCGGCGGCCGGAACCTCCCGCGTGACCGGCATCGAACTCATCAACCGTGGCTACGAACGCTTCCAGTCAAAGCTGGAGGGCCTCGGCGCGGACTTCGACGTCGAGTAGGCGGACATGGGAGCAGACTCCAAAGAGCGGGTGGTCATTGGTGTCCTCGCCGGCGTTATCCGGCCATTCCTGAACCTGGTCCTCCGGCGCAACTGGACGGGAACGGAGAATTTCCCCAAGGACCGGGGATTCATCGTCTGTCCGAACCACACCACGGAAATCGATCCACTCGTCGTCGGCCATTACGTCTACAACCAAGGCGCCCTGCCGCACTTCCTGGCGAAGGCTTCCCTGTTCAAGATTCCCGTGGTCGGTCAACTGCTGACGGCGGCCCGGCAGATACCGGTGGAGCGGAGCAGTTCGGGCGCAAACCGTTCCCTGGACGTCTCACGCGAGGTGCTCGACGAAGGCGGTGCCGTGATCATCTACCCGGAGGGGACGCTGACCCGGGACCCGGCCCTCTGGCCCATGCGCGGGCGCACCGGGGCGGCGCGGCTCGCGCTGCAGACCGGCGCACCCGTGATTCCGGTGGCGCACTGGGGGGCCAACGAGCTGTTGCCCCGGTATGCGAAAAGGCCCAGCCTTTTTCCGCGCAAAACCGCACACGTCACGGCCGGACCTCCCGTGGACCTGAGCGAATTCAGCGGCTTGCCGATCACCAGGACCGTTCTCGAGGCGGCAACGAATAGGATTATGGACAGCATCACGGCGCTGCTGGCCGAAGTACGCGGCGAGGAAGCGCCTGCCGTCCGCTGGGATCCTTCTGCTCACGGTCAAAGCGCCATAGGCCGGGACTTTGGTTCCGGCGAACCGGTGCATACAGAAGAGCTACCGCCTGAGGAGAAGTCGTGACAGCACGCCCCGACCTGCCTGCCAACATCGCCGTTCTCGGCGCAGGAAGCTGGGGCACTACCTTTGCCAAGGTCGTCGCGGACGCCCATCCCGACGTCGAGGTCAGGCTCTGGGCCCGGCGCGCCGAAGTGGCGGCGGAAATTAACTCCCGGCACCGGAATGCCACGTACCTCCAGGACATCGCGCTGCCGGAGAACATCGTCGCTTCGGAGGACGTAGCCGAAGTCCTCCGCGGCGCTCCGCTGGTGGTGCTGGCTGTTCCCGCCCAGACCCTTCGACCGCAGCTGGCATCCTGGAAGCCGCTGCTCGATCCGGAGGCGGTGGTCGTCTCGCTCATGAAGGGACTGGAGCGCGGGACCGACGCCCGCATGAGCGAAGTCATCAAAGAAGAGCTCGGCCTGTCCGACTCCCACGTAGCCGTCATTTCCGGCCCCAACCTGGCGCTCGAGATCGCGCGGAAGGAACCGACCGCCTCGGTGGTGGCCTGCACGGACGACGACACCGCGCAGTGGATTGCGCGGTTGTGCACCGCCAGCTACTTCCGCCCCTACACGAACTCTGACGTGACGGGGGTGGAGATCGGCGGGATCGTCAAGAACATCATCGCCCTGTGCGTGGGAATCTGCGACGGCAAAGGCATGGGAGACAACACCAAGGCGACGGTCATCACCCGCGGACTGGCCGAGACCACCAGGCTTACCCTCGCCCTCGGGGGAGAGGTCCAGACCATGGCCGGGCTGGCCGGACTCGGCGACCTGGTCGCCACCTGCGCCTCGCCGCTGTCGCGCAACCACACGGCCGGACGGCTCTTGGGCGAAGGCCTGACCCTGGACCAGGTGACGGAACGAATGACCCAAACGGCCGAAGGCATCAAGTCCGGCCGCGCCGTGCTGGATCTGGCCACCAAGATGGGCGTCGACATGCCGATTACCGAGGCAGTGGTTGCCGTCCTGGAGGGGCAGGTCTCCGTTGAGGCGCTGGCGCCGCGCCTGTTGACCCGTGAACTCAAATCCGAAGGTGAACTCCAGTGAACGACGAGACCATGCCCGCCGCTAACGCCCCGTCGCCGGGCCGCAAACCCCGCGTTGCCGTCCTTTTCGGCGGGCGGTCCAGCGAACATTCCGTGAGCTGCGTCACCGCGGCCGGGGTGCTCGGGGCCATCGACAAGGACAAGTACGACGTCGTTCCCATCGGGATTGCGCGTAACGGCCAGTGGGTGCAGGTCGCCGATGATCCGGCCCAGTGGTCGCTCGCCTCGGGAAAAATGCCGGAGATCAGTACGTCCGCCGAACCCGTCGTGCTGGCCAGCAGGCGGGACACGCCGGAACTCATGGTCGCGCCGGCCGCGAAGGTTCCGCAGAGCCTGGGCAACGTGGACGTCGTGCTGCCGCTGCTGCACGGGCCGTTCGGCGAGGACGGAACGCTTCAGGGGCTGCTGGAGATGGCCGATGTCCGCTACGTCGGCGCCGGCGTACTTGCCTCTGCCGTCGGCATGGACAAACACTATATGAAAGTGGTCTTCGAATCGGCCGGCCTCCACGTCGGCCCCTACCAGGTCATCATGGACCGTCAGTGGCAGCAAGACCCGGACGCGGTGCTCGAACGCCTGGGCACCCTTCAGTTCCCGGTCTTCGTCAAGCCGGCCCGGGCGGGTTCTTCCATGGGGATCACCCGGGTGGCCGAGCCAGGCGGCCTCCGCGCCGCCGTGGAAGCCGCCCGCGAACACGATCCCAAGGTTGTTGTCGAAGCCGGCATCATCGGCCGCGAGATTGAAGTAGCGGTGCTGCAAGGCCGGGGAACAGAACCGACGCGCACCAGCCTTCCCGGGGAAATCGCCGTCCAGCCCGGCGAGCACCAGTTTTACGATTTCGAAGCGAAATATCTGGACGGTACGGCCGCCGCCCTCAGCTGCCCGGCGGATTTGCCCGCCGACGCCACGGAAAGGGTGCGCGAACTCGCCGCACAAGCGTTCGACGCGCTCGGCGGAGAGGGGCTCTCCCGGGTTGACTTCTTCTACACACCGGACGGCGAGCTCATTATCAATGAGATCAACACCATGCCCGGGTTTACGCCGATCAGCATGTATCCGCAGATGTGGGCGAAATCCGGACTGCCTTACACCGAGTTGATCGACGAGCTGCTGTACCTGGCCCTCAACCGCAAGACCGGCCTCCGCTAGACAGGCAGGGCGGCCGGCGCGGCGTCGCCGGCCGGGCTGCCTACAGGACGTCGGAAATGCTCAGGCACTCGCGACCCTGCGGAATCTCGGCCGCCGCCGCCGAGATGTCCATCAAGACGGAGCTCTCTGCCACGTCGTCGGGCTTGAACAGCAGTTCGGTGGCAGGGGTGCGCCCGTAGGTCGTGGCCGTCCAGTAGCCGTTCTCGCCTTCGCGCAGGACCCAGTCGACGCCGTCGACCGAGACGCACTGGTCCGTCGTCGGGCCGGGAACCGGCACGCCGCACCGCAGGATCACCTGCGAAGGGTCCCCCCAGGCGGCGGTCGCCTGGCTGCTCGTCTCACGGCGCGGGAAATCAGCGACGTACTGGGGGAGGATGACCATCATCGGGGCGCATCCCGGGTTTGCCGCGTCGGGAGCAGCGTCAACATCGACAACAGGGGAGCAGGCGGTGAGAGTCCCCAGCATTCCCAGCAACAACAGGACAGGCAAATTCCGACGATGATTGGGGAAAACGCGGGTCATGCTGCTAGCGTATCCCGGGCTCTGCAGACCCTTGGGCGGTCCGTGACCCGAGCCACGCCCGATGGTCCTGCGCCGGCAAGCAAGCCGCGGGCTTTATCCTTTAGATAGCCCCTCCCTAGGAAGTGACCTCAATGACTGCTGACCTCGACCAAGAATATCGTCCCCGCCGTGCGAGCAAAAAGCGTAAGAAGGACCCGATTCGTACCGCGTTCTTCGTCTTGGTGGGACTGGTCGTAGTGGCGGTCATTGTCGGTGGTGGCTACATCTTCAATCTCGCCAACACGTTCGACAACAAGTCGCAGGCAATCGAGAGCGCTTTTCCTGAAGACCGGGTGGAAAAGGCCGCAGGCGACAAGTCGATAAACATCCTGCTGCTGGGGTCTGACAGCCGGGGAGATGCTGGAGCCCAAGGTCTGGAAACGTCGGATGGCAGCAGGTCAGACACGATGATGCTGATGCACATCCCCGGGGATCGCGAGGGCGTCTACGTGATGTCGGTGATGCGCGATACCTGGGTCAATATTCCGGGGCAGGGCGAACACAAGATCAATGCGGCCATGTCGTTCGGTGGCGTCCCGCTGGTCGTTCAAACGCTTGAAGGAATGTTTGAAGCGCGGATCGACCACGTAGCGATGATTGACTTCTCTGGTTTCAAGGAGCTCACAGACGCTCTCGGCGGGGTGGAGATCAATAATCCGATCGCATTCACCTCCAGGCATTCTCCGCAGTATTTCCCCGCGGGAACCCAAACGCTGAACGGTGAATCCGCCTTGGCATTCGTTCGTGAGCGTTACGCGTTCAGTGACGGCGACTACCAGCGCGTACGCAACCAGCAGTTGTTCGTGAAGGCCTTACTGTCTAAGTTCTTGACTGCGGAGACTTTGACGAACCCGGTCAAAATCAACAACGTCGTTAACGAATTTTCCCCGTTCGTGAGCGTTGACAGCGAATTCGACGCCATGGCAGCGGGCTCGCTGGGTGTTTCGCTTCGGGATGTACGGTCCAGCGACGTGCAGATGTTTACCCTTCCGACCCTGGGCACCGGCACCTCAGCCGACGGCCAGTCGATCGTCCTGCCGGACGAGGCGGCCATCGCCGAAATTGCCGGCGCGCTGCAGAATGACAGCCTCGGCGAATATCTGAGTACTGCGGACCTCGAGTGAGCCGCGACGCAACCGTTAGCCGGTGAGCGGAGCCGGCTGCGGTAGGCTCAGGTAACGCCGGAGGACTGAGATTGATCGTTGGCGGGCATCGCCGGCGCATGCAGATGGGACCCCTTTGCAGACGAAAATTGCTGCCAATGCCGAAGCGCTGCGCCGCTGGCTGTCCAGGGCCGAGGTCGTCCTCGGCAACCACAGCGACCGCCTGAACGCCATCAACATCTTCCCGGTGGCCGACGGCGACACGGGGACCAACCTCTATCTGACCATCCGGGCGGCGGCGAAGTCGGCCGCCGAAAACCGGACGGCGGACATCGGCGAACTCCTGGCCGGGGCAGGCCAGGCCGCGATGGAAGAAGCGCGCGGCAACTCCGGCACCCTGCTGTCGGTTTTCCTGGCCGCCTTGGCCGAACCCTTGCGGGGAACGACCCGGTTGACGGGGCCGCTGCTGGCCGCGGCCCTCCAACGTGCCGAAATCCGGTGCTGGTCCGCGTTGAGCGATCCCGTTGAGGGAACCATGCTCTCCGTCATCGCCTCGGTCTCGCGGGCGGCGTCGGCGGTACATGCGGCGAAGAACGGCGACGACAGCAACCACGGCCTGGCGGCAACGCTGGAAGCGGTCGTGGAAGAGGCCGTGGCCGCGGTCGTCAGGACGGAGGCCCAGCTCGGGGCACTCGAATCGGCGCACATCGTCGACGCCGGCGCCGTCGGGTTCCTGCTCATCATGGACACCCTGCGGGCCAGCGCCCTGGGCGTGGAACTGCAGCCGGAATTGCTGGACGGCCTGCACGGCTACAACGTGCAGGATCCGCACCTGCACCTGGACCACGTGCACGAAGGCGTCGAGGTGATGTGCACCGTCAACCTCAGCCCCCTCGACGCCGCGACGCTGCGCCTGAAGCTGGATGAGCTGGGCGACTCGGTCATCATGAGCGCCGTGACTGAAATCGAGGGCGGATACCGCTGGCGCGTCCACGCGCACGTGCCGGACGGCGAAGCGGCTTTGGACGTTATCCGGGAGCTGGGTGAACCGATGAACGTCAGCATGACGGAGCTGGCCGGCCCGCCGGAGCAGAACCATGGCGGTTGACCCGGCTGACGAGCTGAGCGTCCCGCTGGAGCGGCGGCTCGGCCAGCGCTCGGCCTCGGCACTCGAAAAGCACCTGGGCATGACGGTGACCGGGGAACTGCTCAACTACTTCCCGCGGCGATACATGAAGCGCGGAGAGCTGACCATGATCGCCGAGCTGCCGATCGACGAGGACGCGACCCTGGTGGCCCGGGTACTGAGCACGAGTTCCCGCAAGATGCGGGCCCGGCGCGGTTCGCTGACCGAGGTCGTCGTGACCGACAATTCCTCGGACATCAGCCTCACGTTCTTCAACGGCTATCAGGCCGAACGGGAGCTGCGGCCGGGGACCATCGCCATGTTCTCCGGCAAGGTGACGTCCTACCGCGGAAACCTCACCTTGACCAACCCCGACTACCAGTTGCTCGAAGACGCCTTCGACTTCGACGCCGAGGAGGCCCTGCGCCCGGTGCCCATGTACCCGGCGACGGCGAAACTGGGCAGCTGGCGCATCAAGGCCGCCGTTGACCTGTTGCTCGACGCCGTGGACTTCGGCCGCCTGGGGGACCCCATCCCGACGGATATCGCCGTCCGGGACGGAATGCTTTCGTTGGCGGAGGCCTACGAACAGATCCACCGGCCCGCAACGATGGAAGCCGCCAACGCGGCCCGGGACCGCTTCCGCTATCAGGAAGCGCTGGTCCTGCAGGCGGCTCTCGGACGGAAGCGGGCCATCGCCGCGGCCGAACAGGCGACCGCACGCCCGGGCCGGAAGGGCGGTATTGCCGACAAGTTCGACGCCCGCCTGCCCTTCGACCTGACCTCGGGACAGCGCGAGGTCGGCGCGACGATCGCGGCGGAGCTGGCCGGAGATTCACCCATGAACCGGCTGCTGCAGGGGGAAGTCGGGTCGGGGAAGACCTTGGTTGCCCTTCGGGCCATGCTGCAGGTGGTCGACTCGGGCGGCCAGGCCGTCCTGCTCGCGCCGACCGAGGTTTTGGCGGGCCAGCATTTCGCATCGATCACCCGGACGCTTGGCCCCTTGGCGCAGGGCGGCATGTTGGGCGGCGACCCCGACGGCACCAAGGTAGTGCTGTTGACCGGCTCGATGACCGGAACGGCCAAGCGCAGGGCCTTGCTCGATGTGGCGGCCGGAGAGGCGGGCATCGTCGTCGGCACCCATGCCCTGCTGTCCGACACGGTGCAGTTTTTTGACCTCGGCCTCGTGGTGGTGGACGAACAGCACCGCTTCGGCGTGGAACAGCGCGACCGCCTCCGGAGCCGCTCGGCCACGCCACCGCACCTGCTGGTCATGACCGCCACGCCCATTCCCCGGACGGTGGCCATGACCGTCTTCGGGGACCTGGAAACATCGGTGCTGACGGAGCTGCCCGCGGGCCGCGCGCCGATCACCACTCACATGGTGGCTCTCCAGGAACATCCTGCCTGGGAGGACCGGATCTGGGAACGTGCCCGCGAGGAGGTCGCCGCCGGCCGGCAGGTCTACGTCGTGTGCCCCAAGATCGGGGATGACGAGCTCGAAGAGGCCGATCCGCCGGACGAGTTGTCAGGGCAGCCGGAGCAACAGCGGCCCATGGCATCGGTGGCCGCCCTGGTCGAGCACCTGAGCGGGCTGCCGGTCCTGGACGGCATCCGGATCGGCATGCTGCACGGCCGGATGGAGCCGGACCAGAAGGCTGCCGCCATGGCGGCGTTCAACGACGCCACGCTGGACATTCTGGTGTCCACCACGGTCATCGAGGTCGGCGTCGACGTGCACAACGCCACCATGATGGTGATCCTGGACGCCGACCGCTTCGGCATTTCGCAGCTCCACCAGCTCCGCGGACGGGTGGGCCGCGGCGGCCTCCCCGGCACCTGCCTGCTGGTCACGCAGCTGGAGCCCGGGCACCCCAGCCGGGAGCGGCTGCAGGCGGTCGCCGCGACCACCGACGGGTTTGAACTCTCGCAGGCAGACCTCCAGCTGCGTCGCGAAGGCGACATCCTCGGGGCGTCCCAGTCCGGCGGCAAATCCACCCTGAAGCTGCTGCGCGTGATCAAGGACGAGGCCGTTATCGCCCGTGCCCGGGAAGACGCCACGGCCATCCTGCAGCGGGACTCCACCCTGGCCCGGTATCCCGAGCTGGCAGCCGCCATCGAGCTGTACCTGAACCCCGAGCGGGAGGCCTTCCTTGAGCGCGGGTAGCCGGTGAGCCGCATCGTGGCCGGCGTGGCCGGGGGACTGACCCTGGCCAGCGTGCCGGGGGAGAACACCCGGCCGACGACGGACCGGGTCAAGGAGGCGCTGTTTTCCCGGCTGGAGTCCTACGACGTGGTGGCCGGCGCCCGGGTGCTGGACCTCTTCGCCGGCTCCGGGGCGCTGGGAGTCGAGACCGCCAGCCGCGGCGCCGCCACGGTGGACCTGGTCGAAGCAGCCGATAAAGCCGCGGGGGTGTGCCGCCGCAACGCCGAGCTGGTCAACGGCAAGCTGGGCCGGAAAACGGCCAAGGTGCACCGCATGAAGGCGGAGCGGTTCCTCGAGGACCTGCCGCCGGGGCACCATTGGGACCTGGTGCTGATGGACCCGCCGTACCCGCTGGCCGAGGACGCGCTCGCCGGCATCCTCGCCTCCTTGTCCGGATTCCTCGCCGACGGCGCGGTCGTCGTCGTCGAACGCTCTTCGCGGTCACCCGAACCAGGATGGCCCGAAGGCCTCGTCCGGTTCGCCGTCCGGAAGTACGGCGAGACCCAGCTCTGGTTCGCCGAACCTGCGGCGGACCCGTCAGCTGCGGGCGAATGAATCGAGCTCCGGGCCGGTGAGGACGGCGGCCGGGTGCGGGCCCGCCGCCAGCAGGGCGGCCGACCATTCCGGCGGCCACGAACCGTTGCGGGCGGCCAGGACGATGTTGCCCGCCCTTCGGCTGCCGAACATGCCGGCCTCGCCCAGCGCCGCCACCGAACCGGCGACCGACGCGAGCTCGGCGATCTGCCGCTTGGCGAACGCCAGCGGCGGATCGTCTCCGACGTTGACCAGCAGCACCCCGTCCGGTTCCAATGCCTCCAGCATCTCCTGGTAGAAGTCCGCCGTGGTCAGGTGCTCCGGGGCATCGTCGCCTGCGAAAACATCCAGCACGATCACGTCGAAGGTGCCCTCGATGTCTCCGAAGGCCAGTTCATGCCGCGCATCGCCGAAGTGGACCGTTAGCTCCGTGCCGTCGGGCATGGGAAGGTGCTCGAGGACGAAGTCCAGCAGCTCCCGCTCCAGCTCGACGGCGACCTGCCGCGAACCGGGCCGGGTGGCCTGCACATACCGGGCCAGCGTCAGGGCCCCGGCGCCCAGGTGGAGGCAACGCAGCGGGACCCCTGCATCGCCCGCCAGGTCGACGACGTTGGCGATCCGGCGCAGGTATTCGTAGAACACGTCGTCGGGATGCCGCAGGTTGACGTGCGATTGCTCCGCGCCGCCTATGCTCAGGACGTAGGACCCCGGCACCCGGTCGTCCTTGTCGATGCCGGCGTGGAGGCCGCTGCCGCGCAGGTAGCGTTCGGCCACGGCTCAGATCCTGTCCGGCAGGGAGGCGAGGCGTTGCGCGGCGTCCTGCAGGACCTCGGTCCGCTTGCAGAATGCGAAGCGCAGCAGCGAGCGGGTGCGCTCGGCGCCCTCGGGGTGGCAGAAGACCGGCACCGGGATGGCGGCCACGCCGATCAGCCCGGGCAGCCGGCGGGCCAGGTCGAGTGAGTCGGTGATCCCCAGCGGCGCCGTGTCCACGTTGACGAAATAGGTGCCCTGCGGTGTGAAGACATCGAAGCCGGCCTGCCGCAATCCGTCGCTGAGCAGGTCCCGCTTGGCCTTCAGGCCGGCGGCGATCCCGCCGTAAAACGAGTCCGGCAGCCCCAGTCCCGCCGCCACCGCGTCCTGGAACGGTGCGCCTGAGCTGTACGTGAGGAACTGCTTTACCGTGCGGACGGCTGCGACGAGGTCCGCCGGGCCGGAGAGCCAGCCGACCTTCCAGCCGGTGAACGAAAACGTCTTGCCGGCCGACGAGATGGTGAGCGTCCGCTCGGCGGCTCCCGGCAGGGTGGCTATGGGGATGTGCGGTGCATCGAAGGTCAGGTGCTCGTAGACCTCGTCGGTGACGATCAGCGCGTCGTAGCGCTCGGCCAGCTCGACGATGCGCAACAGGGCCTCGCGGGAGAAAACGCTGCCCATCGGATTGTGCGGGTTGTTGACCAGGACCATGCGGGTGCGCTCCGAGAAGGCCGCTTCGAGTGAGTCGAGGTCCGGCTGGAAATCGGGTGCGAGGAGCGGGGCCGTGGTGTGCCGGGCTCCGGCCAGGCCGATGATCGCCCCGTACGCGTCGTAAAAGGGCTCGAACGTCAGCACTTCGTCGCCCGGTCCGGTCAGGGCCAGCAGCGTCGCGGCCAGCGCCTCGGTGGCTCCGGTCGTGACGATGATCTCGGTTTCCGGGTCCGGTGACAGGCCGTAGAACCGCTGCTGGTTGGCGGCAATGGCGCTGCGCAGTGTGAGTGTTCCCTTGCCCGGAGCATACTGGTTGGCTCCGCCGCGGATGGCGTCGATGGCGGCGGCGGCGATTTCCGCCGGGCCGTCCTCGTCGGGAAATCCCTGCCCCAGATTGATGGCGCCGGTCCGCGCGGCGAGGGTCGTCATTTCCTCGA
Organism: Arthrobacter sp. Cza30; assembly: GCF_059090765.1. Classification (NCBI taxonomy): domain Bacteria; kingdom Bacillati; phylum Actinomycetota; class Actinomycetes; order Micrococcales; family Micrococcaceae; genus Arthrobacter; species Arthrobacter sp. Cza30. The sequence goes on along the minus strand of NZ_JBNHGA010000005.1, from coordinate 52,744 downwards.
AGATGGTGAGGCCGAGGCCGCCGTCGTCGCCGAGGAGGTTCGATCCTGCCGCCGTCCGCTGCCACGGCGCCGGAACGCCGGCCCGCCGGCCGTGGACGAGTTGCCGCATAGCTGTGCTCATGACTCCCAGTATTACCACCGAAGCGTGGTGCACCGCCCGCCCGGATCGACTAGATTCGACTCTATGCGCCGTGCCGTCTGCCCAGGATCCTATGACCCGCTCCACAAAGGCCACGTGGAAATCATTGCCCGTGCCGCCAGCATGTACGACGAGGTCATCGTCGCCGTCTCGACGAACTATGCCAAGAAATACCGCTTCAGCTTGGACGAGCGGCTGACCATGGCCCGCGAGACGCTCTCCTACCTCCGCGGCGTGAGCGTTGAAGCGATGGGTGAAGGCCTGCTGGCCGAGTACTGCCGCAGCCACGGCGCCGGCGTCATCGTCAAGGGCCTGCGCTCGTCGCAGGACTACCACTACGAACTGCCGATGGCCCACATGAACCGGCACCTGGCCGGCATCGAGACGGTTTTCCTCGCCGCGGAGAGCAGCTACACGCACCTGTCGTCGACCTTGATCAAGGAAATTGCCGCGCTGGGCGGGGATATCTCGGAGTTCGTGCCGAAGGCCGTGCTCGCCGGTTTCCGCGCCGCGGAGCAGCCCCGGTAGGCCTGCCCGGATCGCTGCCGGCGGTTGCGGCGGGGCCCGCGTTTGCTAACGTTTGACCCATGCCTCAAGCTCAATCCGTACGAAAAGCCGTTCTGCCCGCCGCCGGGCTGGGGACCAGGTTCCTGCCGGCCACCAAGGCCATGCCGAAGGAAATGCTGCCCGTCGTCGACAAGCCGGCCATCCAATATGTCGTCGAAGAAGCGACGCGCGCCGGCTTGGACGACGTCCTGATGATCACCGGGCGCAACAAGCGGTCCCTCGAGGACCACTTCGACCGGGTCCCGTTTATCGAGCAAACCCTGGCGGACAAGGGCGACGACGACAAGCTGGCCGCGGTGCGGGAATCTTCCCAGTTGGCCGACATCCATTACCTGCGCCAGGGCGACCCCAAGGGGCTCGGGCACGCCGTTCTCTGCGCCAGGCAGCATGTGGGCAACGAGCCCTTCGCCGTCTTACTGGGCGATGACCTGATCGACGAGCGCGACGAGCTGCTCACGGAGATGATCGCGGTCCAGCAGGCGACCGGCGGCTCCGTCATTGCCCTGATGGAAGTCGATCCGGAAGCGATCAGCGCCTACGGGTGCGCGGACATCAGCCGCATCGACGGCGCGGCCCACGTGAAGGTGAACGGCCTGGTGGAAAAGCCCGCCGCCGCCGAGGCGCCGTCGAACCTGGCCGTGATCGGCCGTTATGTCCTGCATCCCGCGGTCTTCGACGTGCTGGAGGAGACCCCGCCGGGCCGCGGCGGAGAAATACAGCTGACGGATGCGCTGCAGGTGCTGGCCGGCTCCGAGGAGGCCGGCGGCGGGGTTTATGCCGTGGTCTTCAAGGGTCGCCGCTACGACACCGGCGACAAGCTCAGCTACCTCAAGGCCGTCGTCTCCCTGGCCACGGAGCGCGAGGACCTGGGACCCGAGTTGCGTTCCTGGATCGTGGACCTGGCAGCACGGATCCAGGCCGAGAGGCCGTTGGAGCTCGCCGGACGGGACTGACGGCCGCGTAGCGCCGCCGGTTTGGGCCCGCGGGAGATCCGGGCTAAGATGATACGTCGGTCGTATGTTCTTTAGGAGTTCTCAGTACTGTGGTCTTGAACCATGATCAAAGTTCGGCCTTGACCCTTGCGGTCAAGGACCTCGGGCGCAGCCCGGGCACCATGCGGACTCTTGAAGAACGTATCGCTGCACCGAAGGATTTCGGGGCAGCACTCATTGGCGTTCAGGAAGGCTCCGACATGGAGTTGGACCTGAAGCTTGAGGCCGTGCACGAGGGAATCCTGGTTTCCGGCACCGTTTCCGTGGCTGTCACGGGCGAGTGCGGGCGTTGCCTGGATCCCATCGCGTACGACCTCGACGTCAAGGTGCAGGAACTCTTCTACTACGAGGAAGCTGAACTCCTCGAGGAAGAAGAACAGGACGAACAGCGGCGGGTTGAGCGCGATCTGATCGATCTCGAACCGGCGCTGCGGGACGCAGTGGTGACCGCCCTGCCGTTCCAGCCGGTGTGCCGGGAAGACTGCCAAGGCTTGTGCCCGGAATGCGGGATGCGCCTTGAAGAGGATCCGGGTCACCACCATGAGGTCGTGGATCCTCGCTGGGCAGCCCTTGCCGGGTTGGCCGGTACGGCCGCCGACGAGGCGTCCGAAAGTAAAGAGTCAGACGAGAGAGAAGAGAGTTAGCCGTGGCTGTTCCCAAGCGGAAGATGTCCCGCTCGAATACGCGCGCACGCCGGTCCCAGTGGAAGGCCACTGCGCCCAACCTGGTCAAGACCGTTGAGAACGGCCGTGTCACCTACAGCCTGCCGCACCAGGCCAAGGTTGTCACCGACTCGGCAGGCACCGCGCTGTTCCTTGAGTACAAGGGCCGCAAGGTAGCCGACGCGTAACAACGTCCGGTATGCCTTCAACTGAAGAGCTTTTGGAGCGTCTCGGCGTTGATATCGACGCCGAGACGCTCCGTCTTGCTTTAACCCACCGTTCCTACGCCTACGAGCACGGCGGACTGCCGACCAACGAGCGCCTGGAATTCCTCGGCGACTCGATCCTGGGCTTTTCCGTGACCGACGCGCTGTACCGGGACAACCCGGACCTGCCCGAGGGCGAATTGGCCAAGCGGCGCTCCGCCGTCGTCTCCACCCGCGCGCTGGCCGGCATCGCGCGCAGCCTGGACGTCGGCCGGCACGTGCTGCTCGGGCAGGGCGAAAAGCTCACTAACGGGGCCGACAAGTCATCGATCCTGGCCGACACGATGGAGGCCCTCTTCGGCGCCGCCTACCTGTGCCAGGGCATCGAAACGGCGCGCCAGCTGGTGATGCGCCTCGTCGGGCCGCTCCTCGCGGACGCCGACGCCTTGGGCGCGGGCACGGACTGGAAGACCAGCATCCAGGAGTTGGCCGCCGCCCGGAAGATGGGCACCGTGACCTACCGGGTGGAGGGATCGGGCCCGGACCACGCCCGGACCTTCGTGGCCACGCTGCTGATCGGCACCACCGAATACGGTCGCGGCACCGGACATTCCAAGAAGGAAGCCGAGCAGGAAGCCGCCGCCACCACGTGGCGGGCGCTGCGTGCCTCGCTGCCCGCATCGGTGACGGAGACCGCCGACTCCGATGCCTGAACTGCCTGAGGTGGAGGTTGTCCGCCGCGGGCTCGCCCAGTGGGTCCGCGGGCGGACGATCACCGGAGTGGACGTCCTCGACGAGCGTTCCATCCGGCGCCACGCCCTCGGAGCCGACGACCTGCGCGGCAACCTCATCGGCGCCCAGGTGGCCGACGTGGCCCGGCGCGGGAAATTCCTCTGGATGCCGCTGCTGGAGACCACGCCGGCCCCTTCGCCGCACCCGGCCGCCGTTGAGGCCGTGCCCGACGAGCCCAAACTCGCCCTGATGGCACACCTCGGCATGAGCGGGCAACTGCTGGTCGAAGACAGCGGGCAGCCCGACGAGAAGCACCTGAAGGTCCGGTTGACGCTCGGTCCGGCCGGCGGGCCCGATGGCCCGCCGATGCCGGCCGAGCTGCGCTTCGTGGACCAGCGGATTTTCGGCGGCATGTTCCTGGCGGACCTGATGCCCACCCCCGACGGCCATGCCGGCGGCATGTCCGAGACCGGCCTGCCGCTGATCCCGGTCGAGGCCTCGCACATCGCCCGCGACCCGCTCGACCCCGCGTTCTCCTTCGAGGCGTTCTACCAGCGCCTGCGTGCCCGCAAGACCGGCATCAAGCGCGCCATCCTGGATCAGGCCCTGGTCTCCGGCATCGGCAACATCTATGCCGACGAAGCCCTGTGGGCCGCGAAGCTGCACTACGCCCGCCCGACCGACACCCTGCGCCGCAAGGAAGCGGAGCGGCTGCTCAGCGCGTGCCGGGACGTCATGGGCAGGGCGCTCGACGCCGGCGGCACCAGCTTCGATTCCCTCTACGTGAACGTCAACGGCGCCTCCGGGTACTTCGAACGGTCGCTGAACGCCTACGGCCGGGAGGGCGAACCCTGCCACCGCTGCGGCGACCTGGGGCTGTCCACGAAGATCCGCAGGGACACCTTCATGAACCGGTCGTCCTACACCTGCCCGGCCTGCCAGCCGAGGCCCCGGAACGGCCGCTGGTAACGGGCTACCGTCCCAGCTCCGCCAGCACCGCGTCCGTGTAGGCGGGCCACGCGTCGGCGGCCCAGGGCCCGAAGTCGCGGTCGGTGAGCGCGATGCAGGCGGCGCCGGCGTCCGGATCCACCCAGAGGAAGGTGCCGGACTGGCCGAAGTGGCCGAACGTTTTCGGCGAGCTCTTGCTGCCGGTCCAGTGCGGCTCCTTGTGGGCGCGGATCTCGAAGCCCAGGCCCCAGTCGTTGCCCTGCTGGCGGCCGAACCCCGGCAGGACGCCGGCCAGGCCCGGGTAGGCCACCTGCGTCGCTTCCTGCACCGTGGCGGCGGCCAGCAGCGACGGCCGCTGGAGTTCGGCGGCGAAGCGGGACAGGTCGTTGGACGTGGAGGTCGCCCCGGCCGCGGGGGAGCCGTTGAGGCTGGTGTCCTTCATGCCGAGGGGAACGAGAACGCCTTCGCGCAGGTAGTCCGCGAAGGCCATGCCCGCGGCGGCCTCGAGCGTCTCGCCGAGCACCTCGAAGCCGGTGTTGGAGTAGAGCCGCCGGTCGCCGGGGGCGAACCTGACGGTGCGGTCGCCGAAGTCGTAGCCGGCGCTGTGCGCCAGCAGGTGGCGGACGGTGGCGCCCTCGGGGCCCGCCGCCTGGTCCAGTTCCAGCGCGCCTTCCTCCACGGCCAGCAGCACCGCATAGGCGCTGAGCAGCTTGGTCACGGACGCCAGCGGGAAGCGCCGCTGCTGGTCGCCATGTGAGGCAACGACGGCGCCGTCTGCCCCGACGACGGCGGTGGCCGCGTTGTCCACCGGCCAGGATTCGATCAGCTTCACGCTTTCCAATGCTTGCTCCTACCTCGTCGTTCCGCCGTAGTGGGCTGCCAGCCGTCGCAGCCCTTCTTCAATGCTGACCTCGGGCACCCAGTCCAGCACCTCGTGGGTGCGGCGCTGGTCGAACCAGTGCGCGGTCGACAGCTGCTCCGCCAGGAAGCGCGTCATGGGCGGTTCGTCGCGGACCAGCCCGCGGGCTCCGGCGGCCGTCCAGGCCCGTTCGATAACGGAGCCGGCACCGCGGGCCAGCCAGCCGGGAACCGACCAGGCGGGCGCCTTCACGCCGGCGGCCCGGCAGATGCCGGCGATCAGTTCGCCGACCGGCCGGGGCTGGCCGTTGGTGATCACCAGGGCCTGGCCGTGGGCGTGGTCCATCCGTTCGAGCGCACGGACAATCGCGGCCGCGGCGTTGTCGATATAGGTGGTGTCGATCAGGGCGGCGCCGTTGTCCAGCAGCGGCAGCCGGCCGGCCCTGGCCCGCGCAATGACGCGTTCCACCAGCTGGGTGTCGCCGGGGCCCCAGACGATGTGGGGGCGCACGGCGGCGACCCGGAAGCCGGGGGAGTCCGCGGCCAGCGCGAGCAGTTCGGCGGCGGCCTTGGACCGGGCGTAGTTGCCGCGGGCCCGGTCCGGGTCCGCCGACCCCGCGCCGGCGCCGGCAATCGCCTCGCCGACATGCGCGACCGAGGGGGAGGACACGAACACCACGTCGCGCACGCCGGCGGACCTCGCCGCCTCGAGCAGGGTGCGCGTGCCGTCGATGTTGGTGGCGACGAACTCGCTCCACGGGCCGGTGAAGGAAACTTTCGCGGCCAGGTGGATGACGGCGTCGACTCCCTCGACGGCCCGGGCGACGGCGCCGGCGTCCGTCAGCGAACCGAGGACGGTCCCGACGGCGGAGCCGACGCCGGCGGCGGGGCGGCGCTGGAAGGTGCGGACGCCGTGGCCCTCCGCCAGCAGCAGCCGGGCCACGGCGGCGCCGAGCATCCCGCTGGCACCGGTGACGAGGACGGTCCGGGTTTCGGCGGCGCTCACGGTGTGGTGATCCGTCCGCCGGCCAGCGCCTTGCCGGCCCACTGGGCCAGGCCGGCGCGGTCGATCTTGGAGTTGTGCCGGATGTCGGTGGGCAGCTCGGGCAGCACCAGGACGGCGGCCAGCTCCAGGCCCGTGGCGCGGGCGACGGCGGTGCGCACCTCATCGCCGAGTGCGTACGGCGCGGTGTCCGGCTTCGAGGACGGCGGCACGGTCTCCAGCACCGCGACCGGGACCTGGGCGCCCGCGGGACCGACGCCGACGACGGCGGCCAGCCGGACGCCGTCGTGCGTTTCCGCGGCCTGCTCGGCGGCCACCGGGGTGGCGACGCCGTTCGCCGTGGTGATGATGTGTGCCAGCCGGCCCTCGACCCACAGGCGCCCGTGGGCGTCGAGGTGGCCCACATCGCCGGTGCGGTGCCAGCCGGGCACGGACGCGCTGTGCCGCTGCGTGATCCAGAGCCGGTCGTACCGGTCCTTGACGTGCGGGGCGCTTACGAGGATCTCCCCGGTGACGTTGGGGTCGGTGGTGGGGAGCTCCGCCACGCTGCCGTCCGGGGCCAGCGCCGCGATGGCCACCGTGGCCCCCGCCACCGGGGTGCCGACGCAGACGCCGTTTCCGAAACCGGCCGCGCGGATTTCCGCCAGGCTGATGTCCGTCACGGGCAGCGCCTCGGTCATGCCGTAGGGGGTGTGCAGCTGGGCCGACGGCATCAGCGACTGCATCTTGGCCAGCAGCGGTTCGGGGATCGGCGCGCCGGCCGAGAGCAGCAGCTTCACGTCGGCGAGGGCCACCCGGTGTTCGTCCGTGAGGCCGTCGGCGGTGGCGAGCACGTTCGCGAGGGCGGCGGGCGAGGCGAAGACGGCGGTGGCGCCGACCGCCGCGGCAGCATCGGCCAGGGCCGCGGCGGTGAGCGTCTTGGGCGCGGTGACGTCCATGTCCGGGGTCACCGAGGTGGCGCCCAGTGCCGGGCCCAGCAGGGCGAACGGCGCGAAGCCGGCCACCAGCGAGGTGCCGGCTTCCAGCCCGTAGGTGTCCTTGAGGGTGTCCCGCATGGCGGCCAGCCGGCGGTGCGTATAGACGACGCCCTTCGCCGGTCCGGTGGAGCCGGAGGTGAAGAGGATGGCGGCGTCGTCGTCGGGCCCGGGGGCGGCGCTCCCGGCGCGGCCGCCGGCCGGGGTAGCGGCAGAGGCGGCGGCGGATTCGAGCAGTTCGGGTACGGTGTGGGCGACGCCGTAGAGCCTGCGCTTGGCCCCGCCGATTTCGGTCACGCTGATCCGCTCGCCCGGCCAGCCGAACAGCCGCGCGGCCGCGAAGGCACGTTCGATGCCGATGATGAACCGGGGACCGGCGCCCTTGATGGCACGGCTCAGGCCGGCGGGTCCCAGCCCGGCGTCGGCCACCACGATGACGGCGCCGAGCTTCAGGCAGGCGTAGATCAGGCTGGTCAGTTCGATGCCGGGCGGCACCAGCAGGTTGACTCGGTCGCCTGCCCGCACGCCGATCCCGGCCAGGCCGTCGGCGAGCAGGTCCACCTGGCCGGCGAGCTCGGCCCAGGACAGCGTCCGCTTTCCTGCCGCCGCGGCGCCCAGCGGGGCCATGTCGACGACGGCGGGGGAGTCGTCGTTCCGGCGTTCGTCGAGTTCGGCGAGCATGGAGCGGAAGGGAGCCGCGACGCGGGGCTCTTGGGCGGCGGCCGCGTGCCCGCCGCCGGCCACGGCGGCGTCGAGCCAGGTGAAAACGGGGCCGGCGATGTCGCGGTCTTCGGGGAGCAGATGTCCGGCGCCTTCGAAGCGGTGCACGTCGGCCTGCGGCAGCCGGTCCAGCAGGTCGCTCAGGTAGCGGTCGGAGAACACCGGGTCCTTGGGGCCCCACAGGATCAGCGCCGGAACGTCCAGGCCGCGGATGCCCTCGGCCACCCCGTTCAGCGCCTCCCAGCTGGGCGCGGCCTCGTCGGCCGGGATGTCGGCCACGAAGTTGCCCACCCCGGTGCGGCGGGCCGCGTGCCGGTAGGGGGCCATGAACGCGGCCCTGACGTCCTTCGCCAACGGAGGATGCGCCAAGGCGTGCGTGACGCGCAGGAAGGCGGCCGACGTCGTCGTGCCCCAGCGGTGCACGGCGGGGTGCAGCGCCAGTTTGAGCGGGGCGGGCAGCCCGAAGCCGGCGGGGTGGACGGCGGTGTTGGTCAGGACGATGCCGGCGAGCTGATCGCGGTGCCGGGTGGCCCAGCCCAGCGAGATCACGCCGCCCCAGTCGTGTCCGACGGTGACGACGGGCCCGGTGATGCCCAGTCCGGCGGTCAGGTCGCCCAGGTCGGTGATCCGGTCCTCGAGCCGGCGGAAGCTGCCGGTGCGTTCGGAGAAACCCATGTCCAGCTGGTCGACGGCGACCACGCGCCACGGCGCCGCGGCGTCACCGGCGGCGTCCAGCAGGCTGCGCCACAAGTAGGACCAGGTGGGGTTGCCGTGTACACACAGCAGCGTGCCAACCGGCTCGATGCCGCGTTCGGCCAGTTGCGGGCCGTTGTCCAGAAGGTGCCAGGCGTGCGCGCTGCCGGCCGGGTCCACGGCGGCGGTGGACGGGACGCGGACGCGGCGGGACCAGGCCGGGTCGACGCCCGGCCAGAGGGGGGTGTCTACCACGCAATCTCCATCATGGTGGTGTTCAGGCCGGAGCCCACGCCCATGCAGAGCACGCGGTCGCCGCTGCCCAGGGTCTGGGCCTCCTGGGCGAGGGTCATCGGCAGCGACGCCGGCCCCACGTTGCCCCACTTCGGGAAGGTGATCGGCACGCGCTCGCGGACCAGGTTGACGGCCTTGATGATCGCGTTGGTATACGAGGTGGAGACCTGGTGTGTGACGTACCGGTCCATGGCGGTCCAGTTCCAGCCGTCGCGGTGGGCCTCGTGCCAGGCGTTGACCACCAGTTCCAGCCCGTTCTCCAGCAGGCCCTTGGTGTCCGTGAACATGCCCGCGGGCCCGCCGACGCACAGCTCGTGGTGTTCGGTGCCGGCGCGGGAGACGCCGCCGAGGATCCGGTGCGAGCCGGGGTGGGCGTCGGCGGGGCCGATCACGGCCGCGGCGGCCCCGCACCCCAACGTCAGCGTGGCGAATTCGCGCAGGTAGTCGGCGCGGGTGGAATCCGGGTGGTTCAGCCGCTCGAAGGTGGTTTCCTGGGTCGGCTGCGCGTCCTCGCCCGCGACGATCAGCGCGTACTTGATCTGCCCGGAATCGATCATGTTGGCGGCCAGGGTTATTCCGTTGACGAAGCCCAGGCAGGCGTTGGCCAGGTCGAAGTTCATGGCCGACGACGGCAGGCCCAGCCCGTGGTGGATTTTCACCGCGACGGACGGCTCGAGGTTCTTGCGGGTGACGGAGGTGTTGATCAGCAGGCCGATCTGGCCCGGCTCGACGCCGGCCTCGGCGAGTGCCTTGGCGCCGGCCTCGATGGCGGCGTCGTCGAATGATGAACCGGGCGACCACCAGCGGCGTTCGGTCACGCCGGCAACACGTTCCAGCAGCTTCCGGGAGAGCTTCAGGCGCTTCAGGCTGGGAGCCAGCCGGTCGTCGAAGTCGGCGGAAGTGACGGCTACCGGGGCCTCCACGCTGGAGACGGCCAGCAGCGCCGTGTTGTCATGTCGAAACGTCGCGTTACCGATCAATATCCAGCCTTTATTCGTCTTCGGGGACGGTCACCTGTAAACGGAAAATCCCCCATTGGTACCCGAACTCTTAACTATGCACCCCGAACCAGCGTTCCGCACATGCAGAGAAGGGCATGCGTGTGTGGTCATTGTCTCTCCGGCTGCCTGTCCCCGTGCCTCGGATCGCCTTGCACACGTTGCTCAGGGGCGCTAAAGCGCGATCCGGGGGGCCGTTCGGATCCGCCTGGCTGCGGGCCGGAATCTCTTGCAATTCCCTTGTTGTTTAAGCGGCGGTCCGCCAGGAAGAGCACCCCGGCAAGCGTGCAGGCGACGGCGGGCCAATAGCTGTAGCGGTAGTCGGCTGCCGGGACGATGGGGAAGTATCCCACCAGGTAGAGGAGCGCCGACCAGCCCAGGGCGGCGACCTGCGGCCCCAGGTACCGTGCCTTGGGGAGTGCCACGATCAGCGCTATCGAGGCGGCGAGCCAAAACCAGGCCTTAAAAAACCAGGGAAAAGTCTTCAGCCCCAACTCAACGACGTAGTCATAGAGAATGTTGTCCGCCTTCGACGGCTCCACGCGGTACTCGGCGGGGACGACCTCCGCGCCGGTACCGACGAATTCCAGCTTGCTGGTGAAGAGGAACCGGGCGTAGGTCTCGGCGCGGTAGTACAGGTAGCGGGCCGGATGCGTCACCACTTCATCAATCCACAGGTCCCGGACCTCCGACTGATAGGCGATCGGTTCAAAGGATTTGCCGGTTGCCCCGCGGCCGTAGCACTTCCAATAAGCATCCCAAATAGCTTCTTCAGCCTGGCATTTTTCGCGGGCGGCAAGCAGTTTGTCTTCCAGTTCCCGGGGGATATCCGCATCCCGTATTTCTTCGGCGGGCACGGTGAAGATGATGTCGTCGAGGAAGACTTGGGATAGCTGGCCGGTGGCTTTGGGCTGGAATGCGGCGTTGAACGCCGCGCCCGTGCCCAGCATCAACACCAGGAACGCCACGGCGGCCATGACATATCCGCCCTGCAAGCGTTGGCGGTTGGCTGTCAGCCGTCTGCGCCGCGTCGGGGATGCGTTGCGCCAGGCCCGGTAGAGGAGGAAGACGAGGGGAAGGATCGCAAAGAACGCGTTTTTTCGAACCATCGCCCCGTACAGCAGGAACAACAGCGACAGGGCGAGCAACGGATACCGGAGCCTGGGGAAGCGCTCGGCGAGCAGGATGAGGACGGTCCCGCTAAAGAACGCGATCATCATGTGCACGTCCTTCCACATCACGCCCAGGAACGTGATGGTGAACGGCAGCAACGGAATCGCGAGGGCGAGCGAAGACATGAGCCGGCTGCGGGTGAGATCGTGAAGGTAGATGGCCAGCAGCAGCGCGGCGATGAACGTCAAGCAGATTTGCATCAGAACCAGGGAGCCGACTTCGCCGGTCAGCTGGTACAAGCCTGTCCAGCCGACGGTCATGACGGCGGGGTGCCAGTCGTCCAGCGGAATCAGGCCGAGGACCTGCTTGAGCTGATGGGCGGAATCATTCGTCATGCGCCCGGGGTGGTTCGCCACCCACAGAAAGGCCGTGGCCAGGAAAGCGGCGGCGCCCAAGACTGTAAGCCACCGGTAGTCCGCCGCAGTCCAAGCGGTGCGCACACCCCTCGGGCCGCCGGCCCGGGCACGGGGGGAACGGGCCGATGAACCGCTCACGTGTTCGTCCCGTTCAGACGCGCGTGGGCCGGGTCCGCCCCCGCCCCGCCTGCATCCTGCCGGTGCTGCGGCGGCTCCAGACGCAGGTATGCCAGGCGCGCTGCTTCATGCCGTCCCCGCTTCAAGCCGTCGAGGATGATGCCGATACAACCCACCAGAACCGCCAGGCCCATCACGGCCGCAGCCAGGATCGCCGTCGGGAAGCGGGGCACCAGGCCGGTCTGGAAGAACTCGGCGACCACGGGCACCCCCAACCCCAGCGAAACCAGCGCCAACACTGCGGCGATGATGCCGTGGAAGAGGGCCGGCCGTTCATGGCGGACGAGCTGGAAGATGAGGGACAGGATTTTGAAGCCGTCCGAATAGGTATTGAGCTTGCTTTCGCTCCCCTCGGGCCTTTGGCGGAATCCGACCTCGACCTCGGCCTGCGGCAGCCGCAGGGACGTGACGTGCACCGTGAATTCGGTCTCGATTTCGAATTCCTTGGACACGGCGGGGAATGACTTGACGAAGCGGCGCGAAAAGACGCGATATCCCGACAACATGTCCGAAACCTGGGATCGGAAGAGGACGCTGACAACCCGGTTGAACATCCGGTTCCCCATGGCGTGCCCCGGGCGGTACGATCCGGTTTCTGCCGTGTCGGCACGAACACCGAGCACATGATCGTAGGGTCCGTCCAGCAGGGCGTCGATCAGGCGTGGCAGGTCCGCTGCCTCGTACGTGTCGTCGCCGTCGATCGTGACGTAGATATCGGCGTCAATATCCGCAAACGCCCGCCGGATGACGTTGCCCTTGCCCTTGCGCGTTTCCGTCCGGACGATGGCGCCGGCGGCCCGCGCCAGCTCGGCGGTCCGGTCGGAACTGTTGTTGTCGTAGACATAGACCGTTATCCCCGGGACTGCGAGCCTCAGGTCCCGGATTACGGTGGTGACTGTCTGTTCTTCGTTGTGGCAGGGGACAATGGCGGCAATGCGCTGCCCTGGATGACGGGCTGGATCTGACACGGGCGAAAGCACTCCTAACCGGACGTGGCCTGGCCTTTAGGGTAGTTCTCCGTGGCCCTTATACAAGGTTGCCACCCCGCCCGCCGGGATGGCCGCACCTGCACACGCCGGCCGCTCCACACGTTTGCCACCGCGACAAGCCCGTCGTGCCCGTGTATCCGCGGCGGGCACGGTAGATTGAGGCAAGGAAAACGTCCGCCGCGGGAGACACAACGTGCATCTTAAATCTCTGACTGTGCGGGGCTTTAAGTCTTTTGCGTCGGCGACGACCTTCGACTTCGAGCCCGGCGTCACCGCCGTGGTCGGTCCGAACGGGTCGGGAAAGTCCAACGTGGTGGACGCCCTCGCCTGGGTGATGGGGGAGCAGGGCGTCAAGACGCTGCGCGGCGGCAAGATGGAGGACGTCATCTTCGCCGGCACGGCGGGCCGCCCGCCGCTGGGCCGGGCGCACGTGTCGCTGACCATCGACAATTCCGACGGCGCCCTGCCGATCGAATACTCCGAAGTCACCATCTCCCGCACCCTGTTCCGCACGGGCGGCTCCGAATACGCCATCAACGGCAGCAGCTGCCGGCTGCTGGACATCCAGGAACTGCTCTCCGACTCCGGGCTGGGCCGGGAGATGCACGTGATCGTCGGCCAGGGGCAGCTGGACAAGGTGCTGCACGCGACGCCGGAGGACCGCCGGGGCTTCGTGGAGGAAGCCGCCGGCATCCTCAAGCACCGGCGCCGCAAGGAAAAAACGGTGCGGAAGCTGGAGTCCATGCAGGCCAACCTGCAGCGGCTGACCGACCTCACCGGCGAGATCCGCCGGCAGCTGACACCGCTGGGCAAGCAGGCCGAGGTGGCCCGCCGGGCCCAGCAGGTCCAGTTCGAGGTACGCGATGCCCGCGCCCGGCTGCTCGCCGACGAGCTGCTGGAGCTGAGCACCTCCCTGGCCCAGGAAGTGGCGGACGAGGCCGCGCTGAAGACCCGGCAGGCCGAGGTGGAGAAGACCCTGGAGTCCGGGCGCCGGCGCCTGGCCGAGCTGGAGCGGCTCGCGGCCGAAGCCACTCCGGAGCTCAACGCCGCGCGCGAGCGCTGCTACCAGCTCTCGTCCACCCGCGAACGCTTCCGCGCCCTCGCCAGCCTCGCCAACGAACGACGGCGGCTGCTCGGCTCCGCCGACCGGGAACCGGACGGCGGGCGGGACCCGGAGGTCCTGGAACAGCAGGCGGCCGAGGTCCGCGAGGAGCAGGCCGAGCTGGAGTTCGAGCTCGAGGACCGCCGGGCCGCGCTCGACGACGCGATCGAAGGCCGCGCCGCCGCCGAGCGGGCTGCCGAGGACGAGGAGAAGCGGCTGACCGGCATCCTTCGTGCCGCAGCCGACCGGCGCGAGGGACTGGCCAGGCTGGCCGGCCAGGTGGGGGCAGCCAGGTCCCGGGTGGAGTCCGCCGAGGCCGAGCTGGGCCGGCTCCGCGCCTCGATCGGCGAGGGCGAGGAACGCCGGCGCCAGGCGCAGGCCGAATTCGCCGCGCTTGAGTCGCAGGTAGCCGGGGTGGAAGAAGGCGAAGAAGGGCTGGACGCCGCGTACGAGGACGCCAGCGACGAGCTCGCCGAGATCGAGGCGGAGCTGGAGCGGCTGCGGGCCGACGAACGCGAGGCCGAACGCGAACGCGACGCCCTCGCCGCGCGCAAGGAGGCGCTGGAAGTCGGGCTGAACCGGCGGGACGGCAGCGAGGTGCTGCTGGCCTCCGGCACCGAGGGCGTGCTGGCCCCGCTGGCGGACCTGATTACGGTGGAGCCCGGCTACGAGGCGGCGATTGCGGCAGCCCTGGGGCCGCTGGCCGAAGCCGTCGCCGTCGCGGACCCGGACGCCGCCGTCCGGGCGCTGGAACTGATGAAGGCCGACGACGCCGGCCAGGTGGACCTCCTCATCGCCGGCACCGCGGTGCCGGAGGTCGAAAGCGCAGGCGGCAGGGCGGAGCTCCCGGACGGCGCGATCCCCGCGGCCGGCCTGGTCCAGGCCAAGCGGGGCGTCGAAGGAACGGTCCGCACGCTGCTGGGCTCCGCCGTCGTCGTGGCCGACCTCCCGATGGCGGCAGGGGTCATCGCGGCCGACCCGGCGCTGACCGCCGTCACCCGCGACGGGGATATTTTCACCGCCTGCTCGGCGCGCGGCGGGTCCGCCGGCGGCCCCAGCCTGCTGGAGGTCCAGGCTGCGGTGGACGAGACCATGCAGAGGCTCGAAGCGGCCACGGCCCGGGCCGAGCGAACCAAGTTCGCGATCGCCGGCGCCACCTCGCGCCGCGACGAGGCCAGGCTGCGGGCAGAGGCCGCCCTTGAGCAGCTGCACGAATCCGACGCCCGGCTGGCCGCGGTCGCCGAACGCTTGGGGCAGCTGGGCTCGGGGCTGCGCTCGGCCACCGGGGAGAGCGAACGGCTGGCCAAGCTGGTGGAGGCCGCCGAGGCGAACATCGTCACCGAACAGCAGAAGCTGGCGGACATCACCGCGCGGCTGGCCGCGGCACAGGCCGCCGAGGATGCCCCGGCCGACGCCGAACCGTCCACCGAACAGCGCGACGCGCTCGCCGCGGCGGCCGCCCGGGCACGCCAGGTGGAAATGGAGGCGCGGCTGGCGCTGCGCTCGGGCGAGGAGCAGCTGACGGCCATCGGCAACCGGGCGGCCTCGCTGGAACGGGCCGCCGCCACCGAACGGCACGCCCGGGCGCAGGCTGCCGAGCGCGCCCGCAAGCGCCGGCTCCAGGCCGCCAAGGCCGCCGCCGTCGCACAGGGCGCCCGGGAGGCTCTGGCTTGGCTGGACGTCTCGGTGGACCTCGCCGAACGGGAACGGGACGAGGCCGAGGAGGTGCGCGCGGCGTGGGAGGCTGAGCTGTCCACGGTGCGCTCGTCGACAGACGCGCTCGCCGCCGAACTGCGCGACCTGACGGACACGGTCCACCGCGACGAGCTGGCCCGGGCCCAGCAGCAGCTGAAGATCGAGGCCCTGCAGACCCGGTCCATCGAGGAGCTGGGCCTGACCC
The DNA here is from genome assembly GCF_059090765.1 of Arthrobacter sp. Cza30. NCBI lineage: Bacteria > Bacillati > Actinomycetota > Actinomycetes > Micrococcales > Micrococcaceae > Arthrobacter > Arthrobacter sp. Cza30. The sequence continues at coordinate 37,261 of NZ_JBNHGA010000005.1, read as the reverse complement.
CCGACCACCTGATCGCCGAGTACGGGCCGGACCAGCCGGTACCGGTCGCCACCGCGGCGTCCAACGACAAGTGGGCGGCGCTGCGGGCCCCGGTGGACGAGGACGGAAACGCCGTCGCCGAGGGTGTGCCGTTCGTGCGCGAGGAGCAGCAGAAGCGGCTTAAGAAAGCGGAGCGCGACCTGGCCGCGCTGGGCAAGGTCAACCCGCTGGCGCTGGAGGAGTTCGCGGCGCTGGAGGAACGCCACCAGTTCCTGAGCACCCAGCTGGAGGACCTCAAGGCCACCCGCAAGGACTTGCTGGAGATCATCAAGGAAGTCGACGAGCGGGTGGAACAGGTCTTCACCGAGGCCTACCGGGACACGGCCGTGCAGTTCGAGCGGGTGTTCGGCCGGCTCTTTCCGGGCGGCGAGGGCCGGCTCGTGCTCACCGACCCGGAGGACATGCTCAACACGGGCATCGACGTGGAAGCCAGGCCGGCCGGCAAGAAGATCAAACGCCTGTCGCTGCTCTCCGGCGGCGAGCGCTCGCTGACCGCGGTGGCCCTGCTGGTGGCGATCTTCAAGGCCCGGCCGTCCCCGTTCTATGTGATGGACGAGGTGGAAGCGGCGCTGGACGACACCAACCTGGGCCGGCTGATCACCATTTTCGAGGAGCTGCGCGAATCCAGCCAGCTGATCGTCATCACCCACCAAAAGCGCACTATGGAAGTGGCCGACGCGTTGTACGGTGTGACGATGCGCGGCGACGGCGTGACCACCGTCATCTCGCAGCGGCTGGAACATGCAAAGGCCTTGGTCGACTGAGGCAGGAAGGCAGGCAATAGTGGCGACAATCCCGGGCGAAACCCCCCGGTTGCTGACCATCGACGGATGCGAGGTCCGCATCCGGACCGTCGGCTCCGGGCCCACGGACTTCGTGCTGGTACACGGCATCGGCGTCTCCGGACGCTACTTCGAACCCCTCGCGGCTGAACTGGCCCGGCACGGAACGGTACACCTGGTCGATTTGCCCGGGCACGGCGGAACCGCCAAACCGGAACGCGCACTGGGGCTGGTGGACTTCGCCGGGCTGGTCGACGCGGCCATGGACCGGCTGGGCGTCGGCCCCGCCGTGCTGGTCGGCCACTCGATGGGCTGCCAGGTCGTCGTGGAGATGGCGTTGCACCACCCGCACACCGCTTCCGCGCTGGTGCTGCTGGCGCCGACGGCGAACCGCCGCGAGCGCACGGCCTGGCAGCACGGCCTCCGGCTGCTCCAAGACGGGTTCCGGGAACCGCTGACCGTGGACATGATCGAGGCCACCGACTATCTTCGCTGCGGGCCGCGCTGGTTCCTGAAGACACTGCCGGCCATGCTCGACCAAAAGCTGGAGCAGCGGATCGCCGGGGTGCAGGTGCCGGTGCGCATCGTCCGCGGCGACCGGGACCCGATCGTGCCGCTGGACTGGTGCCGCGAACTGGCCGATGCCTGCCCGGACGCCACAGTGGACAGCATCCCCGGCGAGGCGCACGTGATGATGTTCCGTTCGCCCGGTCCCGTGGCCCGGCTGTGCCTGGCCACGGCCGGATTCGACGATGCTGCCGTCATAGACCGGCAATGAACAGTCTGCTCCCTCGACTGCGGCTGGGCCGGGCCTGGCTGCTGGACTACGCCTACATCGGCCGCCAGCAGGTCCGCGGACTCTTCGACCGGACCGGCCCGGCGCGTTACCGGGAGGCCGGAACCCGCGCGGCGGACCCCGTCGTCGTACTTCCGGGCATCTACGAGTCCTGGAAGTTCATGCGCCCGCTGATCGAGCACGTCCACGGGCGCGGGCATCCGGTGCACGTGATCGAGCCGCTGGGCTACAACGTGGGCAGCGTCGAGCGGATGGCCGGGCTGGTCGCCGACTACCTGCGCGGGCAGGACCTGGACAACGTGACCATCATCGCGCACAGCAAGGGCGGACTGATCGGCAAATACGTGATGACGGGCGCGGAGTCCGGGGCGCGGGTGAAGCGCATGGTGGCGATCGGAACGCCGTTTTCCGGGTCCCGCTACGCGTCCTTCGCGGTGACGCCGATGGTCCGGGCGTTCGCGCCGAACAACCGCGTCCTGCGGCGGCTGCTGGCCAACCTGGAGGTCAACCACCGGATCGTGTCCGTCTACAGCGCGTTCGACCCGCACATTCCGGGCGGCTGCCGGCTCGACGGCGCAACCAACATCAGGCTCGAGACCAGCGGGCACTTCAAGATCATTGCCGAGGACCGCGTCCGGGAAATCATCGACCGGGTGCTGGACGGCGCGGCGCCGGAATAACCGGCCCGGTCATAACCGGTCCGATCCGCGTGGCCGCGGGGCTGGGAGGACTTTCGCGCCGGAGGCGGCCATTGTCGGGCTCGCGACGGGCCGTTAGTGTCGAAACCAAGGACCACTTCAGAAGGAAACCGGGCAGCCGCGCAGCCGTGACGGCGGTCCGAGGCAACAAAAGGAGGCAGTCATGACCGGACGCCGGTTCGATGGAGGTTCGCGATGGGCTCCGTAGTTATTTTCGCTCCCTCGCCCGTTCTCACCGTGACGGTGGAGGACGTCGAGGGCACCGCCGATGTCCACCTCCACGCCGGTGGCCAGGGCGTCTGGCAGGCGCGGATGCTGACCGCCCTCGGCGCGTCCGTCACGATGTGCGCCGCGTTCTCGGGCGAAGCCGGCGGCGTGATCCGGCACCTGATCGCCGATGAGGGAGTCAAGGTCCTCCCGGTAAAGGGCCAGGGCAGCAGCGCGGCGTACGTCCATGACCGGCGCGGCGGCGAGCGGGAGGTCATCGCCGAGAGCCCCGGGGAAAAACTGACGCGCCACGAACTCGACGAACTCTACGGCCTGACCCTGCAGGCCGGGATCGAGGCGGGCACGGCGATCCTCAGCGGCGCGGTCCGCGAAGACGCCGTACCGCACGACGTCTACCGTCGGCTTGCGGCCGACCTGCGCACCGCCGGCTGCCGGGTGATCACCGACCTCACCGGCGACCGGCTCACCGCCGCGCTCGCCGGCGGGGTGAGCGTGGCCAAGATTGCCGATGACGAACTGACCGAGAGCGGGCGCGCCGCCTCGGACGAGCCCGAGGCGATCATCGGGGCGATGCGCGCCCTGCACGAGGAAGGAGCCGGCACGGTGATTGTCACCCGCGCGCATCTGCCGTCCCTGATGCTGCACGACGGCGCCCTCAGCGAGATCCGGGTCCCCGAGATGCAGAGCGTTGACACCCACGGGGCGGGGGACTCTCTGACCGCCGGGGTGGCCGCCACCCTGGCCGACGGCGGCACCATCCACGAGGCGGTGGTGCTGGGTACGGCCGCCGGCGCGCTGAACGTGACCCGCCACGGCCTGGGCACCGGGGAAGAGGGCGCCATCCGGAACCTGACCAAACTGGTGACGGTCTCGCCGTACGACGGCGGCGGGAAGGCAACAGGACGGCAAATCAGTCCCGACGAGTTGGCGCGAAAGGTTCAAGAACAATGAGCAAGCCGAAGATGGTCCTGATCACCAACGACGACGGCATCGACTCCCCGGGCCTGCACGCCCTGGCGGCGGGAGTCCTGGAGGCCGGCCTGAATGTGACGATCGCGGCGCCGGTCGCTGAAGCCAGCGGCAGCAGCGCGTCCATTACCGCACGGGAGGACGAGGGCCGCATCCGGATCGAGCGGCGCACGTTGAAGGGCCTGGAGTCCGTACCGGCGTTTGCGGTGCACGGCACGCCGGGCTTCATAGCCATGATCGCGCCGCACGGTGCCTTCGGGGACGCCCCGGACCTGGTGCTCTCCGGCGTGAACCGCGGCGCGAACGTGGGCCGGGTGATCCTGCACTCCGGCACGGTCGGCGCCGCGCTGACCGCGGGCGTGAACGGCGGCCGCGGGATGGCAGTGTCGCTGGACACCGGGCTGGAGCCGGCGCAGCTGAACTGGGACACCGCGGCCCGGCTGGCGACCGGGCTGCTGCCGTACCTGATGGACCAGCAGGCCGGCACCGTGCTGAACCTCAACGTGCCCAACGTGGACGGCACCCGGCTGCCCGAATACCGGTCGGCGACGCTGGCCGAATTCGGCATCGTGCAGACCACGCTGGCCGAACGCGGAGACGAGGACCTGCGGCTGGCCATCGCGGACAGCCAGGAGGAAGCCCCGCCGGAGAGCGACTTCGCGCTCCTGGCCGCCGGCTTCGCCACGGTCACCGGCATCCAGCCGGTCACCGAGAGCAAGATCCCGGAGCTGTCGGCCACCATGGCCAGGCTGCAGTGGTAATCGCGAAAACCCCTTGAAGGTACGGCATGATGTGGGAATGGCGCAGAAACAGGCAACGTCCGGGCAGCTGATGAACGACTTCGTGCGGGGCTTCGACTATCCGATGTACGTCGTCACGGCAGCCGGGGCCGGAGGCGAGCGGTCCGGCTGCCTGGTCGGCTTCGCCACGCAGTGCAGCCTGAAGCCGGCCCTGTTCCTGGTGTGCATCTCGCAGCAGAACCGCACGCATCCCGTGGCGCTGGAGGCGGGCGTGCTGGCCGTGCACGTGCTCGGGCGCGGCCAGCGGGCGCTCGCAGAACTGTTCGGCACCGCGACGGGCGACGACGTGGACAAGTTCGCGCACTGCGACTGGGTGCCCGGACCGGAGGGTGTGCCGCTGCTGGCTGACGCCGCGCGCGTCATGGTCGGGCGCGTCGTGAAAAAGGTCGATCTCGGCGACCACACCGGCTTCCTGCTCTCCCCGCTCGAGACGCACGGGGACGATGCCGCCGGACTCCTGGCCTTCGGCGACGTCGGGGATCTCGAGGCAGGCCACCCGGCCTAGGAGCCGGCGGTCACCGTTTCAATTACTGCCCCGCCAGCCGCCCGCGGACCATCTCGCTGACGGCCTTGCCGTCGAAGCGGCCGGCCACCTTCTCGGTGACCGGCTTCATCACCGCTCCCATCTGCCGCATGGACAGCTCCACGCCGTCGGCCTTAAGTCCGGCGATGGTGCTGTCCACGATCTCCGCGACCTCGGCCTCGGTGAGCGGCTGGGGCAGGTACGCCTCGATGACTTCGGCTTCCGCGGTTTCCGCGGCGGCCCGCTCCGGCTCTCCAGCTTCCGTGTAGATGCGGGCAGTGTCGCGGCGCTTGGCGGCTTCCTTCTGCAGCAGCGCGGTGGTCTGGGCGTCGTCCAGCTCCACCGGCGTCTTGCCGGACTTTTCCTTGGTCGCGATTTCGCCCAGGACGTTGCGCACGGTGGTCAGGGCCGTCTTGTTCCCTGCCTTCATGTGGGCGACGACGTCGGCCTGCAGCTGCTCTTTCAAACTCATTCGGCTCCTCGTTCCGGTGGGGTGCGGTGGGTGTGCGGTTGGTGCTGTGTCAGTCGGTGGCGTAGCGGGTGACGAAGTTGCGAAGTATCCGCTGCGGGATCGTCACGGTGCGTCCGCGCACCCGTTCCATGACGGCATCGGCTTGGTCCGGCGGGAAATAGCCGGCGTCGCGGTAGATCCAGATCCGGGTCAGCAGGCCGTCGACGTCCAGTTCGGCGTGGAACTGGGTGGCGTAGAGGTTTTCCTGCAGCCGGAACATCTGGTTGGGGCAGTGCGCGGACCCGGCCAGGCGGACCGCGCCCGCGGGCAGCACGGAGCAGGCTTCCTTGTGCCCGACGAAGGCGCCGAACTCCCGGGGCAGGCCGGCGAGCAGGGGATCGGCGGCGCCGTCGTCGGTCAGCATGATCTGCGCCTCCCCGATCGGCTCGCCGTACCGCCGGTCCACCACGCCTCCGCCGTACCGGCCCAAGGTGCCGACGCCGTAGCAGGCTCCCAAAAACGGGAAATCGTGGGCGACGACGGTGTCCAACAGCTGCTCCAGCTCGGCCTCGACGCGCAGCTGGGCGGCGGACTTGAACGCGTCGTCGTCGCTGGAGGTGTACGGGCTGCCGCCGAGGATGATCCCGCTGTAATCGTCCAGATCGATGGCCGGCATCGGTCCGGCCTCCAGCCGCACGCGCTGCAACTGGCCCGGTTCCAGGCCGCCAAAACGGGCGAAGGCCGCGTACTCGTCATCGGCTGCGGTGTCTTCGGCGCGCGTGGCCAGCAGCAGGAACGGCTTCATGCGTTGATCGTACAGTCGCTGCGCCGGGCCTTGGAACGTCGTTGTCCGGCCGCGCCGCCCGACCCGTGACGCGGAACGCTCAGCGGCTAGGCTAGGAACCGTGGACGCAACCATGATCATCATTTACGTAGTTATCGCCATTGTCGTCATCGGTTTGGTGGCAACGCTGCTGCTGCGGGGCCGCAGGACCCCGCCCGGCACGTACACCACCACCCGGGACGCGAACGACCCGGCCATGCCGCCGACCGGGGGCGGTACCGGCACGCTGGAAGCGCCCCGCGGACAGACGGCCCCGGCACCGCCCCTCGGCGCACCGACGGAGGAGGAACTGCCGCCGGCCGACGTCGAAATTCCGGAGGACGCCGCCGCGCTGGAGACCATCCCGGTGGAGACGCCGGCGCCGGTGCAGGGCCGGCTGTCCCGGCTGCGCGCCCGGCTGGTCAAGTCCAACAACGCCCTCGGCAAGGGGCTCCTGGCGCTGCTGGCCAGCGACAAGATCGACGACGACGTCTGGGACGAGATCGAAGAGACGCTCCTGCTGGCCGACCTGGGCACCGAGCCCACCATGGAGCTGGTGGACGCGCTCAAGGACCGGGTGAAGGTGGAGGGCAGCCGCAGCCCGGAGCAGGTCAAGGCCATGCTGCGCGAGGAACTGATCAAGCTGGTGGACCCGTCCATGGACCGCTCGCTGGCCGTGATGCGCCATGCCGACCGCCCCGCGGTGATGATGGTGGTGGGCGTCAACGGCGTCGGAAAGACCACCACGGTGGGCAAGCTGGCCCGCGTGCTGGTGGCCGAAGACAAGGACGTGATCCTCGGCGCCGCGGATACGTTCCGTGCGGCCGCGGCCGAGCAGCTGGCCACCTGGGGATCGCGCGTGGGCGTGCCCACCGTGAAGTCCGACGTCGATGGCGCGGACCCGGCGTCCGTCGCCTTCGAGGCGGTGAAGGCCGGCATCGAGCAGGAAGTCGATGTGGTGATGGTGGATACCGCCGGGCGCCTGCAGAACAAGGTCGGCCTGATGGACGAACTGGGCAAGGTCAAGCGCGTGATCGAGAAGCAGGCCACCGTGGACGAGGTGCTGCTGGTGCTTGACGCGACCACCGGCCAGAACGGCCTGAACCAGGCCAAGGTGTTCGCGGACGTCGTCAACATCACCGGCATCGTGCTGACCAAGCTGGACGGCACCGCCAAGGGCGGCATCGTCGTCGCCATCCAGCGCAGCCTCGGCGTCCCCGTCAAACTGGTGGGCCTGGGCGAAGGCGCCGACGACCTGGCTCCGTTCGAGACCGAGGACTTCGTGGACGCGCTGCTGAACTAGCGCCAGCCGGGCCGTCCGCGCGGCGGTTCCCGGGGCCGCCTCGCCGGCCCCGGAAACCGCTGGGGACCGACCACCCGCCGTCCGGCGTCAGCCCTTGGCCGGCTCCTCGAGGGGCTTCACCAGCGTCTCGCGGCCGAAGAGCAGCCAGAGCAGTGCGGCGCCCAGCATGATGGCTCCGGTGGTGCCGAAGGCCCAGGCGTAGTTGAGCCGGTCGGCCAGCGCGCCGGCCAGCACCGGTCCGATGATCGCCCCCGCGTCGGTGCCCATCTGGAAGACGGCCAGAACCTTGCCGCCGCTGCGGTCATTGCCGATGATGTCCGCGACGGCGGCCTGTTGTGCCGGCCCCAGCAGCCCGGACCCGAAGCCGGCGATGACCGAGGCCGCCACGAACGCCGGCACGGATTCGGTGAAACCGATGGCAGCGATCGCCAGCCCGGCGACGGTCAGCCCGGCTATCACCAGGGGGCGGCGCCCGGCGGTGTCCGAGAGGCGGCCGGAGAACGTCAGCGCCAGCGCATTGCCGACCGCGAAGACAGCCAACGCCAGCCCGGCGGTCTCCGGGCCCGCGCCCAGCACGGCAGCGGCGAAGAGCGGAATCAGCGCCATGCGGACCCCGAACGTGGCCCAGCCGTTGGCGAAGGCGGACACGACGGCGGCACGGTAACCCGGGTCCGAGAGTGCCTCGCGCAGGTCCATCGGCACGGGCGCGTGCGCGTCGTCGCCGGTCCGGGCGGCGGGCTTCTTGAGCATGACCGCGACGACGGCGGCCGCCACCAGCAGCGCGAGCGCGTAGACCACGAAGGGCATCCGCAGCCCGAATCCGGCCAGCAGGCCGCCGGCCACCGGGCCGAGGATGCCGCCCATCAGGAACGTGCCGGCATACAGGCTGGAGACCCGGCCGCGGCCGTCCGGCGGGGCCAGCCGCAGGATCAGCCCCATGGCCGACACCGTGAACATGGTCGATCCGAGGCCGCCCAAACCCCGGAAGATCAGCAGCTGCCAGTAGTCCTGGGCCAGCGCGCAGGCCCCGGTCGAAGCGGCGACGATCAGCAGCCCGGTGAGATAGACCCGGCGCTCACCCCAGCGGCCCACCAGCGCGCCGCCCGCGGGCGCGAAGACCAGCCGGGCGAGGGCAAACACGCTGACGATGATGCTGGCGGCCGCGACACCGACGTCGAAACTCGCGGCGAACTGCGGCAGGACCGGCGCAACCAGCCCGTACCCCAACGCGATGACGAACGCCGCGGCGACGAGGACCTTGATGTCGCGCGGGATCGGAGTCGGCGCCGGCTTGCCCGGACGCTGGAGGCCGGGCAGGCGGAACGGGCGCGCCGTGCGGCGGAAGTCAGGCATGCCAACCAGCGTAGCCCGACCCGCGCGCCGGCTCGGTGCCACCGCCGGGCCGCACACCGCCGTCGTCCTCTATGCGGCTCTCAGTGCCTCGGGCCGAAACAATGCCGAAACACGCCGGAAAAGCCGGTTTTACCTGCGGGCGTTTCTTGTAACGCGGCCGCAATGAAGCGCCCGGCTGGCCGAAACACGCCGTCGTCAGTCTTGGTTCATCGGTGGGAATTCACCCGCCAACGAACGAGGGGACGTGAAACATGGATCTGTCGGCAGGTCACGTCTGGGTAATGATTTCGGCGGCCTTGGTGCTGCTCATGACGCCGGGACTGGCATTCTTCTACGGCGGAATGACGCGGGCCAAATCGGCCCTGAACATGATGATGATGAGCTTTTCCGCCGTCGCACTGGTGGCGGTGGTCTGGGTGTTGTGGGGTTACTCGATGAGCGGGGGCGAGGGCGTGGCCCAGCTCTTCGGCAATCCGTTCGCCGCGTTCGGCCTGGAAGGGCTGCTTAACACCGGCGACCTGATCAGCGCCGGCTACGGTGCCACGTTCGCAATCATCACGGTGGCACTCATCTCCGGCGCCATCGCCGACCGGGCAAAATTCAGCGCCTGGGCGGTCTTCGTGCCGGTCTGGGTCACGCTGGTCTACTGCCCGCTGGCCTTCATGGTCTGGGGCGGCGGATTGCTGGGGGCCGAGGGAGCCATCGGCGCCTGGGCCGGAGAGGCGATCGATTTCGCCGGCGGCACGGTGGTGCACATTAATGCCGGCGTGGCAGGCCTGGTCCTGGCCCTGATTCTGGGCAAGCGCAAAGGCTTCGGCAAGGACCCGGCACAGCGCCCGCACAACATCCCGCTGGTGATGATCGGCGCCGCGATGCTGTGGTTCGGCTGGTTCGGATTCAACGGGGGAGCGGCGGGCACGGCGGAGGAAGCCGGCCTGATCTGGGTCAACACGATGGCCGCCCCGGCAGCCGCCATCGTGGGCTGGCTGGTGACCGAGCGTCTCCGCGACGGCCGTCCCACGTCCCTCGGGGCGGCTTCGGGCGTGGTCGCGGGGCTGGTTGCCATCACCCCGGCCTGCGCCAACGTTTCCCCCCTGGGGGCGGTCGGCCTGGGCCTGGTGGCCGGAGTGCTGGCCGCGCTGGCGGTGGGGCTGAAGTACAGGCTGGGCTACGACGACTCGCTGGATGTGGTGGGCGTCCACCTGGTGGCCGGCCTGGTCGGAACGCTGGCCCTGGGCTTCATCGCCCTGCCGGTCGAGGGTGCAGGAGGCGGCCTCTTCTACGGCGGCGGCGTCGCCCAACTCGGGGCGCAGGCCGTGGCGGCGGTGGTCTCCATGGTGTTCTGCGGGGTGCTGACCCTGATCATCGGCTTGGCCATCCACAAGACCCTTGGCTTCCGGGTGACCGCAGAGGATGAGGTCGCTGGCGTGGACCTCGCCCAGCACGCCGAATCCGCCTACGAATTCGGCGGCCTGGGCACCGGGGGAACATTCATCCCGCACCCGGCAACCGACCCCAGCGCCCGCAGCACGATCAAGGAAGAGGTCAACGCATGAAACTGGTCACCGCAATCATCCGGCCCGAAAAGCTGGAGGCAGTCCGCAACAGCTTGGAAAGCTACGGAGTCCAAGGGCTGACCGTGAGTGAGGCCAGCGGGTACGGGCGGCAGCGCGGCCACACGGAGGTTTACCGCGGCGCCGAATACACGGTGGACCTGCTGCCCAAGGTCCGCGTTGAGGTCCTGGTGGGGGACGACCTGGCCGACGACATCGTCGACGTCCTCGTGGCCACGGCCAACACCGGCCGCGCGGGTGACGGCAAGGTCTGGCTGGTGGATGTGCAGGAAGCGGTCCGCGTCCGCACCGGCGAACGCGGCGAGGCTGCCATCTAGGACGGGAACCTTCGGCTGATTCCCACGACCCGGTTGTTCCGGCCGCCCCTGCGGCATCCGGAGCAACCGGGTCTTCCTATGGGTGGGTGCTCCGCGTTCAGCCGTTCGCCCTGCTGAGTTGTCCTGCACAGGCAGGTGTCGATGGCGGTGCCGCGGTTTCTTCGGTTAAGGTGGGCCGGTTTCCCCTCCTGACACATTCGTCGGCTCCGCGTTCAGCCGTCCGCCTGCTGAGTTGTCCTCCACAGGCAGGTGTCGAGGGCAGATATGCACTTTCCTCGAAGACCCGTTCTACCCGGGGCGTGGGCTGCGTAGCGTTGAAGTATGGCAGCGGAACCGTTCGACGAGGCGCAGGAGCCGGAGGAATCCTCCGGCACCCCTGCCGCGCCCGACGACGGTGCCGCGCCCGAGGATGGTTCCGCCGAGCCGGTACCGGTGCCGCGGGGCTGGGCGGACGATTGGCAGGACTTGGGACCGGCGGAACTGGCCGGCCTGCTCGCCGGCACCGACCCCGCGGCCCTGGACGACTGGTCGACCCTCGATTACCTCCAGGCGGTGCGCAAACACGAGGCCTGGACCCAGTCCCGCCGGCTGCGGGCCGTGCACCGCCTGGTGGTACTCCGCCCGGCCACAGGGCCCGACGCCGGGGCACCGGACGGGATCTGCCGGCACGCCGCGAACGAGCTCGCACCCATCCTGGCCCTGCCCCGCCAACGCGCTGCCGCGGAACTGGCCGACGCACACCAGATCGCCACCTGCCTGCCCGCCACCCTCGCCGCCCTCGACAACGGCGACCTCGACCTGCCCCGCGCCACCGCCATCGCCCGCAAAGGCGCCGACCTGCCGCCCGAGGTCCTGGCCGGCTACGAAGCCCGCGTTGTTCCCGGCGCCGGGACCATCACCCTGGAATCCGTCCAGGCCCGGGCACGCACCGTCCGCGACCGGCTACACCCCGAACCCCTCGAGACCCGGCACCGGGCCGCGATGGAACGCCGCACCGTCCACTACCAGCCCCAGGACGACGGGATGGCCGAACTCTACATCCGCACCAGCGCCGACAAAGCCCTGCTCGCCTACAAACTGATGCAGGCCCACGCCCGCAAACTCCAAACCGTTGACGAAACCCGCACGCTGGGCCAACTCCGCGCCGACGTGTTCACCGACATGCTCCTGCGCTACCCCGGCCACGCCTACCAGCCCGCCCCAGCCACAGCCACCGCCAGCGGAACCGCCGCCGGCGACACAGCCGCCGGGACCCTACCGGGCACCACCAAAGAAACCGGCCCCGAGATCCCAGACCCGGAAGTTGCGGCGGACACCGCCCGGAACACCGCGGCCACCGCAACGGCACGGCAGGGGCGCTGTACCTGCGGTGCCGGGAACGTGACCGCGTCCGTCGCCGTGACCGCGCCCCTTGCAACCTTGCTGCGGCTTTCCGGAGAACCCGGTGACCTGACCGGGTATGGACCCATCCCGCCCGACATGACCCGCGACCTTGCCGTGCTGGCCAAGTCCTGGTTGATCGTGCTAACCGATGACTATGGCAAGGCAGCCGCCGTCGCCAAGGACTTGCCACCCGCCTGAATGGCTCAAACGCCTCGTCCGGCTTCGCGACCGGCACTGCCGGGACTTCGGTTGCACCGTCCCTGCGGACCAATGCGAGATCGACCATACGATCGCATGGGAAGACGGCGGCCAAACAGTCCTGGAAAATCTCAGCGCCAGGTGCAAACCCGGGCACAAAACCAAACACAACGGCGGCGGAACCGTCACCCAATACCCCGACGGGACCCTCCACTTCACCACCCGCTCCGGCCACACCCACACCACCACCCCCGACGAAGGGTGGACACTCACGCTCCCCTCGGCACCCGGGGGAGAAGAAGCCACGGAAAGCCCGGGCAACGGGGCCGACAGTCCCCGGGACGACACGGGCGACACGCGCGACACCGGCGACGGTGGCGACGGTGGCGACACCGGCGGCGGCGATGGAGACACGGACGGCCCATGGGACAACGCCCCGCCGCCGTTCTAGACACCCGCCACCGTTCTGGATAGCTGGTTGGTCTAGATACCCGTCAGGGGAGCGGTCTGTCGCTTCGGGAAGTATCCCAGCCGGACGGACCGTTGCTGCCCGCTTCGTATTCTTCCAGCGGCACTTCGTCTTTCTCCCAGGCCTTCAGCACGGGCTCGACTATCCGCCAGCACTCCTCGGCGGTGTCCCCGCGGACGGACAGGAGCGGGTCGCCACGCAGCACGCCTTCCAACACTTCGCCGTAGGGCAGCAGGTCGGCCGAGTGCAGGTCGGCGCTCATGACCGCCCGGTCCAACGTGAAGATGTCGCCCGGGCCGTTCACATCGATCTCCAGTTGGAGGGTTTCCGGGCCGAGCCCAATCCGCAGCCGCGTCGGGGCGTCGATGCCCTTGAAGCCCGTTGGCAGGTGGTTGACCGGTTTGAAGGTGATGATCACTTCCTTCTGCGGCTTGCCCAAAGCCTTGCCCGAGCGGAGGATGAACGGCACACCGGACCACCGGGAGTTGTTGATCGAGACTTCAACCTCGGCCAAGGTTTCGGTCTTCTTGGCTGGGTCCACGCCCGGTTCGGCGGCGTAGTCCGGAATGTCGCGGTCGCCGATCCTGCCGGCGGTGTAGCGGGCACGCCGCGTGCTCTTGGCGAAATCCGGGCTGACGCTGCTCGCGCGCAGGACGCTGCCGATATGGTCGCGCAGGTCCCGCTCCTTGATGGTGGCCGGGGCGTTCAGGGCGGTCAGCGCCATCACCTGCAGCAAGTGGCTTTGAATCATGTCACGCAGCGCGCCGGCCCCGTCGTAGTAACGGGCACGACCCTCCAAAGCCAGCGACTCATCGTAGAAGATCTCGACTTTCGCCACATGTTCATTGCTGAGCAGCGGCTCCAGCAGGCGGTTGGCGAAGCGCAGGCCGAGGATGTTAAAGACCGTTGCCTTGCCCAGGAAGTGGTCCACCCGGTGGATATGGTCCTCCGGCACCAGCTTCAACAGCGTCTTGTTCAGCGATGCGGCCGATTCACGGCTGAAGCCAAACGGCTTTTCCAACACCAGCCGGGTTCCCTCCGGCACGTCCTCGGGCCGGAGCATCTCGCAGGCTTTCTGGCTGACCGCGGGCGGCAGGGCAAAGAACACGGCCACCGGGCCATCTAAAGAGGCCAGCAAGTCCGCCAGTGCACCCTCCGACGTCACGTCCACCGAGTGGTACCGGGTGTTTTCCTGGACGTCGAGCAGTTGCCGCCGTCCGTCGTCGTTAGCGTTCACCGCGCAGGAATCAAAGGCGCCGCGGACGCGTTCCTGCCACCTGCCCTCGTCCCAGTCATCCGAGCCGGCGCCCACCACTTTCAACCCGCTGGTCCTGCCTTGCGCAATCAATTTGCCCAGCCCGGGCAGCAGCAGCCGGCCGGTCAGATCGCCGGAAGCCCCCAGGATCAGCAACGTCCGGATCTGCAGCGGCCCGTCGGCAGCGGTGGCGGACACGTCCTCGGGCTGGGTCTTTTCCTGTGTCTGGGTCTGTTCAGCGCTCACGTTCCCACCTTGCCACGGCTGTACCGCAGGGGGAACGGTGCATGGGACGTGCGACGTACGGAACCCACCGGCGTTCCTCCTTACCGCGGTTCCTCAACGCAATACGAGCCGGCGGCCGCCTCGTCGCGATGGCGCGACTGCCGGCACCGCCAGTTGATACCCTTAAGTGCTGAACTCCGGCGCGGCCCGGGGACTGTGAACCAGATCGACGAAAGTAGACACGGCGCGTGTTCAATTCACTCTCTGACCGGTTGGCCTCAACCTTCAAGAATCTGCGCGGCAAGGGACGGCTGTCCGAGGCCGACGTCGACGCCACCGTACGCGAAATCCGGCGAGCCCTGCTCGACGCCGACGTCGCGGTGCCCGTGGTGCGCGAGTTCGCGGCCCACGTGAAGGAACGCGCGCTCAGCGAAGAGGTCTCCGCGGCGCTGAACCCGGCCCAGCAGGTCGTCAAGATCGTCAACGACGAGCTGGTCAACATCCTCGGTGGCGAGACCCGGCGCATCAAACTGGCCAAGACCCCGCCGACGGTGATCATGCTCGCCGGCCTGCAGGGTGCCGGCAAGACCACCCTGGCGGGCAAGCTGTCCAAGTGGCTCAAGGGCCAGGGCCACAGCCCGCTGTTGGTGGCCGCCGACCTGCAGCGCCCCAATGCCGTGACACAGCTCCAGGTCAACGGCCAGCGCGCCGGCGTGCCGGTCTACGCCCCGCACCCCGGCGTGCAGTCCGAGTTCGACGCCGTTACCGGCGATCCGGTGGCCGTGGCCCGCGACGGCGTGGCCGAGGCGCGGCAAAAGCTGTACGACGTCGTCATCGTGGACACCGCCGGACGGTTGGGCGTCGACGCCGAGATGATGCAGCAGGCAGCTGACATCCGCGCCGCCGTCAACCCGGACGAAGTCCTCTTCGTGATAGACGCGATGATCGGCCAGGACGCGGTCAACACGGCGCAGGCCTTCAACGAAGGCGTCAATTTCACCGGCGTGGTGCTCTCCAAGCTCGACGGCGATGCCCGCGGCGGCGCGGCGCTCTCCGTCGCGTCGGTGACCGGCAAGCCGGTGATGTTCGCCTCCACCGGCGAAAACCTGGACGACTTCGAGATCTTCCACCCGGACCGGATGGCCAACCGCATCCTGGACATGGGCGACATGCTCACCCTGATCGAGCAGGCGGAGAAGTCCTGGGACAAGGGCGAAGCCGAGCGGATGGCGCAGAAGTTCGCCGACCAGGAAGACTTCACCCTGGACGACTTCCTCGCCCAAATGCAGCAGATCCGCAAAATGGGCTCGATGAAGAAGATGCTCATGATGATGCCTGGCGCCGCCAACATGCGCCAGCAGCTGGAGAACTTCGATGAACGGGAAATCGACCGCGTGGAGGCCATCGTCCGGTCGATGACCCCGCACGAGCGCGTTGCCCCGAAGATCATCAACGGCTCCCGCCGCGCCCGCATCGCCAAGGGCTCCGGCGTGCACGTGTCCGAGGTCAACGGCCTGCTGGAGCGCTTCGGCCAGGCCCAGAAGATGATGAAGAAGATGGCGCAGGGCGGTGGCATCCCGGGCATGCCGGGCGTGGCCGGGCCGGGCGGCTTCGGTGGCGCCCGGAAGAAGCAGCAAACCGCCAAGGGCAAGAAGAAGGCCCGCTCCGGCAACCCGGCGAAGGCGGCACAGGAGCTGCGCGAGGCCGAGGAACGCCGGAAGAACAAGGCCTCCGTTCCCGCCGGAAGTGCCTTCGGCGTCCCGCAGGACGGGCAGGACTTCGACCCGTCGGCGCTGAACCTGCCCAAGGGCTTCGAGAAGTTCCTCGGCAAGTAGCAGCGAAGCTGTAGTCGCGAAGGCCTACCGCGAAGGCTGTATCGCTGCAGGTAAGTGCCCTGTCGTTTCCGGCGGGGCATTTTCCGTGCGCCGGCGAGGGACCCCGGCACCCGCGGGGCGCCTGCCGTCGCCGACGGGGGAGCTTTCGATGGGCGGCGAGGCGCTTGCCTGCGCCGACGGGGGGCCTGCCCTGCGTCGGCGGGGCACTTGCCCCGCGCCGGAAGGTAAGCTGGTTGTCGAATCGTTTCAACGGGGGACACGGACCGGCGGATTACGTGGCTCCTCGGCACGGGCGGCATTCGCCCGGCGACAACCGGCCGCACCGACCGCGACGGCGGCAGCGCAGCGAAGGAGTTTTGTGGCAGAGCAGGCACGCGGCGACGACGACGGCCAGCCCGGAATGCGGCGGGACACCGTCGCGGTGATCGTGCGCAGTGTCGGCGGCTCCGTGGTGCTGCTGGATAATCCCGGCGGGCCCCGGCTGCCCGCGGCGCCGGTCCGGCCCGGCGAAGACCCGCGGGCGGCCGCTGCCCGGGTGCTCGCCGAGTCCTCCCTGCTCGTACCGCCCGGGCGCATCCTCGTCCTGGATTACCAGCCGCTGGACGGCGAAGCCGCAGAAGCCATCACCTTCGTGTACGACGGCGGAACGTACGACGGCGGTGAACTCGCCGCCGGTGCCGGGGGACAGGCGGTCTTCCTGCCCGTCGAGCAGGCCGAAGCCGTCCTGGACCCGGCGCAATCGGCCCAGCTGGCCGCGGGGCTCCGGGCCCACGAACTGCTCACCGTGGTTGAACTGCGCCACGGGCAGCAGCTGCGGACAGGACAGCTGCGCGTCCCGGAACGAGAACTGGCGCCCCACGTCTGGGCGACGGAGGCCGCGGGCGACTCCAAGGGAACCGTGGGTTCCGGCGTTTAGTATTTCTCCCATGGCAGTCAGTGGCAGCGGAGAGCGGGTGGTCTTTGTCCACGGCACCGACAGCTTCGGGGCCGCCGCCTGGCCGCGCCAGCACCGCCTGGCCGGACGCTACGACTGCCTGTTCCTGCGCCGCCACGGGTTCGACCCGCAGGCAGAACCCCGGCCGACCGACTTCGACGAGGACGCCCGGATCGTCGGCCGGCACCTCGGCCCGGGTGCCCACGTCGTCGCGCACGCCCAAGGTGCCGTCGCGGCGATGATGGCCGCGGTCGAACACCCCGGCAGGGTGCACTCGCTCACGCTGTTCGAACCCGCCTGCCTGTCCCTGACCGCTGACCTGCCGGCCACCCGTGCCTACCGTGAACGGCTGGAGCCGTTGTTCGACGCGCGGCGGGAGCTGACCGACGAGGAATACCAGCGCGCCTTCGTCCGGCTGGTGGTCGGGGCCGAAGCGCTGCCGCTGGCCACCGCGGCGGACCGGGCACAGGCGATGCGGGTCCGCCTGCAGGCGCCGCCCTGGCAGGCGCCGCTGCACATCGTCCCCGGGCTGCCCACCCTGGTGGTCACCGGCGGCTGGGAACCGCTGTACGAGGAAGTCGCCGAATACCTGGCCGCGACCGGCGCCGTCCACCGCCACGCCGGCGGGCACCACCGCCCGCAGGACACGGACCGCGGCCATGCCCTGCTGGCGGCCTTCCTGGCCGGGGCAACACTGCCGGACTGATCAGAGGTTGCTAGCGTTGAGGTTATGAATGATTCAGCCTGGGAACCGGCGTCAGGACAGCTGTGGTGGCCGTGGCCGCTGGACGAAGCGGGCGTGGCCGCCCTGCAGCAGCAGCTCACCGACCGTTCGCTGCTCGGTGCCTTCGCCGGCGGCGCCCCGCAGGCCGGCGACAGCGTGGTCTCCGTGCTGCTGGCCGTGAACGGCGAACAGCGCGCCGCCGTCCTGGATCCGGCCGGCCGGGCAGTGCCCGGGCCCGACGTCGCGGCCCTGGTCCGCGGGCTTTCCGCCGACCTGGGGGCGGCCGTGGAGATTGACGGCGTCGAATACGAGGCACCGGCACCGGACGCGGCGCTGGAAGTGGAGGAGATGCCGGAACCGGACGAGGCCGAGGAGCTCGAAGCGCCGGACGCGGCCGAGCTGCGCACCGTGCTGGTGGGCAGGTTCCGGCGCGAGGACCTGATGATGTTCGGAGCCCTCAACGGCGTGGAACTCCACGTCTTGGAGCCCGATGCGGGCAGGCCGGGCGCGTCGGACGGGGCCGCACCCGGACAGCGCATCGTGTTGGTTTACGGGGAGGCAGCGCCCGGGCTCTACAACTGGCCGGCCTCGGCCAAACCGATCGTGGCGCTGATGGACCTTGACGGTTTCCGCGCCGTCGAGGCGTGGCTGCCGGGCACGCGGAGCGACCCGGACACCAGCTTCTGGCACGCCTGGGAGGCTCCGGCCAAGCCGTTCCCTTCGGCGTCCCGGGCCGACGCCGAGGCGCTGCGGCTGCTCGGCCGGATCGTGCACCCGGAAGGCCCCGACATGCAGCGGCTCAGCGATGTGCTCGGCCTGGAACCGGGCGCCGTCGAGGGGCTGCGGGACCTGATGTCCTCCCCGGACGAGCCCGGAATCCTGGCCCGCGCCGGCCAACTGCTGCAACTGCCGCCGATCGCCGCCCGGCTCGCCGAAGGGTCGCTGCAGCCCGACCGGGTCCCCGGGATGGAATCGATTCCCGTCCAGTCCATCGGCAAGGCGCTGCTGGAACTGGCCAGCACCCCGGCCGAGGGCAGGGGCCCGTTGGCGGCGTGGCAGCGCGCCGTCGTCGCGCGCCCGGCCCTGCTGGCCGGCAGCGCCGCCGCCGCAGCCACCGGCGCCGCCCTGCTGTTCCGCGCCGCCGGACGCCGGCCCGCAACCTCCCGGTTCCTGCGGGCCGGCGCGCTGGGGCTGGTGTTGCAGGCCGCCGGAGACGTGGCGCTGGGCAGCTACCTGGCCTACCGGCGCCGCCGCTGACCACGGATATACCGGCAGGCGCCCGGACTGGAATAAACGTGAAGCTTCAAGTATTGTTAATTGCATGAACATTCAAGTAAACCCCCAGGACCTGCTCTCGGCCGACCTCAGCATGGGCACCGTGATGCTCAAGGTCGGCGACATGAAGAACATGACCAACTACTACCAGCAGGCGCTGGGGCTGGACCCGGTCTCCGAGGGACTCGGCGGGGTTTACCTGGGCCGCGGCACCACGCCGCTGCTCCACTTGGCCCCGGCCAACGGGCTGCAGCTGCCGTCCCGCGGCGAGGCCGGCCTCTTCCACACCGCCTTCCTGTTCGAGAACCAGTCGGATCTGGCCGCCACCGTGGCCACCGCGGCGCAGACCGACCCCTCCCGGTTCGCCGGCAGCGCCGACCACCTGGTCAGCGAGGCGTTCTACTTCACCGACCCGGAGGGCAACGGCATCGAGCTCTACTGGGACCGCCCGCGCGACCAGTGGTCTTGGAACGAGACCGCCGACGGCAAGGAGGTCCACATGGACAGCCTGGCCCTCAACCCCCAGACCTACCTGCAGAGCCACCTGACCGAGGAGTCGCTCTCCAGCCAGCGCGAGGCCGGCGCCGGAATCGGCCACGTGCACCTGCAGGTCGGCGACACCAACGTCGCCGAGGAGTTCTACGTGAAGACCCTCGGCTTCGAACGCACCGCCGGCTGGCACGGCCAGGCTCTGTTCGTCGCCGCCGGCGGCTACCACCACCACATGGCCATGAACGTCTGGAACAGCCGCGGGGCCGGGCCGCGCAAGGACACCCTCGGCCTGGGCGAGGTGCTGATCCACGTGCCGACCGAGGACGAGGTCGGCGCCCTGACCGAACGCCTCACCAGCGCCGGCATCGCCCACCACCACACCGGCGCCGAGCTGCGCTTCGAGGACCCGTGGCGCAACCAGCTGCGCGTCGCCGTCGGCTAAGACGGAATCCCGCCCGGTGCGGCTAGGCTGAAGAGGTACCACTCGGTCTAGCCGCGGAAGGACCTGCAGATGTCCGGAACCACCGAAATCTTCGTCGCCACCCACGATGCCGCCGTCCGGCGCGCCGCCGAGCTCGAGGCCAGCGTCGACTCCCGCGGGGATGCCGACGGGCCGATGACCGAGGTCGGGGATGCGCCCAGCCTCCGCCTCAACGGAGTCACCGACCTGGAAATCGAAATCCTCGGCGGCCTGGCTGCCAAGGCCGTCGGCGCCGCCGGCGGCGAAGCGCTGGACATGGCCGACGTCTCCAGCGACTACCTGATGGTGGCCCCGGATGCCATGGTCCAGTCGCTGGCCGAACTGTTGACCTACACCGACGACGACGGTGCCTCCCTGATCCCGGAGGTCGCCTCGCGGTGGGCCGCCGAAGAGGACATGCCCTTCAGCGGCGCCATCGCCGAAGACAACGTGCGCCGGATCGCACAGCTGGCGTCGCAGGCGGAGCAGGCCGAACGCCAGCAGCTCTACGTCTGGTCCACGACCGCCGAAGCCTGACGTTTCCCGGGTCGGGCGGCCTGAAGTGCCTGCCGCCGAACCGGTGGCAACGCGCCGCCGTCGTCAAGTCGCGCGGATTGGTTCCTGTCTGGCACAATAGACAGGTACTCGATCTGCGCGGCCCCTCTCTCCGCGTGTGTATCTTGTCCTTTGAACCCCAACCATGGCCCGCCCCACGGGAGCAGACATACGGGTTCGCCCATTTTCAGAACCAGGAGTGACCACAACAGTGGCCGTAAAGATTCGCCTTAAGCGCTTCGGTAAGAAGTTCTCTGCCCACTACCGCGTCGTTGTCATGGATGCCCGCGCCAAGCGCGACGGCCGTGCCATCGAAGAGATCGGGCAGTACCACCCGACCGAAGAGCCCTCGTTCATCGAGATCAACTCCGAGCGTGCCCAGTACTGGCTCGGCGTCGGTGCCCAGCCGACCGAGCAGGCCGAAGTTCTGCTCAAGATCACGGGCGACTGGCAGAAGCACAAGGGCATTGAGGGCCAGGAAGGCACCCTCAAGACCAAGGCTGCCAAGGAAGCCTTCGTGGCTCCCGAGAAGGATTCCGTGATCGTCCCCGAGGCCATCACCCCGAAGGCCAAGAAGGAAGAAGCTGCCGAGGCTCCGGCCGAGGAAGCAGCCGCAGACGAAGCCGAAAAGGCTGAGTAATGCTGGCCGAAGCGCTCGATCATCTGGTCCGCGGGATCGTTGACAGTCCTGACGACGTCAAGGTCACGCAGAAGAGCAACCGCCGCGGTGACATCATCGAGGTGCGTGTTCATCCGGAGGATCTGGGCCGCGTCATCGGCCGCCAGGGCCGCACCGCCCGCGCACTGCGCACCGTGGTGAACGCCTTGGCCGATGACCAGGTCCGCGTGGATGTGGTCGATACCGACCGCCGCCGCTGATCCGGATCGGCGCCTGCCCGGCACCGAGCCGGGCACCCATTCCATAACCTCCGGCCCCTGTACCAGATAATGGTCCAGGGGCCGGACGTTTTTCTTCCATAGGAGTCTGCATGCAGGTACAAGTTGCCCGGATCGGCAAGCCGCACGGCATCCGGGGCGAGGTCACGGTCCAGGTGCTGACGGACGCCCCGGCCGATCGCTTCGTCCCCGACGTCGAGCTGACCGTGGAGCCGGCCGGCCTTGGGCCGCTGACGGTGCGCAGTGCCCGCTGGAACAAGGACATCCTGCTGCTGGGTTTCCATGAAGTCGCCGACCGCAACGGCGCCGAAGAACTCCGCGGCGCCAGGCTCTTCGTCGACACCGAGGACGTCGAGGACGACGACGACGCCTGGTACGAGCACGAACTCGTCGGCCTCGACGTGCGCATCGGGGAAGACGTGGTCGGCAAGGTCTCCGGCCTGAACACCATGCCCGCCCAGGACCTGTTGATCGTGGAGGACCTGAACGGCGGGGAAGTCCTCGTGCCGTTCGTCGAGGAGATCGTGCCGGAAGTGAACGTGGAGGCGGGCTATGTTCGGCTCACGCCGCCGGCCGGGCTGTTCGAACTGAACTCGCCGGATACGCAGGAGACCCCCGACGACGGCGAGGGGGAGCGCTAGGTGCGCATCGACGTCGTCAGCATCTTCCCGGAGTACCTGGCCGCGCTGGATCTGTCGCTGATCGGCAAGGCGCGCCAGGACGGGCTGCTGCAGCTGCAGGTCCACGACCTGCGCGACTTCACCACCGACCGCCACCGCACCGTCGATGACACCCCGTACGGCGGCGGCGCCGGGATGGTCATGAAGCCCGAACCCTGGGCGCAGGCGCTCGAATCGCTTGTTGCCGCGGGCCCCGGCGAAGAGCCGCGTCCGGACCCCGTCGCGGACATGGTCCCCGAACCGGCCGCCGCCCGGCCCGTCCTGATCGTCCCGTCCCCGGCCGGCGAAGTCTTCAACCAGGCCCTCGCCTACGAGCTGGCCGCCGAGGACCACCTGGTGTTCGCCTGCGGCCGCTACGAAGGCATCGACGAGCGCGTCCTCGACTGGGCGGGCGGGCATTTCCGGGTCCGCCCGGTCAGCCTCGGCGACTACGTGCTCAACGGGGGAGAGGTGGCCGTGCTGGCGATGGTCGAGGCCGTGGGCCGGCTGGTCCCCGGCGTCGTCGGCAACCCCGACTCGCTGGTGGAGGAGTCCCACTCGGACGGGCTGCTGGAGTATCCGGTCTACACCAAACCCTCCGAGTGGCGCGGCCGCGGTATCCCGGACGTGCTGCTGAGCGGCAACCACGCCAAGATTGCCCGGCACCGCCGCGACGAACAGCTGCGCCGCACCGCCGAGCGCCGCCCGGACCTGGTCCTGGCCCTGGACCCGGAGACCCTGGACAAGCAGGACCGCGCCACGCTGGCCGGACTCGGCTACACCGTCACGCCCGAGCGGGTCCTGCCGGAATCGGCGCACCCGGAGCTTCAGCCGCGGCGGAATTAGAGCCTGGGCCCTGCCGTGTGGCAAAATAGAGGATTGTGTCCGCTGGGCGCGTTCCTGCCACAGGGGGAGCGTCGCCAACAGCCGGACTCTCCGGCCGCCGATTCCCGGATGGCCGGTTCTTGAATTTCGGCAGCGACTGTTGCAGGCATCCGCCTGACCGTCCTGCCGTGACCAAAGTGAATGACCTGTGGCGTTCACCAGGAGTGAGAAATGCATATCCTCGACTCTGTTGACGCAGCATCGCTGCGCAGCGACGTTCCCGAGTTCCGCGCCGGCGACACCGTCAAGGTGCACGTGAACATCATCGAAGGCAAGACCGCCCGTATCCAGGTTTTCCAGGGTTTCGTCATGGGCCGCCAGGGCCATGGTGTCCGCGAGACCTTCACCGTCCGTAAGGTTTCCTTCGGCGTGGGCGTGGAGCGTACCTTCCCGGTACACTCCCCGATCATCGACCACATCGAGGTCGTGACCAAGGGCGACGTGCGCCGCGCCAAGCTGTACTACATGCGCAAGCGCCACGGCAAGGCTGCCCGCATCAAGGAGAAGCGCGACTTCGGCACCGCCAAGTAAAGTTGCCCACCGGCAACTTCTTGACCTAACCAGTGCAGCACCTCCCTGGTTCCCCCGAAGCCTCGGGGGAACAACCAAGACGCCGGCCCGGACTTCCGGGCTGGCGTTTTGTGTTGGCCGTCGTCGCCTGCGCCGTGGTGCTCAGCGCCGTCGTGCGCGCGACGCTGCTGGACGTCTACTACATCCCGTCCGGCTCGATGGAGCCGCTGCTGGAGACCGGCGACCGTGTCCTGGTGTCCCGCACCGACTACCACTTCGGCGGGATCCGGCGGGGCGACCTGGTGGTCTTCGACGGGCGGGGCTCGTTCGCGCCCTTCAACAGCGGCCAGTCCCCGTTCGTGGACGCCGCGCAGCAGGCCGGCCAGTGGCTGGGCATCGCCGGCAGCGACACCATCTACGTGAAGCGCGTGATCGGCCTGCCGGGCGACTCGGTCGAGTGCTGCGGCCCGGACGGGCGGCTGCTGGTCAACGGCGAGCCGATCGAGGAGGATTACCTCTTTCCCGGCGACGCGCCCAGCGAGGTGGAGTTCTCGGTCCAGGTGCCCAAGGATAGATTGTGGCTGATGGGGGACCACCGGTCGGCCTCGGCCGATTCGCGGGCCCTCCTCGGCGCGCCGGGCGGCGGCATGGTCCCCGTCGAGCGCGTCATTGGCCGCCCGCTGAGCATCATCTGGCCGCTCGACCGGGTGTCCGGGCTGGACCGGATACAGTTGGATGCCCAGCCAGCGGAGAATCGAGGATAGTGAGTATGGACCAGGACCCGAAGGACACTGGCGGGTACCAGCCGGATGCCTCCGGGCCGCGGAAGCGCGAACGCCAGCGCGAACGCCAGAGCGACGGCAAGAGCGCCGGGCGGAACTCCCTGTTGTCGTGGCTAAAGGAAATCGCCACGATCGTCGCGGTCGCCGTCGTCCTTTCTTTCCTGATCAAGACCTTCCTCTTCCGCGCCTTTTTCATTCCGTCCACCTCCATGGAGGACACGCTGGAGGTCGACGACCGGATCTTCGTGAACCTGCTGGTCCCGCAGCCGTTTGAGCTCAGCCGCGGCGACGTGGTGGTTTTCCAGGACGAGCTCAGCTGGCTGCCGCCGAACGGGGTGGATGAAGGCAACTGGTTCCAGCAGATCCTCACCTTCGTCGGGCTGATGCCGGATGCGTCCCAGCAGCACCTGGTCAAGCGCGTCATTGGCCTCGGCGGCGACCAGGTGGTCTGTTGCGACGCCGATGGCCGCATCTCGGTCAATGGGGAGCCGCTGGACGAGGATCCCTACCTGGCGCCGGGCTCGGACAACACCCGGATTCCCTTCGACGTGACGGTGCCCGAGGGTAAAATCTGGGTCATGGGCGATAACCGGAACCATTCCGCGGACTCGCGCGAACACCAGGACGAGGCGTCGAGGGGCTTCGTGGACCTCGAGTCCGTCGAGGGCAAGGCCAGCGTCATCGCCTGGCCGCTGGACCGGCTGGGCTTCCTGGGCAATTACCCCGAGGTCTTCGACGGCGTCCCGGAACCGTCCGAAGCCTCCGGCAGCGGGAAGCCGGCCCTGGCCCGGCAGGACGGGACACCGTGACCGGCAGGAACCCCACGCTACGCTTCGAGCGGTCCTTCGCGGAGGCGGGACACCGGCTGGTAGCCGGCGCGGACGAAGTGGGCCGCGGGGCCCTCGCCGGACCGGTCAGCGTAGGGATGGTGGCCATCGACGCGACCTCGGCCAAGCAAATTCGCGGCGTCCGCGACAGCAAACTGCTCAGCCCGGCGGACCGGGTGGCCCTGGTGCCCAAGATCCACAAGTGGGCGACGGCCTATGGTGTGGGGCATGCCAGCGCGGCCGAAATCGATGCGCTGGGCCTGATGGCGGCCCTGCGGCTGGCCGGCGCGCGGGCCTGGGGCCAGGTGCTGGCCACCGCGCGCCCGGACATCGTGATCCTCGACGGCAACCACGACTGGCTGTCGGCGGGGGAGCCGTCGCTCTTCGACGACGTCGCGCAGCCCGGCTGCGACGCGCCGGTCCGGACCAGGATCAAGGCGGACCTGCAGTGCCTCAGCGTGGCCGCGGCCAGCGTGCTGGCGAAGGTGGAGCGCGACGCGATGATGACCGGCTACGCCGCGGACTATCCGGACTACGCCTGGGACATCAACAAGGGCTACGCCACCGCCGCGCACCGCGCCGCCCTGCAGGGCATCGGTCCCTCGGAGCTGCACCGCCGAAGCTGGCGGCTGACCCCCGAGGAACCGCTGATGCCCGCCGTCGAACTCGCGGAGTAAACGCCGCGGGGCAATCTGGGGCAGGATGGATACATGAGCGCCGAAGACCTTGAGAACTACGAGACCGACATGGAGCTGCAGCTCTACCGGGAGTACCGCGATGTCGCCGGCCTGTTCAGCTACGTCGTGGAGACCGAGCGCCGCTTCTACCTGGCCAACCACGTGGACCTGCAGGCGCGCTCTGCCGACGGCGAGATCTACTTCGACCTGACCCTGCAGGACGCATGGGTGTGGGACGTCTACCGTTCCGCCCGGTTCGTGAAATCCGTCCGCGTGATCACGTTCAAGGACGTCAACGTCGAGGAACTGGCCAAGAACGACGACCTCACCCTGCCCAAGGGCGGGCTCGGCGGCTGACCGGCTACTGGCCGCCGACCCCGTCCAAGGTGATGTAGGTCTTGCGGACGGTGTCGTGGACTTCCCACGTGCCCTTCCAACCGGCGGGCATGACGACGGTGTCGCCGGCGGCCGCTTCCACCGGATTCTGCCCCTCGGCGGTGATGGTTACCCGCCCGGCCAGGATCTGGCAGACCTCGTGGTAGCCGTCCCGCACCGCGGTGAACAAACCGGGGGAGCACTCCCAGATACCCACGTTGAGGCTGTCCGCGCTCCAGAGCTCCCGCGATGCCTCGTGCTGGCCCTTGGTGACCGCCGTGGGCTTGGGCTCGGGTGTTCCCAGCGCGACGTGGGGTGCCGCTGGCAGGTGAATGGTGTCAATGGACATGGTTGATCCTTTCATCAGGCGAGCGCGCTGGTCGGGCGGGGCATGCTCGCGCCGCCCGACCGGCGCGGAGTACTTCAGGCGCGGCCGGAGATGAGGTCTGCGGCCTTGGCGATCGGGGAGGTTGAGGTGCGGCCGGAGTTTTCCGACTTGTCCGCGGCGTAGTACGCCGCGTACATGGCCTGGACGGCAATCCAGCGCAGGGGTTCCACTTCCCAGGTGCGCACCCGGCGGTTCACCCACGGCATGGTGGTCAGTTCGCTCTCCGTGTCCAGCACCAGATCGCGCAGCGTGCGGCCGGCCAGGTTTGTCGCGGTCACGCCGGTGCCGACATACCCGCCGGCCCAGCCGATGCCGGTCTCCCGGTCCAGCCCGACGGTGGCCTTCCAGTCGCGCGGGACGCCCAGCACGCCGGCCCAGGCATGGTCGATCCGTGCACCGCGGGTGGCCGGGAACATGTCGTGCAGGATCGCGGCCAGGTTCTGGATGGTCTCGGGCTGGGTGGCCCCGTCCGTGTCCGTCTTGGAGCCAAACCGGTAGGGCACGCCGCGCCCGCCGAGCGCAATCCGGTTATCGGCCGTGCGCTGGGCGTACATGTAGGCGTGCGCCATGTCGCCCACGGTGTCGAACTCATTCCATCCGATCGCCGCCCAGACGTCGTCGCCGAGGGGCTCGGTGGCGATCATCGACGAATTCATCGGCAGCCATTCGCGGTGCGAGCCCTTCAGGTTCGCGGTGAAGCCCTCCGTCGCCCGCAGAATGTACTCGGCCCGGACGTCACCCTTCTCCGTCCGCGCCAACCGGGGGCTGATCTCGGTGACGGTGGTGTCCTCGTAGATGCGCACGCCCAAGGCTTCCACCCTCTCCGCCAGGCCGCGCACCAGCTTGGAGGGATGGATCCGGGCGCAGTGCGGCTGGTGGACGGCACCGAGCGTGCCGGCAATCCGGACCCGCTCGTTGCTTTCCGCCGCGCTCAGCAGGCGGACGCCGGCCTCGGGCCACTCGGCCTCGGCTGCGGCCAGGGCCTTGAGCCGTTCCAGCTGGGCCTGGTTCCGGGCCACATTCAGCTCGCCGCCCTTGCGGACACCTGCGTCGATGCCCTCCGCGCCGGCGACCGCGATGACCTCGTCCACCGTCTCGTTCAGCAGCGTCTGGAACCGGCCCACCAGCGCACGGCCGTGCGCCTTGACGTACTGGCCGCGGCCGCCGGTGATGCTGTTGGTCAACCAGCCGCCGTTGCGGCCCGAGGCACCGAAGCCGGCGAAGCGGCTCTCGAGCACGACGATATCCAGCTCCGGCCGGGCCTTCTTGAGGTAGTAAGCCGTCCACAGCCCGGTATAGCCGGCGCCGACGATGGCGACATCGGCCGTCCTGTCGCCGGCGAGGGCCGGCCGGGGCGCGGGCAGCCCGTCCTCGGCAAACCAGAAGGAGACGTTGCCGTTGACCGTCGAGGCCGTCTCGTTAATCAGTTTTTTGCTCATGGTGGGGTTTCCTAGGTCGTGGAGACGAGGTCGGAGTCTTCGAGCAACACGCCGTCCCGGGCGGACCAGTAGACGACGGCGTCGTCCCCGGGCCGCAGGCCGTTGCTTTCGGACAGCGGGGTGCGGACGATGCCGGTTGAGCCGTCGGGCAGCTGCAGTTCGTACTTGTGGCCGGAGCCCAGATAGATGTTCTGGACCACCTTGACCGGGACGGTGACGGCGCCGCCGGGGGCTTCCTCTGCCTTCGGGGCGACGCGCAGCTGTTCGGGCCGCAGGACCAGGGCGCCCTTGCCGGAGACGTTCCGGCCGGCGGGGCCGCGGAGCCTGGCCCCGTGGAAGTCCATGGACCACTCCGGGCCGGTCGTATCGACGTCGGAACGGAAGATGGTGGACTCGCCCATGAACTTGGCCACGAACAGGCTGGAGGGGCGCTCGTAGAGCTCGGCGCTCGTACCGACCTGCTCGATCCTGCCGTTGTTGAAGATGGCGATGCGGTCGCTGAGGATCAGGGCTTCTTCCTGGTCATGGGTGACGAAGACGAAGGTGCGGCCGACCTCCTGGTGGATCCGCTTGATCTCCAGTTGCAGCTTCTCGCGCAGGTTCTTGTCCAGCGCGCCCAGCGGCTCGTCCATGAGCAGCGCCCGGGGGTTGAAGACCATGGCGCGGGCGAAGGCGACGCGCTGCTGTTGGCCGCCGGAGAGTTCGCGCGGGTAGCGGTCCTCATAGCCGGACAGGCCGACGGTTTTCAAGGCCTCCGCGATCAGCGTTTGCTGTTCGGACTTGGGGGTCTTGCGCTGCTGCAGCGGAAACGCGATGTTCTCGGCGACGCTCATGTGCGGGAACAGGGCGTAGTGCTGGAAAACGACGCCGAGCCCGCGCTTGTGCGCCGGCACGTTGTCCACGCGCTGGCCGTCGATTTCGATCGAGCCGCTGGTCAGGTCCGTGAAGCCGGCCACGAGGTTCAGTGTGGTCGTCTTGCCGCTGCCGGACGGGCCCAGCAGCGTGATGAATTCACCCGGCTCGATGGTCAGCGAGACGTCGTCGACGGCGGTGGATTTGGCATAGCGCTTGGTGACATTCTGGATGTCGATCCGGGTGCCGGCCCCGGTGAGCTTACTGGACACGTTTCCTCCTACGCATACTGAGCAGCCCGACGGCAATGATGATTGTCGTCAAGAGCATGATCAAGGTTGCTGCGGCCGCGATGGTCGGGTCCGTGTCCCTGGTGACGGACGAATACATCTTGACGGGCAGCGTTTCCAAGTACGGACTTTTAATGAAGATGGACAGCACGACCTCGTCGAACGAGGTCACGAAGGCGAAGAGCGCGCCCGAAACGACGCCGGGCAGGATGGACGGCAGGATGACCCTCAGGAACGTGGACCACCGGTTCGCGCCCAGGCTGGCGGCCGCCGTCGCCAGCCGCTGATCGAAACCGCTGAGGGCCGCCGTGACGGATACCACCACGAACGGCACGGCCAGGACCGTGTGGGCGAGCACGAAGCCGGTCAGGGTGCCCAGCATCTGCAGCCGCAGGAAGATCGCGTAGACGCCGATGGCGAGGATGATCGCCGGCACCACGATCGGGGCCAGCAGCAGCGCCTGCAGCGTCTTGGCAGCCCGGCGCCGGACAAACTTTTGCAGGCCCATCGACGCCGCGGTGCCGATGACGGTCGCCGCGACGGCAACGATGACGGCGATCAGTATTGAATTGCCGAGGGCGGACATCCACGCCCGGTCGGTGAAGAAATTCTCGTACCAGCGCAGCGACCAGCCCGACGGCGGGAAACTCAGCGAGGCCTTGTCCGTAAAACTGAGCGGGATGACGATCGAGGTCGGCGCGATCAAGATGGCGGCCACCAGGCCCGCGTAGACCAGCAGCAGTGACCGGGTCAGCACGGAATGTTTCACAGCAGTCCTCCTTCATCGCCGGCGGCACGTTTGCTCTTGCGCAGCAGCAGCGCCAACAGGCCCAGCAGCAGCAGCGTGGCAAGAAGCAGGATGACGCCCAGTACGCTGCCGCGACCCCACTGGAGCTGGCCGTTGACCTGCACGTAGATGTATTGCGAGATCAGCATCTCGGACGGCGAGCCGAGCAGCGCCGGGGTGATGTAGAAGCCGAGCGCCTGGATGAAGACCAGCAGGGAGCCGGACACCACACCGGGCATGGCCAGCGGTATGAAGATCCGGGTGAAGGAGACGAAGGGAGCGGCGCCCAGGCTGCTGGAGGCCTGCAGCAGCCGCAGGTCCACGTTCCGCATCGACGCATACAGCGGCAGCACCATGAACGGCAGCAGCACCTGGACCATGCCGATCAGGACGCCGGTGGTGTTGCGGATCAGCTCGAACGGCCCCAGCCCCAGGAACCCGAGCATGCCGTTGATCAGGCCGTTGTCCTGCAGCAGGATGATCCACGCGAAGCTGCGGATCATCAGCGACGTCCAGAACGGTATGAGGACAATGACCACCAGCGCGGCGCGCACTTTCGGGCCCGAAATCACCATGAAGTACGCATACGGGTAAGCCAGCACCAGGCAGATGGCCGCGGACAGCAGCGCGACCCACAGGGTCCGGCCGAGCACGGCCCAGTTGCCGGCGTTGGCGGCAAACCACTCGTAGTTCTGCGTGCCGGGCACGGGGTCCGCCACGCTGCGCCACATGGCCTCGGCCAGCGGATAGGCGAACACGCCGGCCATCAGCGCCAGCGCCGGGAGCAACAATAACAGCGGACTTAGCCGCGGGCGCCTTCCGGCCGCCGGGGCCGCGCCGGCCTCGCCGTTCCCCGTCCGGCCGGCCGGGTCTGCCGGCCGGACGGGGTCTTTGACTGCATTGCTCATTAGGAGACCCAGGCCGTCCAGCGTTCCAGGGTCGAGGCGTAGTTCTCGCCCCACCATGCGAAGTCGGAGACCAGGACCTTGTCGGCGATCTCCGGCTCGGTGATCAGGAACTTCTTGCCGTTTTCATTCACCGCCGGCTTGGCGTCCACGTGGACCGGGGAATACGACGTTTCCTCCGTGAGCTTCTCCTGCTGTTCCTTGCCGAGCGCGTAGTTGATCAGGGCCATCGAGGCCTTCGGGTTCTTCGCGTTCGTGGGAACGGCCAGGACATCCATGACCACGACGCCGGTCTCCCAGACCGGCTCGAACGGGGCGCCGTTTTCCACGGCTCCGTAGGCGCGGCCGGACCAGACCAGGGCCATGTCCACTTCCTCGGCCTCAAGCATCTGCTGCGACTGGGCGCCCGTGGTCCAATACACGAGGCTGTCCTTGATGGTGTCCACCTTCTTCAGCGCCCGCTCGACGTCGAGCGGGTACAGGTCTTCCTCGGCCACGCCGTCGGCGATCAGGGCGCCCTCCAGGAGGCCGCCTCCGACGTCGGCGCCCTGGACGGCCCGCTTGCCGGGGAACTTCTCGGTGTCGAAGAAATCGGCCCAGCTTTGCGGTGCGTTGCTGAACTTCTCGGTGTTGTACACCATGACCGTGGCGTACTGCATGGCCGGCACGTAGCAGTCGCTGGTCAGGCCCTCCGGGACGTTGGACTTGTCGATGATCGAGAAGTCCAGCTTCTGCAGGAGCTTCCCGCACTGTCCGGCCGCCCAGTTCGAATCGGTGTCGACGACGTCCCACGTCACGTTGTTCGACTCCACCTGTGCCTGGATTTTTGCGTACTCCATGGGGCCATCGGACAAGATGTTCGCCCCGGACTCCTCGGCGAACGGCGTCACTGCCGCCGCCATCTGTCCGTCCTGGTACAGCCCGCCGTACGAGGCAAAGGTCATGTTCAGGCCGTCCAAGGCGCCGGGCTTGACCGTGCCGGCCTCCGCGGGACCGGTGCCCAGGTCGATGTCGGCGGAGGCGGCACTGCCCCCGCCGCCGCAGGCCGACACGAGCAGGGCAACTGCTGCCGCCATTCCGACCGGCACGGCCCGCCGGCGGCGGGATGTGGTAACTGCTGACATTATTTCTCCTCTTTCGTGTGGAACGCTGAGTGCGGAAGCGCCGGCTGTCGAATCGTCCGGACCGGCTGCCTCAGATGGTTGGAGGGCTGATGATCCACATGACCTCGGACGCACCGTGGGCCAGGTTCCGAAGGCCGTGCGGCGTGGACGAGAGGTACTCGACGCTGTCCCCGCCTTCCAGGACATGGGACTCGCCGGAGAGGCGGACCTCCACCCGCCCCTTCAGGCAGACGAGGACCTCCTGCGCATTTCCGTGGGCGTACAGCTCCTCGCCGGTCCCGCCGTGCACGTCAAGCTCGCCGGTGTAGACCTCCAGATTCCGCTGCGGGGAGCCGGTGAGCAGGTATTTGTTGAGGCCGTCGCCGGCATGGAAAACAGGCCGGTCGGCCTTGCGCAGTACCCGGCCCTCGGGCCTGGTGCCGTCGATCAGCTCCGCCGTCGTCGTTCCGAGGGCTTCCGCGATTTTCTTGAGCGTGGCGACGCTGGCGTTCGAGTGCGCGTTTTCCAGCTGGCTCAGGAAACCCGAGCTGACGCCGGTCAGCTGAGCCAGGCTGCGCAGCGAGATGCTCCGCAGTTCCCGGGCCGCACGAATGCGCTGGCCGATCGGCTGCTCGTTATCCGCTTTGCCGCTCATCGAACACCTCCTTTAGTCTTCCCTAACGCAGTGATTTATCTCACTTATCACTGTGTTTAGTAGACTTTAGCCCGGGTGTTCAGCCGAAACAAGCGTTTCACCGATCTTTTTGTGAGCCGCGTCTCGGACCGGCTCCGGAAAACCTGTCGGCGTCCCTGGGGCGCTCACTCGCCGAGGTCAGCGCCGAGCTGAAGGCGCGCCGCCGCCAGCAGCAGGGACTCGGTGTAGTCCGGCGTGATTTTGGGGTCCTTAGTGGCCACGGCCATGATCAGGCCGTCGATGAGTGCGACCAGGGTGTCCACGATCTGTTCCACCGGGATCGCGGGGGTGAAGCGGCCAGCGTCCGTGCCTTCGGCAATTGCTTCGGCCAGCGCCTTCCGCCACAGGGTGTTGGTGTGCAGCACAACGGGTTGCACCTCCCCGTGCCTGCTGGCGGCCGCGCAGGATTCCAGCCAGACGGTGCAGTGCTCCGGATCCGTGACCGCGCCGGCGAGGAGCGCCCGGACCTTCGCGGCCGGGTCCTCCTGCCGCAGTGCGGGCAGCTGCCACTCCGTCGCCCTGCGCTCACACGCGGCGACCAGCATGTCGCGGACCACGGCGTCCCGGCTGGGGAAGTAGTGCTGGATCATTCCGATGGAGATCCCGGCTTCCGTGGAGATGTCCCGCAGGCGGATTCCGTCAAATCCGCGGACCGCCAGCAGGCGTTCCGCCGCCTCGAGGATGCGCTTGCGCCGCGGCTGATCCTCGAGGGGCAGTGCGGGGCTCGGGGCGGCGACGGGGCTCATGTTTTCCCTTCGATGTGCTGTGATACCGTTCACAATAATTCATTATTAACGCGAAGGACAGCGGGCCGGGAGCCCCATCCACCGCGGCCCGGACGACCGTGCGGCGGGCCCGTGACCTGCCGCCAACAGAAGCGAGGAAACCCATGGACCGGCTCGTAGACCGCACCATCAGCGCGTCCGCCTTCACCGAAGAGGCCCGCGGGCCGCTGCCCGCCCGGGCGCGCACCGTCGTCGTGGGCGGGGGAATCATCGGGGCCAGCATCGCGTATCACCTGACGGCCTCGGGGGAGGCGGACGTCCTTCTGCTTGATGCCAACGTCCTGGGCAGCGGCACCACGTGGCACGCGGCAGGCCTGGTGACCGGCGGGAGGACGACGACGGCGATGACCAAGCTGGCCAGATACGGCCTCAAGACCTACGGCACGCTCGAAGAACGCTCCGGGCTCGACGTCTCGTTCCAGCCATCCGGCTCGGTGATGGTGGCGCGGACCGCCGGCCGGGTGGATGAGATGCACTACGCCTGCGACGTGGCCCGCCACAACGGCACCGAGGCGGAGATCCTGGATGCGGCCGGGCTGGGCCGGCTGTGGCCGCTGGCCCGGACCGACGGCGTGCTCGGCGCGCTCTATCTGCCGGACGACGGGCACATCAACCCCGGCTACGCGGCGCTGTCCTTCGCCAAGCTCGCCCACGGGCTCGGCGCCGGCCTGCGCGAAAACGTGTCCGTCACCGGCCTCCGCCAAAGCCGGGGCGGGGTGACGGGCGTAATCACAGATCAGGGGACCATAGAGGCCGAACGGGTGATCCTCGCCTGCGGGCTGTGGACGCGCGACCTCGCCGCGACCGCCGGGGCGCACGTGCCGCTGTATGCTGCCGAGCACGTGCACGTGCGGACCGAGGAGATCGACGGCGCCGTGCCCGAGCTGCCGGTCTTCCGGGACCTGGATAACAGCTACTACATCCGGCACGAGTCGGGTCGGCTGCTGGTCGGCGCCTTCGAGCCGGACGGGTTGCCGCGGCCGGTGAGCGGGATCGGCAGGGGCGGTTTCGCGGAGTTTGAGCCCGACTGGGAACATTTCGCGACCATCCGCGGCAAGGCCGAGGCGGCGGTGCCGGCACTGGCGCGGAGCCGGTACGACCGGTTCCTCAACGCCCCGGAAAGCTTCACCCCCGATTCCAACTTCGTCCTCGGGGAGACGTCCGAGGTGCGCAACCTCTTTGTCGCGGCCGGCTTCAACTCCCAGGGCATCATTTTCGCCCCCGGCGCCGGCCGGGAACTGGCCGAGTGGGTGATCTCCGGATCGCCCGGCTTCGATGCGGCCGCGGTGGACGTGCAGCGGTTCTCGCGGCACCAGAGCAACCGGCGCTACCTCCATGCCCGGACCCGGGAGGGGCTGGGACGCCTCTACGCCATGCACTGGCCGCAGCTGCAGCCGGCCACGGCCCGGAACGTGCGGCGCTCGCCGCTGCACGTCCGGCTCGCCGAACTCGGCGCCTGCTTCGGGGAGCTCAACGGCTGGGAGCGGGCCAACTGGTACGGCGACCCCGGGACCGCGCCGCAGTATGAGTACAGCTACGGCCGGCAGAACTGGTTCGACCGTGTCGGCGAGGAGCACCGTGGCGCACGGGAAGGGGTGGTGCTGTTCGACCTGAGCTCCTTCGCGAAGATCGAAGTGGCAGGTCCGGACGCGCTGGCGGTCTGTCAGCAGGCCTGCACGGCGGACGTCGACGTCCGCGTCGGCAAGGCCGTCTATACCTTGATGCTCAACGAGGCCGGGGGGATCGAGCTGGACGGCACCGTCACCAGGCTGGCGGAAGACCGGTTCCTCGTGGTGACGCCCGCCTTCAGCCAGGACAAGACGCTGGGGTACCTGCGGCGGCTGGCGCAGGGCAAGGCGGCCGCGGTCTTCGATGCGACGGCCGGCCTGGCGACGATCGGCGTTATGGGACCGAAGAGCCGGGAACTGCTCCGTCGGGTTTCGCCCGCGGACTGGTCGGACGAGGCCCAGGCCTACACCGAGGGACGGACGGTAGAGGTTGCGGACGGTTTCGCCTACGCCCTGCGGGTGAGCTTTGTCGGCGAACTCGGCTACGAGCTGTACCCGGGCGCGGACACGGCCCTCAACGTGTTCGACGCGTTGTGGGAGGCCGGCCAGGACCTCGGCGTACGGCTGGCCGGCTACCACGCCCTCGACTCGTTGCGCAGCGAGAAGGGTTTCCGCCATCTCGGGCATGACATCGGGCCCGCCGACGACCCGTACTCGGCGGGACTCGGCTTCACCGTGGCGCTGGACAAGCCGGGCGGCTTCGTGGGCCGGGACGCGGTGGCGAAGCTGGACCCGGCGGCGCCCGCGTACCGGACCGTGTACGTGGCGCTGGAGGACCCGGAGCCATTGTTCGTGCACGACGAGACCATGTTCTGCGACGGCGTGCCGGTGGGCCGCATGACCGGCGGCAGCTACGGCTACACGCTGGGACGCGCCGTCGGGCTCGCCTCGGTCGCCGCGGACGCGGACCTCTCCGGGAGTTTCACGGTCGAATGCAGGGGCCGGCTCGTCGCGGCCACGGTCTCACGTCGCCCGTTCTACGATCCGAAAGGGGAGCGGCTGCGCGGTTAGCAGCAGGCTTGCCGGTCGAGGCATGACCTGATCGACCGAGTGTGCCGCGGTGTTCCGACCGCCCGGTCAGCGGCCCAGCGCGGTCGGAACACCCCAGTCGGCGCTGTCCGCGCCCTCGAAGCGGCTCAGCCGAAAGGCGCTGATGTCAGCCTCGGGCTGCTTGTCCTCGGCCAGGTCGGCGACAATGATGCCCATCAGCGCGGAGTACTTGAAGCCCTCGCCGGCATCCCCACAGGCAACGACGACGCCGGGGATCGGCGAATCGACGACGAACCTGCCGTCGGGGGTGTCGGTCCACACGCAGACCTGTGCGTCGAGCACATCAGGGTGCAGCGACAACAAGTCGCGGCGCACCCGTTCGCGGATGATGCCGGTGCGCATCTCCTCCGGGGACCTGTCGGCGTCCCCCTCGGTGTAGTGTCGCAGCGGACTGTCGAGGCCGACCTTGTAGCCTATGCCGGGGCTGCTCATGGCGTAGATGCCGGGCGCTTCATCCGTGGGGCCGTCGAAGAAGCAGGGATAGTCGTCGGTGGCGCCCCGCCGTCGCGCGTCGCCGAAGTGGACCACCTGCTCCAGGTACGGCCGAAGCGGCGCGGGCAACCCAAGCTGTGCGAGCAAGGCGCCGCTCCCCGGACCGGCCGCAATCACCAACACGTCCGCATCGACGCGCCTGCCATCGGAGAGGGAAGCGCTGACGGTTCCCGAAGCTGCCGAAACCTCCGAGACCGTAACCCCGTGCAGGAAAATGCCGCCGGCCGCGGAAAACAGCCGAAACTGCGCCTGCAGGCTCACGTCGGCCAGGACCACGCCGGCGTCCCGCTGCCAGACGGCGTCCCGGCCGTCCGGCCTCAAGCCGGGCAGGAACTCTCCAACGTCGTTCGCGTCGACCTCCTCGAAGGGCACCTCTTCGGCGAGAAGGGTCGACCGCAGGCGCGGCAGCGACATCGTGTCTCGCCACAGCAGGCCCTTCCGGAGGAAAACGGGTGTCCCGGCCCTGCTCGAGAGCCGCTTCATGGCCTCCAGCCCCAGCCTGGACAGCCGGACCCGGCCGGGGTCCGGGTCGGCAATACGCCACATGCGGGTCGGTCCGTACGAGGATGACAGCGGGTTGGATACGCCGAAGCGGTCGATCAGGGTGACCTGATGGCCCCGGGCGGCCAATTCGGCCGCTGCCGGCAATCCCCACGCGCCGGCTCCGACGACAGTTATCCTCACTGCGAGTCCTTCCTGGTCCCTGAATCGTTCCAGTACCCTGCAGCGTGGGGGCCCCCCCCGGGCGGGGCCCCGGCGGATACCGGGGGTGTTATTGGGGCACACCCAGGGGTTGAGCGCCACCAAAAGTAAAACAAAACAGCGAGACCCCCCC